>DYNM01000010.1 GCA_020721065.1 Thiocystis violascens | reverse complement strand
ATGCGGCGCTTAAGTAAGATGCTATTTGATCCAAAGCGTAGACAATTTGCAAGCATTGACCCTTTCGCAAACCCTAACCATCGCTGACGATGGTTCACGACAGGTGCAGGCTCAGTCCTTCGTGGACTCCGTTGGGAAGGTCAAGAAATGCAGCTGTGAACGCCAGCGGTTGCCGCTTTCATCAGGATTTAAGGAACGCAGTAATAGGGTTATCTGCTGCGTGTGCTCCTGATATGGCAAGCCTTTTCAACCTTGCCGAGGCAAACATTACCCCAGCAATGGGAGATCGTTCAGAAATGAACTCGAATGATGTGCTGGTTCTGGATAAGGAGCGGCAACCTTGACACCTTCGGGTGCGCTCGTAAGAGCTGACTGCAGGGAAAGTCCGGCATTTCATTGAGAGGCTAAAAGCAAAATGTGTACACCTGAACAAACAGCGCACGATTGTCGCAAAGGTCAGGCGCTTCTCTTCACTCTGCGACTCGTTGGCGGGTCGTTCGTCATCCGTGACTCACTCCAATGACAACCACCCATCTCACGACCCAGCGTTTTGACGAGTTCGACCTTGATCCGCGCATTCTCAGCGGACTCGCAGCCGCTGGTTTTACCCATTGCACCCCGATTCAAGCTGAAACCTTGCCGCTGGCGCTCGCCGGACGCGATGTCGCCGGTCAAGCCCAAACCGGCACCGGCAAAACCGCTGCCTTTTTAGTCGTCGTCATGCAGCGCCTCCTGACCACGCCACCTGTGCCGCATCTCAGCGGTCAACCTCGCGCCTTGATCGTCGCACCGACCCGCGAGCTGGCCGTACAAATTCACCGCGACACCCTACTGCTCGCCGCCCACACCGGACTCCGCGCCGGATTGGTGTATGGCGGCACCGGCTATCAACAGCAGCGCGACGAACTCGCCGCCGGGGTTGATCTGTTAATCGGAACGCCGGGGCGACTGATTGATTATCTCAAACAAAAAATCTTTGATCTTCAAGCGATTGAAGCTGTCGTGCTCGACGAAGCCGACCGCATGTTTGATCTGGGTTTTATCAAAGACATTCGCTTTTTACTGCGGCGGATGCCACCACCGGAAGCGCGGTTAGGGCTGCTGTTTTCTGCCACGCTGTCGTATCGCGTCACCGAGCTGGCGTATGAACACATGAATCACCCGCAACTGGTCAAGATCGCCACCGACACGATCACGGCCGAGCGCGTGCGCCAGTGGTGTTATATGACCGCCAACGCCGACAAAATTCCGCTGCTGCTCGGGCTGGTGCGCAGTTGGACGGATGCTCGCATCATGGTTTTTGTCAACACCAAACGTGAGGCTGATCGCGTGTGGGGCTATTTGCAAGGCAACGGCATCAATACTGCCGTGCTGTCAGGCGATGTGCCGCAAAACAAACGCTTGCAATTACTGCGCGATTTCACGGATGGCACCTTGCCAGTGCTGGTCGGCACCGATGTCGCCGCTCGCGGGCTGCACATTCCCGATGTTACCCACGTCGTCAACTACGATCTGCCCGAAGACCCGGAAGATTACGTTCACCGGATCGGGCGCACGGCACGCGCTGGCGCGGCGGGTGAAGCGATTGGGTTCGTGTGCGAAACCTACGCCTTTTATTTGCCCGATATTGAAGCGTTTATCGACGCTAAAATCCCTATTTTACCGGTCGAATCCAGCCAACTTGCCGAGGTTGACCCGCACAGTCGGCTGCGTCCAGACCGCGATGATCGGGAAGAGCGGCGCGACGCTCGGAATGCAGCGCCAGCGCCGCGTCGGGTGGACAAACCGCGTCCCGTGCCCATTCCGCTTCCGCTCATCGCCGCGCAGCCAGAAGACTCTGCACCGCCCGTTGCAGCGCCGCTGTCGTTACCGCCGCGCCGCTTCAGTTCCTACTATCAACGCGAACCGGCGGCGCTCACCAGCCCAGTGCCCGGCGCACCGCCGAGTACGCCGATTTTGGCGACCTTCACTGCCGCACCCCGGCGAGCGCAAGTGCCTAAACCCAAACGGCGGCGACAAGCAACTGACACTTAAATTAAAACGCTGCGCATTATTTTCCAATACAAAAATTGGAAAAAATGCGCCCCAACAATTCATCCGAACTCACCTGACCAGTAATTTCGCCAAAATGCTGCTGCGCTTGCAATAATTCTTCAGCAATCAATTCAATTCCTGCCTGCTGCTGCAATACAGTCATTGCCGTTTCTAGCGACATCAATCCACGTTGCAACGCATCCAAATGACGCCGCCGCGCAATAAACGCCCCTTCAGTTCCGGTATTGACGCCCGCGCAGTTTTTCAAATGAGTCCGCAATAAATCAATGCCCGCACCAGTTGCCGCAGCTAATGACAACTCAGCGCCAGTTGGCGTGGTCATCAAACTTGGCGGCAATCCTAAAAGATCAATTTTATTTAATACTCGCGTGATTGGACAATTGAGCGCCAAATGCGCTGGCGGCAATGCTTGAATAGGCTGGCTGGCATCAACGACCCACAAAATTAAATCTGCGTGAGTTAATTGTTCCTGCGCACGGCGCACGCCTTCGCTTTCAATTAAATCATCGGTGTCTCGCAATCCAGCAGTATCAATAATCCGAATTGGCAAACCATCGACTTGAATATCTAATTTTAAGACATCGCGGGTAGTGCCCGGCACAGCAGTTACAATTGCCGCATCCACTCCCGACAACGCATTTAATAACGTTGATTTGCCAACATTCGGCACCCCAGCAATCACCACCGTTAATCCATCTCGAATGACTTGCCCGTGCTGCGCATCTTGAATAATGCGCTGCGTCGCAAGCACGAGCTGCTGCAATTGCTGTTGAATAGAAGTTGTCGTGACGGCATCAATCTCTTCTTCTGGAAAATCCAGCGTTGCTTCTATTAAAATACGCAACTGCGTCACTGCCGCAATCAATTCATCAATGCGTCGTGAAAAGACACCTTGCAAACTTTGTCCAGCAAGTCGTGCCGCTAAAGCAGTCGAGCTTTCAATAAGATCAGCAACGGCTTCTGCCTGCGCTAAATCGAGCTTACCATTCAAATAAGCGCGTTGAGTGAATTCACCCGGCTGCGCCAACCGCGCTCCCAATTCAATACAGCGTTGCAGAATTAAATCAAGTACGACGGTGCCACCGTGCCCTTGTAATTCCAATACATCTTCACCGGTAAATGAGCGCGGAGCGGGAAAGAAAAGTGCGATGCCCGCATCAATAAAAGCGCCGGTGTCATCACGAAAGGTCGCAACGTGCGCAGTGCGCGGCGTTAATTGCCGTTGTGTGATTGCTTGGGCAATGACCGGAGCTAAAGCGCCGCTCACCCGCACAATACCAACGCCACCCATACCGGGCGGCGTTGCAATTGCAGCAATCGTCTCAGGAGACATGAATAAACTGACGCCGCTATTAACGTTTATGTTTTGCAGCCGCTTGTTCAATGTTGCGGGTGATATGCCATTGTTGCGCAATAGACAACAAGTTATTCACAGTCCAATACAATACCAAGCCAGAAGGGAAAAACGCAAAGAAAACCGTGAATACAAAAGGCAAACTCATCATTACCTTCGCTTGAATAGGATCAGGCGGCGCGGGATTGAGTTTTTGCTGTACAAACATCGACACACCCATAATCAACGGCAATACAAAGTATTGATCTGGTGCCGATAGATTATTGAGCCACAACATAAAGGGCGCTTGCCGCATTTCTACACTTTCTAAAAGCACCCAATACAGTGCAATAAACACTGGAATCTGAATCAGAATAGGCAAGCAACCACCGAGTGGATTGATTTTCTCGGTTTTGTACATCTCCATCATGGCTTGATTCAAGCGTTGTTTATCATCGCCATAGCGATCTTTCAATGCCTGTAAACGCGGCGTCAATTGGCGCATATTGGCCATTGATTTATAACTGGTTTCCGACAACTTATAGAATGCCAGTTTAATCAAAATGGTTAGAAAAATAATTGCCCAACCCCAGTTACCAACTAGCGCATGAATGGCATTGAGCACCCAGTGAATGGGTTGTGCAATGATTGTTAGCCAGCCGTAATCCACGACTAAATCTAAGCCGGGCGCAACGTCAGCGAGTGTGTCCGGGAGTTTAGGACCAATGAATAATTGGTTTTCAAAGGTGTAACTCATTTGCGGTGCAATTGAGACTACCGGCGAGTATTTACCAATGATATAGCGGGAGTTATTCAAGACGTTGGTATAAAACGTTTCCTGCGTAGCGCGAGGCGGAATCCATGCTGCCATGAAATAATGCTGAATCATGGCAAGCCAGCCATCAGTGACAGCACGATCTAGTTTAGTAGTCGCCATCTCTTCAAATGCGATTTTCTTATACTTCTCTTCAGGGCTGTAATACACGCCACCAGTATAGCTATTCACAAAACGCGATTGATAGGGATCGTTAAATTCGGTGCGTTGTAATTGATTATATTCTCGCGCTGTTAATGCGCTTGCGCCAGAATTAGTCACCACCTGCTGTACGCGAATAAGATAACTGCCGCGAGTAAACAGATAATGCTTTTGTACTTCAATTCCAGAGTCATGACGCCAAGTGAAGATGACATCTAACTGCTCTTGATTGGCGTCAAGACGATAGGAAGGCGCCGCACTTTGAAATACAGCTTCGTGAGTCGGCAATAGCTCTGCATCATTTCCAATCAAGCCAGACTGCGTGATAAACATATTTGGTGGTACTGATTTTAACAGTTGCAAATGTTCATCGGGATGTTCTGGTGTGATCGCATAACCCAATAACCACGCATTCCGAATCGTGCCACCGCGAGGAGAAATTTCTAATTTCAATACATCAGTTTCTACCGTAATCAGCGTTTCATTCGCTGTTTCTGCTATAGCCGCATCAGCAACCAGTGCGGTCGTGGCAGTGGTAGGAATTTCCATTGATGCTGTTGGTGAACTAGCAGTATTGGATTGCGGTTGCGCTAAAGTAGTGGGCGTTATAACCGGTTGTCCGTAGTCTTGTATCCATGACTCATAAATCAGGAATAGCACTGCGGCTAGTGAAAAAAACAGAATTAAACGCTGATTATCCATGAGTCGAGGTCTGCCTATCGTGGGGAACAGGATCAATACCGCCTTCATGCCAAGGGTGACAGCGTGATAAGCGGCGAATTGCTAAATAACTGCCATAGCCAATACCATGACGCTCAATTGCTTCTATAGCGTATTGGGAACACGAAGGATAAAAGCGACAATGCGGGCCAAGGAGTGGGCTAATCAGGTATTGATAGAGTTTAATAGGAACAATCAGGAATTGACGCATGATTGCGTTCCGATAGTTATCCAAGCGCGGGTTAATAACAAAAAAAGCTGTTGATTCGACATTGTTAGTGCTCCTTGCGCACAGAGAATAACAATATCAACGCCGGGAATGGAATGCGCATGAAGGCGAAAACTTTCGCGGGCAATGCGCTTAAGCCGATTGCGATCAACCGCTCGCCGCGCACACTTTTTTGAAATTGCTAAACCTAAACGTGGGCTACCAATATCATTCACACGAGAAAGAATAACGAAACCGGTTTTTCCGGTGCGCAGCGGTTGTGCAAAAACGCGCTTGAATTGCGCTGTATGACGCAAACGCTGCGCCGGCGCAAAAGGCTGGCGGAGTGGAAAACCGGTTAGGTTAATGAGATTCAGGCCGGTGATAAACGAATGCGACCTTTAGCGCGGCGGGCACTTAATACTTTAAGTCCGTTGCGCGTGGCGCTGCGAGCGCGAAAGCCATGTGTCCGTGCGCGTTTTAAGCGGCTGGGTTGAAAAGTACGTTTCATCGAAATTGACTCCTAACAAAATGAAGGGTTGACGGGTTAAACAATGATGACCAGAAAAAGGTGCGGAAAGATAATCAAATTTTGCCCTAAAGTCAATAAAAGATTAGACAGTCTTTCGTGCTTGGCGTAAAATATCGCTGTTGGTGCGGCGTCATTCACTTTCGCATTGTGAATCTTGATTGCCTCACAATTGTATTTCATCTCTGCTGTGGAGCACACAATGGAATTTACCGTTAATCGGGAAATCCTATTACCCGCGTTAGGAAAAGTAACCGGTATTATTGAACGGCGTCAAACCTTGCCTATTCTGAGTAATTTACATCTGGTTGCAAGTGACAATCAGGTGACATTAACCGGAAGTGATCTTGAAATTGAAGTGAAAACTGCGCTGCCGGTAGCATTAGAAGCCGCAGGTGAAATTACACTTCCTGCGCGGAAGTTAGTTGATATTTGCCGCAGCCTCACTGAAGGTTCTGAAATTCGTTTGCGTATGAAAGAAGATCGCTGTTTGGTGACTTCGGGGCGCAGTCGTTTCACGCTTGGAGTATTGCCAGCAACAGAATTCCCGTTAATGGCGGCGGTGCAGGATGGATTTGAATTTGCGATTACTGAATCCGTGTTGAAACGCCTATTAGATAAAACCGCTTTTTCTATGGCGCAGCAGGATGTGCGCTATTATCTCAATGGCATTTTACTCGATTTTAATCCGGCGACGTTAACGGTAGTTGCGACTGATGGGCATCGTTTAGCCAAGTTTACCAGCGATGTGGTGGTGAATATGACTGATGCACGGCAGGTGATTATTCCCAGTAAGACGGTTTTAGAATTGCGGCGGCAATTGAGCAATAGCGATGGCGATGTCACCATTATTTTAGGCGAGAAATCTTGCCACATGGTGATTGGCAATCTAACGATGACGACGAAGTTGATTGATGGGCGTTATCCTGAATATGAGCGAGTGATTCCTCATAATTTAAGCGAGGTCGCTTTTTTGAAGAAGGATGAATTGAAACGGGCTTTGGCGCGTACTGCAATTTTATCCAATGATAAGTATAAAGGTGTGCGCTTAAATTTTGATCCAGGTACGCTCAAATTGCAGGCGCAGAATCCAGAGCAAGAAGAAGCAGAAGAAGATATTGAATTGGAATACACCAGCGATTCCATTGCCATTGGCTTTAATGTGTCTTATCTCGTCGATGTGATGAATGTGATTGATGGCAATGAGGTTCAGGTGCAATTTCAAGATGCTAACAGCAGCTCGATTTGGCGCGGTCGCAATGCCGATGATGAGGCTTATGTGGTCATGCCAATGCGCATTTAGTGCGCATCTGTATGAAATAAGCTGATGCAATAACAATCAGTCACGGCGATGCTATTTTATACTGGCTGTGCCGAGGCTGATTGCTCTTCTAATAACGAGTGAATTTCGTTAAGCAATTCCACTTCTTGATACGGTTTGCCGAGATAACGATTGACTCCTAATGCCGTTGCGTATTCACGATGTTTGGCACTGGTGCGGGAGGTAATCATAATGATCGGTAAATTCACCAAGGCTTCCGAGCGCCGAATGTGTCGCGCCAGTTCATAGCCATCCATACGCGGCATTTCTACATCCAATAATAATAAATCGGGGCGGTTTTCATCTAATAAGGTGAGCGCCTCAACTCCATCTTTTGCCGTTAATACTTCCATATTTTGCCGCCGCAATAACCGGCTGGTCACGCGCCGCACCGTCAGCGAATCATCGACAACCATTACGCAAATTTGCGGTTTTGCGGGAGCTGCGAGCGTTGCGTTCGGGCGATAAGTGGCGACTGCGCCCGACCGTAGCAGCGCCAGCGCGTCAAGAATCAGCGCCACGCGCCCATCCGACAAAATGGTGCCGCCGCTCAACCAGCGCACCCGCGCCAGTTGCGGGCCGAGCGGTTTGACCAGAATGCGTTGGCTTTCAATCAGGGTGTCAACGTGCAGCGCGACGCGCTGTTCGCCAAGCCGAATCAGTAACACCGGTAGCCAGCGCCGGTCGCCAATATCGGGCTGTTGCTCTGGATCAAGCACGCCGCCGAGATAGACAACGCGATAGTGCTGCTCGCGCACCGTGAAGCGGTCGTTTTCGCCGCGATAAATGGCCAGCAATTCTTCGCGGCTGATGCGGGTCGCAGCCTCAACCGTGCCATGCGGAATGGCGTAAATGTTGTCGCCTGCGGAAACTAAAAACGCTTCGATGATCGCCAGCGTCAGCGGCAGGCGGATGGTGAAGCGAGCGCCTTGGCCGGCAACGGAGCCGAGAGTGATGGAACCGTTGGCGGCTTTGATTTCGGAGGCGACCACGTCCAAACCAACGCCGCGCCCGGAAATCTGCGTGACTTTTTCAGAAGTGGTGAAGCCGGGTTCGAGAATGAATTGGAGCAGGGCGTCGTCGGGCAACACGGTGTCGGCTGCCAGCAAGCCGAGGCTGATGGCTTTGCGGCGAATGGCTTGTAAATTCATGCCTTTACCGTCATCGCTGAGGCTGATCACGGCGTCGTTGCCTTCACGATGCAGCGCCAGTGTCACTCGTCCGGTTGCCGGTTTGCCAGATGCCAGCCGCGCTTCGGGGTCTTCTAAACCGTGATCGACGGCGTTGCGCAGCAGATGTTCCAGCGGGGCGACGAGGCGATCAAGCACGGTGCGATCTAATTCCACTTCGGGGCCGATGATTTCCAACTGCGCGGATTTGCCGAGACTGTCGGCGGTTTGGCGCACCAGCCGTTGCAAGCGTGGCACGACCTGCACAAATGGCACCAGTCGCGTGCGCAGCAAGCCATCTTGTAAATCGTCGGCGAGCCGCGCCTGTTGGGTCAGCAAATCGGTGAACTCGCGTTGATAACCGGCCAGCATGTCGCGGATGCTGACCAGATCGTTCACGGTTTCCACCAAGCTGCCAGAAAGCTGCTGAATTTTAGAAAAGCGATCCAATTCAAGCGGATCAAAGGCGCTGTCGTAGCCGGACAGCTCGCCGTCACCTTGGCGCTCGAAGCGGTGCATGATCTGGGTTTGGGTTTCGATGTCGAGCTGGCGCAACTGTTCGCTGAGGCGGAAAACAGTCTGGTCAAGTTCCCCTAAACTGAAGTTAAACAAGCCGTTGCGCTGCGTGAGACGACCGCGATAGATGCTGATTTCGCCAGCGGCGTTGACCAGTTGATTGAGCAAATCCGAGCGCACCCGAATTTGGGTGCTGGCGGGCACGGCGCTGGCAGCGGTGTCCAGCGCGTGTTGCACCGCTTGCGGAGTCACGATGACGGGAGATGCCGCTGCGCTCGGTGCTGGCGCAGTGAGCGGGGCGACTTCCAGACCGGACAGCGCCGCAACCAACTGGGTTAAACACGGAATCGGTTGATGTTGTTCGAGGGCATCGACCTGCACCGACAGCGCATCCACCGCCCGCTGCGCCAGCTCCAACGTCGTGTCATCAATGATGGCGTGATCTTCGGTCGCTGCTTTCAAGCGCGTTTCCAGCGCGTGGCTGAGATCGCCAATTGCCGCCAATCCGGTCAGACGCGCACTGCCTTTGAGCGTGTGGAGCAGGCGATTGATGCCATCAAGGGCGCTGATGTCCTGCGGCGCGAGCTGCCAAGCGCGAAACTGGGTGTCAAGATGATCAAGCAAATCTCGCGCATCTTCGAGAAAAATCCCCGCCATTTCGGGATCGGGGGCGGGCATGAAAAAGTTGTCAGGCGCGGGAGAGTTGTCAGTTGTCGGTTGTCGGTTGTCAGTTGTGTGGTCGATTGACAGTGGTGCGTCGTCAACTACTGCGGACGGCAGCGCCTCGGCAGCGTCGGTCGCCAAATCACTGACAACTGCCAACTGACAACTGCCAACTTCTGCTGGCAACTGACAACTGGCAACTTCTGCATCAACCGTTTCCAGCCGCCGCTCCAACTCAGCGCCCAATTCCACCAGCAACGCCGCGCCCGTTCCCAACGCTGGCAACTCATCCACTCGCAGCGCGATTGCCTCCACCGCCCGCGCCAGCAACGTCAACAATGCCGCATCAACGCTGCCGCCAGCCGCCAGCACTGGCTTCAAACACAGCTCCAACCCTTTGCTCACGACCGCAATCGAATCAATCCCCGCCATCCGCGCACTGCCCGTCAAGGTGTGCAACGCCCGCTGCGTCGTCTGATCTGGTTGCGCCGCTCCCGCCGCTGCTTGCGCTAAAAACGCTTTTAATTCAGCAAGATGATCGTGCGTCTCGGTTTGAAAAATCCGCAATAACTCTTCATCAGCCAGAAACAAACTGTCGTGATCGGTGACTTGAGCGGCGAGTTCCAATTCCAACGCCGAGGGCGCGTCGTCAACAGCGGAATCACTGACAACTGCCAACTGACAACTGCCAACTTCTTCGTCAACTGCCAACTGACAACTGCCAACTTCTTCACTGCTAACTGCCTCACTGACCGCCGCGTTTTCCCGCAGCCACATCGCCCGTTCCACCAACGGCTGAATCTCACACTCCCGCCGCTCCAACTGCGCCGTCAACAACGTCGGTAACAGCGCCACCGCCTCATTAACCGCGTCCAAAATCGCTGCCGATGGCGGAATCCGCTCTTCAGTCAACCGATTGAGCAACAACTCAAATGCCTGCGCAAAATCTGCAATTTGCAGCGCCCCCACCAACCGCCCACTCCCTTTGAGCGTGTGGAAACTGCGCCGCAACGACGCCTGCGCCGCCGCATCAGTCGGATCAGCAACCCAACGCGCACATTGCAACTGCGCTGAAGTCGTTTCCTCCTGCGCCTCTTCCATGAAAATATCAAGAAATTCAGGATCATCAACACCATCGCCCGTTTCAGCCGCAGCACGAGCAACCGGCAGCACCGGCACATCATCCAGCTCCAACGCCACTGCTGGCGCAGGAATCGCCGCTGGCGCGAGGTCGATTACCACCGCTGGCGCAGCTTCAAACTCCGGCTCCCAGTCGAACGTCAACGCACTTTCAGCCGCATCAGCCGCTGGCGCGACCTCGACCGCCGGTTCTGCGAGCGGCAGTTTGCTCAACAACGTGCGTAACGCCGCACTGCCGCGCCCAATCAAACTGTCACCAAACGGCACCGCATCCTGCAAATGACCAACGAACAATTCCAACGCCGCCAGCGCATCCGCCAACTGCTCAAATTCACTGTCATCTGGCGCTTGCCCGCGCTGCACATACAACCGCTCCACCACCTCCGCGAGCGTATTTGCCAACTGCGCTGCCGCCAGCTCACCCAAAATCATCAACGCGCCAGCCACGTTCGATAAATGCGGCTTGACCGTCGCCAACTCCGCGCCCACCCCCGCATCATCGTGGCAACTGAGCATCACCTCCTTGACCCGCAGCAGTTCGTAACCCGCCTCGCGCAGCGTCGCCGCCGTCAATTCCGACAAATCCAACGCCGGCGTCGCCACTTGTCGCTCCGAGCGCGGATGCAACGCCGCCTCAATTTCCAGCAACTCCATCGCCACCGTTTCCCAACGCGCCGACTCCGCATCCGTCACCGGCAACTGCTCCACCTGCGTTGCGCACTCACGCAGACGCGGTGCCACCGCCGCACCTTCCAGCGTGTCCGCCAACTCCCGCAGTTGCCCCGCCATCACCGCGAGCGCAGCCGGGTCGGGAGCCGTCGCAATCTGATTAAACTGTTGTTTTAACCCAGAAAACTGGCTCAATGCCGTCAACAGCACTTCCGCCGTCACCGCGCCACCAGCCGCTACCGTCGTCGCCGGCGCACCGTAGCGAAAATTGAACGGTGCCAACTGCGCACCAGAGACATCCATCCCGTTGAGCAGATTCAAAAATTGTTCAATCAGCGCCAGCGCATCCAGCCCCGCCACCTGCGGCGGCGTTTGCGCCAGCGGTTTCAACACCCGATCCAAATGACCGAGCAGCGACCGCAGCGGCGCATCAATCACCCGCTGCGTCTGCCGCACCGCCACCGTAAACAGTTGCGCCAGTTGAAACAGATCGCTCACCACGCCTGCATCCGGCACTGCCGCCACTTGTCCAAACAGCTCACCCAATGTCGTCAACACCCGATGCTCAGGATCACCGCGCAGCCATTCGACCAGATGGCGGTGATAGTGCGGACGCACCTTGCGCACCGTCATCACCAACTGCGCCAACGGTTCTGCTGCTAATTCATGGGCTTGTAACGCGATATTGAGCACTTCGGCGGTCGATAACGGCGCTTCAGATCGCGCCGTGCGCAGCGCGTTGATGATTACCGCCAAGCGCAACGGCGGTTCTGCTGCGCCCGCATCCAACCGATCAAGATGCGCAGTCAACTGCATCAACGCCTGTTGCAGCACTTCTAGCGGCAACTCCGCCGGGGACGCAGCCAACAACGCTCGCAGCTCCCACACCAATCGCGCCGCACTGGGCAATTGCAGCGCCAGCAACACGCCCTGCACTTGATCAAGCGCCTGCAACACGCTCGGCGTCACCGCGCCGCCGCTGTCGTGCTCAACCAGATCACGCACCGGACGCAGCGTGGCGGCGATCTCGCCCTTGACCCACTTCAGTCCTTCAACCACCTGTTTTTCAGCCATGATTCCGGTGCTCACTGACAACTGACCACTGACAACTCAACCACCTACGGCAGCCGGAATCCCGCCACCGAACGTTGCAACTCGTTCGACAACTTCGCCAGCTCCTCCACCGAATCCGCCGCCCGGCGCGTGCCTTCCGTGTTTTCTTCGGTAATGGCACGAATCGCCTGCACCGTGTCGTTAATTTCCGCCGATTGGCGCGACTGCCGCTGCGCAGAATCAGCAATCCGCTTAGTCAAATCAGCGATATACGCCGACACATTTTCAATCTCACGCAACGCCTCGCCCGCGTTTTCCGCCAAATTTGCCCCTTCGACGACGCCAGCAATGCTCACTTCCATCGAACTGACCGCCTCGCTGGTGTCCGCCTGAATCGTGCGCACCAACACCTCAATTTTTTTCGTGGCATCGCGGGAGTTTTCCGCCAGCCGCTGCACCTCATCCGCCACCACCGCAAACCCACGCCCGGCTTCACCCGCCATCGCCGCCTGCATCGCCGCATTGAGCGCCAAAATGTTGGTTTGATCCGCGATGTCGTCGATCAACTCCACGCTCTTGCCGATTTCCAGCGAGCTATCGCCCAAGCGTTTGATCCGTTTCGCCGTTTCCTGAATTTGTTCCCGAATCGCATCCATGCCAGTGATCGTGTCGCGCACCGTCTGCGCTCCCCGCCCCGCCACTTCCACCGACCGCGACGCCACCTCCGCCGATTCACCCGCGTTCCGCGCCACCTCATCAATCTGAATCGTCAGCGACTGCACCGCCGCCGATGCCTGCGTGATCTGCTGCGCCTGCAAACCGCTGGCTTCCGCCAAACGTTGGGAAATCGCCCGACTATCTTGGGTTGATTTAGACACGCGGCTGGCAGTGACATTGATCGTCGTCACCAAGCTGCGCAGCGCCTCAATCGCATAATTGATCGCGTCCGCAATCGCGCCGGTTTTCTCCTCCGTCACCGTCGCCTCAACCGTCAAATCACCATTCGCCAAATCGCCCATTTCATCCAGCAGCCGCAAAATCGCGCCTTCATCGCGCACCGTCTGCGCCCGTGATTGCTCCTCACGCTGCCGCGCCGCCCGCAGCGTCAACAAAATCAGCAATGCAAAACACAGCAGCGCAAAGGCTGAAAACAACAGCACCGCATTGGCACCGAGCGTCAGCCCCAACAGCAGCACGAATTGCCCGGCACTGCGGTAATCGACCACCAACCCATCCAATGCAGCATCCAATTGACCGCTGATCGTGTCCACTTCGGGCGCTTGGTTGATAATTACCTGTAATGCTTGAGTTTTTTCCAGCACATCCTCGCTGCTGCTGCGCAACTGCGTCAGCACACGAGCCGTTTCATCCAGCGCCGCCCGCGCCCGTGATTGATCCGCCAACGTGCCCAACGTCGCCGCAAATTCATCGCGGCTAGTCGTGAAATCAGCAATCGCCTGTTGAGACGCCGCCCCGCCGTCCAGCCATCGCGTCAACGCCGCGCTCATCCGTTCCAAACGCGCCGCTTGCAGCCCGGCTTGCAGCGCCAAACTCGCACTCACGCCATCCGCAACGCTGCGCGTGCCCGCTTGTTTCATCGTTTTGTACAGCTCAGACAACAAACCATCGAGCGTGGTCAGACGCTGGCGCAGCGTCACCAATTCCACGCTGGCGCTGAGAACGCGCTCCACCTTGGCATTGAGCGCCCGCCACGCGGTCTGCGCTTGCGCGGCATGTTCCACCAAGCTCCGCGCTGCGGTCGCATCTGGCGTGATCAATTCCTCAAAACCTTTCTCAAAACGATCCCGCTGTGAGCGCAAATGTTCCAATTCTTCGCGTTCACCGCGTCCGGCAGTGCGCAATGTCTGCACCAGCGGCGGAATGTGCGCCCGCCGCGCCGCCGCATCGAGCGCGTGGCGCGTGTTGACAGCATCGCGTTCGTTTAATTGCAAATAACTCCACAACGCCAGCGCCGCTAACAGCAAACCACCCAATAACAGCGTGATTGCCGTCCACTGCGAGCCTTCCAAAAAGTTACCGCTTGTTTTTCCCGCCATCATCTTGAGTTTCGCCATCTCAAATTCTCTCGCGTTCACACCGTTGCCGCATTGAACAACGGGTCAGTGATTAACTGCCCCAGTTGCAGCACCGGCACCGGCGCATTGTCCACTAAAAAAGAGGCCTCGACGTATGGCTGACTGGCACCCAATCCGTCTGGTACCAGCGGCAGTCGGGTATTGAAGGGCACCGCCCGCATTCCAATCGCTTCCGACACAATCAAGCCGCAGGGCAATTCGTCTTGCCTGACGATCAACACCCGCTCCCGATTGCGTTTCTCGCGGCGGCGGTCAAATTTGGACGCAGTCACCACCGGCGGCGGTGGCGTGGTTTGCGTCCCTTCGATGAAAGCGGCGAGATGAAAAATGGGCAATAACACCCCGCGATTATTGGCAATGCCAATCAGCCACGGTTTGGTGCCGGGCACCCGCGTGAGATCACGCGGCAACTCCAGCACTTCCGAGACCTGCGCCAGCGGCGTCAAAAACGGTTGGGTTCGCACCAGAAACAACACCGCCATCCAATGATCCAGCGGCGTATTGGGATCCGGCGCGACTGCCAGCCGCGCCCGACAGCGGGCATCGAGATCGCGGATCAGCGCCTGAAGTTCAGCAAGTGAGCGGTGACTGCGTGCCATCGCCGTCAGGCACCAAGCAGGAGCCGAATCCGCTCCAGCAGCATCTGGCGATCCACTGGTTTGACGAGATAATCATTCGCCCCCTGCCGCAGCCCCCAAGTGCGATCCGTCTGCATATCTTTGGTTGTGACCATGATGATCGGAATCTCGGCGGTGGTGGCATCGCTGCGCAGCATCCGCGTGGCTTGAAATCCGTTCAAAATCGGCATGATGACATCCATCAAAATCATATCTGGGTGTAACCGCCGCGCTGCCGCGACGCCTTCCTCGCCGTTGGTAGCGACCTCCACCTGATAGCCAGCTTTGGTCAGCAAGGTTGCCAAGATGCGCGTTTCTGTGGGCGAATCGTCAACCACTAACACCGTTTTTGAGGGCGCAGCGCCAGCAGGTTGTTCGGATGCTTGCGCATTGGGATGTAACAATTTCATCTTCTGAGTGCCTGCAAACTGATTCAATGAAGAGTGGCGCGATGTGGGGAATGATCGTTGCGCATAACGTATAAAAACGTGGGAAAGAAACTAATGATATTCCGCACGAATGAACTCAGCAGTAAACAAATTAAATTGACAGCGCAGTCTGGCATTGCTTTGGCTTTTAATACGCAATTCAAAGCGAAGTTGGCGTATCAGTATCGGTATTGATTCGATTACCTTGCACTGCTTGAAGTAATTCTTCACCTGTGAATGGTTTGGATAAATAATGCTGCGCACCAACTAAACGTCCTTTTGCCCGATCAAATAAACCATCTTTACTGGATAACAGAATCACTGGCGTATGACGCAGCGCCGGATTACTTTTAATTAACGCGCACGTTTGATACCCGTCCAGACGCGGCATCATAATATCCACAAACACCAATTCCGGCTTAAACGTCACGATTTTACCCAACGCTTCAAAACCGTCTTCAGCCACGCAGACCTCGCAGCCGGCTTTGAGCAACAGATTTTCTGCCGTGCGCCGGATCGTTTTGCTGTCGTCAATGACCAAAATACGCACCCCATGCAAGTCAAGCGTCCCCATGATCTCGCGTCACCCTAAGCTGTGTCGTTTTGCCACGACGAGATTAAAACCAAGCATCTGCAACGGTGGTTCAATTGATGAAGATTTGTACCATGCACGTTCGAGAGCGTCGATGTTAATCCCATCCCCTATTCCGTTCATCGCTGCCCACACTGCGCCAGACTATCAGGGCGGCAGCATCGTCAACCTGATGAGCAGCATTTTGCACGCGCACGGCGGGCAAGCGACCGCGCCGTTGTTGACTGGGCTGGCACCAGAACTGTTGGCGAGCGCGACGAATGTGGTGCTGTTGGTGATTGATGGTCTCGGCGCGGACTGGCTGGCGCAACACGCGCCGACGGGCATCTTGCAGCAGCACTGCGCTCAAGTGATGACTTCCGTCTTTCCGTCCACAACGGCGGCTGCGATCACCACCTATCTCACCGGTGTTGCGCCGCTGCAACATGGCATTACCGGCTGGTTCACTTATTTGCGCGAGCTGGGCTGCGTGATGACTGTATTGACTGGCAAGCCGCGTTATGGCGGCCAGTCGTATCAAGCCGCTGGCGTCGAACCGGCGCTGCTGTTCACAACGCCATCGTTATTTGACCAAGTGACCACGCCGAGCGTGATTATCACGCCGCAATTTATCGCCACCTCTGATTTCAATCTCGCCCATCGCGGTCGCGCTGACCTCATTGGTTATGAGGGGCTGGCGGGGTTATTTCACCACTTGCGGCAGGTGCTGCGCCGTCCGCGAGGGAAAACACGCCAACTGGTGTACGCCTATTGGCCATCGCTTGACAGCATCGGGCATAAACACGGCATCAACAGCGCCCGCGCCGTCGCCCATTTGCACACGCTGGAGCGCGAAATTGCCGACTTGATGACGGCAGCAGCGGGAACCAACACCGTGCTGCTGGTGAGCGCCGATCACGGTCAAATCGACACCACTGCTGCCGATCAGATCATGCTGGCGGATCATCCTGAGCTTGCTGACAGTTTGTTGCTGCCGTTGTGCGGCGAACCCCGCGCTGCGTTTTGTTATGTGCGAGCGGGGCGAGTGCGCCAGTTTGAGGAGTATTGTCAGCAAGTGTTGGGTGAGCAGGTGACGCTGGTGGCGAGCCAAACATTGATTGAAGCGGGATATTTCGGTTTGGGCGCGGCGCATCCACATTTTAATGATCGCGTGGGTGATTATTGCCTGTTGCCACGCGGCACCCGCGTCATCCGCGATCACTTGCTCAGTGAAAAATCCTACACGCAGATTGGCGTTCACGGCGGCCTCAGCGCGGCGGAAATGAAGGTGCCGCTGTGCGTGTTATCTAGCCAATAATCGCTCAACCTGCTGGCGCGGGTGCGGCGACCGGAGCGACGGCTGGCGGTGGCGTTTTAAGAGGTGGACAAGTGCGCAAACAGTCTTGGTGTTGGGTCTTGCAAAGGCTCAAATCCGCACCCAAACAAGCAACTGCTTGTAAACACCCCGGCTGTTGATTGGCAATACAATCCTTGTGCTGCGTGTGCGTGAGATTAAACTGTTGTTGACACTCGGTTTCGCGGATTTGCTGGCGCTTTTCGCACTGGGTTTGCGCCCGCTCACAACGACTCACGCAGGTCGCATCCAGCGCAGCAATTGGCAGCAGTGCTGGCGGACGTGGTGATAGCTTGGCGAGCAATGGCTCAATCCGTTGTTTCACGGCAGACATTTGACAGCCACTGAGAAAGATGAGCGCGATCATTGCGCTGGGAAAGAGCAAACGAGGGTGTAACATAGTGAAATTCTCCGCTATAAAAAGTAGGTTTGAACTGTAGCATAAATGACTGTCATCCTCGCGCTTTGAATGGCAGTGGCGCTGGTTGTTCACTACCAATTAAAGCGTTACATCACGCTAAGTCAACCTTGAAATAGGGAGGAATTTATTGGAATAAACAATCGTTTTTTGCTTGAGAGCGTTGGAATTACCATCAATAGTCACTTGAGGATTTGCACATGAGCAAAGGCGAAGATAAAAAGAAAGAAACTAAGAAACCAGCCACAAAAACGATGAAGGAAAAAAAAGCCGAGAAGAAGGCAAAAAAATCTGGTTCTTGAATTACGATTGCGTCCCGGCTTGACGTGATACACATTTACCGTCGCTTCTATTGATAGGGCGGCGGTATTTTTTGGCGCGATGTTTGCAAAAGACGAAATAACTGCGGCAGTTTGTCAGAAAACACACGCGATTGTTTTGAGACTTTATCATCACTCAGCATATCATCTCGCCCGGTGATTCGGCGCGGTGTTGCAACAACAGCGCGGTTTTAGCGCCGCAACGCAAGTGCGCAATCACCTTGATTCAAGCGCCAACGGGCGCATACTAAAAACTAAGCAATCAACTCAAGTACAGCGGAGCCACACAGCGCGATGACCTCCACCACAGCCGTCAATGACCTCGTTAAATCTGAATATGAACATGGATTTACGACTGAAATAGCCTCTGATACCTTTCCGCCCGGTTTGGATGAAACAGTGGTGCGGGCGATTTCGCAGCGCAAGGGTGAACCGGAATTTATGACGGCATGGCGTTTGAAAGCCTATCGGCATTGGTTGACCATGACCGAACCGAATTGGGCTGCAATTGATTATCCCAAAATTGATTTTCAAGCGATCTCTTATTTTTCCGCTCCCAAACGTCCAGAAGATGCGCCAAAAAGTCTCGATGAGATTGATCCGATATTATTAGAAACCTATCAAAAGCTCGGTATTCCTTTGGAAGAACAAAAGGTATTGGCGGGAATTGCAGTTGATGCGGTGTTTGATAGCGTTTCCGTTGCCACCACCTTTCGTAAATCGCTGGCAGAAGTGGGCGTCATTTTCTGTTCAATTTCTGAAGCCGTGCATGATTATCCCGATCTCATTCAAAAATATCTCGGTTCTGTCGTGCCCTATACCGATAATTTTTACGCGGGATTGAATGCAGCCGTATTCAGTGATGGCACCTTTGTTTATGTGCCCAAAGGTGTGCGCTGTCCAATGGAATTGAGCACTTATTTTCGGATTAACGCTCGTAATACTGGACAATTTGAACGCACTTTAATTGTGGCCGAAGCGGGCGCTTATGTGTCATATCTTGAAGGCTGCACTGCGCCGCAACGTGATGAAAATCAACTACATGCAGCGGTAGTTGAATTGATTGTGTTGGATGATGCGGAAGTGAAATACTCCACCGTGCAGAATTGGTATCCCGGCGATGCACAAGGAAAAGGTGGCATTTATAATTTTGTGACCAAGCGTGGTGATTGTCGGGGCGCTCGCGCTAAAATTTCATGGACGCAAGTGGAAACGGGTTCGGCAATTACTTGGAAATATCCCAGTTGTTTATTGCGCGGTGAGGGTTCGGTGGGTGAATTCTATTCGGTCGCTGTGACAAAAGGACGCCAGCAAGCCGATACCGGCACCAAAATGATTCATATCGGTAAAAATACCCGTTCGACAATTGTCTCTAAAGGTATTTCAGCGGGTGAAGGTCAACAAACGTATCGCGGTTTGGTGCGCATTGGGCAACGCGCTGAAGGGGCGCGTAATCATACGCAATGTGATTCGTTGTTAATTGGTGATCGCTGCACTGCGAATACCGTGCCCTATATTGAAGTGAGAACGCCAACGGCGAATATGGAGCACGAAGCGACCACCTCAAAAATCAGTGACGATCAATTGTTTTATTGCCGTTCGCGGGGCTTGACAGAAGAAGATGCGGTTTCCATGATCGTGAATGGATTTTGCAAGGAAGTGTTTAATGAACTGCCAATGGAGTTTGCGGTTGAAGCGCAGAAGCTCCTGAGCATTAGTTTAGAAGGTGCGGTGGGTTAATGCGCATTGCGTGATTCACTGTTGCACCCAGTCTTTTATTCGGAGCATATCAATGTTAGTTGTTAATGGCCTGCGTGCCACCGTTGGTGAAAAAGAGATTTTGCAAGGATTGAATTTGACGGTGAACCCCGGCGAGATTCACGCCATCATGGGGCCCAATGGTTCCGGTAAAAGTACTTTGGCGCATGTGCTTTCCGGGCGCGATGGCTATACGGTCACTGGTGGCAGTGCGACGTTTGCCGGGCAAGATTTATTGGCGCTGGAGCCAGAACAACGAGCGCATTTGGGTTTATTTCTCGCGTTTCAATATCCGGTTGAATTGCCCGGCGTGAATAACACTTATTTTCTTAAAGCTGCGCTCAATAGCATTCGCAAAGCGCGTGGTGAGGCAGAGTTGGATGCAGTATCATTTCTGCGTTTCATTAAAGAAAAACTCAAGATTTTACATCTCGATGAGTCGTTATTAAAACGTGCGGTGAATGCTGGATTTTCGGGTGGTGAAAAGAAGCGTAATGAGATTTTTCAAATGGCGCTGTTGGAACCAAAATTGGCGATTTTAGATGAAACGGATTCGGGATTAGATATTGATGCGCTGCGCGTTGTAGCTGATGGTGTGAATGCGTTACGCAGCCCCGAACGGTCAATGATTGTGGTGACGCATTATCAACGTTTGCTTGATTATATTCAGCCCGATTTCGTGCATGTTTTAGCAAAAGGGCAAATCATTCGTTCCGGCGGTAAAGAACTCGCTTTGGAATTGGAAACGACGGGATATGGTTGGATTGACGCGGAAGGGCTGGCGGCATGACAGATCACGCATTGATGAGTTGGTTGCCGCCGCTCGCGCCCGCTGCGCCCGCGTGGTTGGCGACGTTGCAGGCTGCCGCCCGCGCTCAGGTGCAGACGCAAATTGCTGCGCCGGATGCGGAAGCGTGGCGCTACACCAGCTTAAATCATCTTTTAGAACAAGGCTTTGTGCCGATTGATGAGACGATCACGGCGCTTCAGCCCGATGATTTGGACGAGGTGTTGATTGCCGGTTTGGACAGTCGGCGCGTGGTGTTTGTCAATGGGCGCTATGCGCCGGAATTGTCGGCGACTGAGGCGCTGCCGCCGGGCGTTCACCTTGACAGTTTGCGCGAGCTGTTGGCGCACGATCCCGACGCGGTGCGGGCTTTGCTGCCGGCAGAGTCGGCAACCTTGCCGCTGTTTATGGCGCTCAACGTGGCGGGGCTGGATGACGGCTTGGTGCTGCGGCTGGATCGGGCGGCGATTTTGGCGCAACCACTTGAATTGATTCATCTTTCTATCGGTTTAGATCAGCCGAGCGTGGCGCAGCCACATCATCTCATTGTGCTCGGTGATGGGGCGCAGGCCACGCTGGTTGAGCGGTATGTCAGCCTCGGCGCGGCGGTGTATTGCACCAACGCGGTGATCGAGATTCAGTTGGGACGCGACGCGGTGTTGACGCACGAGCGGCTCCAAACTGAAAGCAAGAATGCCTTTCATCTCAGCGGGTTATCGCTGCGGCAGGGCGCAAATAGTCGTTATCAGAGCGTCAATCTGGGGTTGGGATCGCGGTGGTCACGCACTGAGTTGCTGACCGAGTTTTGTGCCGCTCATGCTGAATGTGATTTGCGGGGGCTGTATCTCGCTGGCGATGAGCAACGCATTGATTATCATCTGGATGTCAATCACGCCGTGCCGAATTGCACCAGCCGCGAAACCTTCAAAGGGATTATTTACGGCAAGGGGCGAGCGGTGTTTGATGGGCGGGTGGTGGTCGCCAAGGATGCGCAAAAATCCGACGCGGCGATGTCGAATCAAAATCTGCTGTTGTCGCCGCAGGCCGAGATCGACACCAAGCCGCAGTTGGAAATCAACGCCGACGATGTGAAGTGCAGTCACGGCACGACGGTGGGGCAAATTGAGCCAGAAAAACTGTTTTATCTGCGTTCACGCGGTATTTCGGCGGCGCTGGCGCGACGGATGCTGTGTTTGGGCTTTGCCGACGAGATTATCCACACGTTGCACTCGGAAACGCTCCGCGAGCACCTCTCGGAACAGGTTGGGCAGCGGCTTGAGTCCGCGCCTTGGGATTGAAGCGAGGTTGCAATGAACAGATTGGCGCGTTTTACCCGCTTTTTTGACAAATCCGCCGCTGATGCCGCCGCGTTAGCGACATTAGAACCGGATGATGCGGTGGATCAGGATGTGGCGGTCGCAGTCGAACAGATGACGGCGGAAGAATTGCGCGAGCCGATTATTGCGGCGTTGCGCGAAGTCTATGATCCTGAAATTCCAGTGAATATCTACGATCTGGGCTTGATTTACACCATCGACATCGCCCCTGATGGCGACGTGGCGGTGCAGATGACCTTGACTGCGCCGGGGTGTCCGGTTGCGGGCATGATGCCGCTGATGGTGCGCGACGCGGTGGCGCGAGTGGAAGGCGTGGGCGCGGTACAGGTCGAATTGGTGTGGAGTCCGCCTTGGAATCAAGACAATATGAGTGACGAGGCGCGATTACAACTTGGTTTGTTATAACGATTTATACAAATCAATTGCTACAAAACGCACGGGCAAAGTGAAATCACTTTGCCTTTTTTATGCGCTTAAATTCCTAAATGATGCAGCCGCGCATAGTAGCCACCCAGCGCCAACAATTCTGCATGGCATCCCTGCTCAACAATGCGTCCATCATGTAATACCAGAATGCGGTCGGCGTGTTCAATTGTCGATAACCGATGCGCAATCATTAAGGTCGTGCGCTGCGTCATCAATTCATTCAACGCCGCTTGAATATGACGCTCGGCCTCAGTATCCAATGCTGAAGTCGCCTCATCCAGAATTAAAATCGGCGCATCTTTTAACATCGCCCGTGCAATTGCCAACCGCTGGCGCTGACCACCCGATAACATCACCCCGCGATCACCAATCACCGTATCAAATCCTTGTGGCAATGCTTCAATGAATTCCAACGCATGAGCACTAGCAGCAACTCGTTTCAATTCAGCCAGTGTTGGCGGAATAACGCAGCCATAACCAATGTTATTCGCAATGCTATCATTAAATAACACGACTTCTTGACTCACTAACGAAATTTGCGCCCGCAAACTCGCCAGCGTCAATTCTCGAATCGGAATGTTATCTAATAAAATCTCACCCGCACTGGCATCATAAAAGCGCGGCAATAAACTAGCAATTGTACTTTTACCGCTGCCCGAACGCCCCACCAGCGCCACCTTTTCACCGGGCGCAATGTGCAAATTTAAGTCTTGAATTGCTGGCATTTTATCGGCAGCGTAGCAATGACTCACGTTGCGATAATCAATTTTCCCATTAGCACGAGTGAGAACTTGGGTACCGCGATCATCTTCTTCATCTGCATCCAACAATTCAAATAAACTTTCAGCGGCAATAATTCCGCGTTGCAATTGCGCATTGACTGAAGTCAAGCGTTTTACCGGCGGCAATAATAAACCCATCGCCACCACGAATGACATGAAAGTGCCAACGGAGATATTTTCTTTTAATCCTTGCATGGTTGATAAATACACCACCACCGCAATTGCGGCTGCTGAAATCAATTGCACCAGCGGCACACTCGCGGCTTCGGTAGCGATCATTTTCATTTGCAACACGCGGGTTTTTTCATTGATGGCATTAAAGCGCGTCGCTTCGCGCACTTGCCCACCAAAGGCTTTAACAAGGCGTTGTGCATCAATCGCTTCTTGCGCAACTTGGGTTAAATCACCAATACGATCTTGAATGCGGCGACTGTGACGACGAAACCGTTTGGTCGCATATTTCACGGCACCAGCCATCACTGGCCCAATAATTAAAAAGATCACCGATAATCCAGCATTCAGATACAACATGAATGCCATTAAACCGAGTACGGTAAATCCATCGCGCACTAAAGTTGTTACGGCAGATGTCGCAGCATTCGCAACGTTTTCAACGTTATAGGTTAATTTAGCCAGTAAATGTCCCGCACCGTGTTGATCGAAATAAGCGGTTGGAGCGCGTAATAAATGCGCAAACATTTGGGCGCGTAAATCAGCAACCACGCGCCGTCCGACCCAACTTAAAAAATAGGTGTTAATAAAACCGGCAATACCGCGCACTAAGAATAATCCAATGAGCAGCAGCGGCATCATGCGCACCATGTCAATATCGCGTTCAACAAAGCTGCCATCAATCAATGGTTTCATTAACGCAGCAAAGAGCGGTTCAGTTGCTGCAAAAATCACCATGCCGCTAATTGAAAACGCAAACATGCGCCAATACGGTTTGACGTGATGCAATAAACGACGATATACCGCGTGTGCGGCAGCGGGAGTTAAAACGAATTCTGGCGTCATGGTGCCGGATGATCCGGGGCAGTGGCGGCAAAGGCGATGCGGCTCAAACCCGCGTGGCGAGCGGCTTCTAGCGCAGTCATCACCGCTTGATGCGGTGTGCGGGCGTCGGCTTGAATCACCACCGGCGGCGGTGCGCTCGCTGCATTGACGAGTGTTAGCAACGTCTGCGGCAACGCTTGTTGAGAGGTAACGCTTTGATCATTCACAAAAAACTGTCCATTGTGGTCAATGCTGATCCGAATCACGACCGGCGGCGTCGTCACGGGATCGCCTGCCGCCGTTGGTAATTGCAAGTGCAAGCGCGTTTCTGCTTTGAAAGTTGTAGAAACCATGAAAAAAATCAGCAATAAAAACACCACGTCAAGCAATGGTGCAATGTTGATTTCTACTGGCGGACGGCGGCGCTGGCGCAAGGTCATGTTAATTCAACTTCTAATTCACGTTCGCCATAAATCATTTCAATGAATTGCAAGGCTTGTGCTTCCAATTCAATCGCTAATTGTTCCACACGTCCATCAAAGTAGCGTTGAAACATCAATGCGGGAATCGCAACGCATAATCCGGCAGCGGTGGTTAATAATGCGACTGAAATTCCACCAGCTAATAATTCAACGTTGCCATTGCCAGCACTTTGAATGACACGGAAAATCTCAATCATGCCAAACACGGTGCCGAGTAAACCGAGCAACGGGGTAATGGCAGCAATGGTGCCGAGCGGATTCAAAAAGCGTTCTAAATCAGCGACCACATGGCGTCCACTATCAATGATCGCTTCTTTCATAATTGCCCGCGAATGCTGCCGATTCGCTAATGCCGCCGCAAGCATATAACCCAGCGGGGAATTCAAACGAATGGCGTGAATTCGTTCAGCAGTGAGTTGACGGGCGCTGTGCAATTGCCACACTTCCGCCAGCAATTTGGGTGGCACAATCCGCCGCCGCCGTAAACTCCAACTGCGTTCTAATACAATTGCCATCGCAATAATTGAACAGGCGGCAATCGGCCACATCAGCCAGCCGCCAGCAAACATCAATTCAAGCACGCGCATATTCCTGAATACTGTTGATGAGCCATCGCTTGCTTCATTCCGTCAACCAACCTTGCAACGCATCAATAATTCCTTGCGCCTGTGCGCGACTGGAGATGTTGAATTTAGACTGCGCCCGATATTCACCGTTGCGCTTTTGATAGCGGCGAATGGTGTATTTTTCCGCGCCGTATTCTTCTTTAACGCGATCCCAATCTTGATAGCGAAAAATGATGGTCGTCCAACTCCCTTTTGATAATACAACTTTACCCAGTTCTTTGGTGGTTTCAATACCGTCTTCAGTATAACTCACCGTGAGTTCTTCAATCGTTTCAGCCATCTGTGTTCATTCCATAACAGTTATTAAAATATCGCAATGCGGGTGCTGGTTATATTCACTTTAACTCGTCGCCGCAAGTGCTTCAGACAAGGTGCGCACCATGACGATCTCCAATCCTTCGACGCCATCTTTGGGCGCGTTGCCTTGCGGCACGATGGCACGACGGATGCCGTGTTTGACCGCTTCGCGCAGCCGCTCGGCTCCGTTGGGCACCGGTCGCACTTCGCCCGATAAGCCGAGTTCGCCAAACACGGCCAACTCAAGCGGCAGTGGGCGGTCGCGGTAACTCGATAGCACCGCCATGATCAGCGGCAGATCGGCGGCCGTTTCGGTGATGCGCACTCCGCCGACGACGTTGACGTAAACATCTTGATTAAATAGACCAATTCCGCCGTGTCGATGCAGCACCGCCAGCAGCATCGACAGCCGCGTTTGCTCCAAACCGAGTGCGACGCGGCGCGGATTTGCCAGCGGACTTTCGTCAACCAGCGCCTGCACTTCCACCAGCAACGGGCGCGTCCCTTCTCGCGTCACCATCACCACGCTGCCGGCCACTGCGTGTTCATGGCGCGATAAAAAGATCGCCGAGGGATTTTTCACCTCGCGCAGCCCGTGCTCACCCATCGCAAACACGCCCAGCTCGTTGACTGCGCCAAAGCGATTTTTCATCGAGCGCACGATCCGAAATGGACCGCCGTGCTCGCCCTCAAAATACAACACGGTATCGACCATGTGCTCCAACACACGCGGACCTGCCAACGAGCCATCTTTGGTGACGTGCCCAACCAGAAATACCACCGTATCCTGTTGTTTTGCAAAGCGAACGAGCTGCGCTGCCGCGTCACGCACCTGCGACACCGAGCCGGGTGCGGACTGCAACACTTCGGTGAACAACGTTTGAATCGAATCGACCACCATGATCTGCGGACGCTCGGCGGCGGCATGTTCCAAAATGCGCTCCACGCAGGTTTCCGCCAACAAGCGAATGCCATCACCCGCCAAACCGCCGGTCAACCCAAGGCGACGCGCCCGGAGACCAATTTGTTGCGGCGATTCCTCACCGCTGACGTACAGCACCGGCAAGGTGGTTGCCAATGCTGCGCAAGCCTGCAACAGCAATGTCGATTTACCGATGCCCGGATCGCCGCCCAGCAAGACCACCGAACCTGCGACCAAGCCGCCGCCAAGCACCCGATCTAATTCACCGATGCCGCTGTGAATGCGCGCCCGTTCTTCGGGGCTGACCTCGGCGAGCGTTTCAATCCACGTGGTCGCAGAGCCGGTGTAGCCGCCCCGCAACACTGGTCGTCGCGCTTCGGCAACCTCCGCCAAACTGTTCCACGCGCCACAATCGGCGCATTGCCCCGCCCATTTGGGCTGGCGCGAGCCGCAAGCATTGCACACATAAACTGCGCGAGATTTAACTGCCATTGCGGTATTTATTCTTTTAACAAATGACGTTTAGCGGCGTTAATTTGCGCAGCAAGATAATCAGAACCACCGCGATCAGGATGAATACGCTGCATTAAACGGCGATGCGCAGCGCGAATAGTTGCGACATCCGCATCAATTGCAACACCAAGAATTGAACGTGCTTCCATATCCGTCATCTGTGACTGCGCTGGCGCGACGCTGGAATGAGAGCGCGTTGATTGCCAGAATTGTTGCACAAGTGGCAATAAATGCAACGCTTTTTCTAATCGCGCCAGTGCTAATACCAAAGCGGGCAATGCTGCAAATAATGGATTGAGATGTCCGCTCATAATTGCTAACACCAATAAACCACCACCGCCCCAAAATAACGTATTGCGCAATAACTGCTGGCGCTGCGCTGGAGCCAGTTGTCGCAGCCAGTGACGAATACCAAAAGCAACGCCAATTAACGCAATTAAAAGCAATAATCGCATCATAACAACCTCAATACTATCGGTGCAGTCGTGGTATTTTCATCACAACTTTTGCGCCGAATTAAGTGGCGATTTAACAGTTGCTGCGTTCTCAAAAATTAGCGATTGGTTCGGCGCTACCATCTTGATTGTCCTTCAAAATTTTGACGATCTGCGATGAGATTTCTTCAATGGATTGCGTGGTGGTATTCAATACTGGCACCTGCAAGCGTTTATAAATGTTCTGCGCTTGCCGAATATCATCCTGACACCGCGCCAGTGATGAATATGGACTATTGGGTCGGCGTTCTTCCCGAATCAATTGTAGCCGTTGTGGATCAATAATCAGTGCAAATAGTTTATGCCGACAATCCCACACCAATTGCGGCACATCGCCGCGCTCAAAATCTTCTTCTGTAATAGGATAATTCGCAGATCGCAAGCCGTAGTGCATGGCTAAATATAAACAGGTTGGTGTTTTACCGGAGCGGGATACGCCAGTTAAAACCACATCGGCGCGATGAAAATTATCAGGACGAATGCCATCATCATTTGCCATTGCAAAGTTGATTGCTTCAATGCGTTTGGTGTAAAAATTAGGTTTGGTAATGGCGTGACTTTGTCCCGCTTTCCGACTGGGTGGCACGCCTAACTCAGCAGACAATGGGTCAATGAAACTCTCAAATAACTCCATATAAAAGCAATTGCCACTTTTGAGAATATCGCGGATTTCAGTATTCAACATCGTGGCAAATACAATGGGACGTGCGCCATCGCGGTCGGCGGCTTCCTGCATTCGCAGGGTAAGCGCCGTCGCTCGCAGATCGGTGTTGATGTAGGGCATGTACACCTGCTCAAAGTCGATGGTGTCAAATTGCGACAACAGGCTGTGACCAAGGGTTTCGGCGGTGATGCCGGTGCTTTCGGAAACAAAGAAGACGGTGCGAATCATACGATGAGGTGCCAGATGATGGTGGACAGAGAGGTGATATTGTCTTTTATTTCAAGCAATTAAGTTGTTTATGCGCTCCACGTTGGCGAGCGGTTTGGTATTTTGCAGACGCCAACTGCGTGTCAACGCGCTGGTGCTGCAAAAATGAGACAGGCGGTTTTTATGTGTCTTTTTTCCGCCTAACTTGTTGCAAAACGCTATGTGGTTCTCTATAGTTGGATACGCAAAGCATGATTGCGTCCAATTTTTTGCAGTCTAACTGACAAATTCACAACAGCGGAGAACAGCATGAACAAGAAACTTCTTACCCTCGCGGTCGCCGCCGCGCTGACTGCCCCGACCGCCGCTATGGCCGAAGCTGTCCTGTACGGTGATCTTCAAGTTTCTATTGATTACGCCAGTTTTGAGAACGACAGCTATGAAGGCTGGGGCGTTAATGGTGGTGGCCCGATGCCCGGCAAAGGCAACCGCGACAACCAGATTGGTTTGAAAGGTTCTGAAGACCTCGGCAACGGCTTAAAAGCAATTTATCACGTTCAGATCAATGTAGAGTTGACGGCTGAGAACAGCAATAGCATTTTGACGAATGATAATGCTGCGCGAGGCGGTGATAACCTCGTAACGATGCAAAAAAGTTATGTTGGTTTAACGAGTGATTGGGGTACTTTTGTTGTTGGTCGGAATGACACCCCGTTTTACACGTCAACTGAAAAGCTCGACCTGTTTTCTAATACGATGGCCGACTACAACGATACCGTCGGATTTAATGATGTTCGTGCAGATAATGCCATTGCTTATGTCAGCCCCAGCATGGCTGGTTTCCAATTGGCAGCAGCAGTTGTACCTGGTGGTGGCATGAGTGCTGGTTTTGGTGCGAACAACAACGCTGATAGCCTTTCTGATGCGTATTCAGTCGCTGGTGTTTATAAGAATGGTCCACTGTTTGCGTCTTTGGCGTATGAAACTTTGGGCAACGAGCTGTATATGAACACGGCAACGAGTAATAATTCACTGAGTACATCTCACGTTAAAGATGATTACACCAAGTGGCGTTTAGGTTTAGGTTTGATGGATTGGAATGGTTTTACCGTCACGGGTATTTTTGAAGATCAATCCGACAATCCAGTGAACGTTGATCAGCAGTTGTGGCAGGTGCAGGCAGCTTACGCATTTGGTAATAGTGCAGTGAAAGCGATGTATGGTCTTGGTGACCGCGATGAAATTGCAGGTCAAGACCTTGATTATTCCACTTGGGCAATTGCGTTTGACCACAACCTCAGCAAGCGTACCAAGGCGTATGTATTATACAATCAATACACTGATGATATTCAAGACAACGATTGGGACGGCTTTTCAGTGGGCATGATGCACCACTTCTAAGCGACAACTGCATTTGTTGTGGTATTAAAAAACGGAACCAATTGGTTCCGTTTTTTATTGTCCCGAGATTTCGATTCAATTAGGCTTTGGTCACTGTTTTTGCGCCAGCAGGAGTGCCTAGAATTAATACATCAGCCGGACGTAACGCAAAAATGCCAACCGTGACAACACCAGCTAAATTATTGATCTGTTGCTCCATGCCAATAGGATCAGTGATTTCTAAATGCCGCACATCAAGAATGACGTTGCCATTGTCGGTAATGAAACCTTCGCGCCAAATCGGTGTGCCACCTAATTTGACCAATTCGCGTGCAACATAACTCCGCGCCATTGGAATAACTTCGACCGGTAATGGAAATGCGCCGAGCACAGGTACCAATTTGCTTTCATCACCAATACAGACAAATTGTTGACTCGCTGCCGCCACAATTTTCTCGCGGGTTAATGCACCACCACCACCTTTAATCAAGTGGAATTGCGCGTTGGTTTCATCCGCGCCATCAACATATAACGACAGCTCGCCAACTGCATTCAAATCAAATACCGGAATGCCGTGTTGAATTAACCGCGCAGTTGATGCTTCTGAACTGGATACTGCACCTTCAATTCGGTGTTTAATCGTCGCCAACGCATCAATAAAATGATTGACGGTTGAGCCGGTACCAACGCCAATAATGCCGCCTTCAACATACGCCAGCGCCGCTGCTGCCGCTTGTTTTTTCATTGCATCCTGACTCATTCAAGCGTCCTCGTTTGGTGTGTGAAATGACGGTTTATCATAACAGAGGCGATTAGTAGTGAATGGACGATGATAAATCCGCCGTTCGGTGATGACCGCATCCAATGGCACATCCCAAGCGCGGGCGGTGAGATGCGCGACACGCTGGCACTCATGCGCGATACCCAGCAAACGCGGGTGGCGTCCGCAGTGGCGTTGGCGCAACGGCGCGAGACTGCGATCATAAAAACCACCACCCATGCCAAGGCGCTGACAGTTCGCATCAAATCCCACCAGCGGCAACACGATGACGTCCAATTGCCACACCGGGCACAACGTGCGATTGGCAGGTTCGGGAATGCCGAAGCAATTGGGTTGTAAACGGTCGCCGGGCTGATAGCGCCCAAACCAGAGTTGGCCGCGTCCCCAGGTGGTGTGTTGCGGTTGCACAAGCGGGAGATAACAGGTTTTGCCATGACGCTGCGCATGATGCAGCAGCGGACGGACATCGACTTCGCCGTCAGCCGGCCAATACAAGGCGATGCGTTGGACGCGACGCAACTGCGGGATAAGTCGCCGCATGACCTGAGCGGAATGATGATGGTGTTGAGCGGGAGTGAGCTGTTGGCGCAGGGTGCGCAAGGTATGACGGAGAACGTGTGGAGTTGCGTGATGGATGGGACACCCCCCATTGGCGTCGTTGCAGACCTTCGTTCCTGAACCAAAAGGTTCAAGTGGGGACAGTCAATCCGGCTTCAGGCGTTCCGCTCGGTGGCGGACATGCGCAACGGCGTTCTTATCGTGTCCCGTGGGCAGCAATTAGGCTCAAGAAAATACCCAGGCTGCTATCGAATACTACAGGGGGCGTCTTGGAATAAAAGACTATACCCTTTCATCACCAGCGTCCAGCACCGCCAACGCCGTTGGCACCTCAGGTTCCGGCGGCGGTTCTAAGCTCGGTTCTGGCACTGCTGCCGCACTCGCTAACGCTGTTGTCACCTGCAATTGCAACCGTTCCAAACGTTGCGCCGAAGCGTCATCCAAGGTCGGACGCGCCCGCTGCAACTGAATCAGCTCGTGTGCGATGTTGAGCGCCGCCATCACCGCAATGCGATCCGTGCCAATCACCCGCCCGTGTTTATGAATCTCCCGCATCCGCTGATCCAGCAACCGCGCTGAAGTTTGCAGATCATCCTGTTGCTGCGGCTGGCAGGCGATGCGGTACTCTTTTTCCAGAATTTTAATGCTGACTTGCAGCAGATCGTCATTCACAGCTGCGTCTCCAGCGTCCGCAATCGCACCAGCATCGCTTCGATGCGGCTGCGCGTCTGCGTCGTTTTATCAAGCAAGTCATCGCGCTCCGCTGCCAGCGCATCATGTCGCGTCCGCAAGGTGTTATTTTCGTCCCGGAGCCTTTGATTTAATTCAATCAAAGCGTTTACCTGCTGCTCCAGTTCGTCGAGGTCAAAGTTAGCCAAAGTCCGCGACTCCGTTAAGATTTTACGCACTATAGAAGCGGCATTGCAGGCGGTCAATCGCACCCGGACGCATGTTATGATCTGCCGCAAATTGCCCATTTTAAGCCCTTATGGCGCATGACGGAGGCGGTTACGAACACCGACCACGACGTATTTTCTGAGGTGCTCACCCTCAGCCCGCTGGACCCAACGCCGAGTGAAGCGCAGGGAATGTTATGCGGATTTATCTGCACCGGCACTCCAGAACCGCTAACGCAGTGGCTCGCGCACCTGCTCCCACACAGCGACACCGGCGAAGCATTGCCAGCAGAGCTGCTGGCAGCGTTACATCCGCAGCTCCAGCAGTTGCAAGACGGTCTGCGCGATCCTGAAATGCAATTTGAACTGCACTTGCCGCCCGACGAGCGCCCGCTGGTGGAACGCGCCACTGCGGTGTATGACTGGGTGCGTGGCTTTCTGTTTGCAATCGGCGTTACCACGCGGCATCATTCCCCGCAAATTGATGAAATCATTCAAGATTTCACGCTGTTGACCCGACTTGATCTCGACGCGCTCGAAGATCAAGAGGAAAACGAGCTGGCGCTGGCAGAAATCGTCGAATTCATCCGCGTCGCCGCGATGTTGATTTACGACGACTGCGTCCCCGTATTGGACGACGCGCAGCCATGATTCCCGCTGCCGATTATCAACGGCGACGCCGCGCCTTGCTGCACCACATCGGAGCCACCGGCTTGGCAATTCTGCCGGCCGCCCACGCCACCACCCGCAACCGCGACGTCCAGCACCCGTTTCGGCAACACAGCGATTTCAGTTATCTCACTGGATTTCAAGAGCCAGATGCGCTCGCGGTATTAATACCAAAACGCAAAGAGGGTGAATTCGTTTTATTTTGTCAGCCCCGCGATCCTGAGCGAGAACAATGGGATGGTACGCGCTGCGGTATTGAAGGCGCAATGACACATTTTGGTGCCGATCAAGCCTACTCTCTCAATGAAATAGACACGATTTTGCCGACGCTCATTGATGGAAAAATGCAGTTATATTTTCCAATTGGCAATGACACCTTATTTGATCAGCGCGTCTTTTTTTGGATCAATCAAGTGCGGGACAAAGTGCGCACTGGCGCAGTGGCTCCCAACACCTTTATTCATCTTGACTCAATACTACACGAACAGCGGTTGTATAAAACAAAAGCAGAAATTGCGTTAATGCGCCGCGCTGCGCAGATTTCAGCACAAGCGCATTGCCACGTCATGCGCTGCTGTAAACCGGGCATGACCGAATTAGCCTTGGAAACGGAATTTCATCACACTTGCGCCAATGCGGGCGCTCGCTTCAATGCGTATCCAACCATTGTTGGCGGCGGTAAAAATGCCTGCATTTTGCATTACACTGCGAATTCAGCACTGCTGCATGATGGCGATTTAGTGTTAATTGATGCTGGCTGTGAATTACAGGATTACGCATCCGACATTACCCGCACCTTTCCCGTTAATGGACGCTTTACTCCCGCGCAGCGTGAGTTGTATTTATTGGTATTGCGGGCGCAACTCGCAGCAATTGATTGTGCGCAACCGGGCAAGCGTTGGAATGAACCGCATGATGCAGCGGTGCGCGTATTAACCAAAGGGTTAATCCGACTCGGCATTTTAAGCGGTAAAGTGAATACGTTAATTAAAGAAGAAGCCTATAAACCCTACTATATGCACCGCACGGGACATTGGCTGGGCATGGATGTACACGATGTTGGCGCGTATAAACAAGACGGCGAATGGCGGATATTAGCGCCGGGGATGGTATTAACAATTGAGCCGGGATTATATTTGCCCAACACCGACGCCGTGCCAGAACCGTATCGCCAGCTTGGAATTCGGATTGAAGACGATATTTTAATCACGAAACATGGCAATGAAGTGTTATCGGCGGCGGTTCCCAAACATCCCGATGCCATTGAAGCCTTGATGACAAATCACTCTTTGAGAACTGCGCTGTGAAAGCCATTCCCGATTTCACTGAAACCGAACACTGGCTCTTGAAAACGACCTTGCGCGAGCGATATGGACGCGAAATAGACGTTGAATTAGCCGATGCCGAAATTCGTTTAGCACCAACGGAGCGGTCATTAACAACTTGTCCGATCTTTTATTGGCAAGCTGAAGATGGTTGCAATTTTGTGATCTTCAAAACTGGTGCCGATTCCTATCGCTGCCAATTCTTTTATCAACCCTATAAACAAATGGGTACCGGAGTGCGGCAATACACTGAGCTTGCAGAATGTGCGGTAGCATTATTGCAAGCGCAAGCGAATTTTATCGTCGATCAACGCAATACATAATGGCAGCAACTGGTTGTCAGCAATTGACTGACAACTGAAAACCGACAACTGAAACTCACCTATTTCAACCACAGGAAATCGCGTGTTATGTCTGTAAAAAATGCGTTTTATGCTCAATCAGGTGGCGTCACTTCTGTGATTAACGCTTCTGCTTGTGGAGTAATTGAAGCTGCGCGGCGTCATCCCGATCAAATCGCTAACGTATATGCCGGGCGCAATGGCATTATTGGCGCGTTGACTGAAGATTTAATTGATACCAGTCAAGAATCTGATGCGGATATTGCGGCGCTGCGTTATACGCCGTCGGGTGCATTCGGTTCATGCCGCTATAAACTCAAGAGTTTGGAAGCGAACCGGCGTGAATACGAGCGTTTAATTGAGGTATTCAAAGCGCACAACATTGGTTATTTCTTTTATAACGGTGGCGGTGATTCGGCGGATACCTGCTATAAGGTGTCGCAATTGTCGGAAGCATTGGGTTATCCGGTGCAGGCAATTCATGTTCCCAAAACTGTCGATAATGATTTGCCAATTACCGATAATTGCCCCGGCTTTGGTTCTGTTGCGAAATACATTGCAACTTCAGCATTGGAAGCGTCATTTGATGTGCGTTCAATGGCGCGGACTTCGACGAAAATTTTCGTTTTAGAAGTGATGGGACGTCATGCGGGTTGGATTGCGGCAGCGGGTGGTTTAATTGAAGATCACAATCTGCCCGTGTTGATTTTATTCCCAGAAATTGAATTCAATCAGGAGCAATTCATCGCCGCTGCAAAAGCGAAAGTGGCGCAGCACGATTTTTGCACCATCATTGTTTCCGAAGGCGCGAAATATCCTGACGGGCGTTTTCTCGCTGAACAGGGCACCCGCGATGCGTTTGGTCATGCGCAGCTCGGCGGTGCCGCGCCGGTGGTTGCCAACATGGTGAAGGAGGCGACGGGCTACAAATTTCACTGGGCGGTCGCCGATTATCTCCAGCGGGCGGCGCGGCATCTGGCGTCAAAAACGGATGTGGAACAGGCGTATGCGATGGGACGCGCTGGCGTGGAATTTGCGCTCGCCGGTCACAACGCGGTGATGCCAACGGTGAAGCGGTTGAATCACGCGCCGTATGCGTGGGAAGTGGGCATGGCGTCGTTGGCGGATGTGGCGAATGTGGAGAAATTTATGCCGCGTGAGTTCATCACTGCCGATGGATTTGGGATCACGGCGAGCTGCAAGGAATATCTTATCCCATTGATTCAGGGCGAAGATTACCCGCCGTTTGCTGCGGGTTTGCCGAAATACGTCACGTTGAAAAATGCGCCAGTGGCGAAAAAACTGGCGGCGTTTGAAATTTAATTCGGAGTCGCTGCGATGATCCTGCGCCAGCATTTTGTTGTCACCGCTACTGTCGGGCTGTTGACCAGTCTCGTGACGCTGCCGGTGCTGGCGCAGCGGGCACCAGATACCGGCGCGTTGTTGCGTGAAATCGAACGCTCGACCGGTAAAACGCAGGTCGCGCCCGCGCCGTTGATGCCTGTCAAGCCCGACCCCGCCGGAGTGCCGTTGCCAGAAAAAGCTGGTGAAGCAGTGCTGGTGCAGGGTTTTCGTTTTGAAGCGGAGCGGTTTCCCGCCGCTGAATTGCAGGCGGTGCTGAAAGACGACATCCAGCGCGAGCTGACGCTGGCGCAGTTGCAGGCCGCCGCTCGCAAAATCAGTGAGTATTACCGCCAACGCGATTATCTCGCGTATGCCTATCTGCCGCCGCAAACGGTGCGCGATGGCATCGTCACCATCAAAGTCGTTGAAGCCAAACTCGGTCAGGTCAAGCGCGATACCAGCGTTCCCAGTCGGCTGCGCGATGCCATCGTGCTCGGCACGGTCACGCATCGCGCCGTGCCGGGGCAGCCGCTGCGTCCGGGACAATTGGATCAAGCCATCGCCGCGCTCAATGAATTGCCCGGCGTCGGACGCGCTGACAGCGTGCTCCAGCCCGGTGCCAATCTCGGTGAATCTGACGCGGTGGTGCGGCTGACGGATGCGCCGCTGGCGCAGGGCAATTTGACGCTCAATAACGCCGGTTCAGAAGCCACCGGGCTGTGGCAAGGCTCGCTGGCGGGTTCACTCGATAGTCCGCTGGGGCGCGGTGAGCAGTTCCAGCTCAGTTTGTTGAAATCTGAAGGCAGCCGTTATGTGCGGCTGGGTGCGTCTTATCCGTTGGGCGTCAGCGGGCGGCGCGTGGCAATCAATGCCTCGGCGTTGGAATACGAGATCAAACCAAATGTCAGTCCGCTTGAACTCAACGGCACGTCCACCACGGCGGGCATTGAGCTGACGCAACCGCTGCGGCGCAGCGCCAAGTTGTCAGTCACGGCGACGGCGGGATTGGATGCCAAGCGGATTGTGGATCGGATGGACAGCGTGACGCTGGGTGATAAACAGGTACGGGTTGCTTATCTCGGTCTGGCGGCGACGCGGCGCGATGACTGGCTGGGTGGTGGGGTGAACAATTTTGATCTCACCGTCAATCTCGGCGATCTCGATTTGACGCGGCGACCAGAACAATTTGACGGCGATCAACGCACGGCGCAGACGCATGGCAATTACGGCAAGCTCCATTTAACGCTGTCGCGGGAGCAGCCGGTGACAACGCGGGTGACGCTGGTGCCGACGCTGGCGGGGCAGTGGGCAACGTCGAATTTGGACAGTTCGGAAAAGTTCTCGCTCGGCGGTGTGTATGGCATTCGCGCCTATCCAACCGGCGAGGCCAGCGGCGATCACGGTTGGTTATTCAATCTGGAAGCGCGGTGGCAAGTGCGGGAGAGTTGGCGGGTGAGCGGGTTTTACGATTACGGCTGGATTCAGCAACACGCTGATCCTTGGTTGAATTGGCAAACTGTCGCCGGTCAACCCAACAGCTATTATTTACAAGGCGTGGCAGTTGGGCTGCTGTGGACGCCAGCACCGCTGTTTCAAGCGCAGGCGCTCGTGGCGTCAGTGCTCGGCGACAATCCCGGACAAGATGCGGCAGGTCATAACAGCGACGGTGGAGATGACCAATTCCGCGCTTGGGTGCAGATCAATTTTCGGTTTTAAGCCCGCCATTCCGTTTGGCACCTCAATTCGCCTCGCCAAACCGTTCCGCAATCAACGCCGCCAGCGCCGCCACCGCCTCCACCTCATCTGCGCCGACCGCCTCCACCGTGATCCAAGTGCCCTGACTGGCTGCCAACATCATCACGCCCATGATGCTCTTCCCGTTCACCCGCTGATCTTGGCGTTCGACTTCAATGTGACTCTGAAAGCGCCCCGCGCACTGCACCAGCTTGGCGGAAGCGCGTCCGTGTAATCCTAACCGATTGATAATCTGGCATTCTTGGCGAACCATTAGCACTTATCCTCGGCAAGACACGGGAGATGGCGTTGCCGCCGCACAAAGCCGCACACCATCGCGTCCACCAGCGCACGCCTTCTCCGTCACCTCATCCAGCGCCAAATGCGCGTAATTCAACGCCCGCAGCAACATCGGTAGATTTAACCCCGTCAGCACTCGCGCCTGCGGATGCTGCGCTAACAACTCTTTGGCGACATTCGCCGGCGTAGCACCAAATAAATCAGTCAAAATCAACACTCCCTCGCCTTGATCGACCTCGGCAAGGCAACGCAATCCTTCCGTGATCAAGATGTCGCACGGCGTATCGTTGACGACCTCTAAAATCTCCACGCCGTCGGGATAGCTGCCGAGCAAATCAGCCGCCACCCGCAGCAGCCCGCCCGCTAACGGACAATGCGTCAGCAATACAATCCCAACTGTCATGGCAATTCCCGATGGCGGACGATGACGCGATGTCCGTCTGCTTCAAAGCTGCGGCGCAGCATTTCCGTCATATACACCGAACGATGTTGACCGCCGGTGCAGCCGATGGCGATGGTGAGATAACTGCGCCCATCGGTTTCAAACGATGGAATCCACTGGCGGAAAAACGTTTGTAAATCAAGACTCATCTGCCGCACTGCCGCGCTGGCCTCCAAAAATGCAATCACCGGCGCATCGCGTCCGGTCAAGGGTTTGAGTTCCGCTTGCCAGTGCGGATTGGGTAAACAACGAACATCAAACACAAAATCAACCTCTTGCGGCACTCCGTGCTTAAACCCAAACGATTGCAGCACAATCGAGGCTTTCGGCGAGGCGCTGCCCACCAGCCACCCGCGCACCCGATCCCGCAGCTCATGCACGTTGGTGAGCGTGGTATCAAGGCACAAATCCGCACAGGCGCGAATCGGTGCCAACAGCTCCCGCTCCAACGCAATCGCCTCACTCAGCGCCCGATCACCCCGCGTCAACGGATGACGCCGCCGCGTCTCGCTAAAACGCCGCATCAACGTGTCCGGGTGCGTCTCAAGAAAAATCACCCGACATTCCACGCCGTGCTCCTGCGCGGTATGAATCAACTCCGGCAACAGGCGCAGTTGATCCGCGCTGGTGCGGGCATCAATGCCAACTGCGGTATGCGTCAACTGCTCAGTCAGCGCCGCTCTGCCCAGCCCGTGTACCAAATCATGCAATAAAAACAACGGCAAATTGTCGATGCAGTAATAGCCCAAATCCTCCAGCGTGTGCAGCGCCACACTTTTACCGGAACCGGACAAGCCGCTGAGAATGACTAATTTCATGGCGTTTTAACTCTCACTCCACACGTCAGCGCCGCACCAACTGCGGCGGTGGGCGATCAAGGCTGATTGCCCGCGCTTGGCGATTAGTGAAATCGTCACTCGCGTCATAACCGCGAATCCGCAAAATCTGATGGCGCACTGCCGCTTCCACCAAAATCGCTAAATTGCGCCCCGGCGCGACCGGCATCAAAATTTTCGGGATCGTGACATCAAGAATCGTCAGCGCCGTCAAGCTCCCTGTGAGACGATCAATGGATTCCAATTGTTGTAAATCCAGCGGCTGTAAGTCGATGATGAGATTGAGCGTTTTGTTGCGCAGCACCGCACTTTCTCCAAACATGGCGCGGATGTTGAGAATTCCCAGCCCGCGCACTTCGAGAAAATCGCGCAACAATTCCGGGCAAGTGCCTTCCAGCACATCCGGCGCAATCCGCGCAAAACGAGGCGCGTCATCTGCGATCAAGCGATGTCCGCGAGTAATCAGCTCCAGCGCCAGCTCACTTTTGCCGACCGCCGGATTGCCGATCAACAACACGCCCATGCCCAACACTTCAATAAAGACGCCGTGCAGCGTTTTGCGCTCCGCCAGCGCGTGCGTCAGAAAATAGCGCAGATGGTTAATCAAATCTTGATCGCCGAGCGTGGACGCTAACAACGGCGTCTGCGTCGCTTCAGCGGCTTCACATAACGCCTTATCGGGCACCACGCTGTCAGTAAAAATCACCGCCGCTGGTGCGCCAGCAAAGAGCGTGTCCACCGTTTCGGCAAAGGCGCTGGCGCTCAAAGTGGCTAAATAGGCTTGCTCCTGCTGCCCGATCACCTGCAACCGATTGGGATGAATGCAGTTAAGAGAACCAATCAAAGATTGGCGCAACTGAGCTGGCTCAGTCGTGCGTAAAGGGCGGGCGGTGCGTGGTTTGGGCGTCAACCAATGCAGCTTGAGCTGGGGGCCGGTTTGCGCAATCAATGCTTGCAAGCTGTCGATCATCGCGGCTACAGCTACAGAGGATTAGCGGGTATTGAGGACTTGCAACAGCGCAGCGGCAGACTCTGCACCGCGCAACTGCTCGCGGATGGTGGGATCGCTGAACAGACCAGCGAGTTGGGCGAGCAGGCGTAAATGTTCGTCATTGGCTTCATCCGGCACCAGCAAGGCAAAGGCTAAATCAACCACTTCCCCATCGGTCGCATCATAATCAACACCTTGATTTAACTGCACAAAAGCGCCAATTACACTGCTGACATCCTTGGTGCGAGCGTGTGGCAGCCCGATGCCGTGCCCCAAGCCCGTGCTGCCCAAGCGTTCACGTTCAACCAACCGCTCAAACACGGTGGCAACATCAAGGCGCGGTTGGGCGTTAGCCAACAACTGCGCCAAAGTTTCCAGCAGCCGCTTCTTGCTGGTGAGTTCCAGCCCGCATTGAATTCGGGTTTCGTTAATTAAATCTGTACTGAACATGATGCCAAATCCGAGTCTTGCCACGCACCACAGCGGCGCAAATCAATCATGCGCCCATTCCGATTTTCAATAAAAAACACCTCGAACGGAGTGAAAATCCGTTCAAGGTGTATTGCGCTAAAAGTCAAGACGCGCTGCATTGAATCAGTGCGCGAACGCGACCATCACTATTCATCCATATCAGCGAGTTTGACCGCGTTACCGCGATGGTTGCCCTTCTTTTCCTTGAGGCGCAACACCTGCCGGTCGAGCTTATCAACCAGCGCATCAATTGCGGCATACATATCTTCGTGTACCGCATCAGCAAAAACCGGACCGCCGTTCACATGCAGCGTCGCCTCGGCTTTCTGATCAAGTTTTTCCACACTGAGCACAACGTGCGCAGTGATGACGTGGTCGAAATGACGCGCCATGCGCTCGAATTTGTCTTCGACATAACTTCTCAGCGCGTCAGTAATATCGATGTGATGACCCGTCAGATTGATCTGCATTTTTTATAGCTCCATTAGTATTCAAACAGCCTGTTAATTCAGACGTTTGCGCTCATTCGAGGGAGGAATACCCATCGCCTCGCGGTATTTGGCAACGGTTCGCCGCGCAACTTGAATCCCTTGATCTGCCAAATCCTTGGCAATTTTATCGTCACTCAAGGGTTTTTTGGTGGACTCTGCCGCAATCAATTTGCGAATCAGCGCCCGAATTGCGGTAGACGAACATTCGCCGCCAGAAGCAGTGGTGACATGTGATGAGAAAAAGTATTTGAATTCAAAGGTACCACGCGGCGTATTCATATATTTCTGCGTCGTCACCCGCGACACGGTGGATTCATGTAAATCCAGCTCGGCTGCGATGTCGCGCAAAATCAATGGGCGCATTCCTTCATCACCGCGCTCAAAAAAATCTTGCTGCATTTCAACGATTTTTGCACCAACGCGCAGCACCGTTTCATTGCGACTGGCGAGGCTTTTAATCAACCACCGCGCTTCCTGCAAATGGTTTTTTAACAGCGCCCCGCTCGGACTTTGATCGGAACGACGAATGAGATTGAGATATTCCGCATTCACCCGCAGCTTGGGTGCAATCTCGCTATTCAACTCCACGCGCCAACGCCCTTCAATTTTATGCACAAAAATATCCGGCACGATGTATTCCGGCGCTGGACTCGCAATCGACGCGCCCGGACGCGGCTGGAGCGAGCGAATCAGCGCCAGCGCCGCCTGAATCTCGCTTTCCGCCACTCCGCTGCACAGTTTCAATAACGCCGGAATATCTTTGCGCGGCAGCGCCTCAAAACCCTTGCGGCAAATCGTCAGCGCCAACTGACAGTGCGGCGTCTCCGGCGGCAATTGGCGCAACTGAATCAGCAAACACTCCTGCAAATGCCGCGCTCCCACGCCCGCCGGATCAAGCGCCTGCACCCGATACAACAGCGTTTGCACCTCGTCTGCGCCAATGCTCGGATCACCCAGCGTCGCCACCAATTCCTCTATCTCGCAGCGCAGATAACCATCTGCATCAATCGCATCAATGATGACTTGAGCAATCATCAAATCGCGCTCGCTCAAATGACTCAATTGCAACTGCCACAGCAAATGATCGTACAGCGTCAGCGGCCGACTTTGCTGAGTGAGCGGATCAAATTCATCATCACCAGACCCGCTGCCGCTGCTAGACGCATAGCTGTCAAACACATCATCCCACTGCGTATCGACCGGCAACTCATCTGGCATCTCGCTGGATTCCGCCGGCACTTCCCGCTCCGCCAGCGCCTCTTGCTGCGCATACGACGGCTCCGGCTCGGGCTGCGGCGCGAGCCGCATATCGTCAGCTTCGGCCGCGAGAAAGCGTTCCGCCTCGTCGCCTTCCTCCAGCATCAGGTTGGTATCCAGCGCCTCTTGAATCTCTTTTTGCAGTTCGAGCGTAGACAATTGCAACAGCTTGATCGCTTGTTGCAACTGCGGCGTCATCGTGAGGTGTTGACCGAGGCGGAGCTGGATTGAAACCTTCATAAAATCGCGTGAGCGCCTTGGAGTCCTAAGTTCGCGTGCCAAAGTAGGCAATTGAGCATTGTGGCAACAGCGCAACTGTCACCGGCATTAGGTTGAATCGTAACATCAAACACCGCGCCGGGTTGACCGCTGCCCGATTGCGTCACATCGCAAAATCCGCACCGAGATACACCTCGCGGACGTGCTGATCGGCCAGCAACACGCTCGGCACCCCGGCAGCAATCACCTTCCCATCGCTGATGATGTAACCCCGGTCGCAAATTGCCAGCGTTTCGCGGACGTTATGATCGGTAATCAGCACGCCAATGTTGCGCTCGCGCAGATGCGTCACGATTGCCTTGATGTCGCCTACCGCAATCGGATCAACACCCGCAAACGGCTCATCGAGCAGCAACACCTCCGGCGCTGTCACCAGAGCGCGGGCAATTTCCAACCGCCGCCGCTCGCCGCCAGACAAACTCAGCGCCAGCGATCCGCCAACGTGCGCAATGCCCAATTCATCCAACAATTCATCGCAGCGCTGCTCGCGTTCGGCCGGCGTCAGATCGCGGCGCAGTTCGAGAATGGCCAAGATATTGGCGCGAGCGGTGAGCTTGCGAAATACCGACGGCTCCTGCGCCAAATAGCTCAATCCCGCTCGCGCCCGGCGGTGCATTGGCTGATGGGTAATATCTTGATCATTAAGCAAAATCCGCCCTTGATCGGCAGCCAGCAGCCCGACGATGAGATAAAAGCAAGTCGTTTTACCCGCGCCGTTGGGGCCGAGCAGCCCGACTACTTCACCCGCATTCACCGCCACGCTGACGCCACGCAACACCTCGCGTCCGCGATAACTTTTGTGCAACTGCTCCACTTGCAACACGCTCATCGCTGACTGCCGCTCCGTCCAGCAGGTGCAGCAGTGTCTGGCGTGATCGTGATCTTCACCCGCCCGCTGCCACCAGCGCGAAACTGCGCATGAGCGCGGTCATAAATAATCCGCTCACTCGCCAGCCGATCTGTGCCCTGCACCAGCAGCCCGTCACCGATCAAAATCAATTCCTCTTTCACCACGTCATATTCCATCCGCAGCGCCGACGCCTGCACCATGCCCGCTTTGGCGTCCACTTGCTGCTGATAACGCACTGGCTTACCCAGCGCGATGATGAAGCGCGGCTGGCGATTTTCTTGATGATAAACAGTGATATGGTCCGCAGTGAGCCGTAAAGTGCCCTGCGTCACCACCACCTGCCCGACGTACACGCTGGTGCCGTCTGCTTCGCGCACTTCTACATCATTGGCTTCAATCAACAGCGGTTGCTGCGTATCCGCTTGCAGCGCCCACGCCGCCGGTTGCGCCAGCAGCGCCAGCATGACGCCGAGCATCAGTTGACGATTGATCACAACGGCGATCCTCCAGATGGCGGCGCTGGCGCGGCAGCAGGCGTGATTTGAAGCTGGGTGCGTCCGTGAAACGTCAGCCGCGCCGGGTGCGCGTACCACAGTTGCAGCGTCGGAGCCGTCAGCGTGTCAGCGCCGCTGATGATGCGCACCGGCTGCTCAGTTGCCGCCAGCGCCTGCTCGCGCCACAGATCAAGCTGCGTGGTGAACAATTGCAGCGGACGCTGGTGCGCAACGGCGGCGCGATTGATTTCGACATTACCCAACAAGCGTATCTGCGCCCCGCTTTGAAAAATCAGCCCTTGATCCGCTCGCGCCGTCCATTTGCCATCGGTCGCGTGTAGCAAAGTGACGCGGGGTTGGGTCAATTCGGAGAGATTTTCAGCGACAAAATGCTGCACTTGACTGACTGACAACTGACGCTGCGGCTGTCCGTTGGCGTCGGTTTCTACGGCCGTGAGTTGCCAGATGTGATGATCGGGCAAGCGTGGGCGCGGCGGCGCAGTGACGGGTGCTGGCACGGTGTGCAGATGCCACCACGCCCAGCCGCCGCTCATGGCAAAGCCCGTTGCTAACACGAGCTGGCGCGGGGTGACGCTCGGCAGATGAAAGTGGGAAAAATGCAACATGCGCTGCTGGCGCTGATTCAACCAAATCGTCCCATCACCCGCTCTAAATTGCCCTGCGCCGATAAAATCAATTCGCACACTTCCCGCGCTGCGCCGCGTCCACCGGCAGCTTTGGTACGCAGATGCGCCTGTTCCTGCACTCGCGGATGAGCATCGCTCACCGCAATTGCCAACCCGACCTGCCGCATGATCGGCAAATCCACCACGTCATCACCAACATAGGCAATCGCTGCATCGGTCAGTGCCAGCTTCTGCTTCAACTCCGCATACGCCGGCAATTTGTCTTGATAGCCCTGATAGACCTCGGTAATGCCAAGGCTCGCCATGCGCCGCTGCACCACCTGCGAGGTGCGCCCGGTAATCACCGCCAGCCGCACGCCGGTACTTTGCAACAGCACCATGCCCAGCCCGTCGCGGGAATTGAACGCCTTGTATTCCTGACCATCGTCACCGAGAAACAGGCTGCCGTCAGTCAGCACCCCGTCAACATCAAAGATCACCAAACGAATGTGGGCAGCGCGTTCGAGCAAAGTAGCCATACCGTGATAACCTAAAAGTTGATGATGAAAGTGTGGTTAAACTGTTGATTACGTTGTCGGTTTTCAGACGACGCCCGCCCGCAGTAAATCGTGCATATTCAGCGCCCCCACCAGCCGCCGCTCCGCATCGACGACCAATAACCCGTTGATTGCTTTGGCTTCCATGAGTTGCAGCGCCTCCACTGCCAGCGCCTCCGCAGCGATGGTGGCACCCGGGCGCGTCATCACCGCATCAATCACCGTTTCCTGCACCGGCAGCCCACGATCCAGCGTCCGCCGTAAATCGCCATCGGTGAATACGCCAATCACCACGCCGTTGCCATCAATCACCGCGCTCATGCCCAGCCCTTGGCGCGACATTTCCAGCAACGTCAGCAACAACCCCGTGCCACTCGTCACCACCGGCACCCGCTCATCACGGTGCATCACATCGCTGACGTGCAGCAGCAAACGGCGACCCAAACTTCCGGCCGGATGCGAACGAGCGAAATCATCAGCGGTGAAGCCGCGCTGTTCCAGCACCGCAATCGCCAACGCATCTCCCATCGCCAGCGCCGCCGTCGTGCTCGCAGTCGGCGCGAGTCCCAGTGGGCAGGCTTCGCTGGTGACGCTGATATCGAGCGTGGCGGCAGCTTCACGCGCCAGCGTGGAGTCCGGGCGACCGGTCAGCGTGATCAGCGGCACGCCGAGCCGTTTTAAGCGCGGTAACAGCGTGAGCAATTCGGCAGTTTCACCGGAGTTGGAAATGGCAAGCACCACGTCGCGGGGCGTGATCATGCCCAGATCGCCGTGACTGGCTTCGCCGGGGTGAACGAAAAAAGCGGGAGTGCCGGTGCTCGCCAAGGTCGCCGCGATCTTGCCGCCGATGTGCCCGGATTTGCCCATGCCTAACACGACGATCCGCCCGTCACACGCCAGCACATAGCAGCAGGCAGCGACAAAAGCGGCATCAATCCGGTCAGCGAGCGCGGCGACAGCGGCAGCTTCAGTCGTAATCACCGCTCGCCCCAGCGTTTGCAATTGCGCAGCGTCGTCCGGGGTGAGCGTGGTGGGTGACGTGCCGAGCTGGCGCGGGGTGGCAGAAGTCAGCACGGTTTTTTGTACCCGCACAGCAACGCCCAGTCTTCCCGCTCCCGCACCGGCGCGAGTGCAATCTGTGCGGCATACGCAGCACTCACCTGCGCCACCTGCGTGGTGAGAATGCCCGACAACGCGAGCTGACCAGTCGGGCGCAATAGCCCAATAAGACGCGGAGCGAGCGTGACCAATGGTTCGGCGAGAATGTTGGCGCACACAAAATCCACCGGCGGCGTGGTCAGTTCTTCGGGTGTACAGACCGTCAACTGCGCCGCCACGCCGTTGGCCTGCGCGTTATCTCGCGTGGCCGTCAACGCCTGCGGATCGTGATCGACTGCGATAGCTCGCGCCGCGCCGAGTTTTAAGGCAGCAATCGCCAAAATGCCCGAGCCGCAGCCGTAATCCAGCACCGTCGCGCCCGCCAATGCCGCCCCGTCCAGCCACTCCAAACACAGCGCCGTCGTCGCGTGATGACCGGTGCCAAACGCCAAGCCGGGGTCTAACGCCACGATGATCGCATCCGGCTCCGCTGGCGCTTGCCCGTGCGGACACACCCACAGCCGCTGCCCAAAGCGCGTCGGCTTAAACGTATCGAGCCACACCCGCTCCCACACCTGATCTTCAATCCGCGCAATGTTCGGCGCAGCACCGGGCTGCGCCGCCAACGCCAGCGCCAACCGTTCCACCACCGCCTGCGACTCTGGATCGCAATCAAACAACGCCAACAGCGTCACTTGTGACCACAGCGGCGTTGCGCCCGGCGCAGGTTCGAGCTGCGGCTCATCGCCCGCATCGCTCAACGTGACGGACAATGCCCCCGCCAATTCCAAATTGAGCGCAGTGGTTTCCGCGTGCTCGCGTGGCACCGTCAATGACAGTTGTAACCAAGGCATAAATAACAATTACATCCCTAATTTCTTTTCGAGATAATGAATGTTAGCACCGCCAGCGAGAAATGCTCCATCGCGTAAAATAGCGCGTTGCAATTTAATGTTGGTATTGATGCCTTCAATCACCGTTTCCCGCAAAGCATTATTCATTCGCGCAATTGCGGATTGACGATCTTCACCGTGTGTAATTAACTTTCCAATCATCGAATCATAATAACGCGGCACAGTATAACCAGAATAAATGTGCGTTTCTAACCGCACACCGGGACCACCGGGCGCATGAAAATCGGTGATCTTACCCGGACACGGCATAAAGGTTTCCGAATCCTCCGCGTTAATCCGGCATTCAATCGCATGACCCCGCCACACAATATCTTTTTGTGCATAACGCAATGGCTCACCCGCCGCAATTAAAATCTGTTCTTTTACAATGTCAACTCCAGTCACCATTTCCGTCACTGGATGCTCAACCTGCACCCGCGTATTCATCTCAATGAAATAAAACTGGCCGTTTTCATACAAAAACTCAAAGGTACCCGCGCCGCGATAACCGATGCTGCGACACGCTTCCGCGCAACGTTCACCAATTGTAGCGCGTTGCTCCGGTGTGAGGCCGGGTGCTGGCGCTTCTTCAACTACCTTTTGATGACGGCGCTGCATAGAACAATCACGTTCACCGAGATGAATTGCGTTTCCCATTTGATCGGCAAGAATTTGAAACTCAATATGGCGTGGATTCTCCAAATACTTTTCCATATACACCATATCATTATTAAATGCCGCCGCTGCTTCCGCCTTAGTTAAGGAAATCGCATTGAGCAATGTCGCTTCTGAATGCACCACCCGCATTCCACGTCCGCCACCGCCACCCGACGATTTAATAATAATGGGATACCCAATCTCCCGCGCTAATTCCAATGTGCGTTTTTTATTCTCATCAATCGGCCCATCTGAGCCGGGAACGCACGGCACCCCCGCCGCTTTCATCGCAGCAATCGCGGAAACCTTATCGCCCATTAAGCGAATGGTTTCCGGGCGCGGACCAATGAAAATAAAACCAGAACGTTCCACACGCTCCGCAAAATCTGCGTTTTCCGATAAAAACCCATAGCCCGGATGAATAGCAACTGTATCAGTCACCTCGGCGGCACTAATCAATGCCGGTACATTAAGATAACTGTGCAGCGAAGACGCCGGCCCAATACACACCGACTCATCTGCTAATAAAACGTGCTTCAAATCCCGATCCGCTTCGGAATGAACCGCGACTGTTTTGATGCCAAGTTCGCGGCAGGCGCGTAAAATGCGCAGCGCAATTTCACCGCGATTGGCAATTAGAATCTTCTCAATCATTGCAGCCATGAGGAGGACATCTTTAAGAAAAGGAAGGAGCGTTTGCAGCAAGTGCAAACGCCGAGATAGTGTGCTTTTTTATTCAATCACAAACAGCGGTTGATTGTATTCAACTGGCTGTCCGTTTTCGACTAAAATGCGTTTTACGGTGCCGGCCTGCTCGCATTCAATTTGATTGAGAATTTTCATTGCTTCAATAATGCACAGCGTATCGCCAGCCTTGACTGTTAACCCTTCTTCAATAAAAGGTTTTGCGCCCGGTGATGGAGCACGATAAAAGGTGCCAACCATTGGCGAACGCACAATTTCCCGATCTAATCCGGCTAATGGATCGTCATCAGTGGGTTGTGGCGCGGTTGGAACCGGAGCAACCGCTGGTGCTGACGGCGGCATGGGCGCACCTTGTGGCATGTAATACGCCGGTGATGTCGCGGAATAGCGACTAATTCGCACTGATTCTTCACCTTCGTGAATTTCGATCTCTGCTACATCGGATTGCTCCAAGAGTTCAATCAGTTTTTTGACCTTGCGGATGTCCATAATCATGGGTTCTCATTCGTATCAATATGCGCTAAACGCGAGAGCGCAGCGCGTAACGCCAACGCATAACCTTCAGCACCGAGTCCGCTAATAACACCCACTGCAATATCTGAAAAATAAGAGTGCGTGCGGAATGACTCGCGGGCGTACACATTAGATAAATGTACTTCAATGAAGGGTAATGCAACGGCAAGCAAAGCATCGCGGAGGGCGATGCTGGTATGGGTGAAAGCGGCGGGATTAAATAGGATAAACTGCACTCCATCGGCACGCGCACGATGAATTGTTTCAATCAAGATATGTTCAGCATTACTTTGAATAAACGCGAGTGAAAAACCAGCGGCTTCTGCCATCTGCATCAATTCGTGGTGAATATCAGTCAGCGTGGTCTGTCCATAATGTCCCGGTTCACGGGTGCCGAGCAGATTTAAATTCGGCCCATTCAAAACCAAGATTGTGGCCATCACGGTTGCCTATCCAAAAGGGTTGCGGGTGGGAGGTGGGCGCTGGTTCACAGGGAACAGCGGCAAATCGCGGCGAATTGTGCGGATATTACGCAATCTTGTCTAGTGATTAGCAGTCCAGAATGTCCCGAACGGAGCTGGATGGCGTGGGATCAATGCGGGCGGCGGCGATGATGCGCCGAATTATGCTAGATTGACTATTGAGCGGGAAATGTCCACAAAAATAATCTAGGAATAAAAACAATGCGCAAACGACTGTTAGTTATTTTATTCGGCGGATGTGTGTGTTGCAATGTATATGGCTGCACTTCCCGCAATTGGTTTGAGGGCATTAAGGGAATGCAAAAACAGGATTGTTATAAACTTGAAAGCTCCAGCGCAAGACAGAGCTGTTTAGGTTTGATTGAGGAACAAAATTATGATCGTTATCAAGCAGACCGGGAAACGATTATTAGAGACCGCTGAATCAATCATTGGCGCAAGCGGTTATTGCACTGTGGCATGACTTTTAATGCTTGCATAAGTTACACGGTTATAAAGTTCGGATTTTTTGTAGCATTCAGCGCAATAAAATACATAAAAAAACCCGCTCACCAAGTCAATTGGGAGCGGGTTTTTTATAGCGCCGTTGCGTTATTGCGGGTTGATAGTCAGCAGCGCGTGGTCAGTAATAAATGTCTCCAGCCGCTGCAATAATTCGGGAAAACGATCCACAAAAAACAGCGGTTGCGTCTCGCGGGGATTATTCGGGCTGGTTTCATTGCGCCCGTATTGCAAACCCTCAGCAGTGAGATTCCAAAATCGCTTAATCTCATTACCGCGCCCTTTGCGTGAAAGATGTTCCAGAATACCCAATTTCTCAAGTGTTGGATTCACAACGCTGGCGACATGATGACCGAGTGGATGATCCATTTCTTTCAATAGCGTAGTAATGGCTTTCACCAATGGTTCATCAACATAAGCAGGCAGGAAATTCGGATTGATGTTTTCGCTCTCAGCAATCTTGGTCAACATCCGAATCTTGCTGGTATCTGATATGCGCAGAATTCTTGCAGCGGATTCCGCAATTTGAATCTCAAATGCCGGTGCATACGGCAATGCGGAAGTAACGTATTGAGAAGGTGCTTGCGATGGAGTTGATAATGCGGCTTCGAGTTCCTGCCAGCGTTGTATTACTTTGAATCGCGCCTTGACATCATAACCAGTCAATAAAGTCAGGGTATGATCCTTGTTGAGCAGGTATTCGTATATGGGTTGTCCAGCGTTATTTATACCAAACAAAGCCGCCGAAAATCCAGCATCCAAAGCAGGATTGCCTTGATTTTTAAGATATTTTTCCGGCAAGAAGTCTTCCGATTTACCGCCGTGAAGTTGTGCCATCATGTTGCGAATATCGCGCATGACGTGCCCGTGCTGCTTGCCTGTCAATTCCGCAATCTCGCGGGATGTCATCGTGACAGATGACGGAAGGGAATGATTTTGCGAGGCCATAAAAAGGCTCTCCTAGTCGATTTTCTGAAGTGATACATCACCCAAAAATTGGGCATCCCGTAGGGGCTTCAGACCGCGACTAGACGGCGGGTTTATTCGTGAGATTGCTCTCCTTATTTCACCGCACCCCCACGATATGCTTTAATCGTGGTGTCGTGTTACGCAATCAAGTTAGTGTCAATAAAACCGCTAACTTTCGTGTGCGGATAACGCTAGTCGGTGTGTCTGAAGCACCTGAGATATAGAAGACCACACTTATTAAAAACTGTCAACCGCAATCAATAAAAATCTGATTAAACCCATTTCCGGCGTTGTCGCTTTTACGGAGCAACGGATGCGATGAGTTGTTGATACTGCTTGAATAGAAAAGCCACGCGCTCGGTGTCGCCACTAAACTTCTGTTTGGAATACGCTGCATCGACCGCACGATCTAATTGACGATGCGCTGTGACTAATTCCGGCGACATGATATTTGGATCGTATAGTGTAGCAAGTGACGTGTTTGGGAATTGCTTGCGAATGTCCAGCACTGTTTGCGCTGCGGTTTCAATGCGCTGTTGCTGTTGATGAGTGATTGATGCTGGCCACGGAAAGTTATTGTAAACGATATTGATTGAATAATTGTAACTGCTACCAAGGCGACCGCAAACAGTGCGCGTCCACGCCATGTGCATCATTGACGTTAAAATGCCAAAGTGATAATTCGACGCATTGGGAATCATCTCAAGTTTATTCCCCGCGATATGATGTGCTGGAAGAAATTGCATTGGAATATACACGCGGCGCTCGGATGACACACAAGGAATCGCAAGATAGCGCGTTATGGGCTGGCGTATTTCGCCAAATAAATGTGAAGAATTCGCCAACGCATTGGTCGTTACCCGCTGACTATTGCAACGATGCTGGCGTACTTTTTCAATCCGCGCCATCACCGCAGACAGTTGTTTAATTTCGCTTAACGGACAATTAACTAACCATAAACAATAACGCGGAATTGCGTTAATTAAATCATCGCCCATTGAAAAAGGACGTATCCATACTGTCGCTTGCGGTTCCAGCATTAAAAACTGCTCTTTTTCATCTTCAGAAAACAGCAGATGCCCACCATCGTTAGGCATTGATCCAAACACAATACGCGGCGCAGCAGACAATAGAGTGCGCAGGGGAGTTAAAACAACATCTGGAGCATCAACTAAATAAGGATTGATACGAGTGACAGCAACTTTGTATGGTGCAGATCGCACTGTTTTATAATCAAAGAGTTGTTTTTCTTTTATATCACACAATGCAAAACCAACGATCACGCATTCCACTGTTGCATTGCTCTTTGCTTCGTTTGACCAATGAAACGTGCGATGGGCAAAATGAATTTTCACTCCGTGCTTTAATAAATCAGGCCACAACAGCCCGACTTGTTCACCTTGACTGATTGAATTTGTTGCAACAAATGCGGTTTTTACGGCGCAGTTGTCCGCCATATAATCAACGGCTTTGCGAAACCATGCGGCAACAAAATCTAAAACGCCCGCACCTTTAATATCATGGAAAACCTGCGCTAAATCCTGTTTTTGCGCGGGTGTTTGATGGGCTTTACCAATAAACGGCGGATTCCCTAAAATGTAATTTAATTCCGTTGGCGGCACCACCTCACGCCAATCAATCTGTAGCGCATTGCCATGACGAATTGTTGCAGAATGCGTGAGCGGAATCCGTAAATAGCTTTTACCGAATTCTTGAGATGCCAGTTGATTCATTTGATGATCGGTCAACCACAGTGCGGTTTGGGCAATTTGCGCCGGGAATTCCTCAATTTCAATGCCATAAAACTGATTGACATTGCAGCGAATGTTAAGCTCAACGCCAATGGATAAATCTTTAGATGCGCCAAACAGCACCCGCAACACTTCCAATTCAAGTAAGCGCAATTCCCGATAGACGATGACTAGAAAATTGCCGCAACCGCAAGCTGGATCAAGGAATTTTAAGCTGGCGAGCTGTTCTTGAAACGCAAATAAATTGCTTTTGCTCTGCCGTTTGACGCGCTCAAATTCAGCTCGTAGTTCATCTAAAAATAACGGTTTAATCAGTTTTAAGATATTCGTTTCTGACGTGTAATGTGCGCCCAGATGACGGCGATTTTTAGCGTCCATGACCGATTGCAATAAAGCGCCAAAGATCGCAGGTGAAATCCTCCCCCAATCCAAAGCGCACCCTTCCAATAAAAGCTCGCGCACTTCCCGATCAAAGGCAGCAGTGGGCAATTGTTCAGCAAACAGTTGACCGTTAATATAACGAAACGCGGCAAGCTGCGGATCAAGAAGAGTGAAACGGTTTTCGTGCGGTGTATTCAATACTTCAAAACAATTTGCCAGCCATTGCGCTAAATCTTGTCCATCTTCAGCGGTGCGTTGCTCAATTAAATCTTGAAATTGATTGACTGCAAAAATGCCGGTGTGTTCGGCAAATAAACAAAACACCAGCCGCACTAAATATACTTCCAACGCATGACCGTCATAACCGATTGTTTTTAATTTGTCATGCAATAAACCTATGCGCTCGGCAGCTTGCAGATTGATCGAATCTTGCTCCGCCCATTTCCGCGATATGCAAATTTTTGAACCCATAGGTTTAACCGATATTCAGCCGCTTCAATACAGCGATAGATGAAACGATACCATTCAATAATAAACGTTAAACTAACTGGAAGTTGTGAGCTTTTTCCGACGTTTCGGTGGTTGCGGATCAAGTGGTGCAGTGAGTTGTTGATACCGCTTGAATAGAAAAGCCACGCGCTCGGTGTCGCCACTAAACTTCTGTTTGGAATACGCTGCATCAACCGCACGATCTAATTGACGATGTGCTTTAACCAATTCAACCGGCATCGTTAATGGATCATAAAGCACGGCAAGTGATGAATTCGGCGATTGAGCACGCGCATCTAATACTGCTTGCGCCGCCTGTTCTATTTTATTGCGTTGTTTATCAGTGATTTTTTCCGGCCACGGGAAATTGTTATAAACTATCGTATTTGAGTATTGATAACGGCTTTCAAGGCGTCCGCATACAGTGCGCATCCACACCATGTGCATTGCAGAAGATAATATACCAAAGTGATAAATTGATGCGTCTGGAATAATTTGCAGTTTATCTCCTGCAATATGTGTATAAGGTAAAAACCCGATAGGTACATATTGACGATTTTCAGAAGAGACACGCGGCAAAGCTAAATAATAACCTGAGATTGGTTGACGTGTTTCTGTAAAAAGCGTTGGTTTATTAGCCCATTCTCGCGTTGCAGCTTTACTACTTTTTAATCGTACAGATTTAACGGCTTTGACGCGCTTCAACACTTCTGGCATTTTTTGTAGTTCATTAGGTGGGCAATCAGCAAGCCATAAACAATAACGTGGTATTTTATTGATAAATTCATCACCCATTGAAAATGGTTTAATATATTTTTCTGATTGTGGTTCCAGTTTAGTTAAATCATCTTTTTCTTGCTGATTAAGCAACAAAAAACCACCGTCTGTCGCTTGATTACCTCTCGTCATCACAGGAGCCGATGGACACAACGGATTTTTTCTTATGTTAACTGTTACATTCGAGGCATCTAACAAATACGGATTGATAGTTTTTACTGATAACGCTTGGGATTCTCCTTTAATATCTGCATAAACAAATAGCGTTTTTACCTGTGCTGCAACCAAAGCAAAACCAATAATGACTACATGCACTGCTGCGTTGCCTTTGGCTTCATTTGTCCAGCTAAAAGTGCGATGTGCAAAGTTGATACAAATGCCAGCATCTAATAATGGTTGCCACAAAATAGCGACTTGCTCACCTTGCGTAATACTGTTGGTGCTTACAAATGCTGTTTGTGTTGTTGGATGGATTTTCATATATGCGGTAGCGGTATAGTGCCATGCGCACACAAAATCAAGGCTTTTATATGAGTTAATCGGCGGCAACTGCGGCTGAGTTGTAAAAACTTTTTCTAAGTCAGTATTTTGTTGTGAACTGCGGAAATTTTTACCAACAAAAGGCGGATTACCAATAATAAAATTGGCATTAGCACAAATATCGCACCAATCAATCTGTAGCGCATTGCCATGACGAATTGTTGCAGAATGCGTGAGCGGAATCCGTAAATAGCTTTTACCGAATTCTTGAGATGCCAGTTGATTCATTTGATGATCGGTCAACCACAGTGCGGTTTGGGCAATTTGCGCCGGGAATTCCTCAATTTCAATGCCATAAAACTGATTGACATTGCAGCGAATGTTAAGCTCAACGCCAATGGATAAATCTTTAGATGCGCCAAACAGCACCCGCAACACTTCCAATTCAAGTAAGCGCAATTCCCGATAGACGATGACTAGAAAATTGCCGCAACCGCAAGCTGGATCAAGGAATTTTAAGCTGGCGAGCTGTTCTTGAAACGCAAATAAATTGCTTTTGCTCTGCCGTTTGACGCGCTCAAATTCAGCTCGTAGTTCATCTAAAAATAACGGTTTAATCAGTTTTAAGATATTCGTTTCTGACGTGTAATGTGCCCCCAGTTGCCGGCGATTTTTAGCGTCCATAACCGATTGAAATAACGCGCCAAAGATTGCAGGTGAAATCCGCCCCCAATCCAAAGCGCACCCTTCCAATAAAAGCTCGCGCATTTCCCGATCAAAGGCAGCAGTGGGCAATTGTTCGGCAAACAGTTGACCGTTAATATAACGAAACGCGGCAAGCTGCGGATCAAGACGGGTTAAACGTTTTTCGTGCGGGGTATTCAATACTTCAAAACAATTTGCCAGCCATTGCGCTAAATCTTGTCCATCTTCAGCGGTGCGTTGCTCAATTAAATCTTGAAATTGATTGACTGCAAAAATGCCGGTGTGTTCGGCAAATAAACAAAACACCAGCCGCACTAAATATACTTCCAACGCATGACCGTCATAACCGATTGTTTTTAATTTGTCATGCAATAAACCCATGCGCTCGGCAGCTTTGAGATTGATCGGGTCTTGTTCTTTATAGGCAACAGTTTGATAACCTGCCATAAAGCCGAATAAATGAACGTGATTGACCAATTCCGACAATAAAAAATCATGCTGTTCGTTTTCTTCTAAATCATACAAGCGAAACCGGGCAAAATCGCACACCAAGACATAACGCGGCAATTCACGTTCTTTCAAGCCGTGAAAATAATCGGTCGCTTGCGCATGAGCACGATCTAAACTTTTGCCGCGTGATTTGTGTTCAACCAATAACTTGCCTTTCCACAGCAAATCAATATAACCGGCGCGGCCATCAATCTGTTTAACGCGCTGCTCAAAACTGGCAATGCGCCGCCGACTCACGCCAAAGATATTAAAAAAACCATCCCAAAAGGATTTGGCTTCGGCATCTTCTGAGCACTCATCCGCCCATTCCCGCGAGAATTGTAGGGCGCGATCTTTGATTTCATTCCAAGAGATGGGCATGGGAAACGCTCATGCAGGTTAGTGAGCGCACGAGTTTAACCGATATTTAATCCGATTTCAGCGCGGCATTTGCGCTGCAATACTCAATTGCTGTTCACCGTGATCGTTTTCATCAAATGCGCCAACGCAGCGATAAATTAACCAGTGCTGATTGTGCAGTCGCCATGCCACGAGCGATTCATCATAAGCCAATGCTGTATAGAATTCTTCATCATCATCCGAGCGCAAATCAATTAAACGGTAATCATAGGCGCAATAGCAAGGTTGATTGTTGCTGTCATAACCAATAATGCGTCGCGCTGGGATTTCGTATTCACGGAACACGCGAAAAGAAGTGGGCGCGATGACTTGCTCGCGCCATTCAAGTGGCAATTGCGCCCGCCAATTCGGGCAACAATAGCGTTGCGCCAATTGGCGGTGATGACCATAAACACAGAATGCAGATGGCATTGGTGCCTCAGAAATCTGCTGATAAGCCAACAAAAAAGGTGCGCGGTGCGCCGTATTGATATGTTGAACCATTGCCGGTAACGCCATTGAGCGCCGCAGTAAAATTGGCTATCGCATCATCCGCAGCACTAATTGGGCCAATGTATTGCTTATCAAACAGATTTAATACATTTAAGGTGAGCGCCAATGAACGATGCAACCGATATTGTCCTGTCATATCAAATAACGTTACTGCATCAACGCGCTCGGCATTTAATACGTCACCATAACGTTCGCCAATATATCGCGCATCTAAACCAACATTCCATTGTTCATGCTGATAACGAATGCCTAATTTCGCCATGTGTTCTGGCGTATCCACCACTTGTTTTCCTTCGCTGGGAATCACCGCAGCGGCAGACAGCGCAAGGTCTTGACTGTAGCGAAACCGATTCCATGTGTAATTGCCGTTTAATTGCCATGCTGGAGTCATTCGCCAATTGCCTTCCAATTCAATTCCATAACGCTCGGCATCGGCAACATTCCAAGGATAACGCACGCCAATTGTTGGATCATAAATTGTCGATTGTTTATTTTCATGTTGGGCATAAAACGTGGTTAAACCAACATCCCAATTGCCTTGCGCGTGGCGCAAACCAAGATCAAGGTTATTTGCAGTTTCTAATTCCAAACGATCCCACAACGATTGAAAACTGACACCCTTGCTGGCAAATAACGTTTTCTGCGCGTAGTAATAGGGAAATAAATTGACATCTAAACCGTAACTGCGCCCCAGCCGTGTAAAAACGCTGGTGTTTGGATTAAATGCCCATGTTAAACCTAAATACGGCAGCCATTCATCAAAGCTCTTTTCTGCCGCTGATGCCATTGCATCAATTCCACCCGCTGCGCGAGCGGCATCAGCATCAGTTAATTTCGCTGCTGCGCCCGTCGCGTTATACGCAGTGAGTGCTCCTAAACGCAAATTAACAAAGCGTAAACCGGCTTCCACATTCAGCGCATTGAATTGTCCCAAATAACTTAAAAATGGCGACAACAATTGATGTTGATCGTTATCCGCTAATACCTGCCAACCATCAAACACTAATCCGCTGGCAGTGGCGCGATATTTCTGTTGCGTAGATGGTGGACCCGGTGGCTGTTGTCGTTGTATCCAGAAGCCGGGTTGTAATAATTGTGTTGGCGTGAATTGCCAATCCAATTGCGTGACAACACCTGCGTTATCGTGGTCAATTTGCCAATCAATCACCCGGCTTTTTGTGGTGTCAGTCGCATTAACGGAACTAAACCAATAATCGCCCGATTCATTGAGATAATAGGGTTTAATAGAGAGCTGCATCTCATTAGCCACGCGCCCGCGCAAATTGGCATAAATAAACCGATCCTCGAATTGTTGGCGGTTATAATCGTAATAATCAACGCTCGCTGGATTATTCGACCACTCGCGCTCAAAATTGGCAAAATTGCTGGCGGCGCTATAATCAAAAAAGCGATAAGTGTGCCGCTCATCTTGATTATCACCAGCATATAATTCAATACGCCACGCTTCACCGCCATCTAAAGCGATGCCACTAAATAAATTGCGACGCTCGAATTCACCTGCGCCTTTCCAATTATTGCCTTGGTTTTCACTCGCCGACACGAAACCAGAAAAGATGCCGTGTTGTCCGCTGTCTTGCCGCAAAAATAGGCGCTTAAAATCATCGCTGCCGCCTTCCAAACGCAGTTGCGTCGCCGCCGTCGCCAGCGGAGCGCGAGTCGTCAAGTTCAATTTGCCGGGCAAATTGCTGAATCCGAGCGCCCGACCAACCGGCACTGCGCCGCGATACACGCTGATTTCAGACACATTTTCCAGATCGAGAATGCCTTTGCTGCCGCCGGGATTGATGGTCAGCGGCAGATCGTCAATGTTGCGCGACGACGCCGGGCCGGTTTGCCCGACGCCGCGAATTTTCAGCGTTTCGTGAAAACCGACTTCGGTCAGGCCGTGCGGATCGGCGCTTTGAAAATTGACCGACGGCGTGTTGGCAATCGCTTTGAACGGCGACGACGCTGCCGCGCCAGCCATTTCGCGCACCGTTGTTGCGTTGAGCCGCGTCACGGTCGCCGTCGCGCTGAGATCGGCAGCAGCGGTCGCGTCATCCGCCTCCACCGTGACCAGCGGCAATGCCGTTGTCGGCTCGGCAAGCGTCGCGCTATTGGCAAATAGCAGCGCGACGAGCAGGGAAAGTTGCCTGTTATGTAAAGGATTTTTCATGTTCGTGATCTCTAAATGGGTATAACGGATGACCGCAAAAATCAGTCGCGTCCCAGCAACGCGTCCACCTTGACGCTTGCTGGATTCACGCCGAGAAATTGCGCATAAAACGCCGGAATCTCGACTGCGGCATCCCACGCAAACCGTTCTGGATACAACAAGTTAGCTAACCACTGCATCGCCAATACGCGCATAAATGACGGCGGTCGCCCCATCCAATCAAACGGCGCAGTCGGGGCGCGATAAACCCGCCCTTCGCGCACGGCTCGCAATTCCGCCCAAGCCGGATCGCGCTTCACGCTGGCAAAAAACTTAGCGTCATCGGTCACAATCACATCTGGATCAAGCGCCTTGAGTTGCGCCAACGTCGTCGGCTCACGTCCGCACATCATCTTGTTTTCACAAGTCATCACGTTTTCTGCGCCAGCCAGCGCGATCACTTCGGCATGAAATGAATCGCCGCATTCCGTCAACAAACCGCTCGCGCCCTCAGCGAAATAAACCCGTTTCCGCTCGCTCGCCGGAATTGCGCCCACTGCCGACTGCATTCGTTGTAACGCCGACCGGATCACGCTCGCCAATTCCGCCGCTCGCGCTTCCTCGCCAATTGCTGCGCCGACCAATTCCAACGCAGCGGGATAATCCGCCAGATGTTCGAGATGCACGAACAGCCCCGGCGTGCCAAGCGTTTGAAAAGTCTGCTCAACTTTGCTGCGATCAATAAACGGCATCTCCCACGCAACCGTCAGTTGCGGCGCAGCGCGGGCGAGCAGCTCAGGATTTGGCACCGAATCCTCGCCGAGATAGCGCCCGACCGGTGGCAGCGCCAGCACTGCGGGCGTGATATACGCCGCGTCTTCCGGTTTGAACGGAAAACTCACTGTAATCAACTTGTTGGGATTGAGCGCGTAAATCAGCGGCACGACCGGCGGCGCAGCAGCAAACACGCGGTCAATCTGCGCGGGGAGCTGCACATGCCGCCCCGCCATATCGACCACTTCAGCGGCTTGACTCGTCGCGCCGGTCAGCAGCAGCGCCGCTGCCAGTGCTGCGTTATGCGTTGAAAAACAAGGTTTTAGCATGACATTTTCTCTGGTTGTGGGTTAATTAAGTTTGAAACGAATCGGCACCTGCACCGTCGCTGCGACTGCCAGCCCGTCGCGCTGCGCCGGTTTGAAGCGCCAGCGTTGCACCGCTCGCAGCGCGGCTTGATCGAGACTGGCGACACCAGACGAGTTGGCAATGCTGACCGTGCTGGCGCTGCCGCTCGGACTGACCAGCACCCGTAATTGCACCGTGCCCTCCTGCCGCAAGCGGCGAGCGCCATCGGGATAAGCGGGCGCGGGATTGCTGAGATAAGCGGCAGCCGAACTGGAAGCGGTTTTAGTCGCGCTGGTGGCAGGCGAACGGCTTGGTTTATCAATCGGTTGCGGCGGCGAATGGCTCGCTGGCGCAGATTTCGCCACCGCTGGCGAGCGCACTGGACGCTTGATCTGCGGCGCAGGCTTTGGTTGCTGCGCCAGCTTCGGCTGCACTGGCGGCAGCGGTTTCAACTTTGGTTTGGGTTTGCGCTTTGGCTGCGGTTTTGGCTTCACCGCAGCCAGCGCCACTGGCACTCGCGGCGGCGTCAGTTCTGGAATTGGAATGGGCAACGGCGCTGGCGCAGGAGCAACCGGCGGTTCTGGCTCCGGCGCAACCTCATCTCCCCCCTTTGAAAAAGGGGGGTCGGGGGGGATTTGCGGCGCAGAAGAAATGCCACTCACCGCCTCAACCGCAGCGGATTCGGTCAACGCGGGAGCGGCAACGAAACTGATTTCAATCGGAATTTGCGGCGGTGCGACGACTTGCAGCGACGGCAACTGCGCCAGCCCCGTCACCAGCGCGGCTTCGGTCGCCAGCGCGATCATCGCCGCTAACCACAGCGGCAGGCTCGGCAATGTTGCAGCGGCGCGATTCACGGCGGCAGCGTCCGCGTCGCCATCCCGATCCGCGTCACTCCGGCAGCGCGACACGCATCCATCACTGCGATCAAATCACCGACTGCTGCGGCCTCCGCGCCAGCAATCACCACGCGAGTTTCCGCGCCACGCTCGCGCAGCAACGCCGTCAATTGCGGCAGCGCCAGCGGTTGCTGCTCCACGCTGATGATGCCCGCCGCGTCCAAACTGATGACCACCTGCGGCGACTCCAACCGCTCGGCGCTGGTGCTGACCGGCAGCCGACTGTCGATGCCGGTCGCCGGAATCATGTTGAGCGTGACCATGATAAAAAACACCAATAAAAAGAACATGATGTCAATCATCGGCACGATTTCGATCCGCGCTTTCCGGCGTTGCAAATAGCGCATCACTATTCCCCCCCTTTGGAAAAGGGGGGCAGGGGGGATTTCGCAAAGCGATTGACCAACATCATTTTGAGCGTTTCCAACTGATGCACCGCCAGCCGCACCCGCTCATTTAAGCCATTGAAAACAATCAACCCAATGACTGCGATCAGCAAACCGGCAGCAGTCGCCACCAACGCCTCCGCCACGCCGCCAGTCACGGCATGAGGTGCTGCGCCGGGTGCGGCGAGCACCTGAAAGGCGTGAAACATGCCGATGATGGTGCCGAGCAAACCCAGCAACGGCGCGAGCGTGACCGTCGTATCCAGCACCCACAGCCGCCGATCCAGCAGCGGAACGTGCAGAAAAATCACCTCATCCAGCCGATCTGCCAACACCTGTTCTGGCTCCAGCGCCAGCGTCGTTGCCAGCAAGGTTTGATGCAGCGGCGCGGCTTGATCGCGCAGTTGCGTCAAGTGCAGATGATCGTGATCGCGCAGCGTCGTCAACGCAGCAATCAGGCGCTCGCCGTGCCGCGTGATGCTGCGCAGCGCCCACGCTCGCTCAACGCTCACCGTTAAAGTCAAGGTCAACAGCGCGAGCATCAGATACAAAATGCCGCCAGATTGGGCGGCGAGCTGCTGCAAATAAGGGAGGTTCATGTGGAAATGATCCATCGTTGGTAATGTGATTGTTGTTATAACGAGTGTGATCGCTAAACAGCATTGTAAATCTACAAAGCAAACGCTGCACCAAGTGATAAAATTGCTATTATTTAAGCAGGTTATATGCTGAATTGTGCTGGGCGGGGCGTAGTTTGTAGTGGTCAGTTATCAGACATTTCTCCCGCGCTATGTCAAATATCACACAACGATAGTGCTCAAAAACCGCTGCGTTGGGAGCAGCGGTTTAGAGCTGGCGCGGGCGGGTAATCGACACGAGCTGGGCGCAGGAGGTGCGGAGATCGCACCAATCGGCGGGCATTTCCAAACGGGCAACGGTCGCAGTCGGTAGCAGCTTGCCGTCGGCGGGAAGGTCAAGATCATCGCCAACCAAATACATCAGCAATTCTTCGAGTCCCGGATTGTGCCCCACGAGCAGCACCGTACCTGCTGCGCTGGGACAACGCGCCAACACCGCCAATAATGCGGGCAGCTCGGCGGCGTAAATCGTCGCATCAAACGTGATCTTTTTCTTTTTATAATCCAGTCGTTTACAGACGATTTCCGCCGTTTGCTGCGCCCGTTTCGCTGGCGAGCTGATGACGTAATCGGGCACCAAACCTTCACGGTATAACCACGCGCCGACTTTGGGCGCATCGTGTTTGCCGCGTTTGGCGAGCGGGCGCTGAAAATCAACCGTCGCATCGCTGCTCCAGTCTGATTTCGCATGGCGGAGGATGAGAAGTTCGCGGGGCATGGTAAAAAAGGGGGTAACGTAGTTCAAAATGACGGTAAAAGGACGACATTAGGCGTAATCACGCGGATTTGAATAGGTTTTAACATATTCGTCATTTTAGAGTCACCTTAACGCACCGCCGCCAATAATTGCCCCATCATCTGCTGCGCTTGCCGCAAATAGCCGCCGCCAAACAGATTGAAGTGATTGAGAACGTGATAAAGATTGTAAAGAATTTTGCGCGTTGCATAGCCCGCAGCCAGCGGCCACGCTTCCCGATATGCCGCATAAAAAGCGCCATCAAAGCCGCCGAATAATTCCGTCATCGCCACATCCGCCTCACGGTCGCCGTAATACACCGCTGGATCAAAAATCACCGGCTGCCCATTCGCCAACGCGCCGAGATTGCCGCCCCATAAATCGCCGTGCAGCAGCGATGGCTGCGGTTGATGATCCAGCAGCGCCGGCAGCGCCAGCCGCAACTGTTCGCCGCTGGTTTGCAATTGCCCACCGTCGCCGTGCGCCGCCGCCAACTGGAGTTGATAACCCAGCCGCTGCTCGCTCCAAAATGCAACCCAATCAGTCGTTTGTGTATTTAACTGCGGCGTTGCGCCGATGGTGTTATCGCGCTGCCAGCCGAACTGTGCGGCGCTGGCGCGGTGCAATTGCGCCAGTTGCCGACCGACTTGCGCCCCGTTAACGTGACCGCTCAATTCAAGCCATTCCAACACCACAAACGCCTGTTCACCCGCCACCCCAACACAAATCGGCTGCGGTACGCGCACTGCTTGCGCGGCCGCCAATTCGCGTAAACCCGCTGCTTCCGCCTCAAACATCGCCAACCGCGCTGCGGCATTCAGTTTGACGAAAAACGTCCGCTGTCCGTCGCTGATGCGGTGCGCACGATTGATGCAGCCACCGCCGATGGCGCGTTCATGGCGCAGCGCAAACGGGATGCCGGTGGCGGCGTGAATCTGGTCGGTGATGGTGTGCCAATCAGTCATCTGGAAACCCTGCATGAGTGAAATATCGAGCGAATACAACGCCAATTCCGTCGGCGACAGCGCAGCAATGACGGTGATTTTACAGGTCGCCGTGCCCGTGCCACTGACCACGTTGTTTGATTATTTACCGCCGCTAGACGCTGCACCGGTGGAATGGACGCCCGGCATTCGGCTGTTAGTGCCGTTTGGACGGCGGCAACTGGTCGGCATGTTGATGGGCGTTATCGCGCACAGCGAGCAGGCGCTGGCGCGACTCAAGCGCGTCGATGCAGTGCTGGATGAACAACCGCTGCTGGCGGCAGTGGATTTGACGTTGCTTGGTTGGGCGGCTGCGTATTACCAACATCCAATTGGTGAGGCGATTTTTACGGCGCTGCCGCCGCATTTGCGCAAGAAATCCCTTAAATCCCCCCAGCCCCCTTTTTCAAAGGGGGAGGAAAAGCCCGTTGATCAATCCCCCCCTGCCCCCCTTTTCCAAAGGGGGGAGAAAGAAAAGCCCCCCGTTGATAAATCCCCCCAGCCCCCTTTTCCAAAGGGGGAGGAAGAAGAAAAGCCCCCCTTTGAAAAAGGGGGGTTGGGGGGATTTAAGGCGGGATTTGAACTCAACCCCGAGCAAATTACTGCGATCAACGCGATTCAAGCCGCATTCGGGCGGTTTCAACCGTTTTTACTTGACGGCGTGACCGGCAGCGGCAAGACCGAGGTCTATATCCAGTTGATTGCACAGGTGATTGCCAGCGGACAGCAGGCGCTGGTGATCGTGCCGGAAATCGGGTTGACGCCGCAGTTGCAAACCCGTTTCACCTCGCGCTTGCCGGGCGTGACGGTGGTGCTGCATTCGGCGCTCAAAGCCAGCGACCGCGCTCGGAATTGGGAACAGGCTGCGCTCGGCACGGCAACGCTGGTGCTCGGCACCCGCTCGGCGATTTTCGTGCCGCTGCCGCGTTTGGCGCTGATTGTGGTTGATGAAGAACACGATGCAGCGTTGAAACAACAAGATGGCTTCCGGTATTCGGCGCGAGATGTGGCGGTGCGCCGAGCGCAGTTGGTCGCTTGTCCGATCATTCTCGGCAGCGCCACTCCCGCGCTGGAAACGCTCCACAACGCCCAGCGTGAGCGTTATCACTGGCTGCAATTGCCACGTCGCGCTGGCGCAGCGCAGCCGCCGAAGTTCAGCCTGTTGGATATTCGTCGCCAACCGCTGCGAGCGGGTTTATCGACCGTGCTGCGCGAGCGGATGCAGCAGGAATTGAGCGCCGGCAATCAGATCATGCTGTTTCTCAATCGACGCGGTTATGCGCCGGTGTTGATTTGTCACTCGTGCGGCTGGACGGGCAAATGCAGTTGCGGCGATCCGCGCTTGACGCTGCATCTGACGCCGCCGCGTTTGTGGTGCCATCACTGCGGGCGAGCGATGCCGGTGCCGCGTCACTGTCCGAGCTGTAAAAGTGCAGATTTGCGGATGCTGGGACGCGGGACGGAGCGGCTGGAGGAGGAGCTGCAACCGTTGTTTCCAGAAGCGACCATCGCTCGCATCGACAGCGATAGCACGCAGCGACGCGGTGAATTGAAACGGTTGTTAAACGCGGTGCGGCGCGGCGAGGTGCAGATTGTGTTGGGGACGCAGATGTTGGCGAAGGGTCATGACTTTCCGGGGATCACGCTGGTCGGGATTCTCGATTTGGATCGGATGTTTTACGCCAACGATTTCCGCGCTCCCGAACGCACGGCGCAGTTGATTGTGCAGGTTGGCGGCCGCGCTGGGCGGGCAGAACGCGCCGGGCAGGTGATTTTGCAAACGCGCCAGCCGGAACATCCGCTGCTGCAAGCGTTATTGCACGACGGTTATCGCGGGTTTGCAGCGGCCGAACTGCGCGAACGCCATGAAGCGGAATTGCCACCGTTTGCGCATCTGGCGCTGTTGCGAGCGGATGCGACGGAGGAATTGGCGGCGCTGGAGTTTTTGCGCGAAGCGAAACGGCTGGCGGCTGAAACCGTTGAATCAGATCAAATTTTTGCGCTAGGGCCTGCGCCATCTCCGCTGGCGCGGCGCGTGGGACGTCATCATGCGCAGTTATTGGTGCAATGCGGCGAGCGTCCGCAATTGCAACGCTTTCTCCAACACTGGCGTTCTTTATTAGAGAAGCTAAAACGCACGAAAGAATTGCATTGGTCAATGGATATTGATCCGCAAGATATGTTTTAGCTGTTTTCAGAATGACGCAGTTGCAATATAAACGGTTGATTGGATTATCAGTTGTCAGTCAAAAGCACGGTTAGCATCGCCAACTGACGACGTTGGCCATTGCTGCGCAATTAATTCCACCGGATGACACACCGAAATTGCCAAACCCGCCTCTCGCAGTCCGGCGGCTAAATGCAGCGCACAGCCCGGATTAGTCGTCACAATAAACTCCGGTACCAATGCTGCGCTGGCAGTCACTTTCGCCGCTAACAACCGATCAGCCATTTCTGGATGTTGCAACAAATAGGTGCCTGCCGCGCCGCAACACTGGTCATTGCCGGGCAACGGAATGATCTCAAGCCCCGGAATCCGCGCCAGCAGTTGATAGACCGCCGCCGTGCCGCCGAGCAGATTGCGATGTGAGCACGGCTCATGCACCAACACCCGCGCTGGCAGGGGACGTAAGGTCAACGTTTCTGGCCACGGCAGTTGCAGCAGCCATGCACACAATTCTTGCGTGGTTTGCAGCGCCGGTTCCGTTCGCAGTTCCGCCACACACGCACTTGCCAAACCGATCAATTGCCGCCCCGCGTGTTGGTCAACGCAGTGCTGGCGCAAGTTGGCGGCAGCGGCGATTTCGCCGTGATGACGCAATAACGCGCCGCAGCACTCCGGTTGCGCTGTCACCTTGACCGCCACCCCAAGCCAATCACAGACCTGTAGCGTTGCCGCCAACGCCGTTCCTTGCGTGCTTTCGCCCACGCAGCCGACGAATAAATCAAACGACGTCTCCGGCGCGGAGCGTGGTTTGATGCGCTGCGCTGTCGTGGCAATCACCACTGCTAACCGTCGCCACGAGCGCAGTGGCGCGTTATTTGCTGACGTCAGCACCCGCGTCAACCCAACATTGACCATGATGCGAGCGATGGTTCCCAGCCAGCGCGTCAGACGCGCATCTGACAGGCTTTGTAATAACAGACGCTGGAGATAGCGCCGCCATGCTGGCAGTGCAGCGACGCGATGCGCTTTAGCAGCGACGCTCAAACGCCCGTAAGCAACCAGCGATGGACACGCGACTTCACACGCCCGGCACTGCAAACAACCATCGAGATGCGCGGCAAGCCGATCTGTCAGCGCCAGCTCGCCATGCAGCCAACCTTGGATGAGCGCGATCCGACCGCGAGGTGAGTCGGCTTCATGTTGCGTTTGCGCATACGTCGGGCAAACAGCCAGACACAGCCCGCATTTGACGCATTGATCGGCAAGCTGGAGCAATTCTGCTGGCGCATCAGCCCGCTCGTGCGTCGTTAAATGTTTAACCATTTGATATTATTGAACTCGTTTGACGATTGCCCACTGGCAATTGATACTTGCTACCTGCTAATTTTCTAAAAAATCAACAGTTTATCTGTTTCAGCGCGGGATTTTTCACTGCTCTGGTTTAGCTCTGGTTTGCTAGAAATGGTGCTGTTACAAAAAGCTGTCAGTTGTCGGTTGTCAGTAAAAAGTAAGGGTGTCATCGACAACCAACAACTTTTTGCAACAGCGTCGCGCTTGGTTTGGTTCGCGTGATGCCACGCAAAAATTTACACTGCCTGCCAAGACTGCCAAATGCAGCGCCGCGAGCAGTTTTAGCCGTTGGCGAGATTTATAACAGCGCCAGCGATGAACTCTAAAACATAGGAGTTACGCAGTTGGATTCCCAAGCTCCTGATTTTATTGAAACTTGGCTCATGCGGCGCACAAGCGCATTTTCATAAAATTCAGAGAGTTGCAGTTTCAACTGCGTAACTCCTAAAACACAACAACAAGGAGATATTTCCCATGTCTAAGGGGCAAAACTTGCAAGACCCTTTTCTCAACGCTTTGCGTAAAGAGCGCGTTCCTGTGTCGATTTTTCTGGTCAACGGCATCAAATTGCAGGGACAAATTGAATCGTTTGATCAATTCGTCGTCCTGCTGAAAAACAATGTCAGCCAGATGATTTATAAACACGCCATTTCTACCGTCGTGCCCGCTCGCAACGTCAAACTTGCACCGCTGGAGGACGACGAACCAACGGCGCAGTCCGAGCTATTTGCGCCGGGCAACCATTGAACACCACCACACTTGTCACCGAGCGCCCGCAGCAGGGAGAGCGGGCGGTGTTGGCGCAGTTCGACATCGGCTCTGCCATGTCTGCGGACGAGCGCGAGGAATTCGCGCTGTTGGCGACTGCGGCTGGCGCAGAAATCGTCGGCAGATTGGGCGGAACGCGCCCCGCGCCTGATTCGCGCCTGTTCATCGGCAGCGGCAAAGCTGAGGAATTACAGGCGCTGGTCGCTGCCACTGAAGCCGATTTAGTGCTGTTTAATCATGCGCTGTTGCCCGGGCAGGAGCGCAATTTAGAACGTCTGTTGCAGTGCCGCGTGCTGGATCGCGCCGGCCTCATTCTCGACATCTTCGCCCAACGCGCCCGTTCTTTTGAAGGCAAATTGCAGGTTGAACTTGCCCAGCTCAAGCATCTGTCCACGCGCTTGGTGCGCGGCTGGACGCATTTGGAGCGACAAAAAGGCGGCATCGGGCTGCGTGGTCCCGGCGAAACGCAGTTGGAAACGGATCGGCGCTTGCTCGCTAAACGGGTGGACACGCTCGAACAGCGCCTGCTGCGCATCGAAAGCCAACGCGCTCAGGGACGCCGCGCTCGCGCCAAAGCGGAGGTGCCGGTGCTGGCGCTGGTGGGCTATACCAACGCTGGAAAATCAACGTTATTCAATCAGTTGACTGCCGCTGGCGTGTTGCAAGCTGATCAATTATTTGCCACTTTGGATCCAACGGTACGGCGGCTGGCGCTGCCAAACGGGGGACTGGTGTTAGTCGCTGATACCGTTGGTTTTGTCAGTCGCCTACCGCACGAATTGGTAGCGGCATTTCGCGCCACATTGGAGGAAACGCGCAGCGCCAGCTTGTTGCTGCACGTTGTCGATGCGGCCGCACCGCAGCGCGAGCGCCAGATGGATGATGTGGAGCGGGTGTTGGCAGAAATCGGCAGTGCCGAGGTGCCGCGTTTAGAAGTGTTTAACAAGCTCGATCTGGTGGCGGATGCGCCGCTGCCGCGTTTAGAACGCGATGCGAGCGGACGTCCGACGCGGGTGTGGTTGTCTGCGCAGACGGGCGCTGGCATGGAATTGTTACTCATCGCGCTGGGTGAATTGACTGGCGGAGCGCAGGTGCATCAGCGGCTGGAATTGGCGGCGACGGATGGGCAACTTCGCGCTTGGTTGTATGCCCACGCGCAGATTTTGCACGATCACGCAGCGGACAGCGGCGGTTGGGAGCTTGAATTCAACATCGCAGCAACGCAATTAGAACGGCGCTTGGCGAATGATCCGGTGCTGCGACAACGCTTGGCGGGAGCTGGTTTGCCGTGATCTGGTCAGTCCCATACAATCAAATCTCTTCAATTATTTCCCTCAAACCAATAGATAAATGGAGCGGCTATGGCTTGGAATGAGCCAGGTGGCGGTCAACAAGACCCCTGGAGCGGCAAGAATGGTGGCGGCGATCAAGGCCCACCTGATCTTGAGGAGGTCGTGCGCAAGCTCCAAGAACGGATTGGTGGCTTGTTTGGTGGTGGTGAGCCACCGCCGCCACGTCGTAACGGTGATGATGCGCCCAGCGGTTTTAGTCGGCGCATCATCGGTTTAATTATCGGAGTGCTCGCGCTGGCGTGGTTGGCAAGCGGCATCTATATCGTCGAACCCGCCGAGCGCGGCGTGGTGCTGCGTTTTGGTGCCTATGTCGATACGACGAACCCCGGTCCGCATTGGCATATCCCGCTGCCGATTGAGTCGGTGCTCAAGGTCAATGTGGATGAGGTGTCCACGTTCAGCCATCGCGCTGCGATGTTGACGCAAGATGAAAATATCGTGGAAGTCGAGCTGACGGTGCAGTCGCGGATTCAGGATGCTTCTGATTATTTGTTTCAAGATCAAGCACCTGAGCGGACGTTGAATGATGCAACGGTGACGGTGGTGCGCGTGACCATCGGTCAGAGCAAGCTCGATTATGTGATGACGGAAGGACGCGGCGCGGTTGCGGTCACGATCAAAGAGCGGATTCAGGCGTTGATGGATCAATACAAAACCGGTCTGGTGGTCACGTCGGTCAACATGCAGCCAGCAAAACCGCCAGAACAGGTAAAAGCTGCGTTTGATGACGCGATCAAGGCGCGTGAAGACAAAGAACGCTTGGAAAATCAAGCTGAAGCCTATTCTAACGAGGTGCTCCCGCAGTCACGCGGTGGTGCAGCGCGGATTGTGGCGGATGCCAAAGCGTATCGGGATCAGGTGATTGCTGAGTCGGAAGGTGAGGCGTCACGGTTTGCGGCAGTGCTGGCGCAGTACGCCAAAGCTCCCGAAGTGACGCGCCAACGCCTGTATTTAGAAACGCTGGAGCAGGTATTTAGCAACAATCGCAAGGTGTTGCTGGATGTGGAAAAAGGTACCAATCCGCTGCTGTATCTGCCGCTGGATCAACTCGCGCCGCCGCGCCAGCCGCCGCCGGAGCTGACGCGCACGGAAACTGCGCCGCTGCCTGCGCCAGTGGCGCTTCCTGACCACAGCGAACCGCCAGCGCGGATGGTGGATCGGGATCGTCGCGCTCGCTGGTCAACGACTCCGCCGTGAGGTGACGTGGCGGTTAATCCGCCACTCACCGTTTTTACCGGCGTCAGTGCTCATGCTGCGTGATGCACTGATGGCGATTCATTCAACCGGATACCAAAGGAGAGTGCGGGATTTTAGCAGTCGCCTTGTGCCTCACCCGGCGTACTGCTGCCCCGTTTCATTCAGACGGGGAATCTTGCGAAACAAACGATGAGCCAAACAAATCCAATCAAAACGCTATTACCAGCGGGACTGGTGGTGCTGGGATTATTTTTCTATAGCGCCACCTTTATGGTGCAGGAATATGAAGCGGCAATTAAATTGCGCTTGGGTGAAATTGTAGCGACTGATTTTGCGCCCGGTCTGCATTTCAAAATCCCCTTGATCCATCAAATTAAAACCTTTGATCGCCGGATTCAAACGCTCGACGCTCAACCGGAGCGGTTTTTAACAATTGAAAAAAAGGACGTGATTGTTGATTCCTATGCGAAATGGCGAATCGCAGATGCTGCGCAGTTTTTCCGCTCCACCGGCGGCAATAGCGCCCGCACCAGTCGCTTATTGTCGGAGCGGATCAATACCAGTCTGCGCGATGAATTTGGCAAGCGCACCATTCAAGAAGTGGTCTCGGATGATCGGCTGGCGCTGATGGAAATTTTAACCAATGAAGTGAATGCTAATGCCGCTGATTTGGGCGTTAAAGTCATTGATATTCGAGTCAAAAAAATTGATTTGCCGCCAGAAGTGAGCGAATCGGTGTATCAGCGGATGCGTGCCGAACGTGAGCGGGTGGCGCGGGATTTACGCGCCAAAGGCTCGGAAGCTGCCGAGCGCATTCGTGCCGATGCGGATCGGCAACGGACGGTGACAATTGCGGAAGCCTATAAAGAATCAGAAGAAATTCGCGGTGAAGGCGATGCAAAAGCAACTGCGATTTATGCCGCTGCTTTTAATCAAGACCCGAGTTTTTATGCGTTTTATCGCAGTCTTCATGCGTATCGCACCACCTTTGGCAAAGGCGGTGGTGATGTCATGGTATTACAACCTGATTCCGACTTTTTTCGCTTTTTTCGGCAACCCTCTGGTCAATCTGCACCGAAATAATCCGCCATGACGTTTCCTCACGCTCACGCTCAAACCATTGCCCACGTTTTAATTGAAGCACTGCCGTATATTCGGCGCTTTCGCGGTAAAACGATAGTCATTAAATACGGCGGCAACGCCATGGTGGATGCGACCTTAAAAGAAGGTTTTGCCCGCGATGTCGTGTTAATGAAATTAGTCGGCATCAACCCCGTGATTGTCCATGGCGGCGGCCCGCAAATTGGCTCGTTATTAAAGCGCCTTGGTAAAGCCAGCGAATTCGTGCAAGGAATGCGCGTCACTGATGATGAAACAATGGATGTGGTGGAAATGGTGCTCGGCGGTTTGGTCAATAAAGAGATCGTCAACTTCATTAACCGGCATGGCGGTTCCGCAGTGGGTTTAACGGGCAAAGATGGTGATTTAATTCGTGCCCGTCAATTATTGCTGCGCCGCGACGCACCCGAATTAAATGCGCCAGAAATTATTGATATTGGGCATGTTGGCGAAGTCGAAAGCATTGATCCGAGCGTAGTCAATATGCTGGTGAATGGTGATTTCATTCCCGTGATTGCGCCGATTGGCGTCGGCGCAGATGGGCGCTCATATAATATCAATGCTGATTTAGTGGCGGGTAAAATTGCGGCAGTCTTAAAAGCTGAAAAGCTCTTATTGCTGACGAATATCGCTGGTTTGCTGGATGCAGATGGTGCGTTAATTCAACAATTGGATGTTGGGCGCGTCAATCAGTTAATTACAACTGGCGTCATTCACGGCGGCATGTTGCCTAAAATTCAATGTGCAATTGATGCGATTCAATCTGGAGTGAAATCCGCGCATATCATTGATGGACGGGTGGAACATGCGGTGATGTTAGATTTATTCACTGATACTGGCGTGGGAACGTTGATTCGGGGACGATAACACGTTATTAACTGCTAGTGATTTCAGCCATCAAAATACCAAAGTGACGCGAATTAACTTGTAAATTGGTCATTCAATCGCGTCACTTTTTTATTATTTAAGGTGCGGGTACGCGCCGCAATAACGCCGCAATAAAATCATCAGTGGTGCGCCCTTCCGCTTCGTATTCATAAGACAGCAACACGCGGTGACGTAAAATATCTGGTGCAATACTTTGCACATCTTCTGGAGCGACATAATCGCGCCCATTCAACCATGCTAATGCTCGCGCACAACGATCAAATGCAATCGTTGCGCGAGGGCTGGCACCAAAACGTAACCAGCCATCTAAATCCAACGCATAATCCACAGGTCGGCGGGTTGCCATCACCAAATGCAATAAATACGTTTCAATTTCTGGTGCCATATACAGCGCCAAAATTGCCTGTCGCGCTGTAAAAATATCTGCTTGCGTGACCAGAACCGGTGGTGAATTGACAGGCTTGTCATGCGCAGCGCGGCGATTCAAAGCGAGAATTTCACGTTCAATAGCCAAATCAGGATAATCAACGCGAGCGTGCATTAAAAATCGATCCAATTGTGCTTCTGGAAGTGGATAGGTGCCCTCTTGTTCAATTGGATTTTGTGTTGCCATCACCAAAAATAAGCGCGGTAATGGATACGTTTTACGCCCTACTGTTACCTGCCGTTCTCCCATTGCTTCTAATAATGCAGATTGCACTTTTGCCGGCGCTCGATTCACTTCATCAGCGAGTAGCACATTGTGAAAAATAGGGCCGCGATCAAAGCAAAAACTCCCATCTTGCGGATGATAGATTTCAGTGCCGGTTAAATCAGCCGGCAATAAATCAGGTGTGAATTGAACGCGATGAAAATCACCTTCTAAACCCGCTGCTAACGTTTTAATTGCGGTGGTTTTTGCCAGTCCCGGCGCACCTTCAACCAATAAATGACCGTCAGCTAACAGTGCCATAAACAAACGGTCAATTAACGTTTGTTGCCCTAAAATAGTTTGTGCGACCTGTTGGCGTAACGTTTGAATTGCTGTTGTGGCGCTAAATAGTGCTTCAGTAGGAGCAGAGTTATTGATCGTCATGGTTTGTCATCATCAGAGTGGCTATTAAATAAGGTTACTAATCAACTTAATTAAGCAACCTGTACCAGAATATCGGAACTCGCTGGTAATAATTCAAGCACTGCATTGGAGTGTAATAACTGCTCTGTTTCCATCACTTCCATCACTGCATTCAACACTTCTTGATCTTGACCGGCAATTGTATTGAGAGCCGCGCCAACAATTGCTGGGCGGGTTGCTGCTGCCTCTGCCATTTGTTGTGATACTTTAAGCGCAGTTTCACTTTTAATTAAACCAACGCGATTATCGCCATCTTGTTTCATGGCGCTAGTGACTTGCACTAATCGTTTTACAACTTTGTCGGTAATGTTATTCACCATTTGCCGATCTGTAAATGCCACTTTGCGAATATACACCGAGCCTAATTGATAGCCCCACTGCTCAGATAATGGTGATACGGTTGCGCGGACACGCCGACTTAATTGATGCCGATCTTCTAACATTTTATCCATTTCTAAATTACTTAAAGTGGAAATGGTGGCGCTGGCAACGTTAGCTTGCAATGACGCTTCGGGATTAGCATTGCGAAATAAATAAGCAACAGGATCGGTCACTCGCATTTCATACCAGATACCGACTCCCATTGGCGTGCCTTCTTCTGAATTGACCATTTGATCGCGTAAATAATACTGTCGCAGTGCCGTTGATACCCGATAACGTTTGCCAAAAAATGGAATCAGCAGTGCTTTCACACCAAAATAACTGAATGGAAAACGCAAACCAGGTTCATCAATGGTGCCGAGCACGGTGCCAAATAAAGTGAATACTTGCGCCTCTTGTTCTTTGATGATTGCATATAAACCCAAGGCTTGCGTTATTGCTAATAACAACGGTACATACACCAGCCCTACAAGGAACGCCACCACCAATTCTGGTGTGGTTATAGTATCTAGCAGCGTCATTGTATTTCTCCGCGTCTTTTTATTTAATGGGTGCGAATAATGCGCGTTGCCCGTCGAAGTAATGGTACCCGCAAATTGCGCAGATACGTTTGTAGTGAAGCGGAGCCGCCGCTCGCTTTCATGTGCATTAAAATATGCGCCAACTCTTGTAATGGCGCAACTTCAGCCTGTGCCGTGTTGTGGGCAATTTCAACGGCACGTTTACTCATCGTGATTTGCTGTTCAGCGTCCGCACGCGCAGTGCTAATATCGGCGGCAACCTGATTGCGCGTTGTGTTAATTGCTGACAACGCTCGATCAACTTCAGGTGGTGGATCAATTTGTGTAATTAACGCAGCATCTAGTTCAATTCCATAGCGGGCGCTGGTACAGTGACATTGTTGTTCCATATAAGCATTGAGGAGGGGTAAATTTTTGCGTAAATCATTTATAGAGACTCCTTCAGATAATTCAACTGCATTGGTATTGCTTTCGTTGCCAATACCTAAATGTTGTCCACGGGGATCAATAAAAGTGGCAATCCGTTCCCGCAATACAGAAATAAAATATCCCATAACGTGTTCTAAAGGGCTACTGACATTAAAACAATAGGAATATAAATTGTTTTCTGCAATCCGAAAGCGAATTTGTCCGCCAACGCCAGTGGTGAGATTATCCTTGGTAACTGCCTCAACACTGTGTTGCAATTTGGTAGGGTCCCAAGTTAAATCAATTGCTTCTGTGGCAACGCGCACTTTATGTACTTCTTGCCAAGGCCATTTGAAATAGGGACCACCGGGCTGAATGGTACGCAGGCGTGGTACCTGATACCGTATCAGCTCTTCATCATTGAACGCTGACTCTTTTATCATTGATTGACCAAGGCGCTGCGCTCGTCCAAAAGTAGTGATGACCGCTCGCTCATCAGGTTTTACAATATAAAGCGCACTGATCACCACTCGATATAGGATAAATACTAAAACCCCTAACAAAAAACTGGAAATCATCACCTATTCTCCATTGCGGTTAGTTTGCAGAGTGTTACTGCGCATTTTTCTGGTTAAACATGAAAACTATGACAAATCACAATCGTTTAAGCGACATCATCAATTCCATCATCGATTGGGAAATTGATTTACAAGGATGTTACACCGTTATTGCGGGTTGCGTAGATGAGATTTTTGGTTATCGGATTGAAGAATTGTTGGGTAAAAATAAACTTGAGTTGATGGTTAGTACGGAGGCGGAACGTTGGCATCCTATTTGGCAGGATATTGTTGCCCACCAAATGCCATTTAAACATTTATACTACGCGATACAACATCGAGACGGCAGCAACCATATCTTATTAACCAGTGGAGTTCCAGTATTTAATCAAGATGGCACTTTGCGTGGATTTCGTGGCACTGACCGCGATGTGACTACCGAAAAAACTATCCAAGATCAATTACAAGAACAAGGCGTACAACTTCAAGCGATTTTTGATCACTCTTTTGTTGGGATTATGCTGCTCACGAAAGAGCGGGTGATTACTCGCGCTAATCAACGGCTTGCACATATTTTAGGGTATCAGCATCCTCGTGAACTCATTGGTTTAAGTGTGCAAGCAATTCATATTTCTGACGCGCATTTTAATGAATTTGGACAACGCTTTTATGCTCAATTAAAGCAACATCCGCAAACACATATTGAATATCAGTTGAGACGGAAAGATGGTAGCGCGTTTCATTGCTTAATCTCCGGTAAAGCCTTGGATGCAAACATTCCATCTGATTTAAGTAAAGGGGTGATTTGGATTATTGATGATATTGAAGATTTCAAATATACCGAACGTGCTTTGCGCGAAAGTGAAGCCCGCTATCGGGCATTATTTGAATCCAGCAGCGAAGGTATGGCAATCATTCGGGAAGGGCGTTTTGCATCGATGAATCTCACGGCGCGGCGTTTGTTTGGATTAGAGCATGTTAACGACAATGATGAGTTAAGTCCGGCAAATTTGTCGCCGTTGTTACAGCCAGATGGTCAAAATTCGGCATTGAAAGCGCAGCAGATGATGATGTTTGCCTTACAAAATGGTTCGCATCGCTTTGAATGGCAGCATCGGCATCGTGATGGAAAATGTTTTCAAGTGGAAGTCAGTTTAACCAGAATTCATATTGAAGATGAAACTGCGCTGTTAAGTACTATGCGTGATCTAAGTTATCAATATGAGATTGATTATCTCAGCTATCACGACCAACTCACGCATTTACCAAATGCTAATTTATTGCGGGATCGTTTAGCACAAACCATTAAATTTGCAGCATTTAGTCAAACGAAAGTGGTGGCGCTCACTTTAGATTTAGATGGTTTTAAGCATGTCATGGATGCACATCAGCATGACATCTGGGAGCAAGTTTTAAAAACGCAAGCAGCACGGTTAGCTGCTCATACGCCGTTTGGCACCTTGGTAGCGCGTACTAGCGGTGATGTATTCACTGTCATTTTAGATGAAGTGAACGATCAGCAACAGGCAATTCAACATGCGCAACGGATTCAAGAAGGTTTACATAAACCATTGTTGTTAAATAACGGTCAAGAATTATACATGACCGAATGTATTGGGATTGCGTTTTATCCTGATGATGCGACCGATGCAAATGAGTTATTACGCAAAGCGGGTTCGGCGCTGCATAAGGCAAAAGACCTTGGGCCGGGTTCAATTATGCGCTATGAACCGGAAATGACGCTTTGTTCTACCAATCGCTTGCAATTGCTGCAACAGTTACGGCAAGCCGTCCAATTTGAAGAATTTGAGTTACATTTTCAGCCTAAAATCAATTTAACAACCGCACGCATTATAGGCGGTGAGGCGTTAATTCGTTGGCGGCGTGCTGATGGTCGTTTGGTATCGCCGGCGGAATTTATTCCTATTGTGGAATCAAGTGATTTAGTGCATTCAGTGGGGCGCTGGGTACTCTATGCTGCATTACAACATTTGCAACAATGGACAGCAGATGGAGTGCCGGTAGTACCAATTAGTATCAATATCGCCGGACCGCAATTTGCTCGTGGAACTTTACCAGAAGAAATTGCATCTGCATTAACAGCAACTGGTGTTGCCCCGGCACTTTTGCAAATCGAATTACTTGAAAGTCAATTATTAAGTGATCCCGAACAAACACGCCGTCAACTCAATGCAATTCGGGCATTGGGAGTGAGTGTCGCGTTGGATGATTTTGGTACGGGATATTCGAGTTTGAGTTATCTCAGTCGTTTTCCGGTCGATTTCTTGAAAATTGACCGCAGCTTTATTCGTCATCTCACTGAAAATACTGGCAATCTTGCCATCGTGCGGGCAACGTTGGCGATGGCACGCGGTTTAGATATCGAAACCGTTGCGGAAGGGGTGGAAACGGCGGATGAAGTGACGCTGTTGCATCGGCTTGGCTGCCATTTGGTGCAGGGATATTTCACCGGTAAACCACAACCAGCCACAGATTTTGCGCATTTAATCAGCACGTTGCCAGAACTCGCGTTACCAGCGGTGCTGTTTCGTTTGATCACGCACGGCGTGTTATTGGTGGAAGACGACCCGCTGCAACGGCATCTTTTTATGGCGCAATTACATCGTCACGGATTTGCCGTATTTGCGGTGGAAACGGCAGAAAGTGTGTGGGAAGTGTTGGCAACGGAAGACATCGAGGCAGTGGTGACGGACTATCGTTTGCCAGGCATGGACGGCGTCACCTTATTGCAACAAATCCGCGAACGCCATCCAGAAGTCGCTCGCATCATGTTATCAGCCGCGAGTGAAGCCAACATTCCCGCTGCTGCTATCAATCGTGGCGGTGTATTTCGCTATCTCACCAAACCATGTCGGGCGCAAGACCTATGTGATGCGGTGCGCGATGGTATTCATTTAACACAAATGATGCGTCAATCGCGTCATTATGAATCGCGGTGATTGACCATCGCGCAATTGTATTGAATGCGCTATTGAACTGCTGTGCGCTGCTAGAATCAAATCCAATTAAATTGGGTGAAAATTGTTGCAGCTTTATACTGTAAAGTGTCGTGTTTTACTATCATTATTTTCACTACAATCGGAATAAAAACTCTATGAAAACTATCGTTGCTGTTGTGGGTTTAGGCTATGTTGGTTTACCACTTGCAGTTGAATTTGGAAAGCAATATGAAACCATTGGTTATGATCTTTCAGAAACGAAAATTGCTCATTACCGCAATTATTGCGACCCCACTGGTGAAGTGAGTAGTGCCGACTTAAAAGCGGCGCTACATTTGACGGTAAGCAGTGATCCAAACAGCTTGCGTCGCGCCGATGTCATCATTATTGCAGTGCCAACGCCAGTCGATCAAACGCATATTCCCGATTTTTCGCCGCTGATCACTTCTTCAACTATCGTCGGCAAATACATGAAACGTAGCGCAATTGTCGTTTATGAATCAACGGTGTATCCCGGTGCCACTGAAGAAATTTGCATTCCGCTATTAGAACAACACTCTGGTCTTAAATGGCAACAAGATTTTCACGTTGGTTATTCACCCGAGCGCGTTAACCCCGGCGATAAAGAACGCACCATCACCCGCATTGTTAAAGTGGTTGCTGGTGATACCGCGCTGACAACCGAAGTCATTGCCGCGTTATACGGATCAATCATTACTGCCGGAGTACATCGCGCCAGTTCAATTAAAGTTGCGGAGGCAGCAAAGGTGATTGAAAACACTCAACGCGATCTTAATATCGCATTGATGAATGAGTTGGCGTTAATTTTTAATCGACTTGGCATTGATACTTTGGAAGTGTTGCAAGCTGCCGGCACGAAGTGGAATTTTCTGCCGTTCCGCCCCGGTTTAGTTGGCGGACATTGCATTGGCGTTGACCCATATTATTTAACCCACAAGGCTGTTGCGCTTGGTTATCACCCTGAAGTGATTTTAGCAGGACGGCGGATTAACGATGGTATGGCAGCTTATATTGCTCAACACACAATCAAATGTATGATTCAACATGGCGACCGCATTAAAGGCGCACAAGTGATTGTATTGGGTTTGACATTCAAAGAGAATTGCCCTGATTTGCGCAATTCCAAAGTTGCCGATTTAATTTCTGAATTGCAATCATTTGGCTGCGCAGTGACGGTACATGATCCTTTAGCGGAAGCGGCAGAAGCCGAACACGAATACGGCTTAAAATTAACATCTTGGGAACAATTACCCAATAACGCAGCAGCAATTGTTGCAGCGGTGTCCCACCATGAGTATTTAGCAATGCCGCTGGCGCAATTGACCGCACATCTTAAACCGGGCGGCGTGTTTATTGATGTGAAGTCGGCGTATGATTCAACGGCAATTGTTGCGGCAGGTTTTCAGTTGTGGCGATTGTAAATCAAGTTGCGCCCCAATTTTTGAATTGGGGTGTTTGCTTGCGGGATAATCATTGAAAGGAAACCACGCAATGAACACGCTCTATTATGGCGATAATTTGGAAGTATTGCGCAACAAAATTGCAACAGACAGCGTTGATTTGTGTTATATCGACCCGCCGTTTAATTCTAAACGCAATTATTTCCAGATTTATACCAATGTCGGCACAGAAGATCAGGCGCAAGCGCAGGCATTTATTGATACTTGGACATGGAATCTGCTGGCCGAGCAAGCCTTGCGTGACATCATCGGCAATGACAACGGGCGCTATACGACGCAAACAGTTGAGTTGATAAAAGGACTTTATGCCGTGTTGGGTGCGGGCGGATTGCTGTCTTATTTACTCAGTATGACGCTGCGGGTAAATGAGATTCAGCGTGTGTTGAAACCTACCGGCAGCTTTTATTTACATTGCGATCCCACCGCATCGCATTATCTCAAGTTAGTGCTGGATAGCGTGTTTTGTCCGCGTGGTGGCGATTACTTAAACGAAATCACTTGGAAAAGAACCACCGCACACAGTGACGCCAAACGTTTTGGCGCTAATTCTGATATTATTTTTTTATATGCGAAATCAAGCAGTCGTTATCAATTTAATCCCGTGTACCAAAATTATTCTGAAAAGCATTTATCCCGCTTCAAAAATGCCGATCCTGATGGTAGACGTTGGACGGATGATAATTTAACCGCCAAGGGTTTAAGTGGCGGCGGTTATGAATATGAATATCGCGGAATAAAATCATTATGGCGTTGTCCTCTTGTAACGATGGAGCGTTTAGATCAGGAAGGTCGTTTGCATTTCACCAGTAAAAATGGCATCCGCTTAAAGCGTTATTTAGATGAGTTGCAAGGGTTGTCTTGTCAAGCGATTTGGGATGATATTATGCCAATTAACTCGCAAGCCGCTGAACGCCTCGGTTATCCCACGCAAAAGCCAGAGGCGTTATTGGAGCGTATCATTCAAGCCAGCAGCAATGAGGGTGATGTTATTTTGGATGCGTATTGTGGCTGCGGTACAACTATTGCGGTTGCGCAACGCTTCAATCGGCAATGGATTGGGATTGATATTACTTATCAAAGTATTGCGGTGATTCTCAAGCGCATGACAGAAAAGTTTGGCGCTGAAGTTGCGGACGCAATCACATTATCTGGCATTCCCAAAGATATGGCATCCGCGCAGGCGTTGGCGCTCAAAAAAGATGATCGCTTGCGCAAAGAGTTTGAGAAGTGGGCGGTGTTGACCTACACCAATAATCAAGCTGCGATCAATGAAAAGAAAGGCGCAGATAAGGGAATTGATGGCGTTGCTTATACTGCGACTGGAAGCAATCGCAGTGAAAAGGTCGTGTTTCAGGTGAAATCTGGCAAGGTGGGACGCGGCGATATTGCGAAATTAAAAGGCGATCAAGCGCGTGAACAAGCGGTGATGGCGTTTTTAATTACGCTGAATGAACCAACGCAAGATATGGTTGAAGAAGCGTTGCTGTCTGGCATTTATCATCATCCGTTGTTGCGCCGCGATTATCCATGTATTCAAATCGTGACCATTCGCGCCATGCTGGAACAAAAGCAACGATTTGATCTGCCGCATGTGCGCGATGTGTTGAAAAAATCGGAATTTGTAACTAAAGAAACGCAGCAGGAATTATTTCATCAGCCTGCATGAAATGGCGGCAAACCCAGCGCCGCTAAATACGCAGTCGTGCTAATTTCTATTTCATAGGGTCGCGCTGCGAATTGTAATTCTTGTTTTGATAGCGGCTGCGCCAGCGTTGCTAACAGCGCGTCCGCCAGCGCCGGCGCATCGTTGACCGGCACCAGCCGTCCATAACGCCCATCTGCCAAAATTTCACGCGGTCCGCTCGGACAATCGGTTGAGACGACCGGCGTGCCAACGGCTAATGCTTCAATCACAACAAAGCCTAAACCTTCCCAGCGTGAGGCAAATGCGAACACGTCGGCGTGTGCCATGTAGGCGTACAGCTCGGCGACAAACCCCGGCAATGCCACATCTGCGGCGACGCCCAACGCCGCTGCCTGCGCCAGCAACCGTTCTCGCGCTGCGCCGCGTCCGACAATCATTAACCGACATTGGCGCTGCGCTCGCAGCCGGGCGAAAGCGTCAAGCAGCGTGTCAAATCCTTTGCGATGGCAGAGTTCACCGGCACTGAGAAGCAGCGGCCAGTCTGGTTGCCCGAACCAAGGATGCTGCGGACGCGGCAATTCTGTTGTGAATAACTGCGACGGAATCACCGGCGACGGCACCACGCGGATGCGTTCTCGCGCCAGCCCGGTGTAATGCGCCATGTCGTCAGCAACGCCGGCGCTGGTCACAATCACTTGATCTGCGAGCGGATACAGCCGTCCCATCGACGTCCGTTGCACCCAGCGTTCCACCGCGCCCCGCGTGGCGAGATCAATGGAAATCGTCGTGCCCGAACTGAACACCAACCGCGTCGGCACTCGCGCCAGCGTTCGCGCCAGCAGCGCGGTGCGATTGACGCGATCTTTATCCGACAACAGCACAACGGGACGTTCGCGTCGCAGATAACGCACGAGCGCCGGCACGCTGGCATAAGTGTGGCTGACGCCGAGATCGATCACGCGCACTCGCGGCGGCAACGGTTCGCGCAACTCAGGTCCGTGCTGGCGCACTTTGAGCACGTCGACGTGATAGCCGCGTCCAGCCAGTGCCGGAATGAGATGAGCGGCAGCGCGATCAACGCCGCTGTGGCCGGAGGTGGAGAAAAAACAGGCGATGCGACTTGAGTCGGTCATGGTGCAGCCAGAAGTGAATTGCAAGCGCAATATGGTCTCATTATCGTGAAGATGACAGTAACAGCAATTGACGTAATCGCTGCTAATCGGTTAAATTTACGCGCTTATGTCAACCGGATTACCCGAATCTCTTGATCCTTGGCGAGCGGCACGCAGCGGTCTTTTATTGACTGGTGAAGTGGCGCTCAATGCGTTTGCGCGATTAAGTGATGTGATTGTGCGTTCTGCTGCTTGCACTATCGTTGTGCAATATCAATTGCAATTTGAGCGTGATCGTCAAGGGCGTTTTTTACTCACGGGACGTATTCAAACGCAATTGCCGCTGCAATGCCAACGCTGTTTTGGAGTGGTTGACGTTGCGATTGATGCGCCGGTGCAATTGGCATTAGTGAAAACGGAAGCAGCCGCTGAAGCCTTGCCAGCGGCGCTGGAACCGTTGCTGGTCAACGATGACGCAGTGGCACCGTTATTGGTGATTGAAGATGAATTGTTGCTGGCGCTGCCAATTATTGCGCGTCATCACGATGATGAATGTGAACCACCTGTTGCAGCGGTAATTCATCATTCACCACACATTGAAAAAATACAGAAATCAGCGCAATCAGCACCCAATCCGTTTGCTATTTTGCGCACGCTCAAATCCAAGCCAATACCTGATGACACTGAATAAAATGCGCGATGCGGAGAATACTGATCGCGGTGCCGTGATAGGATTTTAAATCCTGTTTTTTTAATACACGTTATGCAGGCATTTTTATTGGCATTCACCAATTTAATGCGCTGCGCGGAGAGAATAAATGGCCGTCCAACAGAATCGTAAAACTCCATCCAAGCGCGGAATGCGCCGTGCTCACGATGCGCTCACCAAGCCCACGTTGTCGGTTGATCCGACCAGCGGCGAAACCCATCGCCGTCATCACATCACTGCTGATGGGTTTTATCGCGGGCGCAAGGTGATTGATAAGGCTGCGGAAGCAGTTGAGTGAGTCAACCCAGTCGTAGCGGTGTTGTGCATCTCATGCGTTCTCGTCACGACAACACTCCTCCCGCCGCGCCGCCCTGCACCATCGCTTTAGATGTGATGGGTGGCGATCACGGCCCGCAGGTCGTGGTGCCAGCGGCGCTGCGGTTTCATGCCGACAATCCGCACGTCACCTTGATTCTGGTCGGTCAACCGGAGCAGATCGCGCCCCATCTCGGCGCAGTCACTCACGAGCGGCTGCGTGTGCATCCGGCAACGCAAACGGTGGCGATGGATGAGTCGCCGGCAAAAGCGTTGCGCAATAAAAAAGATTCCTCGATGCGCGTCGCCATTGATTTGGTGAAATCCGGTGCGGCAGATGCTTGCGTCAGTGCCGGCAACACCGGGGCGCTGATGGCGACGGCGCGTTTCGTTCTCAAAATGCTGCCGAATGTGGATCGCCCAGCGATTATCACGGCCGTGCCGTCGCTTTACGGGCACACCCACATGCTTGATCTCGGCGCGAATGTCGATTGCACCGCCGAGCATCTGTTTCAGTTTGCGGTGATGGGCAGCGAATTGGTGACGGCAGTTGATGGCGTTGCCAGTCCGCGAGTGGCGCTGCTCAACATTGGGCAGGAAGACATCAAGGGCAACGATCAAGTCAAGCAGGCGCACGAACTGCTGGCGCGTAGTGGCTTGAATTACATCGGTTATGTTGAAGGCGACGGCATCTTTTTGAGCGATCTTGATCTGGTCGTGTCCGACGGATTTGTCGGCAATGTCGCGCTCAAATGCAGCGAAGGGGTGGCCAAATTCGTGCGCCATTCGCTGACCGCGCAGTTCAAACGGACATGGTGGACGCGCTTGGCAGGTTTGGCGGCACTGCCGATTCTCAAAAGTTTTCGCCGCACGATGGACCCGCGTCGTTACAACGGCGCGAGCCTGTTGGGACTGCGCGGCATCGTGATTAAAAGTCATGGCGGTGCTGACGTGCTGGCCTTTGAAAACGCGATTTATATTGCTGCAAAAGAAATCCGCGCCAACATCCCGCAGCGCATCAGCGAGCAGGTTGGTCGTCATCTCGGCAGTACACAACACAGGGAAATTGCCTGATGCAGTATTCACGGGTGCTTGGTACGGGGAGCTATCTGCCGTCGCGGGTGATGACCAACGCGGATTTGGAGTCGATTGTTGACACCACCGCCAGTTGGATTCTGGAACGCACCGGCATTGAGAAGCGCCATCTCGTTGGCGACACCGAGACGTGCTGCGATCTCGCTGAAGCGGCGGCGCGGAATGCGCTGGATGCAGCGGGGATTGCGGCAACTGAGCTTGATTTGATTCTGGTTGCCACGACGACGCCCGATCAGTTTTTCCCCAGCACCGCCTGTTTGTTGCAGCAGCGGCTTGATGTTCATGGCTGCGCGGCATTTGATTTACAAGCGGTGTGCGCTGGTTTTGTGTATGCGCTGGATGTGGCGGACAAATTCATCCGCACGGGCGCAGCGAAGCACGTTCTCGTCGTTGGTGCAGAAACCATTTCACGGGTGCTGGATTGGACGGATCGCACCACCTGCGTGTTATTCGGCGATGGCGCGGGCGCAGTCGTTCTCGGCGCGGCGGATGAGCCGGGCATTATTTCCAGCCATTTACACGCCGACGGTGCTTATAAAGAGTTGCTGCAAATTCCCGGCGGACACGGCAACGGTCGTCCCGAAGCTGCGTTTATGGAAATGAAGGGCAACGAGGTGTTTCGGATCGCCGTCACCACGCTGGGGCGGATTGTGGAGGAAACGCTGGAAGCCAACGGTTTGACCCGCGATGACATCGACTGGTTGGTGCCGCATCAAGCCAATATCCGCATCATTCAAGCCACTGCGCGTAAGCTGGATTTGCCGCTGGAGCGCGTGATTATCACTGTCGCCGAGCATGGCAATACGTCGTCGGCGTCGATTCCGCTGGCGTTTGATCAAGCGGTGCGCGATGGGCGCATTCAGCGCGGCCAGACGGTGTTAATGGAAGCGTTTGGCGGTGGCTTTACTTGGGGTTCGGTGTTGCTCCGTTATTAAAATGAGTTGTCAGTTGTCAGTAAAAAACAGTGTTCTTGCTGACAACTCAATCAACCGCTTGTGTCGTCATTTCTAAATAACAAAGCACTTCAATCATGGTTCACCCACCTGCAATTTTCTTTCCCGGGCAAGGCTCGCAAACCGTCGGAATGCTTGACGCCCTTGCCGCCGTTTATCCCAGCGTGCAGCACACTTTTGAAGAAGCATCTGATGCGCTGAGTCGGAATCTGTGGCACCTCGTCACCCAAGGCTCCAAAGAGGAGATCGATCAAACCGCAAACACGCAGCCGGTGATGTTGACGGCGGGAGTGGCGGTGTGGCGGGTGTGGCAAGCGCAGACATCGCAACCCGTCGCGCTCATGGCGGGACACAGCTTGGGCGAATACTCGGCGCTGGTTGCTGCTGGCGCGTTGGCGTTTGCTGATGCGGTGCGTTTGGCCGCCGAGCGAGCGCAGTTCATGCAGGAAGCAGTGCCGGTTGGTGAGGGTGCGATGGCGGCGGTGCTGGGTTTGAGCGATGAACAGGTCGTGGCGCTGTGCGCAGAACAGGCTCAGGGTGCGGTGCTGGCAGCGGTCAATTTCAATTCCACTGGTCAGGTTGTGATTGCTGGCGCAACGGCAGCAGTCAATCGCGCCGTCGCCGCTGCCAAGGGTGCGGGTGCGAAGAAGGCGATGCTGCTGCCGGTGAGCGTGCCATCGCATTGCGATCTGATGCGACCAGCCGCCGAGCGGTTAGCCGAGCGGTTGGCGGGAGTGCCGCTGACGCTGCCGACGGTGCCGGTGTTGCACAATGTCAGCGTGACTGCCGCAGCCGACGTGAACGCGCTGCGCGAGTTGCTGGTGCAGCAGTTGTATCGTCCGGTGCGCTGGGTGGAGACGGTGCGGGCGGTGACGGCGCAGGGCGTGACGCTGGCGCTGGAATGCGGTCCCGGTAAGGTGTTGACGGGGTTGTGTAAACGCATTGATGACAACTTGACGACGCTGCCGGTCTTCGATCCGAAGACGCTGGATGTGGCGCTGGAGACGATGGTTCATGTTGAGCGGTGAAATTGCATTGGTGACTGGCGCGTCACGGGGCATTGGACGGGCAATCTTGCTGGCGCTCGCAGCGCAGGGTGCGACGGTGGTGGGCACGGCGACGACAGAAGCGGGCGCTGCGGGAATTACGCAGGCGTTGCGCGATGCGGGTTATGTCGGCGGCGGGCTGGTGCTGAATGTCTCCGATCAGACCTCGGTAGATGCGCTGCTTGCGCAGATGACGGCGCAGTTTGGTGCGCCTACGATTCTGGTCAATAACGCGGGGATCACTCGTGATAACTTATTGATGCGGATGAAAAACGATGAGTGGGATGCGGTGATTGATACCAATCTCACATCGCTTTATCGGTTATCAAAAGCCTGTCTGCGCGGGATGACCAAGGCGCGGAAAGGGCGGATTATCAACATCACGTCGGTGATTGGCGCGACGGGTAATGCGGGTCAAACCAATTACGCCGCTGCGAAAGCCGGCATGATCGGTTTCAGTAAGGCGCTGGCGCGGGAGGTCGGTTCGCGGGCAATTACGGTGAATTGCATCGCACCGGGCTTTATTGATACCGATATGACTCGCGCTTTGCCGGAGGCGCAGCGTGAAGGATTATTGAGTTCAATTCCGTTGGGACGGCTCGGTCAACCGGAGGAAATCGCGGGCGTGGTGGTGTTTTTGGCATCAGCGGCAGCAGCGTATATCACGGGTGAAACTGTGCATGTGAATGGCGGAATGCACATGGGTTGAACAGGCGGGCGTGGTGATATTGATCGCACCTTTCATCGCTTGTCGTTTGTCACTAGAATGCAGCGTGATCCTGTGAGGATCATTTTTATTCACTTGGAGAAGTCATTTTTATGAGTAGCGTTGAAGAGCGGGTGCGCAAAATCGTTATTGAGCAATTAAGCGTCAAAGAAGAAGAAGTGACTCCAGAAGCGTCTTTCGTTGACGATCTGGGCGCGGATTCTCTTGATACCGTTGAATTGGTGATGGCGCTGGAAGAAGCGTTTGAAACCGAGATTCCAGACGAAGATGCTGAGAAGATCACAACGGTTCAACAGGCTATTAACTACATCAACGCACATAAGGCATAACATTTTCACCATTTCAAACTGCGCCAGTGGGTGTCTGTGTCACAGGACATCACCTGCCGCGCAGTCTGGGCGCGTCGTATGGTGGTGTTCTGAACGACAGGGGTACGTCAATGGCAGGCAGAAGGGTAGTCGTCACTGGGTTGGGCCTTGTGGCTCCGGTTGGTCTGGACGTGAAGTCGGCATGGGACAGCATTCTGGCTGGCAGGAGCGGGATTAAACCGATTACCCACTTCGATATTGCACCGTTCAGCACCCGCTTTGGCGGGCCGATTTATGGCTTTGATCCGGGGGAATTTATCTCGGAAAAAGAAGCGAAAAAAATGGATAAGTTTATTCATTACGGCATGGTTGCTGGCTGTCGGGCAATTGCTGATTCTGGATTAGTCATTGATGATTCTAATCGGCGGCGGATTGGGGTTGCGATTGGATCGGGAATTGGCGGTATTACCGGCATTGAAAACAATTACCAAGCCTATCAGGATAAAGGGCCGCGTCGAATTTCACCGTTTTTTGTACCGGCAAATATCATCAATATGGTGGCCGGTAATTTATCAATTAAATTCGGCTTAAAAGGGCCGAATTATTCCATCGTCTCGGCGTGTAGCACCGGTTCCCACAATATCGGCGAAGCGGCCATTATGATTCGTCATGGCTATGTCGATGTCATGGTTGCTGGCGGCGCAGAAATGGCGACCTCACCAGTCGGACTCGGTGGTTTCGCAGCAGCGCGGGCGTTGTCGAGTCGCAACGATGATCCCGAAGGTGCCAGCCGTCCGTTTGATAAAGATCGCGATGGTTTTGTCTTGAGCGACGGCGCAGGCGTGATGGTGTTGGAAGAGTACGAACACGCCAAAGCGCGGGGCGCGACTATTTACGCCGAACTCGCCGGCGTGGGCATGAATTCCGATGCCTATCACATGACTGCGCCTTCTGAAGATGGCGCTGGTGCGTGTGACTGCATGTTGTTGGCACTTAACGACGCCGGTTTGAACACTGAGCAGGTGGATTACATCAACGCGCATGGCACCTCCACCGTTGCGGGCGACATCGCCGAAACGATGGCGATTAAACGCGCTTTTGGCGACCACGCTTATAAACTGGCGGTCAGCTCAACCAAGTCGATGACTGGGCACATGCTGGGCGCAGCGGGTGGAGCCGAGGCGATTTTCACGGTGTTGGCGATCCGCGATCAAACCGCACCGCCGACGATCAATTACCACACGCCCGACCCGGCTTGCGATCTCGACTGCGTACCCAACACGGCGCGGGAGATGCCGATCACCATTGCCATGTCGAACTCGTTTGGCTTCGGCGGCACCAACGGCACCCTCGTATTTCGGCGGCTCTGAGCGCCAGCAGTTATCGCTTGGTTGAAACCTAACCCAATGGTTTCAATACACAACACACCCGCAGCAGGCACTGACCCGCTGCGGGTTTTTATTGATGGTCAGCCGCAACACCAGCTCCCCGTCACCGAGCGCGGACTGCACTACGGCGATGGACTGTTTGAAACCCTCCTGCTTCACAACGACCAACTGTGTCAATGGACGCGGCATCTGCACCGCCTCAGCATTGGCGCGGCGCGGCTCGGCATTCCACTGCCAGACGTGGCGCAACTGACCGCCGAACTGTTTGAATTCACACAGAATATCAACAGCGGCGTCGTGAAACTGATCCTGACTCGCGGCAGCGGCGGACGTGGTTATCGCCCCCCGCAGCAACCCACACCGCACCGGATTCTGTTGCTCTATCCGTTGCCACCCGCGCCAGCAGCCGCGTGGTCAGATGGCATCGTCGCTCGCCACTGTCACACGCCAGCTTCCAGCAATCCCGCGCTTGCCGGTCTCAAACATCTCAACCGTTTAGATGCCGTGCTGGCGCGACGCGAATGGGACGATCCGAACATCAGCGAGGGCATCATGTGCGATTCACAGGGCGCAGTGGTCGGCGGCACCATGAGCAATTTGTTCGTCTGGACGGGGACACGCTTGCTCACGCCGCCGGTGACGCACAGCGGCATTGCTGGAACCTGTCGCGCTGTAACGCTTGAATTTGCAGCACAATTCGGCATCACCTGCGCCGAAGCACCGCTCACGCTGACCGCGCTGACCAGCGCCAGCGGCTTATTTTTCACCAACGCCATCATCGGCGTCTGGCCAGTGCGCGAACTCGCCGGACGGCACTACGACCGCAGCGCCTTGCCCGTCGCGCTGTTAAATGCCGTGCGCCGCGCCGCGCAGTCACCGACATGAACCGCCGCTGGCTCAAGATTGCAGCAGCGGTGCTGGCGCTGAATCTGCTCATCGGCATCGCCATCAACGACTATCGCCAATTTCTCGCTACGCCGCTGCCGACGCCCGTCTCGCGCCTGCACATCGAGCGCGGACAATCACTCCACGCGGTCGCGGCGCAGTTGACGACGCTGGGCGTACTCAAACATCCCTATTATTTCATGCTGTTAGCGTATTGGCAGGGCGATCAAACCCGCATCAAAGCCGGTGAATTTGCCTTGACGCCGGAGCTGACACCAGCGCACTTGCTCACGCGGCTGACTGGCGGACAAGTGATTGAATATCAAGTGACTTTGATTGAAGGGCGCACGGTGCGGCAGGCGTTCGCTGCCCTTGACGCGCATCCGCAACTGCGCGGCGCACCGCTGGCGACGCAGAGCGACGCCGAGGTGCTGCGCCAGTTGGGGCGGGCGGAGATGGCGCTGGAAGGGCGTTTATTTCCAGATACTTATCGCTTTCCTGCGCAGACCGAACGGCTGGCGGTGGTGCGACGGGCGCTGGTGCGGATGGAGCAGATTTTGGCGGCAGAATGGGCGCAACGTCACTCGGAGCTGGCGCTGACCACGCCGGATGAGGCGCTGATTTTGGCGTCAATTATCGAAAAGGAAACCGGCAAGGCGTCGGAACGCGCTCGCATCAGCGGCGTATTTCAGCGGCGGCTGCGGCTAGGAATGCGGCTGCAAACGGATCCGACCGTGATTTATGGGCTGGGCGAACGTTATGACGGCAACATCAGCCGCGCCGATTTGCGCGATGTCAATCCATATAACACTTATGTTATCAATGGTTTACCGCCGACGCCGATTGCGTTGCCGGGACGCGCTGCGATTCATGCGGCGCTGCATCCCAGCACTGATGACAGCCTGTATTTTGTGGCGACCGGCGCGGGTGGTCATGTTTTTTCGCGGACGCTTGAAGAACACAATCAAGCGGTGCGGCGCTATATTTTGGATAAAAAACAATGAGTTCTATCTCACAAATCTTTCCCGGGCGCTTCATCACCCTCGAAGGGATTGAAGGTGCAGGCAAATCCACGCAGATCGCAGCAATCGCGCAGTTTCTCGAACAACGCGGTCATCGTTGCGTGACCACCCGTGAGCCGGGCGGTTCACCTACTGCCGAGCGCATCCGCGAGGTGCTGCTTGATCCGCGCAACAGCGGCATGACGGCGACGGCGGAATTGCTCCTGATGTTTGCAGCGCGTGCCGAACATCTCGCGCACACGATTTGCCCGGCGCTGGCGGCGGGGCAGTGGGTAATTTGCGACCGTTTCACTGACGCCACCTACGCCTATCAAGGCGGCGGACGCGGCGTCGCATCCGCGCAGATCGCAGCTTTGGAAACGCTGGTGCAGGGCGACTTGCGCCCAGATTTAACGCTGCTGTTTGATGTCGCGCCAGCCGTTGGTTTGGCGCGAGCACGAGCCCGGCGAGCGGGTGCGGCGGATCGGTTTGAACAGGAAGCTGAAATCTTTTTTGCTGCCGTCCGCGCCGCTTATCTGGCACGCGCACAGGCAGAACCAGCGCGGTATCGCCTCATCGACGCCAGTGCCGCGCCCGCTGTCGTCACCGCGCAAATCAACGACTACCTCACTGATTTTATTGCTAAAAGCGAATTAAACAATGCACCTTGAACCCTTGCCACCGTGGTTAAATGAGATTTGGGCACGGCTACACGCAGCCCGCGCTGCCGAGCGCCTCGTTCACGGCTTGCTGATTACCGGCGCTCGCGGCGTGGGCAAGCGCCAGCTCGCCGCCCATTTCGCCCATTCGCTGCTGTGTACAGCGCGGCTGGCGGATGGATGTGCCTGCGGACGCTGCGCGGATTGCCAACTGCTCGCGGCGGGCAATCATCCTGATTTGATCCAAATTGGCCCCGATCCAGACAGCAAATCCGACACGATCACGATTGATACCATTCGTGTTTTTACCGGGCGCGAGGCGCTAACACCGAGTCGGTCGGCGTGGAAAATCGCGTTAATTGATCCGGCAGATCGCCTCAACACCGCCGCCGCCAATGCGCTACTCAAAACGCTGGAGGAACCGGCGGGGCGCACGATTTTGTGCTTGATCGGCGAGCGCAGCGGGCAATTGCCGGCGACGATCCGCAGTCGCTGCCAACAACTCAAGGTGGCGCTGCCGACCGAGGCGGACGCGCTGGCGTGGTTACAGCGCCACAGTCAACAGCGCGATCTGGCGCTGCGCCTGCGGCTGGCGCACGGAGCGCCGTTGCTGGCGCTGAGTGGTTATGACGACGCACTGCTGGCGCAGCGCCGCGACTGCTTGAATGGATTTTTGGCGCTCGCAGCCGGCACCCGCGATCCGGTGCGCGAAGCTGCGACGTGGCACACGGTGGGCGCAGCGCAGCTATTGGATTGGCTGGCGGGCTGGTTGTGCGATTTATTGCGGCTGCATGTGAGCGCCGCGCCGCCGCGCTTAAATAATCCAGATCGGCGCGATGAATTTGCGTCATTAGCGATGCGCTTTAATGCGGCAGATGCGCATCGTTTTTTGCAGCAAATTTTCACTGCGCGTCAACACTTAGCGGCAAATATCAACCCACAATTATTATTAGAAGCATTGGCGCTGGATTGGGCACGTTTCAATCACACAGCGCGACAGCGGAGGAATTAACAGCATGTCAATTTCAAGTGCATTAGGTGGACAACAACGCATTCTCAGTTTTGCGATTAAAGATAAAAGTGCGCTGTATTTATCTTACATGCCCTATATTAAAAACGGTGGCTTATTTGTACCGACAACCAAGCCTTATCAACTCGGTGATGAGATTTTTTTATTGCTGCAATTGATGGATGAAGTGGATCGGTTGCCAGTCGCTGGTGAAGTAGTTTGGGTGACGCCGCCGGGTTCAGAAGGCAATCGTGCAATTGGTATTGGCATCCAATTTAATAAACAAGATAAAGGCTTGGCGCGGCGCAAAATTGAGGCTTATTTAGCAGGCACCAGCAATTCTGATCGCCCCACGCACACGATGTAATGTTAGGTTTTAGAACTGCCATGTTAATAGATTCACACTGCCATTTAGACCGCATTGATTTAACACCGTATAACGGCGATTTTGCGCGTTTTGTTGAACACTGCACGAGCGCAAAGGTGACGCAACTATTGTGCGTTGCGATTGATCTTGAGCATTATCCGGCAATGCGACAATTGATTGATCCATTTCCACAAATCGCCGTTTCCGTTGGCGTTCATCCCAATCACGACAGCACGTTTCACATAACGGCTGCGCAATTAATTGAATTGGCAAATGATGCGCGTTGTGTGGCAATTGGTGAAACCGGATTAGATTATTATCGCAGTAGCGGCGATTTAACTTGGCAGCATGAACGCTTTCGCATTCATATTGCGGCGGCGCGAGCTTGCGGTAAACCGCTGATTATTCACAACCGCGAGGCGGGAGCTGACATCATGCGCGTATTAACTGAAGAACGCGCCAACGAGATTGGCGGCGTGATTCATTGCTTTACGGACAGTTGGGAGATTGCCGAGCGCGGATTGGAATTAGGGTTTTATATTTCATTTTCTGGCGTGGTGACATTCAAAACTGCTGAGGCTTTGCGCGAGGTAGCGCGGCGGGTTCCATTAGAGCGGATTTTAATAGAAACCGACGCACCGTATTTAGCGCCAACGCCCCATCGCGGTAAACCCAACTCACCGCAGTTTATACCGCTTATTGCACAATGTTTAGCAGACATTCATCAAATGACAGTGCCGGAATTTGCTGCCGTTGTGCGGGCAAATTATCAGCGGTTATTTCATTCTTATTAAAAGCGTAGGTTGGGTTGCCGCTGTTGGCAACCCAACCAACAATTCAATTTAACCCACCGCCTCGCGCAGCAGCGCCAGCAATGCCGTCACTGCTTCATGTTTCATTTTCCAACTCGCTTTATTCACCACCAGCCGTGAGCTGATGTCGGCGATGTGCTCCAGCGGCACCAGTCCGTTGGCTTTCAAGGTGCTGCCGCTCTCCACCAAATCGACGATCACATCCGCCAGCCCCACCAGCGGCGCGAGCTCCATCGACCCGTAAAGTTTAATGATTTCAACCTGTTGCCCTTTAGCAGCGAAATAACGCTCGGCGCTGTGAACGTATTTGGTGGCGATGCGCAGACGACGATTGCTCGGTTCTGGCAGGTCGGGGCGACCGGCGACCATCAGCCGACAGCGGGCGATGCCGAGATCAAGCGGTTCGTACAGCCCGTCGCCGCCGTGTTCGAGCAGCACATCTTTTCCCGCCACGCCGAGATCAGCCGCGCCATATTCGACGTAAGTTGGCACGTCGCTGGCGCGGATGATGACGAAACGCACCTGCGGATTGGTCGTGTCTAAAATCAATTTGCGACTGGTTTCTGGATCGTCGAGCGGCGCAATGCCGGCGTGCGCGAGCAGCGGCAGCGTCTGCTCAAAAATGCGCCCTTTCGACAGCGCAATCGTTAATGGTGCGTTGAGATTCATCACGCAATTCCTCACTTAACCCGTTGAATTTGCGCACCAAGTCCGCGCAATTTCGCTTCAATGTTGTCATAACCGCGATCCAGGTGATACACGCGATCAATCAACGTCTCGCCCGTCGCCACCAATCCCGCCAGCACCAGCCCGGCCGAGGCGCGTAAATCGGTCGCCATCACCGGCGCAGCGGTCAACTGCTTGATGCCGCGACAAATGGCGATATTGCCCTCCACGCGAATATCCGCGCCCATGCGCTGCAATTCGGGAACGTGCATAAACCGATTCTCGAAAATCGCCTCCGTCACCGTGCCCACGCCGTCCGCAATCGCGTTGAGCGCACAAAATTGTGCTTGCATATCAGTGGGAAACGCCGGATGTGGCGCAGTGTGAATATCCACCGCTCGCGGCCGCTGCCCCTGCATATCCAGCTCAATCCAATCCGCGCCGGTGGTAATGACCGCGCCGGCATCGCGCAATTTGCGCAGCACCGCGTCCAAACAATCGGGACAGGTCTGCGTCACCCGCACCCGCCCGCCGGTCATCGCCGCAGCGACTAAAAAGGTTCCGGTTTCAATACGATCCGGCATCACGCGATGGGTTCCACCGCCGAGCTGGTTCACGCCCTGAATCTGAATTTGCGCCGTGCCTGCGCCGCTGATTTTTGCGCCGAGCGTGGTTAAAAATTCCGCTAAATCAACGATTTCCGGTTCACGCGCCGCATTTTCAATCACCGTTTCACCCTGCGCCAGCGCCGCCGCCATCAGCAGATTTTCAGTGCCCGTGACCGACACCATCTCCATCACCAGCCGCGTCCCGCGCAGCCGCTCGGCACGAGCGCGGATGTAACCGCCGTCAACGCTGATGTCCGCGCCCAGCGCCCGCAGCCCGTCAAGATGCACCGTCACCGGTCGCGCCCCAATCGCGCAGCCGCCGGGCAGCGACACATCGGCCTTGCCGTAGCGAGCGACCAGCGGGCCGAGCACGAGAATCGACGCTCGCATCGTTTTGACGAGTTCGTAGGGCGCAGCAAAATTGGTCAGCGGCGTCGGCTGCGCGACGATCTGCGTGCTGCCGTCGGCGGCATTTTCGCGTGATAAATCAGCACCTAAGCGCCGCAATAATTCCAACGTGGTGGTGATGTCGCGCAGACGGGGAACGTTGGTGAGCGTCACCGGGGCGCTGGCCAACAAGGTCGCCGCTAAAATTGGGAGCGCAGCGTTTTTTGCGCCAGACGCGCTGACGGAGCCTTGCAATTGCGCACCGCCGCTGATGAGAAGTTTATCCATTGTTTTTAAGTTGTCAGTTGTCGGTTGTCAGTTGTCAGTGTAATTGCGTATTCAATCAATTGGACACTGCCGAGAATTCTATAGCGCAGACTCTGGCTCATTGCCGCCAGCAAAAATCTGATAAGCGGGATTGCCGGTTTCATCAAAATAACGATAACCGAGCGCATCCAAAGCGTGATGAAAATCCTGTTGTTCAAGTGGTGGAATTTGTGTACCCATCAACACGCGCCCATAGGCTGCGCCGTGATTGCGATAATGAAATAAACTGATATTCCAGCGTTTTCCCAAACCGGTTAAAAAGTCCAATAATGCGCCGGGGCGTTCTGGGAATTCAAACCGAATGAGCGTCTCGTGTTCAATCGTGGGTGCATGACCGCCCACCATAAAGCGAATATGCTGCTTGGCGGTTTCATTATCGGTCATATCCAATACTTTGAAATGCTTTTCGATCAGTTTTTCAATTAACTCAGCGCGTTCTTCATCGCCCCGCGTCAATTCAATTCCAACGAACACTTGGGCGCGTTGCGTATCGGCATAACGATAATTAAATTCGGTGATTTGGCGCTTGCCGATGGTTTTACAAAAGCTCAAAAAGCTGCCCGGACGTTCGGGAATTTCCACCGCTAATAATGCTTCCCGATGTTCGCCCAATTCAGCGCGTTCGGCGACATGGCGCAAGCGATCAAAATTGATATTCGCGCCGCTTTCAATGGCGATTAAATGCGCATCACGAATGCCGGTGGTTTCTACCCAACGTTTTAATCCCGCAACCGCTAATGCGCCTGCTGGTTCGGCAATGCCGCGAGTATCATCAAAGATGTCTTTAATTGCTGCGCAGATTTCATCGGTGCTCACTAAAACCACTTCATCGACGCGCTCGCGGGCAATACGAAAAGTCTCCGCACCAATTAAACGCACGGCCACGCCATCGGCAAATAATCCCACTCGCGGCAGCGTAATCCGGCGACCAACCGCCAGCGCAGCGTGAAGTGTGGGCGCTTCGGCGGGTTCGACACCGATGATTTTTACTTGTGGATACAGCCACTTGACATACGATGCGATGCCGGCAATCAAGCCGCCACCGCCAACCGGCACGAAAATCGCGGCAGGTGGTTCGGGATGCTGGCGCAGGATTTCCATGCCAATCGTGCCTTGTCCGGCAATGACATCAGGATCATCAAACGGATGAATAAAGGTTAATTGTTTTTCAGTCACTAATTCCATTGCGTGAGCATAGGCATCATCATACGAATCGCCGTGCAAAATGACTTTACCGCCATGCGCTCGCACCGAACGCACTTTAATTGCGGGAGTGGTGCGCGGCATGACAATCAATGCTGGAATACCGAGTTTTTTCGCACTGAGCGCGACACCTTGCGCATGATTACCGGCGCTGGCTGCAATGACGCCGCGAGCACGAATCTCAACATCTAAATTGATGAGTTTGTTATACGCGCCGCGCAATTTGAATGAAAAAACTGGCTGCAAATCTTCGCGTTTTAAGAATACGGTATTGCCCAGCCGCGCCGATAATTGCGGAGCGCGAGTGAGTGGGGTTTCATGTGCAACGTCATACACTCGCGCTTTCAGAATTCGATCAACGTAGGAATCTGGCATTGATGGTCTCAACCAAGATAGTTAAAGTGCTTTTTTTGTGAAAACTCCACTCAATTCATGTGGATATTGATTAGCGGTGCGCACCGCTTCACAGTTGCTCAACAATTGTGCTGCCGGGAGTAGACCAACCGTTGATTTTCTCGGCGCTGAATTGATAGCAGCTTGATTTTGTTCAACTCAGTTGCCAGCTTCATGTGAGGACGCTATCCCCCACGCCAGATTTTTTGCCAAAATCAGTGCTCAATATCAATTTTTTATCCGTTGAGGTACCAGATGAATCTGTATGAATGTCTTGTGTGTGGTTTGGTGTATGACGAAGCCAAAGGTCTTCCTGAAGAAGGCATCGCGCCCGGGACGCGCTGGGAAGAGGTGCCAGAAGATTGGAAATGCCCTGAGTGTGGCGTGGGGAAAGATGAATTTGAGCAAGTCAATCCATAATCTGCCCACTATGTTAAACCGCTGGCCACAGCAGCTTGCGCAGACTTTGGTCAGCGGACAGTTGACGCCCGTCCTCACCACTCACCTCGATCCACTGTTGCTGTGGCTGAGTCATCCCGATCATCCGCAGGTCGCACCGCTCGCGCTCGCGCTGGACCGCGCTGGTTTGACCCGCTCAACAGCGACGCGACACGCTTATCTCCTTCTCGATCAACTGTTATTTTCCGGTCTGGCACAAGCGCCAACCACGCTCGGATTGGCAGCGCACACCGCACCTGCGTTGGTCAAACAACGCTATCGGCGCTTGTTACAGGTCTATCACCCCGACCGCCACGCCACCCGCCCCCTGTGGGCAACGCAACGCACCGAACGCATCAATCTGGCATTTCAGGCACATCGGCGCGGCACGCACGGCTGGACATCGCAGGCAAACGCCGCACCGTCAGCAGTTACCGCACCAGCATCACGCGCTTGGCATTGGCCCAGTCTGCGCGTGCCCCACCGCTGGAAAATCATCGGATTAGGGTTGGCAACCACCGGCGTCGCACTCATCAGCAGCGTGTTATTGCTCACCGCACCACCGCCGCCGCGACCGCCGCCGTTAAATACGCCGCTCATTATCACTGTGCCACCACCGGCAGCGCCCGTGATCGTGCCACCTGCCGCGCCACCCCCCCTCATCGCCGCCGCCGAACCTGAACCCGAATTGGCACCACCGGCAGCACTCGCACCACCTGCCGCGCTCGTGCCCGCAGAAAACGCCGCACCCGTGTCTGTAGAACCGACATCGCCTGCGCCGCCACCGCCAGCGGAATTGCCACCCCGCGCTGCTGAAGAACCGCCACCTGCACCTCCGGCAGTGACGATTCCAACACCCATCCCACCCACCGCTCCGGCACAACCACCAGCGCCGACGCTCACCACCACCGCGCTGGATTGCCGCGTAGTGACCGCACAATTGCAACAATTCCAACAAGCCTATAATACGGGCGCAGTGGAACAGTTAATGACATTGTACAGCCCAGCAGCGCGTGAAAACGATTTAGCAAATTGGGAAAGTATTCGCCAAACCTATACAGATTGGTTTCACACCACCAGCCAACGCCAGATTCAATTTACCAAATTGCATATTAAAAAAACCAACAATCACTGCGCTGTCATTGCATTATATCAAGTCCGTTATCATACCACGCCACAGCAACCAACGACTCAAACCGGTATCATTGAATTTCTATTTGAACAACGCGGCGTTGCTATGCAAATTTTGCGCGTTCGTTATTAACTAACACACGGCTGCGCCGCAATTATGTACAATACGCACCGTACCAACTCAGGTGCGGTTTTTTTCACCTCATAACACGGCATGGCAGCACAATATATGACAGCACATTATCACGTTTATAGCATCGGCAATGCACTGGTCGATTTAGAATATACCGTCACGCAGCACGATTTAGATGCCCTAGGTATTGATAAAGGTGTGATGACGTTAGTCGATGACCAACAACAGATCAGTATCATGGAGCATTTCAATGATCGCCCACATCATCGTAATGCGGGTGGCTCGGCAGCCAATTCGATTATTGCTTGTAGTCAATTCGGCGCTAAAGGCTTTTATTCATGCAAAGTGGCGGATGACGAATTGGGACATTTTTATATGGATGATCTCCGCGCTGGTGGCGTGGACACCAATCATCATACGGTGAAAGATCAAGGACATACCGGACGCTGCGTGGTGTTAGTGACTCCCGATGGCGAGCGCACCATGTGTACCTTTTTGGGCGTGAGTAGCCAGTTATCAGCGCATGAATTGTTATTTGATTCGCTGCGCGATTCTGATTGGTTTTATACCGAAGGTTATCTAGTCACTTCCGATACAGCGCGGCAAGCAGCAATTGCCGCCAAACAGGTAGCGGATGCGGCCGGAGTCAAAACCGCGCTATCATTATCTGATCCGAATATGGTGAAGTTTTTCAAAGCGGGTTTATTAGAGATGATTGGCAGCGGGGTTGATTTATTATTTGCCAATGAATTCGAGGCAATGGGAATGGCGGGGAGTGATGATTTAACCACAGCAGTAGCAGCGTTAAAACACATCAGCACGACCTTTGCTATTACACGCGGAGCACACGGGGCGCTGGTGTGGGATGGACAACAATTGCTTGAAATTCCAGCGGTGCCAGTGACGGCAATTGATACGCTCGGAGCTGGTGATCTCTTTGCGGGAGCGTTTTTATTCGGATTAAGTCAGGGTTGGAATTATGAACGCGCTGGCACGTTAGCAGTGACGGCTGCGGCGCAGTTGGTGACGCAATTTGGCCCGCGTTTGGCGACTGCCGAGACGCAGGCGATTCTCAAAGCCTTTGTTTAAGCAGAGGGTTTTGGCGTTTTAGGTGGACGCTTGGCCAGCGGGGTATGACCTGCTGGCACTGCTGTTGCGCTGGGCTGCCGCCGTTTGCCGATGTTTTTACGGTCGCGCCAGCGTTCTTTCACTTTAGGCGCATCAGGTTTATCGGCGGTGGCGCGGGCTTTACGAATTGCTAACGGCGCTTTACTTTTAGACTTTACTACGCCATTAAATGTCGCTTTTAATCCATCTAAACTGCGCGTTTCAAAGGTGATATTTAAGTAGCGGGCAATACTTTCTAAACGATTCCATTCGTTTTTAGCCACCAATGACAGGGCAACGCCCACCTCGCCAGCGCGTCCGGTGCGCCCGCTGCGATGTAAATAGTCGTCGCCGGAGCGCGGTAAATCAAAATGAATCACGCGCTGAATACCCGGCACGTCAAGTCCGCGAGCGGCAAGGTCGGTAGCAATCAGGATGTTGACGCGCCCGCTGTGCAGCAAACCCATGACGCGATTGCGTTCGCGCTGTTCGAGTTCGCCGTGCAAGACCGCGACCCGTTGCTGTGCGCCCATCAAAAAGTTGCCGAGCGCGACTGCGCCGTCGCGGGTGTTGGTAAAAACCAGTGCTTTATCAAAGGATTCCTGTTGCAACAGGCGCAGCACCTGCTGTTGTTTATGCGCCAAACCGTCGCTCAACAATAGTTGATGCGTGATGTGCGGATGCTGTTCGCGCACCGGATTGACGGTGACGACCTGCGGCTCGCGCAAAATCTGTGCGGTGAACGTTTCCAGTCCGCGTTGCTGCAAAGTCGCTGAAAATAAAAGGGTTTGGCGCTGCGGACGGCAGTGTTGAATGATCAAAAGCACGTCATCGGCAAACCCCATGTCGAGCATCCGATCCGCTTCATCCAGCACCAACATTTCCAGATCGCGCAGATCAAGCTGTCCCTGTTGCAACAATTCCAGCGCCCGTCCCGGCGTGGCAATCACGATTTCGGGGTTTTTGCGCAGCGCCGCAACTTGGCGCGTTTTGGGATCGCCGCCGGTGATAACGGCCGCTCGCAGGCGGGTAAAACTCCCTAAGCGCATGAAATGAATGTAAATTTGTCGCGCCAATTCGCGGGTCGGCACCAGAATCAGCGCCCGTGTGCCGCCGGCGTGGGCGGGAATGGCGAGGAACCGTTGCAACATCGGCAGCAAAAAAGCGGCGGTTTTGCCGGAGCCAGTCGCGGCCGACACGAGGAGATCGTGCCCCTGTTGCGCCAGCGGAATGACCTGCGCCTGCACTGGCGAGGGCTGTTCATAGCCTTCACTGGCAAGACCGCGCTGCAACGCTTCGGGGAGAGAAAAGTCAATAAATTGAACGGTCATAGCGACATCCGGCGCGGTTGAGGGCGGTGAGTGGCAGGTGCTGCGGGCGTCAAATTGATGGTGTTATGACGCGGCGGGTTTGGGAGTTGCCGGAGCGGGCGCGGCTGGCTTGGCTGCTTCACTGCCGCTAGTCGCACTCGCACCGCCAGCATCAGCCGGTTTGGGGGTTTTATCGCCGCTATCGTGCAGATTTTTCTGATTCTCTTTTTTGAAATCGGTTTCATACCAGCCACCGCCTTTGAGCCGAAAACCAGCGGCGGAGAGTTGTTTTTTGAGTGCGGGCTGATTGCAGACGGGACAATCCGTTAATAACGGATCACTGATTTTTTGCAATTTTTCTAACGTATGACCGCATTGTTCACAACGATATTCATAAATAGGCATTTTAGCGCATCCTCAGATTAAACCGTTCGCGTTTATTTCATTTTGATGGGGTTTCAACAGTGCTTTGATTAACGCTTCAATCAATTGGCACAGCAATAGTGTATCTAGTATTGCTGTGCATTTGCAAGCTATTTGTCAGCCATAAAGTAAAGATTGCACGTTTTAGCGCCGTTTGCGTTTCACTGCCTCATTGTGAGAATTTAGAAAACAGTGCATTAAAACATTGCTATATGATTCGCTTTTAGAATTCACAACTGCATGTTGTGCTCGTAGCAAGTGCGCTGCTAATTTCATAACAGCGCAGTCACACGTCATTCTTTTTGAGCGTTGCCAGCGAATTGCGCTTTAAGTTGCGCCAGTTCAGCCAACGCTGCCTCTTTAGCCAGTCGTTCCCGTTCACTTTCAGCTAATGCTGCTGCTTCACGTTGTAATGCTGCCTCTTTAGCCAAGCGTTCCCGTTCACTCTCAGCCAACGCCGCCTCTTTAGCCAAACGATCCCGCTCACTCTCAGTACGCAATTTATCCATTTCACTTTGAATGCCTTGCT
>DYNM01000045.1 GCA_020721065.1 Thiocystis violascens | reverse complement strand
ATGAAGAACTCCATTTCACCGCCAATTTGAATGGCGATCCCGCTACTCCAACTGCGTGGGATGGTGAATTGGAATTGCGTTATAACGGCGGCAATCTCGGTGCATTTCTCGCTGGCATCTTGCCCACAAACACCCGCCTCACCACTGCTCGCGCTCATCTTGACAGTTGGCTGCGACTCCGCGCTGGCGCGATTGAACAGGTCACGCTGCAACTTGATGTGTTGGGAGTGAACATCGCTGCTGCTAACGCGCTGACCATCGACCGGCTGCAAACCCAAGCGCAACTCCAGCGCCAGCCCGATGGCAATTGGGAATTGACGCTCGTTGATCTCAGCGCCAGCCAACCCAGCTCTCACGGCGGCACCGGCATCGCGGGCGTCAACCTCAAGCTGTTGACCACCGCTGCTGGCGCTCCGACGCAGGTAGCAATCACCGCTGACCAGCTTGATCTCGCCGATCTCAGCGCCCTACTCCGCGCCAGCCCTTGGTCAGTTCCCGCTGCGCTCACGCCGCTACTCGCCGCCCAACCACACGGACGCCTTGCCGAATTCGCCATTCATGCCCAACGCCCGGCAGTTGACCACGCATGGCAATGGCAAACTGCTGCCGCGCTGTTTGTCGTCGGTAGTCAGCGCACCGCCACGCAGCCCGGTTTTAGCGGCATCGACGGTCGGCTCATCGCCAATCAGGACGGCGGTCAACTTCAGCTTGACGCGCAACACCTCACGCTGGACAGCGCCGTCACCGCTGTTCCGCTCGGTTTTGACCAACTCAGCGGTCAACTCCAGTGGCGGCGCACTGCTGCTGGTTGGCAGTTTGACGGGCGCGAGCTGCAAGTTGCCAACGCTGATCTGAGTGGCAATGCCCGTTTTGCACTGAATTTGCCAGCGGACGGCAGCAGCCCACAGCTCGAACTCCACGCGCAATTACGCAATCTGCCCGCAGCGCGAGTGACGCAGTATTTGCCAGTGAGCAAACTCTCACCGCCGCTGGTGGCGTGGTTACAACGCGCTCTGCTCGCCGGGCGCATCACCAGCGCCGATCTCGATGTCAACGGTCGGCTGGCGGATTACCCGTTTCGAGATCGCCCCGGTCACTTTGATCTGCGTCTTGCCTTCGCCGAGTTGCAATTGGGTTATCACCCCGACTGGCCGCCGCTCACTGCCGCCAGCGGTACCGTACATCTGCACAATCAAGGGCTGACAATTGCGGTGCAGCGCGGGCGCATTTATGACAGCGATTTCACCGCAGGCGCAGTGGACATTCCCGAACTGCGCGGCCTGCAACAGGTCGTCATTCGCGGCGAGATCGCCGGCCCGTTTAATGACGGCGTGCAGGCGCTGACGACCACGCCGTTAGCCACCAAACTCGGTGCTATCGGCAAGCTGTTGACGGTCAGCGGACGCTCGCAGCTCGCGCTGACGGTGACGGTGCCGCTGGTGAAAGGTGGTCATGTCGGCGTCAACGGCAAACTCAGTTGGCCGCAAGCGGCAACGCTGGCGCTGCGTGATACGCCGGTGCAGCTCACGGCGCTTGGCGGGGCGCTGCATTTCACAGAGAGCGGGCTGCGCAGTGAGGCGTTGACGGCGAAATTGTGGGGGCAAACGACGCAGCTCAAGCTGATCACCGAAGGCGCGGCAGCGGCGCTGCGGCTCAATATCAACGCGGAATCAAAAACGCCGCTGGCGCAATTGGCGCAGCAGGTGCCGAGTCCGGTGTGGGGATTGGCGAGCGGAGCGTTGACGTGGCAATTGGCGGTGACGGTGCCGCCGCCGGGGACGATGCCGCTGGCGCTGGAATATCGGTTGACATCTGATCTGCGCGGTGTGGCGCTCAAGCTGCCTGCGCCGCTCGGCAAACTCGCGCCAGCCGCACAACAATTGGCGCTGAACGGGACGTTGATTCCGAAGCAGACGTTGACGCTCAACGGCACGGTCGGCGCGTTGGCAACGCAGCTCAAGGTGGCGCTGGAAGATGGTGGCGCTCGCATCGTTGGTGGGCAATTGCGCTTGGGTGTAGCCAAATCCTCTCAAAAAAGTGGGGAGATTGCGCCCGGGCTGGTGCTGGCGGGACGGTTGCAAGAGTTGAATCTCAGTGCGTGGATTGAGCTGTTGGGGCAAATCGGGGCTGCGCGTACCAAAAAATCTGCGTCATCTCAAAAAGGCGGCGCAGCACTGCCGTTGGCGCTTGATCTGCGCGTGGAGCGGCTGGCGCTGGGTACGCTGCGGTTTCACAACGTGACGCTCAAGCGCGAGATGACGCAGCCAGCAGGTGAAATCACCATAAAATCCAATGAATTAGCTGGCAAGGTGCGGCTGGCAGATGGCGCTGCGCGTCCGCTGGCGCTGACGCTGGAGCGATTGGATTTACAGCCGCTGCTGGCGCTGGCAGATGCGAAATCGCCGCGAGCGCAAAAAGCGCAAGCGAAATTACCGCCGCCAGTTGCGTTGCCGTCGCTGGAGCTGCGGGTGGCGGATTTGCGTTGGGAGCAGACGGCGCTGGGGCGGCTGGAGCTGGCGCTGCGCAGCTCGGCGGGTGAGCAGCGGTTGGAGCGGTTGACGTTGGATCAAGCGGGGGTGCTGACTGCCAGCGGGAGCGGTGATTGGCAACGCGGCGCGGGTGGTGGACGCAGTGCGGTCAAGTTGACGTTGCAGACGGAGCAGTTGGGCGCGGTGCTGCGGCTGTTGGATGGAGTCAGTGCGGTTGAGGCGGGACGCGCTCGTGCGGAATTGCAGTTGCATTGGCGCGGTGGTTTTAATGCGTTTGACTGGCAAACGGCTGAAAGTGTGATTGAGGTTGATGTGGGTGCGGGGCGGTTGCTGAAGGTGGAGCCGGGGTTGGGGCGGCTGTTGGGTGTGATCAATTTTGGGGCGTTGAGTCGGCGTTTAACGTTAGATTTCAGTGATTTATATGGCAAAGGGTTTGCATTTGAGCGCATCAAGGGGCGCGTGAGCATTCGTGACGGTCGCGCTGAGGTCAGCGGTTTTACGATTGATGGACCCGCAGGGCTGGTTCAGATCGAAGGCGAAACCGATTTGATCGCTCGCCAGTTCCAGCAGACGGTGACGGTTGCGCCCAAATTGGGTTCGGGAATTGCGCTGGCTGGCGCGGTGGCGGGCGGGCCGGTGGTGGGTGCGGCGGTGTATTTGGTGGATAAGGTGGCGGGCAATCCGTTTGATCGACTGACGCGCTATCGGTATCGGGTGACGGGTTCGTGGCAGGAGCCGAAGTTTCAGCGCGTGGGCTGGGAGTCGTTGCTGAATCCCAGCGTGCCAAAAGTGCGGGAGGAGACAAATCACTTTTTAAGTGATCATTGAGTTGGCAGTTGGCAGTTGGCAGTTAAAAACCTAAAAATTTAATGATGATTTATCAATCTTTTTTAATGATCTGATTAAAAAATAACCACTCAATTTTAATACTTTTTACTGACAACCGACAACTGACAACTTTTTTCTCAACCGCCAATTTTTTTAATCGCTAACTATTTTTAGTGAGTGACAGCGCCAGCGCATCTGCATACGCCACCATTTCTTCTTCCGTGCGTTGTTCAGTCGCACAAATCAATAACGCCGCACCCAATTCTGGATAATCCACACTCAAATCAAAGCCGCCGAGAATGTTGTGTGCTGACAACGCGGTCAGAGCGCCAGCAACCGGCGTCGGCAGTTGCAACGCTTGTTCGTGAAAAATCGGGCGCTCAAAAATCGGCGCAACACCCGGAATCGCACTCAGCAACGCACTTAAACGACGGGTGTTGGCGTGACAGGCAGCCGCTACTCGTGCCAAGCCTTCCGCTCCCAACAGCGCCAGATGAATGGTTGCGGCTGTCACCATCAAGCCTTGATTGGTGCAAATGTTGGAGGTCGCTTTGCCGCGCCGAATGTGTTGCTCGCGGGCTTGCAACGTCAAGGTAAAGCCGGGTTTGCCGTCAGCATCCAGCGTGCGCCCCACGATCCGCCCGGGCAGTTGCCGCACTAACTCTTTGGTACAACAGAGAAATCCGGCATACGGCCCGCCAGAAGCTAACGGCATTCCCAGCGGTTGCGCCTCGCCGCAGGCAAGATCAGCACCCGCTTTGCCCCAGTCACCGGGCGGACTCAACAGCGCCAGCGCGATGGGATTGACCACGCCAATTACCAGCATCTGACGGGCGTGTGCCCAATCGGTGAGCGCGTCCACCTCTTCGAGAACGCCAAAAAAATTCGGCTGCGGAATGATCAGCGCGGCGAATTCATCAGCACCCGCCGTCGTGTCGAGCAGCTCCAGCGCGGTGTGACCACCCTTTGGATCGAAGGGAATCGTCACCAATTCGATACCTTGCGCGGCAACCAGCGTGTGTACCGTGCGCCGATACGCGGGATGTAAAGTGGCTGGCACCAACACGCGCTGCGATTTGGTGCGACGATTGGCGCGAACCGCCATCAACACCGCTTCCGCCAACGCCGAGGCACCGTCATATAACGACGTATTGGAAACTGCCAAGCCGGTGAGCGCCGTCATCATGGATTGGAATTCGTACAGCACTTGCAAGGTGCCCTGACTGGCTTCGGCCTGATAAGGCGTGTAGGCGCTGTAAAATTCGCCGCGTGACACCAGTTGCCACACGGCAGCGGGGATGTGATGGTCATACGCACCTGCGCCGATGAAACAACACGCTTGCCCGTCAGCGCGGGCGCGGGTGGTCATCAGGCGCGTGATGTCCAGCTCCGCCAGTGCGGGCGGAATAGCATCTAAAGCATTGATTTTGAGGGCGGGGGGAATTTCCGCAAATAACTCATCAATTGCAGCAACGCCGATGGTCGCTAACATGGTGGCGGTATCGGCGGTGGTGTGGGGAATAAACGGCATGACAGCGAATTCCAGACTGATTAAATAATTGACTGCGGTCAATAGCAAGAGGAGGAATCAGCATACCAGAAAGTGAATACTCATTGCGCTTGCAGGCACTCATTTTACAACCGCTGCTGTCCTTATTGTGAGTTAAAAACGGATTAAGCAAATCAAGTTGCTGCTGAATTATTATTGAGAATTTTTTATGCGTCACACTTCCGCCGATCTTCCGCAACGCCCGACCACGCGCAAACTCGGGCCGCTGATGCAGTTATTGCAGTTTATTCGCCCATATCGTTGGCAAGCAGTGATTGCAATGGTGGCATTGTTAATTGCTGCCAGCGCAGTGCTGGCATTTGGGCAAGTCATTCGCGTGGTGGTTGATTCCGGTTTAGGCGCGACGGGTTCTGCCGCTACTTTGAATCGTTCTCTGCTGCTGTTTTTAATTGTCGTGGTATTGATGGCCAGCGCAGTAACGGTGCGCTCGTATTTGCTCAATTGGCTGGGTGAGCGGGTGGTGGCGGATATTCGCAAAGCAGTCTTTGGGCGGGTATTGGATTTAGATGTGGGATTTTTTGAAGTCACCCGCGCTGGCGAGGTGATTTCACGTTTGACGGGCGACACCGCGTTATTGCAAGTCGTCGTTGGTTCCACCTTGGCGATGGCATTGCGCACGTCGTTATTGGTACTCGGCGGGGTGGTGATGTTGGCGATCACCAGTCCGGGCTTGATGGGATTGGTGTTATTGGGTTTGCCGCTGGTGATTGGTCCGACGTGGTTATTAGGGCGACGGGTGCGGGCGCTGTCGCGTTCCAGTCAGGATCGAATCGCTGACGTGGGCGCGTATATCGACGAGGTGATTCATGGCATTCGCACGGTGCAGGCGTTTTGCCACGAGCCGCTGGATCGGGCGCGATATGGCGAGCAGGTGGAATCGGCATTTACGGTAGCGCTGCAACGGTCGTTGACGAGCGCGATCTTGTCGGGAGTGGCGACGCTGTTGACGTTTGGTGCGATTGGGGTGGTGCTGTGGATTGGCGGACATCAGGTGCTGGATGGCGTATTGAGCGGCGGCGAGCTGTCAGCGTTTCTGTTTTATGCGGTGGTGGTCGCTGGCGCAGTGGGTTCTTTGAGCGAATTAGTGGGGCAATTGCTGCGCGGTGCGGGTGCGAGTGAGCGGTTGTTGGAATTGTTGGAAATGCGTCCGAAGTTGGTGGCACCCGCGCAGCCAGTACGATTGCCGGTGCCAACGCGGGGGCAGATCGTGTTTGAAAACGTGCATTTTCAATATCCGGCGCGTCCAGACACGGCGGCGCTGACGGAAGTGACGTTCACGGTGGCTGCGGGTGAGCGGCTGGCGCTGGTGGGTCCGTCGGGAGCGGGAAAAACGACGTTATTGCAATTGCTGCTGCGGTTTTACGATCCGGCGGCGGGAGTGATTCGGTTTGATGGCGTCGATTTGCGCGAGTTGGGGCTGCACGATTTGCGGCAACAACTCTCGCTGGTGCCGCAAGACCCGATTATTTTTGGTGCGGATGCGTGGGAAAATATCCGTTATGGCATGGCGACGGCGACGGATGAAGATGTGCGGCGGGCGGCGGCGGCGGCGCACGCGACGGAATTTTTGGAACGTTTGCCACAAGGATTCAACACCTATTTGGGCGAACGCGGGGTGCGGTTGTCGGGCGGTGAGCGCCAGCGCATTGCGATTGCCCGCACGATTTTGCGCAATCCGACGTTGCTGTTGTTGGATGAGGCGACCAGTGCGCTGGATGCGGAAAGTGAGCGGTTAGTGCAGGATGCGCTGGAAACGTTAATGCGCGGTCGCACTAGCATTGTGATTGCGCATCGCTTGGCAACGGTGCGCAATGCGGATCGGATTTTAGTATTGGATCAGGGGCGAATTGTGGCGGCTGGTCGCCATGAAGAATTGATGACGGAAGGTGGTTTATATGCGCGGTTGGCGGCGCTGCAATTCCAATAAGGTTAATTGAGTTGGCAGTTAAAAAACTAAAAAAGCTGTTTGTTAATTGTCAACTATTTTTCATCACCGGATTAAAAAATAACCGCCATTCATTAACGCACCTCACCGACAACTTTGTTAAAACCAATGACCGCCGCCACCATCCTCGCCCTTGATCACGCCCACGTCTGGCATCCCTACAGCTCGCCGTTCACGACCGACCCGATCTATCCGGTACGCGCCGCGCACGGCTGCCAATTGGAACTGATGGACGGCCAAACGCTGCTGGACGGGATGTCATCGTGGTGGTGCGCCATTCACGGCTACAACCATCCCGTGCTCAATCACGCCATCCGCGACCAGCTCGATCAAATGGCGCACGTCATGTTTGGCGGCTTAACTCACGCGCCAGCAACGCAACTGGCGCAAACGCTGGTCGATTTGACGCCCGCACCGCTGCAACACGTCTTTTTCTGCGATTCCGGCTCGGTGGCGGTGGAAGTAGCGATCAAGCTGGCGCTGCAATTTTGGGCAGCGCAGCAGCGCCCCGAAAAATGCCGCCTGCTCACCATCCGCAGCGGCTATCACGGCGACACGTTCAACGCCATGTCGGTTTGCGATCCCGTCACCGGAATGCACCACCTCTTTCACAACGTCCTGCCGCGCCAGCTCTTTGCACCCGCGCCGTCGTGTCGCTTCGGCAGCGCCTGCCAACCCGAAGACATCGCGCCATTTGCCCAACTCCTGACTGCGCACCAGCACGAACTCGCCGCCGTGATTTTAGAGCCGATTGTGCAGGGCGCAGGCGGGATGCGCTTTTACAGCGCCGCATATTTGGCGCAAGTGCGGGCGCTGTGCGATCAATTTGATGTGCTGTTGATTGCCGATGAAATCGCCACTGGCTTCGGACGCAGTGGACGCCTGTTTGCCTGCGAACACGCCGACATCGCGCCCGATCTGATGACAGTCGGCAAGGCGCTGACTGGCGGCTATCTCACGCTGGCAGCAACGCTCACCACCCACCGCGTCGCGCAGACCATCGCTGCCGGTGATCCGGGCGTGTTCATGCACGGCCCGACGTTCATGGGCAATCCGCTGGCGTGCGCGGTCGCCAACGCCAGCATCAACTTGTTATTGAGCACCGACTGGCAAGCCAACATCCGTCGCATCGAACAGCAGTTAAATGACGGCTTGGCGGCGTGTCGGGAGCTGCCGAGCGTGGCAGAAGTGCGCGTTCTCGGCGCAATCGGCGTGGTCGAACTGCGCCAGCCCGTCGCGCTGCGCGATATTCAACCGGAATTCGTCAAGCGCGGCGTGTGGGTGCGCCCGTTCGGACGGCTGGTGTACTTAATGCCGCCCTACATCATCACCGCTGCCGAATTAGCCCAATTGTGTGACGCCGTGCGCCAAGTCGTTGCCACACTTTGAAATTTGCACCAGCAGAATCCAGCTTGCCGCAGCGCGGCGAATAATTGACAATGTCGCGTTTTCTTGCGAATTCAAACCTGAACGGCTCTTTAGCACAGTCATCAGGTCGCGTTTTTCCCCCTCCCCCCCTCTTGAGGCTCCATCATGGACACCCCCGACACGAGCACCGGTTTCGGCGACCTCGGTCTTGCACCTATCATTGCCCAAACCGTCCGCGATCTTGGCTACGAAACGCCCACCGCGATTCAAAGCCAGTGCATTCCCCATCTTTTGGCTGGCCGCGATCTCCTCGGTCAGGCGCAGACCGGCACCGGCAAAACGGCAGCCTTTGCGCTACCGCTCCTCAGTCGCATCGACTTTGAATTACAACAGCCACAAGTGTTGGTGTTAGCACCCACCCGCGAGCTGGCGCTGCAAGTCGCAGAAGCCTTTCAGGGTTATGCCAAAAACATCAAAGGATTCAACGTGCTGCCGATTTATGGCGGTCAAGCCTACGGGCTGCAACTCAGCCAACTGCGCCGCAATCCACAGGTCATCGTCGGCACACCCGGTCGCGTAATGGATCACATCCGGCGCGGCACCTTGGCGCTTGACGGCATCAAAACGCTGGTGCTCGATGAAGCCGACGAAATGCTCAACATGGGCTTTGCTGAAGACATCGACTGGATTTTTGAACAGGCCCCGAAGACGCGGCAGGTCGCGCTGTTTTCCGCAACGATGCCGCCCGCCATTCGTCGCGTCGCGCAGGATCGGCTGGTCAATCCGGTGGAAGTGCGCATCGCCTCCGCCTCCGCCACCGTTGACACCATCGACCAGCATCACTGCGTCGTCACCCGCTTTCACAAGCTCGACGTGCTCACCCGCATTCTGGAGCTGGAAACCTTTGATGGCATGTTGATTTTCGTGCGCACCAAAAATGCCACCATCGAACTGACCGACAAGCTCAAAGCACACGGTTTTGCTGCTGAACCGCTCAACGGCGACATGAATCAGGAAATGCGCGAGCGCACCGTCGAACGCTTAAAACAAGGACAGCTTGATATTTTGGTCGCCACCGATGTTGCCGCACGCGGGTTGGATGTCGAACGCATCAGCCACGTTGTCAATTACGACATCCCCACCGATCCTTCCGCCTACGTCCACCGCATCGGTCGCACCGGACGTGCTGGTCGTGCGGGGCGAGCAATTTTGCTGGTAGAACCGCGTGAACGCGGCTTGCTACGCGCAATTGAGCGCACCATTCGCCGCGAAGTCCCGGCGATGAATCCACCGTCGGCAGCGGCGCTGAGTGAGTCACGGATTGACCGCTTCATCACCGAAGTGCGCAAAACGATGACCGATCAAGATTTGGATTTCTTTTACCGGCTGCTGGCGCGAATCGCGCAGGAGCAAGAAATCGACATGATGGACATCGCCGCTGCGCTGGCGTATCTCAATCAGCGCGAACGCCCGTTGAATATCAAGGAAGATTTGCCGCCGCCGCCGCGCCGCGAGTGGACGGAACGTCCGCCGCAGCGTTCCGATGCTCGTTCCGACAGTCGTGAGGAGCGTCGCCCGCGCCCAGATCGAGACGGGCAACGTGATGACAGTCGTCCGCGTCCAGAACGCAGCAGCGGTGGTCGCCGCGATGCAGGCGATTTGATGAGTTATCGGATTGAAGTCGGACATCAACACGGCGCGACGCCGCGTGAGATCGTTGGCGCGATTGCGAATGAAGCGGGTTTAGAAGGACGTTTCATTGGGCGCATCAACATTCAAGATGACTACTCAATCGTTGATTTACCAAAAGAAATGTCCCGCGACATGGTGGCGCATCTCAAGCGCGTCTTTGTGCGCGGACAGGCGCTGCGGATCACTCCTGCTGATGGTGCTCATCCGCCACCAATGCCAGCACCTGCGGGACGCGACGCGCCGCCGCGTTTTCACCACGCCGACGCTCACGACAAGGCTCCGCGCTCGCGGCGTCCGCATGACAGCGCCGCACCGCGCCGTCATGCACCAGAGCGCGATGGGCACTCGGAGCGGGGAACGCCGCGCAAACCGCGTGATTAAACCGCGTTTACAACGATCTTAAAAACACAAAACCCGCGTTGCCAATAGCAACGCGGGTTTTTATAGTATTTCCAACATAAAATGATTTTATAATCATGGAGTAAAAAGCAAATG
>DYNM01000059.1 GCA_020721065.1 Thiocystis violascens | reverse complement strand
TGCGTGAAATGTTCACTTACCGTAGCAAGGTGGGTGAAAACGAAATTCGTGCCATACGTGAGCATGTCGAGTGGCCGTATCTGCCGATGAGTGTGGAGGCCGCAGCCATTGAAAGCAGACGCGTGCTCATGGATGAAGGTTTCAGGTTCAAGGAAACCCGCGTGAATGAAGGCTATCTATTTGCGGCAAGCAAGGGGAGCTTGCAGCGTCTGGGCTATATTTTGACGCATGTTGCCATTGTGGTGATTTGTATTGGTGGGATACTGGATTCGCGCATCTGGCTTTCGTATCAGGAATTTTTTGGCAAGCTCAAAGTCGAGACGCGCAGTGTTCCACTGTCGCAAGTGCCTGCAGAAAGCAAGGTTGCGGCGACGAATCCCGGCTTTCGCGGCAATGTGAACGTGCCGGAAGGCAGCCAGACCTCGGTTCTGTTCCTGAATGTGCGCGACGGCTATGTGGTGCAGCAATTGCCTTTTGATATAGAAGTCAAAGACTTCCGTATCGAGCACTACATTAATGGTATGCCCAAGTCGTATGAAAGTGATTTGGTTGTTTACGACCCGAAGCACCCTGATCAAACGGTCAAAGCGACGATTGCGGTGAATAAGCCATTAATTTACAACGGCTATGCCATCTATCAGGCGAGTTTTGGCGACGGCGGGACAAAGTTGCAATTCAATTCATGGCAACTCTTGGGGGCTTCGGCGGGAAGCTCGCAGCCTGTTGCTGGGGCGGTTTTTCAAGATTTGCCGTTCAAGGTCGGGGATGCGCAATACACGCTGGAGTTGAATGATTTCCGTTTGTTTAACATCAATCCTGTGCCGGATGAACATGGCAAAATGCACGAAAAGAATTTCGGTCCAGCCGTGGTTTTCCGTATGCGCGATGCTGCGGGTCAAGCGCGCGAGTATGAAAACTACATGCAGCCGGTGGTCATGGAAGGTCGTCCGGTGTTTATTTCCGGTATGCGCGATCAGGTGGGCGGGGTTATGCGCTTTTTGTATATTCCCGCCGACCGCGACAACACGATGGACACGTTCATGGACTTCTATCATCGGTTGCATAACTCCGTCATGATTGATCAAGCGGTGATGTCGATGTTGACGGAGGTGAATCCTGAGGCCGCCAAGCTACCCGCTGCAAGTGAGGCGATTCGCTCAATGGTGGAAAAATTTGTGCAAGGTGGCTACGACGCGATTGGCACGGATCTTGAGGCGCGTGTACCCAAAGATCAGCTTGAACGCGCCTTTGAAACCAGTGCGCGGGTATTGCAAACCGTCTTGAGCCGCGTATATGTGACCATGATGACTGAGCGCGGGGTGAAAGATGTCGGCGGCGAGAAGGATGAACGATTCCTTGCGGACTCAGTCGCAGCGATCAATGCCCTGGCGTTTTATGGTGCGCCGATTTATTTGCAGATGACTGGGTTTGAGCAAATTCAGGCTTCAGGTTTGCAGATCACCAAATCCCCCGGTAAGAACGTGGTGTATTTTGGCAGTGTGTTGTTGATCTTGGGCGTGTTCATGCTGTTCTATATCCACCCGCGCCGTGCATGGATTTTGGTGCGGGCATCTGAGGGTGGCGCGCGGGTGTTGTTCGCCACCACAAGTCATCGCAAGACGCTGGATATGGCGAAGGCCTCGCGCCTGATGCGCGAGGCCATGGTGGCGAAGTTGGGTTCAGAGCCTGCAAAGGCTGGCTAAAACGAGTGCCCAATCTTGGGTTTGAATAACAAAGGGGGTTGACGTGTCTGCCAATACAAATGTTTTGAATAGTGCCGCTGGCTTACCGCCGCTGGCAAAACCAGCGGGTCGCATCGGTGATTTTATTTGGTTATTGCTGGTCGGCGGGCTGGGCTTGGGTGGTTTATTGACTTACAGCAGCCATATGGATGTGTATGAAGTATCCATTTTCATTGGTTCGGTGGTGGCTTTAGCCGCTGTGGGTTGGTATTGGCGTGGCATTCGCGGTTTAAGCATTGCCGTGGCGGCGATCACTGCGATAGCGTTGTGGCGTTACGGCGTGCATTTTGGCGATCAAATCTCGGTCGGGCGTGAAGCGTTGGCGGCAGCACAAAACAAGGATTTTTTCCTCAAGTATTTGGTATCCAGCCAAAGTGCCATCATGTGGATGAGTGCCTTGTACGTCGGCGCGGCCTTCACCTATTTCCTGGCCATGTTCACCCGCACCGAGTACATCGGCAAAATTGCTTCGGTGTTGGTCTGGTCGGCAACAGCTTTTGGCTTGGCTGGGCTGTTCGTGCGCTGGCGTGAGTCTTATCTGATTAACGTGGATTTCGGTCATATTCCGGTGAGTAACCTCTATGAGGTGTTCATCCTGTTTTCCGTAGTCACAGCACTGATTTATATGTTCTACGAAGGCCGCTTCAAAACCCGCGCCCTGGGTGGTTTTGTCATGCTGGTGATTTCGGCGGCGATTGGCTTTTTGTTGTGGTACACCTTTGATCGTGGCGCGAATGTGATCCAGCCGCTGGTTCCGGCGCTGAATAGCTACTGGATGAAAATCCATGTGCCGGCGAACTTTGTTGGTTATGGCGCCTTCGCCATTGCCGCGATGATTGGCGTGGCTTATTTGATTAAGCTCAAGCTCGGCGGTGATGGCGAGCGCGACATGCTGCCCAAGCTCGAAATCATGGATGATTTGATGTACAAGGCGATTGCCTTGGGCTTTGGCTTCTTCACCGTGGC
>DYNM01000027.1 GCA_020721065.1 Thiocystis violascens | reverse complement strand
TTTTATTTATCAGCACCATTGTATGGCTTGTTCGCAACTGCGTAACTCCTAGATTGATTAAAACCATTGCGTATTTCCAAAAAATACTCAAATGATTTTGATTTATCTTTTGACTAACGTTGCGGAGTCAGCACGATCAGCTTGAGTAAATAAAGCAGGATTAGTTTGGTAGACCTTGTAACTAGAATTTTTAGCAATAAACAACTGCATGTGTCGATCATTGGCACCTAGGTTGTTTTTAATTCCGTCGTACATTTTCTGAGAAAATTCTGGTGTGACGATGTAAGCCTCGGCTGTTGTCAGCACGTCCAGCATTTGCGTGAACGACACAGAACAACGCGGTGAGAAAAACGATCTCAAAAATGTATTTTGAGATCGTTTGCGGACGACTTTATTTTTAAAGTGCTCTCTTGCCCAAAAGTTATAATCATTAAGCCACACTAAGTCTGCTTCCTTTGGTAAACCATTGAGTGCTGCTTGAACCATTTCTGCATCAATTCCATCAATAAGTCTTGCATCATCTTCAAATACAAGAGCCATTTCTTGACCGTTAGCAATCTGGCGCCAACATTCAAGATGACTAAGATTACACCCGAGATGTCCTCGCAGATTGTCAATCTGGGTAAGATTTTGTGGAGAACCGCGATGTTGGAACTCATCTAAATTAAGGGTTTCTCCATCTATCCCGTGAAACAACTTAAAATCAAAAATGTGATCTAAGCGGTTAGTTTGGATGTGCTGTAAAAAGGAAACCCAACGATCTGGTCTTTTTTCGAGACTGATTACATAAGCACGCATATTGACTTCCTTAACTATGTTGGTTTGTTTTTCTTAACTTTTGAAAGTCCTGCATATTCAAGAAAAGAAACTTTTGGGTCACGTTCCCAACCCTTAGTTTCAACCCACTTTTTAGCTAACACCGTCATAATCATCATATTATAAGGCAAATCAAAATATGCTAAACTTAAAAACGCACCTCCAACAAGGTAGCCTATTAATCCAACCTGAATCATTCCACCTAATTCAAAAGCCCACTTTGCTTCTGGAGCTTTTGCTTTTACCCTGATCTGCCCCGCAGTAAGATAACTTGATATCCAAATTAACAAAAAAATGATTAACCCTATGTATCCATGATTGCCAAGAATTTGGAAATAGATACTGTGAGCGGCTCTTGGTTGGTCATCATATACGCCATATTTTGAAAAAAACTCTTGATAGGCATAACCCATTCCAGCACCAAGGAAGTTTTCATTGGCAACACCAACAGCAACACCCCAAGCATTAATACGTTGATTAGCCGAAGCATCCTCTTCATAGGTTTCAATAGTGTGCATTCGTGACCACCATTCTTCTGGCATCATTGGTAACAATGCAATCATCGCTACAATTATTAAAACGCCCATTGATCCTTTTTTCGTGCTGCGCCACCAAAACATTGCAGCCATTGCAGCAAGAGCCAAAAGAGCACCACGTGAATGACTACCCAATGCGGCGGCTGCACAAAAAAACATCACACCACTCATCATATGACGTTGCCAACCATTTTTTAGCTGAAGTTGTAAAAAATGTATGAGCGGAATAATTGTGACGAGTGCAAGTGCAACTTCATTATTACCTTCAATAAAGCTTCCCGGCGGACCCCAAACTCGATGACTCCCACCAGTTAAAATCGTAAATAAACCACCTTTAGTACCAATAAATGCTAATGATCCTACTGTAACCCAAATAAATGCCATTATATGATGTTTATTACTCAACAGTGCCAGTGCAATAAAAACCATTAAAAAGATTTTAAATGAACGATCCCAAACCTCAAAATCTGCTTCTGGATTCGTTCCAGCTAACCACGAAATCGTCATCCAAGCTACAAAAACTAATAGCCACCATACTGGTGCAGCTTTAAACGGTGATCCTTTTTCTTTAGTAAATAAAAATCCAATTAAAGTTACAACGCCAGCAATCATCGCAACTGGCGCTGTAACTGCAAAACCCCAAGTGTAACGGTGTGGATTCATAATGCTGATCCAGTTCCACAGCATCACACCAATCCAAGGTTTTCCTAAAGCGAGGAGCGCCAAAATCCCAATTATGCTCATCAAAACAATATCGCGCATAAATGTAAGCCTCAGTGTTTTATTTAGAAGTGATGCAGTTAAAAACTTAACCATCTATTGTCTGATCATTGTTACTGACACACCGACCGAAATAACTTAATCTGTCCCTGCGTTGTCATTTCCCAATCAAATTGTTCTGCATACTTTCTCACCGCTGCCCGATCAGGATAAGTATTGTTTAATGACTGAATTCCCTCAACAAGTGCAGTAACCGTCCTGTCACGAATAATGCGCCCGGCAATAGGCGATTGCACAACTTCTGGAGTACCACCCACCGCCGTTGCTACCACCGGCGTTCCACACGCCATTGCTTCAAGTAATACATTTGCCCAACCTTCACGACTGGAACACAGTAATAATATATCTGCTGCGCTATACCAGTCTTTTAATTCTGTTTGCGGACGCGCACCCGCAAAAATTACCCGCCCGACAACTGATAAATTTTGCGCGTGCTGATATAAATTTTCATATTCTATTCCATCTCCAACAATTGCCAACATTGCCTGCGGTAATTGCGTTAATGCTTCAATGGCAAGATGATGACCTTTTAATTCAATAAGATTACCTACTGATAACAAAATTGGGCTTTTTGGAAGACCTAACCGCAAACGTGCTTCCAGTTGATTCTGCGGGGTGAAACGCTCAAGGTCAACGCCATTACGCAATACATGAGTTTTACTTGGATCGCTACCAAGTTGAACCAATTTTTCTGCTAAAGATTTACATACACCAATCGAAGCATTTGCTTGTTGTGCTGCCCATTGAATCCAACGGCGCGGAATTGCGTAACTTGGAATTAAATTAAGATCAGTGCCACGAGCTGTAATCAACAACGGCTTATTAAACCATTTGGCTAATAATGCTGCGGCAACACCATCAGGATAATAATAATGTGCGTCAATGACATCAAAATCAAATCCATTGTTAATGAGATTGGCAATACTATGACGCGCCCCCAATGCCAAAGTGAGTGGCGCGATATTCATACCAATTTTTGGTGGTAATACATAGCGCGGATGCCAAACTTTAATTCCATGATGAATTTCATAATATGGTATTTGCGCAAACTGACTCCAGTTACCAAAGCGTTGATGTTTGAATGGAAACCAAGGTACTGGTGCGACTACTTGCGTGGTGACTTCTTGTGTAGCTAATAAATAACGCAAGCGGGTCTCAACAAAAATGCCGTGATTTGGTCGAATGCTATTAGGATATAAAGTAGAAAACAGCAGCGTTTTAAGCGGACGTTTTGAAAAGTTAGGTTGTTCTTTCATAACTGTTGCGCCTATTTTAACAAACAAAATTAATAAACATGTAATGGGATGCTTATGGCAGCCCACTGTTGTTCGTCACGAATAAGACGCTGTTCTAAATCACCAATGGTACTATCAGAATTATCAACCCAATCGCGTAAAAAAGTACCTCCACTTAATAAGTCAATCGCCAAGCGTTCGGTTTCATATTCGTAGTGAAAATCGCGCCACAACGGGTAATTTGGATATTCAAGCCGCACACTTTTGAAAAACAGTGCCATAAACCGATAAGGCTTAAAGTGATGATGTTGATAGGCTGCGCAATCGGTGTGAATCTGTAAACCCGCACATAATTGATTGGCATATTTGTGAAATGTTGGTTTGAACCAACATGGACGAATAAGCGCACCAGTCATCCAATCCCGGTTGGTTTTTTCCATACGCCGTATAATGCGCCCAATATCTAAATCAGGTGCTCCAAATAATTCTAAAGCAGTTGTGGTGCCGCGTCCTTCTGATAAAGTGGTGCCTTCAAGTAATACGGTGCCGGGAAAACAACGCGCCATATTGAGACTTGAAGCATTGGGGCTAGGATTCACCCATGCCAATTGATGAATAGGCCAGCCAAATCCGGGTGCAGCAGTAGGAAAGTATCCGTGCATTTGAATCACTTGGAATTCCAAGCTAAGTTGACGTTCTCTAATAAACCACTGCGCTAATTCACCTAACGTTAAACCGTGTCGCATTAACAACGACCCAATCCCGACAAAACTTTCCCAACCCGGTTCTAATAACGTGCCTTCTAATGGACGTCCAATAGGATTGGGGCGATCTAGTACCCACAACGCTTTATGATTTGCGGCGCACGCTTCAATGAAATAACACAGCGTCGTGACATAGGTATAAATGCGCGTACCAATATCTTGTAAATCCACCAATAACACATCAAAGCAATCAAGCATGGCAGGTGTTGGATAACGCACTGTGCCATAAAGACTGTATACGGGAATGCCATGCTGCACATCAAACGCATCTGGAGTTTCCTGCATATTATCTTGTTGATCGCCGCGCATTCCGTGTTGCGGGCCAAAAGCAGCAACAATATTTAAATCATTTAATGCCATTAACGCATCTAAACTATGCTGCCCGCTGCGCGTCATTGATGCTGAATGACCTAATAACGCCAGCCGCCGTCCGCGTAATTGCTGCCGCAAAGTGGGTTCTTCTAATATGCGATCAATTCCAAGTGTGATCATTTTTTAATCCAATTACGCATTACCGCAGATGTTCAATATATTTCGCGCTGCCATGCAGCGTTAATTCCACCGCAGAACCGCTGGCAATAAACGGCGCAGTAATTCCTTCAAATTGCAATTGACAGCGAATATGCCCGCGACTGACTAATGGAATTGGCAACATATCGCGGTAAGTATAAATGTTGTCGTCAAGATCACCACCTAAACACCGCACTGCACCTTCCGGCAATTGCGATTCCAATACCGCTTCTTCTAATACCAATTCTCCCGCTTGCCACCAGCGCGTCCGCTCGGCGGAACCAGTCAGCGTTTTAATCAAATCAGCGCGAGCAATGCGCAGCCGTAAACAATCTTGCTCTAATTCAATTGCTGAAATTTCACAATTGGTTAGTACTAAACTGAAACTATCCACAATTATTCCTTATCCGTTATTGATTCAGATTCTGCTTCATTTTCAAGGCGCAATTCTTTAATTTTTCTGGTCAAAGTATTGCGTCCCCAACCTAAACGTCGCGCCGCTTCTTGTCGCCGTCCCGCCGTATGTTCTAATGCCACTTGAATTAAAATCCGTTCAAAAGTTGGCAATGCCGTATCTAATAATGCTTCTTGCTGTTGCGCCAGCCGTTGCCGCGCCCACCGCCGCAGCGCCGGTTCCCAAGCCTCATCATCCGTTGTTTCTATTAACAGCGGATTTAATTCAGGCGGCAAATCTTCGGCATGAATTTGTTTACCCGCTGCCATGACCGTCAACCACCGCGCCGTGTTTTCTAATTGCCGCACATTACCCGGCCAATCCAAACGTTGTAATTGTTCAATCGCAGTCGGTTGTAATACTTTTGGGTCGCAGCTTAATTCAATTGCGGCTTGCGCGAGAAAATGCCGCATCAATACTGGAATATCTTCGCGGCGGTCGCGCAGCGCCGGTAGGTGAATACGAATGACATTGAGACGATGAAATAAATCTTCGCGGAATCGCCCTTGTTGCACCAGCGTTTCTAAATGTTGATGCGTCGCAGCGATGATGCGCACGTCCACCCGCAGCGGCGCGACGCCGCCCACCCGATAAAACGCGCCATCGGCGAGCACGCGCAGCAGCCGCGTCTGCATTTCCGCCGGCATGTCGCCGATTTCATCCAAAAATAGCGTCCCGCCGTCGGCTTGCTCAAACCGTCCTTCCCGCCGCGCTTGTGCGCCAGTGAACGCGCCGCGTTCGTGCCCAAACAGTTCAGATTCCAGCAAATCACGCGGAATTGCCGCCATATTCAACGCAATAAACGGACGTTCGCTGCGCGGGCTGTGGCGATGCAGCGCGTGAGCAACCAGTTCTTTGCCAGTGCCCGATTCGCCGTTAATCAAGACGGTGATGTGCGAACGCGCCAGCCGCCCAATCGCTCGAAACACCTCCTGCATCGCGGGCGCTTCGCCAATGATGTCGGGCGTTTTCACCGCCGCAACTGTCTCGGTGCGGTCCTCGCGCCCACGCCGACAGGCTCGCGTCACCTGCGCAACGGCGTCATCTAAATCAAAAGGTTTGGGCAGATATTCAAATGCGCCGCTATTAAAAGCGGAGACGGCGCTATCCAAATCGGAATGCGCAGTCATTATAATAACCGGCAATTGCGGATAGCGAGCGGAGAGTTGTTTTAATAAATCAAGCCCATCAATACCGGGCATTCGGATGTCGCTGAGAATGACATCAGGTTGTTCATGTTGGAGTGCTTCTAAAATGCCAACGCCATTAGAAAAACAGGTGACGTGCATTGCTGCTTTACGCAATGCGCGATCCAATACCCAGCGAATTGAACGGTCATCGTCGATGACCCAAACTTTCGGTTCTTGCGCCATGCGCCGACTCCAATGGCAAATAAACAGTAAACGTGGTGTCGCCGGGGCAACTGTCGCATTCAATTAAACCGCCGTGTTGACTAATCAATTCCTGCGCAATTGGCAGCCCTAAACCACTGCCGCCCACGCGCCCGGACACCATCGGGAAAAAAATCTGATCGCGGATGTCGGCGGGAATGCCCGCGCCATTGTCGTGTACCTGCGCTTGCAATACGAGCCGATGCCGTTGATTGCCGAGTGTGAATTGGCGCAATACGCGAGTTTTTAATTCAATTTGCCCCTGTATTCCGGCAGCGGCAGCGGCATTGCGCACTAAATTGAGAAAGGCTTGAATTAAACGGTCGGGATCGGCGCGGCAGTCGGGAATACTCGGATCGTAATTGCGCACAATCGCAGGCCCAGCGGGCGATTCTGCCAACATCAGGCTGCGCACATGTTCGAGCACGTCGTGAATGTTGACGGCGCGGCGGCTGGGCAACCGATTCGGGCCGAGCATTCGATTCATCAGCGCCTGCAACCGGTCGGCTTCATCAATGATGATGCGGGTGTATTCGCGCAAACTCGCGTCCGGCAACTCCTGTTCCAACAATTGCGCCGCGCCGCGCAGCCCACCGAGTGGATTTTTAATCTCGTGCGCCAACCCGCGCAGCAACGTCTGCGTCGCCTGATGTTGTGAAAGTAAATGTTCCTCGCGGGTGATCCGCAACTGCCGATCCACCTGATTGAGTTCAACCAGCAACGCCCCGCCGTCATCGCTCGGCGCGAGCGGCAACACGGTGCAATTCACCGTTTTGGTGCGCCCGTCGGCGACGCAGATATTGACCTCGCGCTCGGTGAACGGATGGCGAGCGGCGAGCGCGGCGATCAAGCGTTGTTCGACATTGGTATCGGGGCACGGCAGCAGCGCGGCAGCCGGTTGACCGATGAGATGACGGGCGCTGATTTCAAACAACATTTCAGCGGCAGGATTGAGATAAGTCAGGCGCAGCGTCTGATCAAATAGCATCACCGCCGTATTGAGATGATCAAGAATCATCCGTTCGAGAGTGGCAGCGGGCTGGATTGTCATCTGAATGATTTTTCAATGGTTGGCATTAAACAGTTCATCTACTGTTAAACCAATATCTTTAGCGATTTTAATAACAGGAAGATGTCCAATTTTAAGCAATGACGATATTCTGAGTGCCGATAAATTCGGCTTCTAATTTTGGTTCACCATCTTCAAGCAACATGGCAATGACTTCTTGAAGATTGAGATTGAGTTCATCCAGTGTTTCTGCTTGCGAATGCGCCCCGCGAAAGCCGGGCACAAAACCAACGTACAGCCCAGTATCTGGACAGCGTTCAATAATTGCCGTGTAGGTTTTCATTGGATAACAGCGGGATCAAATGTTGAAACAAAGTGAATGCAGAATTGGCGCATCCCTGCGCCAGAAATCAATTCCGTGCGAATTACAAGCTGTAATACATATCGAATTCAACCGGATGCGTGGTCATGCGTAACCGCGTCACTTCAGTCATCTTCAGCGCGATATAACTGTCAATCAGATCATCAGTGAAAACGCCGCCGACGGTGAGGAAATCCCGATCTTTATCCAGCGCATCCAATGCCATATCCAACGAATGACACACGGTTGGAATTGCTTGGGCTTCTTCATGCGGCAGATCGTATAAATCTTTATCCATCGCATCGCCGGGATGAATGCGGTTTTGAATCCCATCCAAACCCGCCAACATCATTGCTGAGAATGCGAGATACGGATTGCCGGTTGAATCCGGGAAACGCACTTCAATCCGGCGACCTTTTGGGCTGGCGCTGAATGGAATCCGAATGGATGCCGAGCGATTGCGAGCAGAATACGCCAGCATCACTGGTGCTTCAAAACCGGGCACTAACCGCTTATACGAATTGGTGGACGCATTGGTCAGCGCATTCAAAGCGCGAGCATGTTTAATAATGCCGCCAATGTAATACAGCGCGGTATCGGACAAACCGCCGTATTTATCACCAGCAAATAAGTTATTCCCGTCTTTGCTCAACGATTGATGAACGTGCATTCCCGTGCCGTTGTCGCCAACAATTGGCTTGGGCATGAACGTTGCGGTTTTGCCATAAGCGTGCGCGACGTTCTGAATCACATATTTAGTGATCTGATTCTTGTCAGCGCGACGCACCAGCGTGTCAAAGCGCGTGCCGATTTCGCACTGCCCAGCGGTGGCGACTTCGTGATGATGCACCTCGACTGGAACGCCCATCTCTTCCAGCGTCAAACACATCGCAGCGCGGAGATCGTTGAGCGAATCGACCGGCGGCACGGGGAAATAACCGCCCTTCACACCCGGACGATGTCCCATGTTGCCGTCGGGGAACACGCGCTCGGAGTTCCAACCGGCTTCCTGCGAATCGAGCTTGCAGAAGCAGCCGCTCATATCCGCGCCCCAACGCACGTCATCAAACACAAAGAATTCTGGCTCCGGGCCAAAAAACGCGGTGTCGGCGATGCCGGTCGATTTCAGATAAGCCTCAGCGCGTTTGGCGACCGAACGCGGATCGCGCTCGTAACCGGTCATCGTCTCCGGCTCCAAAATGTCGCAGCGAATGATGAGCGTATTTTCATCGGTGAACGGGTCCATCACCGCCGTGTCAGCTTCTGGCATCAACACCATGTCGGAGGCTTCAATGCCCTTCCAGCCGGCAATTGACGAACCGTCAAACATCTTGCCGTCGCGGAACATGTCCGCATCGACGACGCTGGCAGGCATGGACACATGCTGTTCCTTGCCGCGAGTATCGGTAAAACGCAGGTCAACGAATTTGACTTCGTTGTCTTTAATCATCTGCATCACATCGGTCATTCAGTTTTCTCCGCTTGTGGCTAAAAAAAGCGTCGCAAGCGCGGCGACGCTCAACGAAATTGCTCGACTGGCAACATTAGCAATCATAGCGCCAAAGATCGCCAGATGATTCTGGTCGCACCGCGCCGGTTGCCGCGCCAGCGCCAGTGCCTTCAAATCGTGCGCCGCGCCAGCGCCGTGCCCCAAAACTGCGCAGCGCGTCGTGGTTTTAACGAATCAACCGCAACCGATGTAGTGACGAATTCCATAGAAAATGATTTCTACAGTTTTCTAAACGCTTCAATGCAAAGTGCTTAAACCACGTTAAGCGGTTAAGTCTAACCCTCACTCGGCGTCCGTATAGCACTGCTCACTCTCAGTGCTTCCTGCAAAATGTTTTTACTGGCATTTAAGTCGCGGTCTTGTTTCAAACCACACGCCAAACATTCAAACACTCGATCTGATAACGTCAAATTATCGTGTTTCCAACCACAATCTGAACAAAGTTTAGAGCTGGGAAACCATCTATCCACTTTGACGACTTCTTTGCCATACCACACCGCTTTATAACTTAACGTGCGGTAAAACTCAGAGAATGCTGCGTCCGCAATTGATTTAGCCAAGTTGTGATTTTTCAGCATACCAGCGACACTTAAATCTTCTATACCAATGAAATCATAACAATTGATGAGTTCAGTGGTTTTTGTTTGAATGAAATGTTGACGCTGATTGACAAGGTAGTTGTAGATTTTTGCTACTCTCAACTTGGCTTTTTTATAGCGTACGGAGCCTTTCTTTTTACGAGAAAGATGACGTTGTGCTTGTTTGAATTCCGCTTGGTTCTCGCGGAAAAACTTCGGGTTTTCAATAGTGAATCCGTCACTACCAGTTAGAAACATTTTTAAACCAATGTCTAAACCAATTCGGTTGCCCGTTTTTGGTTTTTGTATAGTGATACATTCCACTAAAACTGATGCAAAAAATTGACCACATTTATTTTTAGATACTGTCACTGACAGCAGTTTACAACCGACAGGTACAGCGCGGTCTAGCACCAGCTTCACCGTGCCGATTTTTTCAAGTCGAATTGTTTTCTCGTTGACTGTAAACTTTTGATTTGGTAAACGATAACTTTGACGGGAATCACGGTTTTTAAAAGAAGGTCTACCAATTTTATTTTTACGCGAGTTTGAAAAATAGGCTTTTTTGAAAGTTTTAAAATCGATTTCTTTTTGTTGCAACGCTGCCGCGCTCACCTCGCGCATCCACTCAAACTTTTGTCTGAGTTGCGTTGAAGTTAGTGGCTGCAATTGTTCAATTTGGTTCCTATCGAATTGATTGAATACTTCAACCAAATGATTCCAAACGACACGAACACAACCAAACGTTTTGTTTAACAAAACTTTCTGTGTTTTAGTAGGATAAATTCGATATTTGTAGGCTTTTAGTGTCGTCACTATTCAATCAATTCCGCGTTAAAGTGATTCCACATGACTCGATAGATTATGCCGTATTCCTTGAGTAGTTTAATAGATTTATGTGAGTAAATACTATAGTTTTAGGAATACTACAAAAGTATTATACTCACTCACAACCTTCTCGCCGTGTTTTGAGGAACTGCTTTTGAGTCTCGCCACCGAAGACCTCTCGACCTTTCAAGGTCTTATCTTTGCTCTGCAACGCTATTGGGCGGAGCTGGGCTGCGTCGTCGTGCAACCGTATGACATGGAAGTCGGCGCGGGCACTTTTCATCCCGCCACCTTTCTCCGCGCCATTGGCCCCGAACCTTGGCGCAGCGCCTACGTCCAACCCTCACGGCGACCGACCGACGGGCGCTACGGCGACAATCCCAATCGGCTCCAGCATTACTACCAATTCCAAGTGATGCTCAAACCCTCGCCGCCCGATATTCAAGAACTCTATCTCAACTCGCTGCGCCAGCTCGGGCTTGATCCGCTGGTGCATGACATCCGCTTTGTCGAAGACAACTGGGAATCGCCGACGCTCGGCGCGTGGGGGCTGGGCTGGGAAGTCTGGCTTAACGGCATGGAAGTGACGCAATTCACCTATTTTCAACAAGTTGGCGGCTTGGATTGTCGCCCCGTCACCGGCGAAATCACCTACGGCCTCGAACGCATCGCCATGTATTTGCAAGCGGTTGAAAGCGTTTACGATTTGGTGTGGAGTCGCTCACCCGCTGGCATCGTCACTTACGGCGACGTGTTCCATCAAAACGAAGTCGAACAATCCACTTACAACTTTGAATGCGCCGACACCGCCGCGCTGCTGAGTTGGTTTGACACCTGCGAGCGCCTGAGCACCGAATTGGTGGAGCGCAATCTGCCGCTGCCAGCGTATGAACAAGTGCTGCGGGCATCGCACACCTTCAATTTATTGGACGCTCGCGGCGCGATTTCCGTCACCGAGCGCCAGCGCTTCATTCTGCGCGTGCGCACCTTATCCCGCGCCGTCGCTCAATCCTATTTCGCCCGCCGCGAGGCGCTCGGTTTTCCGCTACTGGCGGCAGCGCAGGAGATAACTGCTTGAATACCTTGGCTGATCTGCTGATTGAAATCGGCACGGAAGAATTGCCACCGCTGGCGCTGCCGACGTTGTCACAAGCGTTTGCTGACGGGCTGCGCCAGCAATTGAAAACGCACGGCATCGCGCACGGCGATTTAGAACAATTTGCTGCGCCACGCCGACTGGCGCTGTTGATTCGCGCCGTCGCCACGCACCAGCCGGAGCAAATCACCACCCGACGCGGTCCCGCAGTCGCCGCTGCGTTCACCGCCGACGGACAACCAACGCCCGCTGCGCTCGGCTTTGCGCGGTCGTGCGGAGTGGAATTTGCGCAATTGCAGCGCGAGGAAACGGAGAAGGGCGCGTGGTTGAGCTTTTGCAGCCAGCGCCCCGGTTTAGCGACTGCGCAGCTCGTGCCGGCGATGACCGAGGCGGCGCTCGCCGGTTTACCGATTCCAAAACGGATGCGCTGGGGCGCAGGTGAAGCGGAATTTGTGCGCCCGGTGCAGTGGATTTGCCTGCTGCTCGGCGACGCACCAATTGTGGGCACGGTGTTGGGCATCGCCGCTGGCGCGAGCACTCGCGGCCATCGCTTTCATCATCCCGAACCGATTCCGCTCACAACTGCTGCCGATTACGCCGAGGCGCTGCGCGACGGCGGTTTTGTGGAGCCATCATTTGCGCGTCGCCGCGAGCAGATTCGCCAACAAGTGACGGCAGTTGCGGCTGCGGCTGGCTTGCAGGCGCGGATTGATGCGGATTTGTTGGAGGAAGTGACGGCGCTGGTGGAATGGCCGCAGGCGTTGCTGTGTCGTTTCGATGCCAATTATTTGGAGATTCCGCCGGAAGTGCTGATTGAGACGATGCAGCGCAACCAGAAATACTTCCCGCTGGATGACGCTGCTGGGCAGTTGCAAGCCAGTTTTATCGCCGTCACCAATTTGGTCAGCCGCGATCCGACGCAGATTCAGGCCGGCAACGAGCGGGTGATTCGGCCGCGTTTTGCGGATGCCGAATTTTTCTGGACGAAGGATTTGACGCAGCCGTTGAGCGCGTTTGCCGAGCGGCTAGAAACCGTCGTTTTTCAAGACAAACTCGGCACGATTGCCGCCAAAAGTCGCCGCGTGGCGCAGTTGGGGCACACGCTGGCGCTGCATTTCGATCTCGAACCAGCGTTGATTGCCCGCGCTGCGCAGTTGAGCAAATGCGATTTGGTCACGGCGATGGTGTACGAATTCCCGAGTTTACAAGGCGTTATGGGACGTTATTACGCCGAGCGTTCCGGTGAAGCGCCGGAAGTCTGCGCGGCGTTGGCGGAGCAATATCAACCGAAATTTGCCGGCGATGCGCTGCCAGCGAGCAGTTGCGGCAAGGTGCTGGCGCTGGCCGAGCGGATTGACACGCTGGTCGGCATTTTCGGAATCGGGCAGCGTCCGACCGGCACCCGCGATCCGTATGCGCTGCGCCGAGCGTCGATTGCCGTACTCAGGTTGTTGATTGAAAACGACATTGATCTTGATCTGCGCGAGGCGTTGCACACGGCGGCGGCTGAGTTTGACGCGGGTGTGCTCGCTGCCGACACGGTGGAAACGGTGCTGGCGTATGTGCTGGAGCGGCTCGATGGTTATTACAGCGAGCGCGGCGTTGCCAGCGACACGGTGGCGGCGGTGGTCAATTGCGGCGTGACCAATCCGGCTGATTTGGAGCGGCGCATCGCGGCGGTGACGGCATTTCGAGCCTTGCCAGCGGCGGAAGCGTTGGCGGCAGCGAATAAACGCATCCGCAATATCTTGAGCAAAACCAACGCGATAGATGCGCAGCCAGTCGATCCGGCGTTGCTCACCGATCCGGCGGAAATGCGGCTGGCGGCGCGAGTTGCTGAATTAAACGCGGCAATTCAACCGCTGGCGGCGCAGCGCGATTATCTCGGCGTATTAACCGCAGTGGCGGAATTGCGCCCCGAAGTAGATGCGTTCTTTAATGAAGTGATGGTGATGGCTGAAGATGCGGCAATTCGCGCTAATCGGCTGCGCTTATTGCATTCATTGGCTGAATTGTGTTCACAAGTGGCTGATTTGTCGCGGTTGCAAGCAACGTCTGCTTAAACTACTTTTAAAAAAGTAGAGTGACGCAGTTGCGATATAAGCGATTGATTAAGTTGTCGGTGATTACCGTGCTTTTTACTGACAACTGAAAACCGACAACTTTACAAAGAGAAAAACTGCTGCCAACTACCAGGTCTCATTTTGTTCAATTGCGGAAAAAAACGATCATGCGCTGCGCATTCCTATTGCTTGCTAATGCTGGATTGATCGCTGGCTTGCTGCTGACCGCAGCGTCTGCGTGGGCTAACTCGCAGCTCTCGGTATTTGGCACCTTGGGCGCAGCAGTGTCTGATCAAGACTTTGTTTATCAACGGCATCTCACCGATGATGCCACCGTTATCCACGACAGCTTGTTGGGGCTGCAATTGGACACGGCGTTGAGCCAGCAGGTGCAGTTGACGGTGCAAACCAAGTTTGCGGCCTCAACGCATGATGACAATGCGTGGGAGCCAAGTCTGAGTTGGGCGTTTTTGTCGTGGCGACCGGAGAATGATGTGTTGGTGCGGGTAGGTAAGTTGCGGCTGCCGCTGATGTTGTATTCCGCCAACAGCGACGTGGGTACAACCTTTCCGCTGGCGCGAATGCCGCAGGAACTGTACTCGTTGCTGCCGAGCACGGATGTCAAAGGTTTGGCCGTGTCGAAAACGTGGTTGCACGCAAACCGCGAGTGGACGTTGGAAAGTTATCTGGGGAAAACGCGCAGCGATTGGCGCTATTTTATGCGGGAAGAATTGTTGCCAGAATTCACCACCGGGACGCTGTATATCGGCACAGAAATGATTTTAGCGGGGTTGGTGTTGGAGACGAGCAGTGAGGACACCACTTGGCGGTTGGGTTTTCACCACGCGGAGGTGGAATCTGATTATGGGGCGCTGCCCAGTGATTTCCCTTTCGTGTCCATCGCGCCGGGGATTGGCTATTTCAAAGTCTTCGAGGCGCTGCCGGGACCGCCGGTGCCCACTGTAGAAAAATTGCTGGTTGATGTGTTGACGGTGGGGTTTGATCTTGCGCTGCCGCACGACTGGCGCGTGTTGGGCGAATATGGGCGGCGGCGCATCAGCAACGCCATCATCGGTCCAGACACCAGCGCCGGGTATCTTGCGCTGCTCAAAACCAGCGGGCGCTGGACGCCATACGTTTATTGGGCGGGGATTCGTTCTCACAAGGACGCGCTGGGTCTGTATCAAAAGGTGAATCACAATCGCGTGCCGGAGTTCATTCCTGATGCCGCCCTGCTCAACGCCACACAACGCTTGGAAGCGGATTTGCAGGGTGCGGTTGACCAGTATTCCGTCGCCTTTGGCGCGACATATCGGCTCTCACCCACCCGTCAGCTCAAAGCAGAATGGTCACACACCCGCAGCGGCGCGACGTCTTATATGATTGATGCGCCACTTGCCGAAGAAAACGGTGGACGCCAAATCAACGTATTTTCATTGTTGTATCACTTCACGTTTTAAGCCGCCTCACCGCAGCGCGTAATCCAACACCAAACCCAAAAAAATCACCATCCCAACGTAATTGTTATTCAAAAAGGCTTGAAAACAACGCGCTGGCTGGCGCTCGTGAATCAACCACTGCTGATATACCGCGCAGCCCGCCGCAATCAACACGCCCAACTCAAACCAGAAACCACGCCCCGCAGCTAAACCCAGCGCCAGCACCGCGCTGAGAAAAATCACCTGCAACACACCAATCACCACCCGATCCCACGCACCAAACAGAATCGCCGTCGATTTAATCCCCACCTGCACATCATCCTCACGATCCACCATCGCGTATTGGGTGTCATAAATCAGCGCCCACAACAGCGTCGTCGCAAACAATAACCACGCCTCCAGCGGCACTGCCGTCGTCACCGCCATAAACGCCATCGGAATTGCCCACCCAAAGGCCGCACCGAGAAACAACTGCGGCACATGCGTGAAACGCTTCATAAACGGATAAATAAACGTCAGCGCCAGCGCCACCACCGACAGCGCCACCGTCTGCCAATTCAGCAACAACACCAACCCAAACGCCGTCACACTCAGCGTCAGAAATACCGCCACCGCTTCGGTTGGCGTCACCACGCCGGTCGCCAGCGGACGCTGCTGCGTGCGCGTGACGTGCCCGTCCACCTTCCGATCCGCAAAATCATTGATGGCGCAGCCTGCCGACCGCATCAACACCACCCCCAGCACAAAAACCATCACGATGAACCAAGGCGGCTGTCCGGCACCCGCCAACCACAGCGCCCACAGCGCCGGCCACATCAACAGAAAAATCCCAATCGGACGATTGAGCCGCACCAACACCGCATAGCGAGCTAAATGCTGGCGCAACGACAGCGGTTGCACCGAACCAACCTTGATATTGAAATGAGTCATGGAATACTTTTTCACACTTTTAAGAATAAAACAATTGTATTAAAAACGCGCATTTTAATACAAACAACAACTGCCAGTTTTGAACTTAAGATGACCGCACTCGTTTACGCAAACAGGCTTCAATATGCGCTTCCAATACTTCGGGAGTGAACGGCTTGGCCACATAACCAGTCACTCCTGCAATCACCGCATCTTTCACCTGCGCTTGACTTTTTTCTGCCGTCACCATTAACACCGGTAAACCGTTTAATTCTGGATTAGCTCGCACTGCGCGTAACACCTCCAAACCCGTCATCCCCGGCATATTCCAATCGCATATCACCAAGTCGATATTATCTTTTTCTGCTAAAACTTTTAGCGCCCCTTGCCCGTTTCTCGCTTCGAGAACATCAAAAATCCTCATTTTATTTAATACAGCGCGGATGAACATTCTCATCGATGCCATATCATCAACAACAAGCACTTTTAACGCACGGCTGTTTTGATTATCCATGTGTCATCTCAGTTCACGAAACACTGGCGTTTCATATAGCTGCAACGCCGCTATCAATCAGTTTACAATCCCATCGTCTGCAATTAACAACTGCTGCACCTGCGCAACTATCTCCGTGAATGCCTGCTGCGCCAACGGCGTGAGTTGATAATTCGCATAATCAAATGATGCACCACCAGCCGAGATTAAAAAACTCTCAGGAACTCGCCCATACAGCGCCGCGCACCACGCCAATAACTCTGGTGGATTCAGAAAATGCGCCATTGATGACAACGTCTCTCCATTCGGTATCACATGCTGACATCGCACTTCACCCGGTGCCGCATCAATTGCCGCATCGACAAAAATTACACGCTCCTGCTCGGCTAAATCTGCAACTAATTCAGCAGTTAAGATATGGCGAGAGAGCACATTCACACCGGGCGGCAATTCAGAGTGAGCGAAATAATCAGCCACTAAAGGTCCAATTGCATCATCACCACGAATAGGGCTGCCATAGCCAATAATTAACGTCTTCACCGCTTATTTTCACTGCCACGGATGAGCGTATCAAGCACAGAACCCTGTGCATTTTTTAATTCAATATGCAGCGGCATTTGCCCAAACGCATGTGACGCACAGGATAAACATGGATCAAAACAACGAATCACCGCCTCCACCCGATTTAACATCCCTTCTTGTAAATGGTTGCCGTCCACATACGCCTCAGCAACTTGGTGAATAGCTTGATTCATTGCCAGATTATTATGCCCAGTCGCAATAATGAGATTCACCCAGTTAATTAAGCCGTCGTCATCAATGCGATAATGATGAATTAAGGTGCCGCGTGGCGCTTCTGAAATACCAATCCCGACATTGCGATTGCTGCGAGCACGCGCCCGCACCCGCGTATCAAGAATACTGGGGTCTTTTAAGTGCCGCTCCATCATCTCAATCACATAAATGCTTTCTACCAAGCGCGCATAATGATAATGAAAGCTGCTGGCAATGGGACCTGATTCTTGGAGCATGTGGAATTCTGCCAACGCCACATCTGCATACGGCGTCCCGCAGGCTTGAGCATTATTTAATCGCGCCAGCGGCCCCACGCGATAAATGCCTTGCGGATAACCTTGCGGTTTGTAATACGGGAATTTCATATAACTGAAATCCTCAACCGCTTCTCCAATCAGGCGCTCGTAATCTTCCAACGGCACCATATCTTCAACAATACGACCTTGCGCATCTTTAATGCGTAATAAACCGTCGTAGTGTTCCAAATTGCCCTGCGGCGTCACTAAACTTAAAAATAACGTGGGGACGGTACCAAAATGATTGGCTTCATCTTTGAATTTAGGCACCAGCGTTTTGAAAAACGTATAGGTGCGCCGCGCAATATCTAATGCTTCTGGCAATAGTGCGAGCAGCGCGTCGCGTTTTTCTATCGTCAATGCTTCATTAACGCCGCCGGGCACCACCCAAGTCGGATGAATCTTTTTGCCGCCGAGTGTTTCAATAATGGTTTGTCCAATCTGGCGCAAGCGAATGCCATCTCGCGCTAATTCGGGATAATTGCGCATCACGCCAAAGATGTTGCGGGTAGCGGGATCGGCGTCCCAACCAAATAATAAATCCGGTGACGATAAATGAAAAAATGACAGCGCGTGTGATTGTAAGAATTGCGCTAAATTCATAATACGCCGCAATTTTTCGGCAGTCGGTGGAATGCTGATAGCTAATAAGTGATCGCAGGCTTTATTAGATGCTAATAAATGACTGACTGGACAAATGCCGCAGGTACGCGCAGTGAGCGCGGGCATTTCGCGGTAGGGGCGACCTTCGCAAAATTTCTCAAAACCGCGAAATTGGGTGAGATGAAACCGCGCATCGGTGACCGCACCATCATCATTAAGATGTAGACTGATGCGAGCGTGACCTTCGATGCGCGTCACTGGTTCAATGCTAATTGTGCGGCTCATGTGCTTTCATTCCTCAACTATTCAACGCAATAACCGTTAGTTTTCTATTCTGGACAGTTGGTGCTATTATTAGCGCCAGTTAAACGATGTTGTTAGTTTTATTCAATTGCGTGTTGGTGCAGTGCCAATCAAATTTGGTATAAGCGTTACGCTCGACTATTGCCAATTGTGAGCGATGGTATATCTTTTATCACGCAACAGCAGTTATGCCATTTTATCCTGATTGCATTTGGAGTTTGATCTATGACGAACCAACGCCTCACTCCCTTTATTTGCTCCGCAGTTGTGGCACTTAGCCTGCTGCCGCTGCCCGCTCATGCTTTCAAATGCTTGCCGCTGTACGGCAACTGGTGCGGTCCCGGACATCCCAATACGGTGGCGCTGCCGCCGGTTGATGGATTTGACGCTGCCTGTATGCGCCATGATTTGTGCCTCAATTCACCCGCTCCAACTGGGCTGTGTGATCAAAATTTTGTGATTGAAATCAATCAACTTGCCGCACAGGTCGGCTATTTACCGCGCCCATTACAGTGGGCGGAATATCTCATTCGGCTCAAATCTGGCGGCGGTTGGGGCGGAATGCCGCTGCCGTTGCCAGATGACGCCGCTGGGCTGATGTCCAGCATTCTCACGCCGTGCCCCTGACATGCGCCGCACTTTTTATCTCGGCATCATGCTGCTGGCGCAGCCCGCGCTGGCGGCAGACATTCCCAGCGCGGCTGGTGCCTGCGTGGGTGGACAAACGGAAACCACGCCCTCCACTGCGTTTACTGCGCTTGATGACGGCAGCCGCGTCCGCCATACCAGCACCGAGTTGGAGTGGCAACGCTGCGCCTTGGGACAAACGTGGACAGCGGCTGAAAACCGTTGCGCGGGGCGTCCCAAAACGTTTTCTTGGCTGCAAGTCGGACGTTTGACGCCGCTGTTGACTGACGGCTGGCGGCTGCCCACTGGACAAGAATTGATGAGTATTGTTGAAAAATGCCACGTCTCACCCGCAATCAATCCGCAAGTTTTTCCCAATACACCATCCGCATTATTTTGGACTTCATCACTAGACAGCGGTGGCGTTGAACGCATTTGGAGCCTGAGTTTTTTTAGTGGTTTAGCCTATCGTCCCAGCACCCTGCAAGCAGCGCGAGTGCGCTTAGTACGCGGCACTTTCAAACCACCGCCGCCGTCAGAACCGGCGAATTAACACGGCGCTGTGATTTACCACGGACGATATTCCAAATCGGGAATATCTTCGCGCTGAAACACGGCGGGTAATTTCAACAACACTGCTTGTAATGACGCAAAGTCCAAACGACAACTATAGGAGGCTTTAGCGGCTTCAATTGGCAATTCCAACCAATATTCACTCGCACCAGCGCGAAAAATTTGTAACACATTATCCTGCGTATCAATTAAACCAAGATAATCATCTTCACTCTGCAAACGCGGCAATAACTGTTCGCAAATCGTGCGAGCACTCATTTCAATCGCATTCACTGACGACACCGCTTCACCGCTACGCTCAAATAAATAAAAAACACGATAGTGCATTCCGCAATCTTCCTATTGAAGTTCACCATACATGGTCAAAATTGTGCGCCACAATTGCGCACCCAAATCACATGCTGGCAGACAGCATTAAACAGTTGAGAGGATTGCACGTTATTGATAACTAACAAGCAATTTCTCGTACTATTTTGAATAATAATCAACGACCTATGGACATCACGGCACGAAAAATTGCCCGCGTCACTGCCTTTCCCGGCTTAATATACGCTTGATTTTCCGCGTTCAAATCGTTTTGCTACCCACAGCCCTGTCGATGTTTGCGACCACTTGAGTCTATTTTCCCGTGCCATTTTCGTCATTGACTGACGCCGATTCCATCCTGCGCCTTTTTCGAGCGCGGGTGTTCAAACCGACCGAAGGCGTCTTCCTCTTTCATCCGCGAGCGATGGAGCGCCTGATCGCCGAACATCTTGCTGCGCATGGTTATGAAACCTCCGTCCCCGCGCTGACCTATTACTTGATGGCGGCAACGGACTTTTTAAGCGGCCTCGAATCAGAAAATCCCGAAGCCCTCGCCATCATTGAAGGTCTCAATTTACCCGCGCAGGTGATTTTGCTGCCGATGCCGGTGGAGCAACGCTTGGATGCCGCCGGCTTCACCCGCCTGCTGCGCGACTATTGGGCACGGCGCTTTGAAGCGGAGGTAGCGCGGATGTGGCAAGCCGAGCGCGACCTGCGCCACGATGACGCCACCGCTGCTCTGAGTGCCGTGATCGGTGTCCCCGCGTTGGCGGAAATCCGCGACTTATTAACCCGCGATGGCGTCATTCCCGCTGGACTCAGCCCCGCTTTGATGACCCGCAGCTTCGTTGCCTTCATTGTCCGTCTGCATTATTTCAGTCCCGGGGTGCGCGGCTTCTTTTTTCCCGCCATTCCCGACTGGACCGCCATTGACAACTGGTTGTACGCCAGCGGACTGCACTTAACGCCCGTCCCTTCCGCCGATCCACTGCCGACGTTATTACAACGCCTCCGCCCCGATGAACGCTGCGGAGCCGCCGCCCAACCGCTGCGTCTGCCCAACGATCTGCCGTATGCCCGCACCGATGCGAGTTGGCAGCCGCCAGAACGCCAAACTGCCACCCCACCCGCGCCAGCTCCCGCGCCAGCACCCTGTGAACCCACGCACACCTGCCCACTCCAGCGCCGTATCTGTGTCGCCGCACTCGCCGCTTGCGACATCACACCAGCGCCCGTCACCACTTGGCGCGGACGCCTGCGCGATGTCGTGTTGAGCAACCTCGCCCCGCTCCTCGACACCCTCTTAGCACTACCGCGACCGTTTTGGTGGTACACACACACTCCCACCATCATCATCGACATCCGCCAGCGCAGCGCCCTGCTGCTGTTACGCCACGCCCTGCGCACAGCGGCAGCGGCTGAACGCCGCGATCAATTTGCGACCGTGATTGACCAGTTCGCCGCCGCGCAGCGCCGTCTCCACCATCTCGGCACTGCCTGCGCCAATGCTAGCACCGACTTATTGGAACGCATCACGCACCGCCGCCAAGCGGCTGAACGCGCCTTGCCAACGCTGTTAGCGCAACAGTGGAATTTAGACGCCAACAGCGCCCACGAACTCAGCCAGCTCGTCAGTCATCTGGGGGCTGCCAGCCTCGCACCGACGGACGCTTGGACGGCGCGAACCCTGCTGCACGATTTAGAGCGCGTGTTATTGGAAAGTCGCACGACGTATTACGAACTGCGCCCATTGGTGTGGCTATTGAGCATGGGCAAAACCCACCTGCGACAAGTGTTGCCATTTCAAGCCAACCTCAAAGCACTGCGGGCGCTCGACACCAGCTTGACCCGTTTAGAACAACTGGGCTGGGAGCCGAGCGTGGTAGAACGCTTCCACCAGCCGTTGCACCAACTGGCGCGGCAACTGACCGTCCACTTAGAACAGCAGCTCAAACCGTATTTGCAGCACGCGCTGACAGCGGCTGGTTTTTGTCCCCACGATCACCGCGAGGCAATCGCCGCGCACAAGGTGCTGCGCGAGCTGCTCGACGTGATTGAACATCGGCGGCATCTCAAATTCACCGACGTGCGCGACATCGTCGCCCGCAATCTGCTACGCCTGCCGGATTTCAGCGCCGCCGCGCTGGTCAACGGCGACCGTTTAGCGCAATTCGACCGCAGCGCCGCCCACACACTGCCGGGCGTGTACAAACCCGGCGAGTTTTATCTGAAAGGATTGCAGCAACTGGGCGCACCGCTCTTTGGCACCGCCGTTGGGCGGCTGATTGTGGCGCATCTGATTTTGCCGTTTGGACTCGCCTTTTTGGGCTTAAAAACGCTGCACGTCTTGATTGACGTTTTAACCCACCACAGCGTCGATTTAACCCCGCTGTGGCTCGTGATCGCCGTTGGCACCCTGATCAACGTGATCGTCCACGCCCAAGGCGTGCGCACCATCTTGCTGGCGCTGCTGCGCGGACTGTGGTGGGGCGTGCGGCTCCTGCTTTACGACGGTTTACGCCGCTTCCTGCGCTGGCAACCGCTGCTGCAACTGCTTGACACCACCGTCGTGCGCAGCGTTGATCGTCACTTACTGCGTCCATTTTTCATTGGCAGCTTTTTATTAACACCAATTATTGCAATCAACAGCCTCATTGCGGGTGAATTCAACACACCAGAACCTTCTGTTTTTGCGTTAGCATTAGCACTTGGCACCTTGGTGCGCAATACGCCAGCCGGTCGGCATTTACTTGATGATACCGCCAGCGGTGTAGGGCGCGTCGTGCGCATTGTCAATCAAACGCTCATTATTGGTTTAGTGCGCGAACTGATTCAATTTTTCAAAGAAGTCACGCGCCGTTTTCAACAAGGGTTACATTGGATTGAAGAGCTTTTAAGTCACCGTTTAGGTGAATCACGTTTAGAACTGATTCTAAAAGCCTTACTCGTTCCAATCTGGCGTCTGCTCGATGCGTTAATTCAATTTTATGTCACCGTTCTTGTGGAACCGCAGGTCAATCCAATTAAACACTTTCCACTGGTCACGATTGGGCACAAATTGATGTTGCCATTTTTCCCACTCATCACCAGTTTTTTGCTCACAATCACCGCCACCGTATTACCAAAATGGGTTGCTTACCCCGTCGTCACCATCACCGTTTTATTATTACCCGGCTTGGCTGGATTTTTAGTTTGGGAACTCAAAGAAAACTGGAAACTATACGCCGCCAATCACCGCCATTTGCCACATCCGACAGTTGGCAAAACAATTAAAAGCTCGTTTTTCAAAGAAAAATGGCTAAAACTTAGCGGGTTAAAATGGCGGCTGCGTCGTTCTTGGTCATGGCGCTGGTTCACGCAAAAATCACCATTGCCCACCATTGCGCCAGCACCAATGCCGCCCGTGCTCATTGATTATGCTGCAATTGAATTAGCGATTATTGGCCATCATGGCGAAACGATGCGCGGCTTATTACAGCGCGGGTTTCACAGCGGCACATTACCCAAAGCCTTTGATCGTTTAAGACGGGTTTTGCGGACTCAAATCCGCACCGGAATTGATACGCCACAGCGCCTGCGCGATGCACGCCGTCATCTCGCTGAAATTGAACGCGCCATTTGTGTTTTTTGTGAACGTGAATTGGCGTATGCCTTACGCCGCCGCTGCCGTGAACCCAATTGCGATCTCGTTCGAGTGGAAACACAGCGCCCACGTTTAGCCACTGCTTCATTTGAACTAAAGTTAATGTTGTATAGTAAAACGGCAACGCCAACAGCATTAAACATTCACTTCTTTTTATTGGAACCGGATTTATTTTTAACCGTGACGGTCAGCGGCGATGGTAGTTTATTACGCGAACACTGTTGGCAACAACTCAGTGAAGATTTACAAATGTTTAGCGGTCGCGCTGGCGCAAAATTGATGCTCGTACACGAGCATTTACTGATAACTTAATTGCGGTTTTTATTGCACTATTGGAATTCATAGCATGTCGAGAAAACGTAAATCACCGCCAACTGCTTTGATTGAAGTTGACATCACCGCGCTCACGCACGAGGGGCGCGGTCTCACGCATATCGACGGCAAAACCGTCTTCGTAGACGGGGCGCTGGCGGGGGAGCGGGTGTCTTGTCGTTACACCCGCATTCAGCGGCATTTTGATGAGGCGACGGTGGTCGAAGTGCTTCGCGCCGCACCCGAACGAGTGACGCCGCAGTGTCCACATTTTGGCGTGTGCGGCGGCTGTAGCCTGCAACATTTACACGCCACCGCGCAGATTGCTGCCAAGCAAGCGAGCCTCGCGGATTTGTTGACGCGCATCGGCAAGGTGATGCCGAGCACGTGGCTGCCGCCGCTGGTGGCGGAATCTTGGGGTTATCGCCGCAAAGCGCGGCTGGGCGTGCGTTATGTCCACAAAAAAGGGCGCACCTTGGTTGGATTTCGGGAGCGCCACAGCGGATTTCTCGCTGATTTGAGTACCTGCGCGGTGTTGCATCCCAGCATCGGCACGCGCTTGACGGCACTGGCGACGACGCTGGATCAGTTGAGCATCCGCGAGCAGGTGCCGCAGGTGGAGATCGCGGTGGGTGATGCGGCGACGGTGCTGGTGCTGCGAGTGATGCAGCCGCTGAGTGCGGCGGATGAGCACTTGTTGCTGGCGCTCGCAGCGCAAGAAAATTGGCGGCTGTCTGTGCAGGAAGGCGGAGTGGAGACGATCCGCCCCTTGTCGGGGCAAGCGGTTGATTTATATTATGAATTCCCACATCTGGGGCTGCAATTGGCGTTTCTGCCGCACGATTTCACGCAGGTGAATGGGGCGCTCAATCAGCTCATGGTGGCGCAAGCGTTGGAGTTGTTAGCGATCCAGCCACACGAGGTCGTGTTGGATTTATTTTGCGGACTGGGCAATTTCACCTTGCCGCTGGCGCAACAGGCAGCGCGGGTGATTGGCGTAGAAGGCGATGCCGGGTTGGTGGCACGCGCTCAAGCCAATGCTGCTCACAATCAGCTTGATAATGTGACGTTTTATGCGGCCAATCTCGACGACAACTTGGATCAGCAGCCGTGGCTGCAAGAGCGGTTCACCGTCGCGCTGCTTGATCCACCCCGCAGCGGGGCACAGGCGGTGCTGGAGGTGTTACCGCGTTTGGGCGTTGAGCGCCTTGTGTATGTATCATGCAACCCGGCGACGCTGGCGCGGGACGCCGCCCAGCTCGTCAGTCTGGGTTATCGGCTGCACGCGGCGGGGGTGATGGATATGTTCCCGCACACCGCGCATGTGGAGTCGATGGCACTTTTTTATCGAGAGCACGAGTTGAGCTGCGATTAGCATCGCGTCACTTCTCACCTGCCGCGAGAATGCCTGATGAACCTCGCCTTAATTTCTCATCCTTCTTGTCAAGCCCATCGCATGGGTGCGCATCATCCCGAATGTCCCGAACGTCTGTACGCGATTCAAGATCGGTTAGTCGCGTCCGGGATGGAGATGTTGGTGACGCATTACGACGCGCCAGCAGCGACCATTGAACAGCTCACCCGCGTTCACGATGCCGATTATGTGCAACGCATTTTTGCTGCCGCACCCGCCGGCACTGATCCGCTGCAATTGGTGTGGCTGGATGGCGACACGGCGTTGAATTGCCACACGCTGGAGGCGGCGCAACATGCCGCTGGCGCAGCGATTTTGGCGGTGGATTTGGTGCTGACAGATCGCCACCACGCCGCTTTTTGCGCCGTGCGTCCGCCGGGTCATCACGCCGGACGTCGCACCAGCGGCGGCTTTTGTTTATTCAACAATCTGGCAGTTGGCGCGGCACACGCGCTGGCGGTACACGGGCTGGAACGCATCGGGATTGTGGATTTTGATGTCCATCACGGCGACGGCACCGAGGACATTTTCAGCGGCGAGGCGCGAGTGCTGCTGTGTTCGAGTTTCCAACATCCGTTTTATCCCGGCACCGGCGCTGACAGCACTGCGCCCAACGTGATTAACGTCCCGCTGCCACGCTTGACCGATGGCGCTGCATTTCGAGCAGCGGTCAGCGCAGCGTGGCTGGCGCGACTGGATGCGTTTGCACCGCAATTGCTGATGATTTCCGCTGGCTTTGATGGGCACATCGAGGACGACATGGCGCACTTCAATTTACACACCGCCGACTTTGGCTGGCTCACCCGCGAAATTCACCTCCTCGCTCGCAAACATTGCCAAGAGCGCGTGGTGTCGTGTTTAGAGGGAGGTTATGCACTGTCCGCGTTGGGACGCGGGGTCGCCACGCATGTGGATGAATTGATCGGGCAGGTGTGACAACTGTCGGATCACATGCCTGCTCTTTCAGCACTTCACCGACCACAGCAGCGCCGGCGGCGGCGCTGGCAGGGGTGCTTACTGAGCTGGGTTTTGTGGTGGTTTGCGAGTGCGGTTTCCGCGCTCACGCTCGAAGTCACTGTGACTGGCGTCACCGGCGCAGAACGTCGCAACGTATTGGCGCAGTTAGGCATTTATCAAGAACGCAGCGACCGCGACCTCACGCCCGCCCGCCTTGACCATCTCCATCGCCTCGCGCCAGCGCAAATCCGCGACGCTTTGATTCCATTTGGTTTTTATCAAACGCAGCTTGACGCCACGCTCCAGCAACATGGCGACCGCTGGCAAGCGCGTTACCACATCACTCCCGGCGCACCAGTCACAATCAGCACGGTGGATTATCAACTCAGCGGAGAAGGCGCGACCGATCCCATCTTTCCGGTCAATTTACCGCTGCGGCGCGGCGACATTCTCCAGCACAGCGCCTACGAAGCCGCCAAAGCGCAAGTACGAGCGTGTGCCGACCGCGCTGGTTATAAAGACGCCCATTGGCTCATTCACCAAGTGCGGGTTGATCCGACCACCAACCACGCCGCCGTCCAACTCCATCTCGCCACCGGCTCACGCCACTTTCTGGGTCCCGTCACCTTTCAATCCCCACATCTCGATGTGGGACTGCTGCAACGCTACGTCACCTTTCCTGTTGGCGCACTCTACACCTCTAACCGCTTGATTCAACTGCAAAGTCGCCTGCTAAGTAGCGACTATTTCCGCAGCGTCGAACTCATCCCGCAACCCACTCCGCCCAGCTCTGCACCCCGGATACCCATCACCGTCGTCACCACCCCCAGCCTGCCAAACCACTACCGGCTAGGACTGGGATACGCCTCCGATCTCGGTCCGCGCCTGCGCCTCGATTGGCAACGCCGCTACCTCAATCGCTGGGGACATCGCCTGCGCACCGCCTTGAGCCTCGCGCCAGCCGAATCCACCTTGGCACTGGATTACCGCATCCCGTTACACGACCCCACCCGCGACTACCTCAGCATCAAACCGCAATTCAGCGTCACCGAAGAAACCGCGCTCGGCAGCGGCTGGACTCAAACGCTGCAGATTGCCCACATCAGCAGCACCGCCAGCGGGTGGCGACGCAGCCTTGGCGTTGATTACCGCTACGAAGATTTCAAAGGCAACGGGCACGATCTCGGTGCCACCAACGAACTGGTGCCCACCGTATCGTGGGCAAAAACCATCACCGATGACCCACTGCTCACGCAACACGGCTACCGGCTCAAATACAGCCTGCTGGGTGGTTTAGAAGGCGTGTTAGCGGAAGCCACCTATCTCAGCGGAGAACTGCAATACAAAGGTATTCAAGCATTTGCCGCTCATTACCGCCTCATCGTTCGCGGCGATCTGGGCGTCACTCTCACCCCGGCGGTGCGTGATCTGCCGTTGAGTCGGCGTTTTTATGCCGGTGGTGACCAATCGCTGCGCGGCTGGGGTTTTGGGACGCTGGGACCGCGTGCCGATGACAACCGCGTCAGCGGTGGACGCTACCTCGCCGTCGGCAGCATCGAATTGGAGCGCCAGCTTGCCGGACGCTGGAGCAGCGCCCTTTTCACCGATTTTGGCAACGCCTTTGATCGCCTCAACGCGCCAGCTCCTGAACTCAGCGCCGGCATCGGCGTGCGCTGGGCGTCACCGCTCGGGCAGATTCGCTGTGATTTAGCCTTCGCCTTGTCAGAAGACCGGCAACGTCGCGGCATACCACCAGCGCGACTGCATCTCGTGATCGGTCCAGATTTATGACCACTGCCGCTGCTCCCGCCCCAGCCGCAGTGCCGCCGCGCATTGATCGGAGCGGGAGCTGGCGCTGGTGGCGTCACGTTGTGCTGATGATGAGCGGACGCCTGCTGCTGGCAAGCGGGATCATCTTGCTGACCACCCAAACTGGGCTGCGGCTGCTGTGTGCCAGCGCCGAAGCACTCTTTCCCGCACAGCTCCACATCGCCAGCGCCGAGGGGCGAATCGTGGGGCACTGGCACCTGCACGGCGTCAGCGTGAACTTGCCCAGCGCCATCCTCCAGTTCGGCAGCATCGAGATGGACTGGTCAGCGTTAGCGTGGTTCAGCGGCATCCTGCACCTCAACCAGCTCAACTTGACCGATGTCAGCGTCACCCTGCCACCGCGCACTGCGCCAGCCGTTCCCTTTGTCCTGCCGACGCTGCGCCTGCCATTTCCACTCGAATTAACACAAGCAACGCTCACCAATTTGCGCGTTGAGTCCGCCACCGCCGCTCCATTTCAACTCCAGCACCTGCGTTTAGCCGCGCAGTGGCAAGACACCCGGCTCACCATTCGCCACCTCATCGCGCAGTTGCCCACTCCCGCTCTCACCGTCAGCGCCAGTGGTCAACTCACCGTCACCGGAAATTATCCGCTGGCGCTGGATGTCGGGTGGGAATTCAGCCCCAACACGCCGCACCACTGGCGCGGATACGGGCATGGCAGTGGTGATGTGCAGCATCTGCGCTTGGAGCTGACCACCAGCGGCGCGATCACCGCGCAGATCACGGGACAGGTGGACGCGCTGCTGACTGCGCCGACTTGGGACGGTGCGATCACGCTGGAGCCGCTGGCACTGGTCAGCTTAGAACCGACCTTGCCGCCGCTCACGGTGCAGGGTCAGCTCACCACTCGCGGCACTTTGACGGCGGCTGATGTCAGCGGACAACTCAGGCTGCAACATCCGCAGTGGGATGGCGCTGATCTCGCGCTTGATCTCGGTTGGCAACCGACGGAATTGACGCTGCGCACGGTGCAGTTGACGCAACAGGTGCCGCCAGCAACAGCGGCGTTGACTCCGGCACTGCTGCGGTTGACTGGTCAAATCGCGTTGACCACGCCGCAGCCGCGCTGGACGGCGCAGTTGGAGTGGACTGATTTTGATCCGGGCGTGATCGCTGCGGAGTGGCACGGGCGCATCAGTGGGCGTTTGACGACGCAGGGACAATTACCCGCAGCGGCGGAGCCGACGCCAACGCTGGTCAGCACGCTGCAATTGGAACGACTCAGCGGAACTTTGCGCGGTGCGGCGGTGACGGCAGCGGGAACGGTGACGCTGGACGGTGAGACGCTGCGGTTTGCGGAAGTGACCACGCAGCTTGGTTCTAGTCGCTTGCGTGTGGACGGAATGGCGACTACGGCGGGAGTCAGTGATTTGACGCTGGCGCTCACGGCACCAGATTTGGCGCAGGTGTGGCCGGAAGCGAGCGGGCGGGTGACGGTCAATGGGCGCTGGCGCGGGACGCTGACGGCTCCGCAGATCACGTTTGCAGTCGATGCAGCGGAGGTGCAGCTTGCCGGGCAGCAGGTGAAGCGATTGGTGGGCGGCGGTGATCTTGATCTGAGCGGGGCGGGGCGGGTGGCGGTGACGATTGATGGGACTGCGCTGCAATTGGGTTCGCAGTCATGGACGCATTTGGCGCTGCGCGGGACGGGACAACGGACGATGCAGCAGTGGCAGATGACGCTCACGGGTGCCAAGCGGGAGGTGGAAGTGGTGGCAACTGCGGCGTTGCTGCCGGCGGGTGGTTATCGTGGGACGGTGACGCGAGCGCAGTGGCTGGCACCGGAAACGGGACGTTGGCAGTTGCAGCAGCCGTTGACGCTGGAGTGGCGAGCGCCGCAGGTGATGATGTCGCCGTTGTGTGTGCGGCATGAGGGTGGTTCGCGGGGCTGTGTGACGCTGACCATGCAGACGGCGCAGGATTGGGCGGCGACGCTGGAGGTGCCGCGTTTGGAAATGGAAGTGGTGCGGGCGCTGGTGCCGCCGCCGCATCTCGAAGGGGCAGTGGATGTTCATGGTGTGGTGCAGGCGGTGGCGGGCAAGTTGACTGGATCATGGCGCGGACGCTGGCAGCGGGGGTTGGTGCGCAGTGGCGGTGAGACCTTTGATCTGAGCGGGACGGCGTTGACGGCGGAGCTGACGGCGGCGGGTTTGACGGCGCAGATCGCGGTTCCGGTCAAGGAATTGGGGACGGTGACGGCGGAATTGGCATTACCCGGCTGGGTGCCTGCTGCGCCGCTGCGTGATGAACAACCGCTGCGCGGCAAGATGCAGGTGCAGGTGTTGACGCTGGCGCGATTGGAGCCGCTGGTGCCGGCAGTGGCGCAATTGCGGGGGACGCTGACAGCGGAGATGTCGCTGGCGGGGACGGTGGCTGCTCCGGTGCTGCGGGGAAGTGCGCAGGTGCGGGAGGTGAGCGGTGAGTTGACGGAGTTGGGTTTGGCGCTGACGGAAGGGGCGTTGACGCTGACGACGCCGCTGCCGAATCAGGTGGCGGTGACGGGACGGGCGCGGTTGGGTGGGGGAGAATTGACGGTGACGGGTGACGGGCGCTGGGCGGGTTCTGATGGGCAGTTGCAGCTTGCAGTCAGCGGTGAGCGGCTGCAAGTGGCGAATACAAAAGAGTATTTTGCTGTGCTGTCGCCGCAGTTGACGCTGGCAGTTGGGACGGGCGGAGCGACGCTGGGTGGTGAGATACGGGTGTCGGAGGCGCGGATTCGTCCGCGCACGTTGCCGGTGGGTACGGTGACGGCATCGCCAGATATTGTGTTGACCACCGCCAAACCGTCGTCACCGTTGCCGCTGCGATTAGACCTGCGGGTGATTTTGGGCGAGAAAGTGACGCTTGATGGGTTTGGGGTGCGGGGGCGGTTGTTGGGTGAGGTGCGACTGGCGCAGATGCCGGGGCAGATGCTGACTGGTGATGGGCAGGTGCAGATTGTCGATGGGCAATATCAGTTGTCGAGTGCGTTGGGGATGGCGGCGGCGGAGCTGGGTGCGCCGTTGACGATTCGTCAAGGACGGTTGGTTTTTGCGAAAAGTGCGTTGGATGATCCGGGCTTGTTGTTGCAAGCCGAACGTCAAGGCGGTGCGACCAGTGCGGGGGTGCGGGTGTTGGGAACGTTGCGGCAACCGCACGTTGCCTTTTTTTCTGATAGCGATCCCGATATGACTTCGGCGCAAATGACTAAGTATTTAATGACCGGAATTGCGCCAGCAGATGATGATCGGGCGCAAGATGCCAATTTAGCATTAGGAACGTATTTAGCACCTGATTTATATGCTGAATATGACACTGGATTTGGTCATACGCCTGATAAAATGCGCTTGCGTTATCAACTGTCGCGTAGAATTGAAATTGAAACGGAAACGGGCGCACAAAATAGTGTTGATGTGTATTTCAAATTTGAACATTAAATCATCGTGATGCAGCCAGTATTTGATACCAGTTTGCTCCATCCGCGCTATTGGCTCAGTTGGGCTGGGGTGGCGTTCATTGAACTCTTAGGGCGGCTGCCGTGGCCGGTGCTGTGGATGATGGGCAGCATCAGCGGGCGAATTGCTTATTTCATCGTGCCCCAGCGCCGGGTGGTGGCGCGGTGCAATCTCAGGTGTTGCTTTCCGCACCTGAGCCGGGTGCGCCGCGAGTGGTTGCTGTGGACGCATTTTGGGTGGCTGGGGGTGGCGGTGCTCAGTCAGGGCGTGAGTTGGGGCATTTCGCGCTCGCGGCTGAAACGGTTGATCCGCTTTCAGCAGCAGGAGATTGTGGAGGCGCAATTGGCTGCGGCTCGTCCGATGATTTTGTTGGCACCGCATTTTTTGGCGCTTGATTTGGGTGGAGCCGGTTTAGCTGCATTGATTCATCCCAGTGCCTACATGTATCAGCGACCGCGCAATCGGGTGTTTGCGTGGCGAGTGCGACGGGCGCGGTGTCAATTCGGCAGCGTGGCGATTGAACGGCAAGACCCGTTGCATGGGTTGATTCGCCTCCTCAAGCGCGGCACGCCGTTGGTTTATTTACCTGATCAAGATGCGGGGCGACGCGGCATTTGGGTGCCGTTTTGCGCTCAAACCGCAGCAACGGTGCCGATGTTGGGGCGTTTTGCGGCGCTGACTGACGCGGTGGTGATTCCAACCATCATGCGGTTTGCGACGTGGGGGCGTGGTGTGGAGGTGATTTTTCAGCCGCCGTTGTCGGCGTTTCCCAGCGGCGAGCCAGTTGCGGACACCACGCGCATGAACCAAGCGATTGAAGAGACATTGTCGGCGCAACCCGCGCAGTATTTCTGGGTTCATCGCCGTTTCAAAACCCGTCCGCAGGGTGAGCCGGCGTTGTATCCGCCCCGCGTGCGACGGCAGCGGCGATGACACTCATACATCAACGTTCATTGGGACGGCGGCGCGATTGGCTGCTGGGAGTCGCGGTGCTGGCGCTGCTCATGGCAGTGGTGGAATGGAGCATTGGATGGACGCTATTGCTACAACCTTGGCGAGCGTTATCGCCGCTGGTGCTGGCGTGGTTATTCGGGTTGACCGCGCTCAGTTATGCGCTCCGTGCCGTACGCCTGCGCACCATTCTCCAGCCCTTCGGCATCCGCCACTTCCCATTATTGCTGCGCCTCACCATTTTTCATAACGTCGCCAATAACTTACTGCCGATGCGCAGTGGTGAGTTGGTATTTCCGTGGCTGCTGCAACGCTATTTCGGAAGTGACCTGCTCACAGCGGTAACAACCTTGATTTGGTTACGTTTATTTGATTTGCACTGCCTCGTGCTGATCGCACTCGCCATTGTCAACCTGCGCGAACCGACGCTGCTGGGCGGACTGAGCGCCGCCGTCTGGCTTGGCAGCTTGGGATTCATTCCACAACTTCAGCGACTTCGCCACGCGCAATGGTTAATTAAAACGGGACGCTTACGGCAGCTATTGCGACAAGCGATACACGGTGCGCCACTGCAATGGTGGTTAATGGCACAATTATATTGGTGGACGCTATTGATTTGGATGTTCAAATTCGTTGCTTTTGTGAGTGTATTACACTTTTTTTTACCGCTTGATTATTGGCAGTTATCGCTTGGCGTGCTCGGTGCAGAATTATCAAGCGTATTGCCCGTGCATGGCATCGCCGGCAGCGGCAGTTATGAACTAGCAATGGTTGCCGCATTAACGCCAGTGGGAGTGGCACCGCAATTGACGCTGACCGGCGCAGTGAATTTACATCTCTTTTTATTAGGCAGCACATTATTATTAGGACTGCTGGGGCTATTGCTGCCAAGCACCAATCGTAGCAAATGCGTTTCTTTAAGTGAATCGTGATTAAAAGGAGCAATTTTGATGCGTCAATTAGTTTTATTAGTAACGCTGGCGGTGATCTGGTTGTTTAGTTATAGCCATCTCACCACCATTGCTGATGCACTTATTGCAGCTATGCAATTGACACGAGCAACGCCACTGGGTGAAGCAGTGCATTTTTTCTGTTATGAAACACCAAAGGTGCTGCTGCTTTTATTAGGTATTGTATTTGTGATGGGAGTTATTCAAACCTTTTTTGCTCCAGAACGCACCCGCGCCTTATTAGCAGGACGTCGTTTAGGAATAGGCAATGCTTTAGCAGCAACGCTGGGAATTGTGACGCCATTTTGCTCCTGTTCAGCAATTCCCTTATTCATTGGTTTTATCACTGCCGGAGTGCCGCTGGGCGTCACTTTTTCGTTTTTAATTGCCGCACCAATGATTAACGAAATTGCGCTGGCGCTGCTGCTGAGTTTGTTTGGTTGGCAAGTTGCCGCGCTCTATTTAGGCTTGGGATTATTGGTTGCAATCAGTGCTGGAATCGTGATTGGAGCCTTAAAAATGGAACAGTATTTACAAGATTGGGTGCGAGCAATTCATTATGGCGAAGACGCAGCACCGCAACAAAACGATGGACTTGCATTGGATTGGACGGCGCGACTGGCAGCAGGTAATCAACACGTCCGCGAGATTGTCGGAAAGGTGTGGTTATATGTTGTGATTGGTGTTGGTTTAGGTGCGGCAATTCATGGTTATGTACCAGAAAATGTATTGGTTAGTTTTATGGGACGCGAGGTGTGGTGGGCGGTGCCAGCGGCGATATTATTAGGCATTCCAATGTATAGCAATGCCGCTGGAATTGTTCCCGTTGTGCAGGCGTTAATTGCAAAGGGGGCGGCACTTGGTACTACCTTGGCATTTATGATGAGTGTGATTGCATTATCGGCACCGGAGTTGTTAATTTTGCGGAAAGTATTGCGCTGGCAACTCATTGTTACCTTTGTAGGAGTGGTGGCAACAGGGATTTTAGTTGTTGGTTATGTGTTTAATTGGTTGTTATAACGAAACGAGGTGAAGTGATGAAAGCGGTTAAAATTCTCGGCACCGGTTGCCGTAATTGTCAGACAACGCGAGCATTAGTAGAAGAAGTTGCACAGGCGCTGGGCGTGGCAATTGAATTGGAAAAGGTAGAACGAATGGAGGACATCATGCGTTATCGTATTATGGCCACGCCCGGCGTGGTGATTGATGGCGTGGTGGTACATTCGGGAGGCATTCCAGAACGTCGCACAGTTGAAAGTTGGTTTCATACTGCGGAATAATTCACTGCAATTTAAGCAAACCACAATAAAACCTGCTGTTCTAGGAGTGACGTAGTTGTAAAAAGTTGTCAGTTGGCGGTAAAAAAGACGTTGATCACCGATCACTGACAACTCAATCAATCGCTGATATCGCAACTGCGCCACTCCTAAAACCGTAATTGCGCGTGATCACTTGTGACATGTTTCTTTCAACTCAGCATTCCCGGCACGAGAAAATAACCAATAAATGTGCCGACTAAAATACCCAAAATAGCTCCTAATAAAATGCCATACCATTTCATTGCAACGTTGCTCCAGAGTGGAATAAACCTGTCGCTATTGTGAGGCGAATTGACCAACAGCGGCAAGTGACGCCGCGCTTGCCAAGCTGCGAGTGAGTGCCTAGACTTCGCCTCCTCACTGCGCGGGTGTAGTTCAATGGTAGAACTTCAGCTTCCCAAGCTGATAGCGTGGGTTC
>DYNM01000058.1 GCA_020721065.1 Thiocystis violascens | reverse complement strand
CAATTGTTAATGAGTCGGGTTTGTCCAGAAATGCTGATTAAGTTATTTCATTTGGAAGTCCCAGAAATCAGCAGCGGTTATATTGAAATCATCGCAGCGGCACGCGATCCGGGTTCTCGAGCGAAAATTGCCGTTAAAGCAAAAGACACTCGACTTGATCCCGTTGGCGCTTGTGTTGGGATGCGTGGCTCGCGTGTACAAGCGGTTTCAAATGAATTGAATGGAGAAAGAGTCGATATTATTTTGTGGGATGACGATGAAGTTAAATTTGTTTTAAATTCAATGTCACCCGCCGAAGTGATTTCAGTTGTGATGGATGAAGATGCGCATAGCATGGATATTGCGGTTGCGGAAGAACAACTTTCTCAAGCAATTGGAAAGAACGGTCAAAACGTCAAATTAGCCAGTTTGTTGACAGGTTGGGAATTGAACGTGATGAGCAATCAACAAGCAAAACAAAAACTAGAAGCCGAACAACAAGCGGTGATTGATTTATTTGTTAAGTATTTGGGGATTGAAGAAGAACTCGCAGCAACTTTAGTAGGAGAAGGCTTTTCAACTTTAGAAGAAGTCGCATACGTTCCAATTGAGGAATTGTTAGAAATAGATGGATTAGATGAACACTTAGTAACCGAATTACAGCAGCGGGCAAATGAAGCGTTAATTACCAGAGAAATTGTCAAGGAAGAACGGTTGGAAATTCAACCGCCCTCGGATGAGTTGCTTGCGCTGGATGGGATGACTAAAGATTTGGCTGAGCAATTGGCTGACATTGGTATTATTACTCCAGATGATTTAGCAGAACAATCGGTGGATGATTTACTGGTAATCAAAGATTTACACAAAGAACGCGCCGCCGCCTTAATTATGACGGCTCGTGCCCCCTGGTTTCAGGGCTAATTAAAGGTTTCAAGGAGTTAAAGTCGTATGGCGACGGTAAAAGAATTTGCAGACAGTATTAATGTAGCAGTGGATCGACTATTACAACAGTTAGATAACGCGGGTTTGGGAAAGAAAGGCGCTCATCAACCTTTAAGCGAATTGGAAAAAACCAAATTGCTCGATTATTTGCGCCAATCTCACGGCAAAAATAACGCCGATCCAAATAAATCCGTGACTGTGAAAAGCCGCGAACGCAGTGAATTGCGTATGCCGGGTTCTCAAGGTCAAAAAACCGTCAATGTGGAAGTGCGTAAAAGACGTGTCGTTCAACGTTCGGAAGTTCACAAAGAACATCCTCACGCAGAACCCGCGCAACCCATTGAAAATAAACAACCATCTTCGGTTGCTGCATCTGACACTGCACCCGCAACTCCGCCTGCCGTGACGACAACTTCCGCGCCTTCCGTCGAAAGAGTTGAAAGAACCGAACGCACCGATCAACGTCCACCAAGAACGGGGGATCGTCCGCCACGTTCAGGCGATCGTCCGCCCAGACCTGCTGGTGATCGCCCCGCTGGAGATCGTCCACCACGAACAGGCGATCGTCCGCCCAGACCTGCTGGTGATCGTCCCGCTGGAGATCGTCCACCGCGAACAGGCGATCGTCCGCCCAGACCTGCTGGTGATCGTCCAATGGGTGATCGTCCACCACGAACAGGCGATCGTCCGCCCAGACCCGCTGGTGATCGTCCAATGGGTGATCGTCCTCCAAGAGCTGCTGGAGATCGCCCTCAAGGGGATCGTCCGCCAAGAGCCGCAGGAGACAGACCTCCTCGTCCAGCAGGGGATCGCCCTCAAGGGGATCGTCCACCACGAACAGGCGATCGTCCGCCCAGACCCGCTGGTGATCGCCCAATGGGTGATCGTCCGCCAAGAACGGGAAGTTCACCGAGTGGCGCGCCGCGTTCAACGCCGTCATCTCCTTTAAGCCGTCCAGATTTTCGTTCCGCGCCACCCCCTTTACCCGATAAAGGTAAATCGACCAGCAAATCTCCACCCAATAAAGCCAAAAAACGTGATGAAGGTGGAAACGATAACGATCGGTTTAACAGCAAATACGGTCGAAAAGATGACTTTTTAGGTGACAACGACAAACAACCGCGCCGTCGTAAAAAGAAACCCGTGCCCGCTGAAAATAAACACGGTTTTATCAAACCAACCGCGCCAATGGTGCATGAAGTCGGGATTCCCGAAACGATCACCGTTGCGGATTTAGCGCAAAAAATGTCGGTCAAAGGCGCGGAAGTCATCAAGATCATGATCAAACTCGGCGTGATGGCAACCATCAACCAAGTCATCGATCAAGACACCGCCGCGATTGTGGTTGAAGAAATGGGTCATACGCCTAAACTCTTGAAAGAAAACGATTTAGAGGCGGAATTAGCACAACGTCAAATTAGCGGCGAAGAAGTATCACGTCCGCCTGTTGTTACGATCATGGGTCACGTCGATCATGGGAAAACCTCGCTTTTGGATTACATTCGCCGCACGAAAGTGGCTCTCGGCGAAGCGGGCGGAATTACCCAACATATCGGCGCGTATCACGTTGAAACCCCTCGCGGCATGATTACCTTTTTAGACACACCCGGTCACGAAGCCTTCACAGCAATGCGGGCGCGGGGTGCAAAAATCACGGATATTGTGGTTTTAGTGGTTGCGGCGGATGACGGGGTGATGCCTCGAACCATCGAAGCGATCCAACACGCGAAAGCCGCCAATGTCCCGTTGATCGTTGCGGTTAATAAGATCGACAAACCCGCCGCCGATCCCG
>DYNM01000009.1 GCA_020721065.1 Thiocystis violascens | reverse complement strand
CGGTGGATCGACTATATTCTAAAGCTATTTTTGGTCAACTGCGTAACTCCTAAAGGCTTAAAAGATTTAGAACACGAAATCATTTTAGAAGCCGAGCGGTTGAATTTTCAGCGCAGTTTTCCAGCAGTTGGGCCGGAGAATGTATTGGGGATTGAAACCAATGCGTATGCCGCTGAATTAGCGCGGGTGACAGTGTGGATTGGTGAATTGCAATGGATGATTCAACACGGCTTTTCTTTAGCAAATGATCCCATTTTAAAACCCATTAACAACATCGCTCACCGCGACGCAATTTTGCATGACAATGGCGAGGCGGAGTGGCCAACCGTTGATGTGATTATTGGCAATCCGCCGTTTTTAGGTGGCAATAAAAAGCGCAGCGTCTTGGGTGATGAGTATTTCACCGCACTGAAAACGATTTATGCCGAGCGCGTTCCAGCGGGTGCCGATTTAGTCACTTATTGGTTTGAAAAAGCACGGGCGCAGATTGAAAACGGCAAAGCGCAAGCTGCCGGTTTAGTGACAACGAATTCAATTCGCGGTGGCGTCAATCGTAAAGTGTTAGAGCGTATTTGTGAGACGACGACGATTTTTAATGCGTGGTCAGATGAGCCTTGGATTAACAGCGGTGCAGCGGTGCGAGTCAGTTTGATTTGCTTTGGGAATACGACATTAAAGCCAGTATTGAATGGCGAACCTGTGCCAGCAATTTATGCAGATTTGACTGGAGGACAGCGCGTCGCTAATGGTAAAACAACTGACATCACGCAAGCAAAAATACTTAAAGAGAACTGCGGAGTAACCGTGCGTGGTTCAGAAAAAGGTGGTTCTTTTAATATCTCAGGTCATTTAGCGCGGGAATGGCTGCGCTTGCCTAATCCAAACGGTCGCGCCAATAGTGACGTGATTCGACCTTGGGCAAATGGGATGGATATTGCGCAGCGTTATTCAGATACTTGGCTCATTGATTTTGGTTTGAATAGGCAAGCATCTGAAGCCGCATTATATGAAGCGCCTTTTGAATATGTGGTGAAACATGTTAAAGCAACACGACAACAAAACCGTGAAGAAAGAACAAGCGATCAATGGTGGCTTCATCGTCGCTCTGGTGAAGAATTACGCACTGCACTTGCTAAATTGCCGCGTTATATCTGTACGCCAAGAGTCGCTAAATATCGTTTATTTGTTTGGTTTAACGCCTTGGTTTATCCCGATAGCGCCACTTTTATGATTGCTCGCGCTGATGATACAAATTTTGGCATTTTACATTCTCGTTTCCATGAATTATGGGCATTGCGAATGGGCACCAGTTTGGGCGCAACGCCGCGTTATACGCCAACGACTACGTTTGAAACTTTTCCATTTCCAATTGGATTAACGCCAGCGGATACCAATGGCGCAACGATTCAACTTGAGAGCGGCGCAATCATTCCCAGTGTGAAAACGGAATATCAAGCTCACGCGATTGCAATTGCAGAAGCGGCTTGCAAATTAAATCAATTGCGGGAAAATTGGTTGAATCCGCCAGAGTGGATTGAGCGCGTGCCGGAAGTGGTGCCCGGTTATCCAGAACGAATTGTTGCAAAACCGGAATTCGCCGCGCAATTAAAAACGCGCACGTTGACCAATTTGTATAACAAAAAACCGACGTGGTTAATTGATGCGCACGCACATTTAGATCAAGCGGTGGCGGCTGCTTATGGTTGGTCAACTGAATTGACAGAAACTGAAATGTTACAGCGGTTATTGGCATTGAATCTGGCGCGAGGCGACAATTAAACCAATACTTCAATAGCGGGTGGATGTCCTAAAAAGGCAGTTGGGCTGGCAGTTAAACCATACGCACCAGATTGTAAAACAGCAATGAAATCACCTTTTTGCGCGTGTCCGAGCGGCATTTTATCGGCGAGCACGTCCAACGGCGTACACAGCGGCCCGACGACGGATGCTAATTCTGGCTCAGTGGCGGGATGAACACGATTGGCGACGATGACCGGATAATTTTTGCGGAGCACCTGCCCAAAATTGCCAGACGCGGCAAGATGCTGATGCAGCCCGCCGTCAGTGATTAAAAATAGCTGTCCCCGCGAGAGTTTGCGCTCCACCACGCGACATAAATAGACGCCAGCCGCACCCACAATAAAGCGCCCCAATTCGATCACAAACTCCGCCAACGGCAGATCGCGCTGCGCTGCAGGCAGCAATTCCGCCAGTCGCTCGCCCACTTGCGCCACGTCCAACGGCAGATCGCCGGGAAAATAAGGAATGCCAAAACCGCCGCCGAGGTTGAGCAACCGCACCGGCGTTGGCGCGTGTTGCGCCAGCCGCACCGCCAGCGCCAGTGTTTTTTCCTGCGCTTCGCTGATCGCCTCAGCGCGGAGGTTTTGTGAGCCAGAAAAGATATGAAAACCAATGAATTGCAGATCAAGCGTCCGCAATTCGTGCAACACTGCTGGCACCCGTTCAGCGTCAATGCCAAACGGTTTTGCGCCGCCGCCCATCTTCATGCCCGACGCTTTCAATTCAAAATCAGGATTCACCCGCAACGCGACCTGCGGCTGAATACCGAGCGCCGCACCAATTGCCGTTATCGCTCGCAGCTCGCGCTCCGATTCCACATTGATGACAATTCCTGCTGCCACTGCTTGCTGTAATTCATTGGCACTTTTTGCAGGTCCCGCAAAGCTCATGTGCGCAGGCGGCATTGGCGTATCCAATACCGTTTTTAATTCACCACCGGATGCCACATCAAAGCCATCAACTAATCCTGCTAAATGCTGCACCACTGCCGGCATTGGATTAGCTTTGATTGCATAATGGAGATGAATTGCAGGCGGTAAGACGGTGCGCAATTCAGCAATGCGGGCGGTGATGAGAGCGCGATCATAGGCATAACAAGGTGTGCGTCCAATTCGCGCTGCCAATCGCGTTGCCGTTAAACCACCGATCAGTAATTGGTTATCGGCGCTAATTGAAAACGCAAGTGGCGCAGTGTGGCGAATGGAAGACATTGTTGATTGATCTATGAATACAAGTGATGGGAATTAAAGCGCCTTCCGAATCCGCTCTGCTCGCGCTCCCGGTTCAGGATGGGTTGATAGCATCTGTGTAACGAAACTTGAATTGCTGCTCCCCATTGATGCAAGTTTTTCCAACGCAGTAACCGCACCAAGTGGATTTCTGCCGCTCTGTTTTAGAACTTCCAATCCATAATCATCCGCCTCACGTTCGTTCTTTTGTGAGAATTGAGCGTTAATCACTTTTTCACTGAATTCTCCCAATTGTGACGCTGTCAACGCGGCAACTTGCTGATTGGCACTTTTTATAACTACATCCCGACCAACTTGGGTGAGCAATGCCGTGCGCATCCGTTGTTTGGTGTGACCTTTGGCAACGTGTCCCACCTCGTGACCGACAATAAACAGCAATTCATCATCGTTCATGGCATCCATCAGCCCCGAATAAACGCGAATTGTTCCGTTAGCCATTGCAAACGCATTGATGTCTTTGGTCATGTACACCTTGATATTCAAAGGCACACCGTTGACGTTTTGCAGATTTTTGGCGAGGGTTTGCACACGCTTTTGATATTTGCTACTAGCTGGGGCGAGTTGATTATTCTGGTCTAAAGTTGCGGTTGCTGCTTCTGCTTCCTGCATCATCTGCGCATCAGTAATTGACGTTGCAGCAAATACTCCAGAAGCTGTACTGAGCATGTCACCGGCGGTCATGGTGCGACATCCAACCAAGTGAACCGCGATCATCACCATTGCAATAATCATCAGTTTTTTCATCGAAAAAATGTTCAAAATAACCTCCTCTTTAATTGAATTAAAAACCGATTTATTTCAATCAACATGCTATTTAAAACAAATCACTCAATTCTTGCGCTAATCGGGTGCGATCAATTTTGCCGTTGGGATTGCGCGGCAGCGGTTCAGTGCGGACGATAATCTGCGTCGGGTGCATAAAGGTTGGTAACTGCATTTGACACGCCGCCAATAGCGACGCACTGAGCGCGTCAGAATGTTTGGCAGTAAAAATCACCACCACCACCGCTTGTCCCAACAGCGGATGAGCCACGCCGAGCGCCGCGACTTCGGCGACCAACCCGCTGGCATAAATCACTTCCTCAATTTCGGTCGGACTGACGCGATAACCGGAAGTTTTAATCATCTCGTCGCGCCGTCCGATGAAATATAAAAAACCATCGGCGTCGCGTTTCACCGTATCGCCTGACCACACCGCCAACTCGGGCAGCATCAATTCCGGTGAGCGGGCAGGTGCGGGTTTGAAACGCTCGGCGGTTTTTTCCGCGTCATTCCAATACCCGAGCGCGACGTGAATACCGCGATGCACCAATTCGCCCGGCTCTTCATCGGCGCACGGCGTCCCGTCCGGGCGCACCACCATGATTTCTGCATTCGGAATCGCCTTGCCCATCGACCCCGGACGCCGGTCGATCTCATCTGGCGGCAAATAAGTAGAGCGGAATGCTTCGGTTAAGCCGTACATCAAAAACGGCTGCGTGTGCGGCAACTGCGCCCGGAGCTGCGCAAGCGTTGCGCCCGGCATCGCGCCGCCGGAGTTGGTGATATAGCGCAGATGCTCGCCCACGCTTGCCGGCCATGCCAATTCAGCCAGTTGAATCCACAGCGGCGGCACTGCTGCCAATCCGGTGATGCGCTCTTTGACGACAGCGCGGATCACGTCACGCGGCAGCAGATAATTCATCAACACCACGCACGCGCCGACGTGAAATGCAGTCGTCAACTGGCTCAAACCGTAATCAAAACTGAGCGGCAGCACCGCCAAAATCCGATCCGTTGCTTGATTCTCAAGATAACTGGCGACACTGACTGCGCCAGCAACCAGATTGCGATGCGACAACACAACACCTTTGGGGCGTCCGGTGCTGCCGGAGGTGTACAAAATCGCCGCCACATCGCCATCAATCACGCGGTGCGGAGTGATCGCGCTCGGCGCAGGTTCATCCCAACTGCGCAGCGCCAACGTTGGCGGCAAAGTCTCCAGCTCGGTGGCTGGATTGCCAACCAATACAAGCGTTTGCAACGCCCCGCACTGCGCCAGCACCGGCTGCAACAGCGCCAGCCGCTCGGTCGTCGTGACCAGAATCCGCACGCTGCAATCAGTCAAAATGTGCGCGACCTGTTCGGCTTTGAGCAACGGATTGATCGGCACAAACACCCCGCCGGCTGCCGCTGCGCCAAACAAGGCGCTCACCGTTTCAAGGCGCTTGTCGAGATACACCGCGACGCGCTCGCCGCGCTGCAATCCCAACGTCAAATACACGGCGGCAGCCGCCTGTACCGCGTCCGCCAACTGCTGATAAGACCATTCCACCCCCGCACAGCGGACTGCTGGATGCGTTGGAGTACGTTGCGCTTGGGTCAATAAAAGATCGTGAATGCAAGTGGTCATGGCGTAACAGTGGTCAATGCCTGTGTGAACGTTAGCCGCGCAAACTCAACGCAGCGGCGGCTTGGGTTCTGACAATACGCCCGGCAATGGCTGCACCGTCGCACCCGCCGGAGGTGGCGCTGGTGCGGCAGGTTTGTCACCGTGAATTTCTTCATCTGCCTTTTTATTCAACACGATAATACTGATACGGCGATTGACAGCACTGTCGGGATTATCTTTATCAAAAGGCACCGTGTCCGCAAAACCAACCACCCGCCCCATTTTTTCCTCACGCATTCCACCCGCCACCAACGTCCGCCGCGCTGCGTTGGCACGATCCGCCGACAACTCCCAATTGGTGATGCCGCGCCGCGCCAAAATGTGCGAATCCGTGTGCCCCGTCAGGCTCACCCGATTGGGCACATTGTTAATCATCGCCGCCAATTCTTTGAGAATTTCAATCGTATAACTTTTCAATTGCGCACTGCCGGAATCAAACATCGACCGGTTTTCTTTATCCACAATTTGAATGCGCAATCCTTCTGAAGTGATGTCAATTAACAACTGCTCTTTATACGGTTGCAACGTGGCGCTTTGTTCCACCGCCTCTTCCAATTCCTCTTTTAATTGCTCCAATCGCGCTTGATCCAGCGCCATTGCCGCTGCATCAACCTGCTCGGCATCCAATACCGACTGCTGCGCTTCTGGAGCCATATCAATCGCGCCATCAAATGAAATCAACGACGGACTGGCTCCTGAACCTTCGCCTTGCGCTTGCGATGGTGCGGTGCTGGCACCTTCAAATGCTGAGGGATTTTTGAAATAGGTTGAAATAGCGGCTTTTTGCTCTTTGGTCGTCGATGCCATAATCCAAAGCAACATAAAAAACGCCATCATTGCGGTCGCAAAATCAGCAAAAGCAATTTTCCAAGCGCCGCCGTGATGACCGCCACCCTTGAAAATCTTTTTGATGATAATCGGTTGTTTACTGTTATCAATGGCCATGTCAGAGCTGCTCGCTTACGCGCCGCCGCGCAGATGTTTTTCCAGATCGCTAAAGCTGGGACGGAAATCCGAACCCATCGTTTTGCGCCCAAATTCAACCGCCACCTGCGGACTGTAGCCCTGCACATTGGCGAGAATGCACGCCTTCAAACAACTTAAAAAGCGCGTTTCCTCCGCCGCGTAACGTTCCATCACCGTCGAAATCGGGCTGACAAAACCATACGCAATCAAAATACCGCTGAGGGTACCCACCAGCGCCGCTGCGACCAGCGTGCCGAGTTCGCTCATCGGTCCGCCGAGTGCTGCCATCGTGTGGACGATACCGAGCACGGCCGCCACGATACCGAATGCCGGTAAACCATCACCGACGCGCTGCACCGCATGAGCTGCTGCTTCCGCCTCGTGATGATGGGTGTTAATTTCGATATCCATCAAATTATCTAATTCAAATGGATTCATATTGCCGCTGACCACTAAACGCATATAATCCGAAATAAATTCAGTGGCATGATGATCTTTTAATAAGCGCGGATATTTTTGGAATAAGGAACTATTGGCGGGTTCTTCAATATCACCTTCAATTCCCATCAGACCCTCTTTACGCGCTTTGGTAAATAGGTCATACATAAACCCTAACGCATCAAGATAATCTGCTTTTTTGTATTTAGCGCCAGTGAATAACGCTGGAATACTTTTGAGCGATGCCATCACGACACTCATCGGATTTGCAATAATAAATCCACCGAGCGCCGCTCCTAAAATAATCACTAATTCAAACGGCTGCCAAAGTGCGGCAATGTGACCGCCACCGGCAGCAAAACCACCGAGTACGGATGCGAAAACGATAATTGAGCCAAGGATCAGATTCACGGAGTTGCGTCCTCAGAGCATGAAAGTTGAGTCGCCGGAATGAAGCAGGGATGACGAGCGCCGGTAGCGACGAATCATAGCCTAACCCGCAGTTTTGGGGCACCTTCTATGTGACACAGATCACACTTTCAGGCAACCTAATAGCATCATTTTAATGGGGAGAAATCACTGTGCATTCAAACTGGTTAGACGCGATAACCGCGCAGGCAACACCGGAAGAACTCCCGATTTTGGCGTGGACGCGCCACGATTTTGCCGCGCTGTTGGCGGATGATCTCGCCCCATTGCGTAAAATCGCGTTATCCGTCATGGCAGACCCGGCGCTGGCGCTGCGGGTGTTGCAACGCGCCAACGCGGTTCCCCATCGCCATTTCACCGCTGAAGTCGCCATGCTCGAAGATGCAATTCACATGCTCGGCACCCAAACTGTGTTGCAGTTGGAAACGGCTGCTCCCGTCGCCGATGCGGTGTTGGCACCAACGCGCTTGGCGTCTTATCAACGTTGTGCCGGTCGCGCCGTGCTGGCGGCATTTTTGGCGCACGATTGGGCGGAGAGTGATCGGGATCGTTTACCGGCGGAGGTCAGTTTAGCGGCGCTGCTCAATCACTTAGGTGAGCTGTTTTTGCTCGCACACGGCGATCCGCGCATCAATCGCTATCTGGAGTTAGTAGAGATCAATCACCTGTTGCCGCACGAAGCCGAATATCTCTCGCTGGGTGAAAGTTTGGAGGAGTTGGGCTATCAATTGGCGCAACAGTGGCAGTTGCCGGCGATGGTGCGGGAGGCGATGCGGGCGCGAAATGCGCAATTTCCACGCACGTTGTGCGTGATGTTGGCGACGCAGGTGGCTTCTCATGCTTTCTCGGGCTGGCAGCGTCCGACGCAGATGACGGATTTACGCTTGACGGCGCAATTGCTGGCGCTGGAGTTGCCAGAACTGCTACAGCGCATCAATGCGGTGTTGATCGCATTTAACGACGCGGCGACAAAATATGCGGTGAAGCCATTGAAGTTATTGCCGGTTGATGGCGATATTGCGCTGCCAACCTCGTGGGCAGTGTCCTTCTGTCTGGCTCCGCGTGCCAACGAAATCGCCATCTGCCGTGCTGCATGGGAACCCGACGCGGCGGCGTTGACGCAGGATGAAGTGTTGATGCTGTTGGTGCGCACGCTGCATCACGGCTTGGGACTCAATCGCGTGGTATTCGCACGCTATCACGCACGGCGACGCCTCTTGAGTGCCGAGCATTTAGTCGGCACCGATTTTGAGCCGCTGTTCAATCAGTTTCGGGTGACAGTTGAAGACGACAGCCTGATGAGTGAACTATTGGCGACGCCCACGGCGCTGTGGCTCAACGCAGACAACAGCGCCACGCTGACACCGCGTTTACCACCGGGACTGTTGGAACTCACCGGCATTGACCAGTGTTTTTTTGCATCAGTGTGGATTGGCACACAGGTGCTCGGCATCGTGTACGCCGACCGCCGCAGCCGCAGTTGTCAGCTTGACGCCCGCAGTTACGCCACTTTCAGCCACTTGGTGAGCGAAGCAAGCGCAGTGCTGGCGCGTTGAATGCCGCCAGCGCGAGTGGTTTATTCCGCCTCGCGCCCGGTGGTACGGCGTTGAGTGGTCATCAATGCAAATCCAACTGCGTCGATGACCTCATCTTGAATTTGGCGCAATTCCGTATCCGTTAAATGTGATACAAAATCAACGCCATGCCGCATATAACGCGGTGGCAAATAGTTCAGCGCCACACACGCCAAATCATCGACATAATCCGCATCGAACTCGGTGCCGTCGGGATGCAACAGCTCGTGCAGGCGCTCTAAAACGAGGCGCTCGTAATAATTGGTGATCGTTGAAAGCATTGCCGGGGCACCATCTCGCCGCTAAATATCCGCTTCCGCCACCGCAAAAATACCTGCGGCGTTGCGAAAATAGTTTTTATAATCAAGACCGTAGCCATAAAGATAGCGATCTGGCACCACCACTCCGACCACGTCTGCTTGGCACTGATGCGGGCGCTGTTTTTCCACCAACACTGCCGACATCACGCTTGCCGCTCCATCTTCGTGACACGCCCGCACCACCTGCTCCAGCGTGATGCCTTCATCCAAAATGTCATCTAACACCAAGATATGCTCACCGCGAATCGCTGCGCTGGGGCGATGTTGCCACGCCAACGCGCCGCCCCGCGTCGCGCCCTGATAACGGCTGGCGTGGAGGTAATCGACCCGCAATTGGAAATTGAGCCGAGGTAACAGCAGCCCGGCGGCAATCACCGCGCCCGTCATCACGCACAGCACCAGCGGGTCCTTGCCGGCTAAGTGCGCAGTCAAGGTCGCCGCCATCTGATCTAACGCGGTTTCCATTTCGGCAGCAGTCACCAAACAGTCGGCGCGAGCAGCGACAGCAGCGTATTGTGAAGAACTCATCTTCATTGATAGTCGGTCTCCAAAACTGATTCAGTTGTTTAGAACAGATTATTTTAAAAAAGGCGCAGTTAAAATGTCGCTATCTCAATGTTATGACATTCGTTTAACAACGATTTAATGAGTCGTTTGTTTTACCACTGCGCCACACATCAGTTTCAAACAATTACATGCCTTGCTCGCGGCGATAAGAACGCATGGCTTGTTCCGCTTTATTGACCTGCCGATCACTGCACTTTGGCAATGCCTCGGTGCGCCGTCCGCGTTGGTTATAATAAACGACGCAGTTATTTTTAAAGATCACTTCGCCTTCACCATTGTTGCCCATCATAATTTCTGGAGGTTGCTCATTACTACCGCCGCGAGCGTATTCATTGTCACGTCCGCTGTTACGCTTATCGCGGAAATTAAGCATCAGCGGCTTTATCAGCGCGGCGACGGTCATCTGAACTGCAACTGCTGCCGCGATTGCGCAACTCGCCATTGCGGTCATATAGCACGGTGCAACCGCCGGGCATCCGCACTTCCACTTCACCGGAACGACGCGGCGCGACTTCGGGGGTGCCGCCATCAAAGCGCGAGCTGCGCTGGGAATGGCGGCGATTGCTATTGCTGTAATCAACAGCAACGATGCGCCGTTTTTCAATGTCACAAGTCCAAGGATATTTATCGCCGTCAATTTTGGTATTGCCGGTAACGCGATAATTTTTATCGCCGGATAATTGGACGGCGTGAGCGTTGCGCAGATCAGTCAAATCGTAATCGCTGCGGAGCCGCATTTCGCAATCGCGGACAGCATCTTTGGCGTCATACGCCAAGACGGTACCGGGCACTGCGAGTGCCAAGGTGAACAAGAAAGTCGTTGAAACGCGGTGGCGCTGATGCTGCATAATCGTTTCTCTTCTAAATTTAATAAAGATAAAGCCGGTTGAGCGGGAAAAATCAGCGGGACGTCGTGAATACTAGATGATTAACAAGCGCGGCTCCGTTTATTCGCAGATGCCATGTATGCCGTGTTTGCCGGTGTAGGAAACCAATATTGAGCCATCTGGATTGATAGCGATTGATAAAGTAACGCCTGCACCAGTAGCTTCGTAATAATTGGCGTTGATTTTCTTCAGCTTGGTTTCTTTGCCATTGATATAAATAGCACCACCTTTGTCTGCATGAACGTATAAATTGCCGGGGCAAGAGACGTTGAAATGTGGAATGCCAGCACGAGCAGTACCGGTAATGACGAAAAGCACAGCAACGCACAGTTGTTTAAGCATGAATAAAACCCGCAGAGTTGGCATTTGTTATTACCCGTCTAAATCAGGAAAGCCTTTGGGTTTTTGATAAGACCAAGAGTTTGTATCAAACGGAAAAACCCATGTTTTTGCTGGCATCTGTTTTCCCTTCTTTTTACCTTCAAGCCGCACTTTAAGTGGAAACATCGTTTCCTCGATTTTTGTGCTATCAATCTCAAGCGTCCCTTCAATGAGAGTGACTCGACACGATTTATCTTCTTCGTCGCAATTTCCTGAATCATCATACCCAAATGGAACAGTTATTTCGCTAATTTCTTTACCATGCGGTAACAAAATTGAATACCAAGACGTTGTGACGCCATATCCAGTATATCCGCTTTCAGTAATCCAGCCCCAATGATCGTTCGCACCAAATTTAACCAATGACCACTTTTCTGGTGCGATGCCATAAGACCCCATTGGGATGCGGGGATTTCCTGCTAAAACGCGCACTTTATCGCTTAAATTGAGCACCAATGCGCCCACCATTCCACTATTAACATGCGCACTTTCTAGTTCGCCTTCGCTGTCATAACACTGCCCAACTAACAATAAATAAAGCCGTGCTTCTGTGGAGGTATTCAAGCGATCTTGACGCTTGACTTGTAAACAACAATAACCACCTTCTAAATTGGCGTGCGCTCGCCAACACACATTTTTTTGATCATACCCTTCATACACCTGCGCCAGTACTGAATCAACAATAGGATCAGCAGATACAACGTTAAACAATAATAACCAGCTAATTAAAATGCCAAAAGTGCCAGTGCGATAAAAGTTATTATTGAGCATGTCGTATTCCCCATATCATTAAAAAGTCGTTTGATCATATCACTACTGCGTCAACGCTATCCGTTCCACCACAACTGTCAGCGCCGACGCTTGACAAGTCCGCAACTATATTAGAAACTGCTGATGTACTGAAGTTTGATCCTTCAGTGCATTCCTCCATTCCTCCTTTGGTGGTAATTTTTTTAGCGCGACAACCGTCGCGCTTTTTTTTATTCCGCGCCAGCTCACGCAAACTTCAGCGCATTGCGAATGTGTTCCGGCGGCGTGGTGCGACCGATCTGTTGTTTGGCAATCAACGCATCAATCACCCGCTCCGCTTGCAACCAATCCATCTCCGCTGCGCCGGGCGCAAAATCCCGCCGTTCTGCCAAGTAATACGCCGCGAGTGCAATCATCGCTTGACGTTGCTCAACGCTGGGAGGATCAATTTTCTCAGCCATCTCTGTCATCTGCTCCAACTTAATCATCAAACCTGCAATCACTCAGTGGTCTCGAAAGCGCCGTATAATCGCGCTTTTCACGGCGCAGTTCAGCGTATCGCCGCCCGACCCGCCACGTCACCCGCAGCTTTAGTGAATCAAACCCCAGCGCAGGATTTCTCCCCATGACATCAGCATTGCCATCCGTATTGCGGAGGACAGTGATCGCCTTTGGCAGCTTCCGTCGCATTTTCAAAGACCCCGAATTTGCCCACGCCGTCGCCCAGTTAGCAACCACTGACGCCACCGCATCTGCGCCAGCAGCATCATCTCCGCTCGCTGCCGCTGCGCCGTTGGCAGAAGCCGCACCGGATGCCGCGTTGTTATTGTTGGGTTTATTCCAGCGCGAAGGGCGGTTAGTCGATTTTCTGCACGAAGAACTCCAGCAGTATTCCGATCAAGAAGTCGGCGCAGCCGCTCGCGTCGTGCATCAAGGCTGTCAACGGGTGCTGCGTGATTATCTGACGATCACGCCCGTGCGCGAGGAACCAGAAGGCAGCCGCATCACGTTGGAACGGGGTTTTGACGCCGCTGCTGTGCGCCCGACCGGACAGGTGCTCGGTGAGCCGCCATTTACCGGCACCTTGCGCCATCGCGGTTGGCAAGTTCGCGCCAGCCGTTTACCGCAACTGACCAGCAGCCACGATCTGCGCATCTTGGCGGCAGCGGAGGTGGAGCTGTGAAAGCGCCCCGTTACGCCGTTGGCATTGACTTGGGCACCACGCACTGTGCCCTGTCTTACGTCGATTCTGAGCAAAGTGTTGGCGAGGAGATCGTGCAGGCGTTGCTGTTGATTCCACAGCTCGTCGCGCCCGGCGCGGTGGAAGCGCGTCCGCTGCTGCCCTCTTTTTTATATCTGCCTCACGCCGATGAATTCCGCGCTGGTGATCTGGGTTTACCTTGGCAGCACGACACCACCCGCATTGGCGGCGAGCTGGCGCGGCATCAGGGCACGATGACGCCGATTCGACTGGTGGCGAGCGCCAAAAGTTGGTTGTGTCATCCCGATCTGGATCGCAAAGCGCCCTGTTTACCGGCTGGCGCTCCGGCGGAAATTCCACAACTGTCGCCGTTTGATGCCAGCGTGCAATTCCTCACTCATCTGCGCAATGCGTGGAATGGGCTGCATCCTTACGCCCCGCTGCATCAGCAAGCGGTGACGGTGACGGTACCGGCGTCGTTTGATCCGGCAGCGCGAGAACTCACTGCCGAAGCTGCTCGCGCCATCGGCATTGAGCATTTGGTGTTGCTGGAGGAGCCGCAGGCGGCGCTGTATAGCTGGGTGAATGACAGCCAAGGCAGTTGGCGGCAGCAGGTGCAGGTCGGCGATGTGATTTTGGTGGTCGATGTCGGCGGCGGCACCACTGACTTGTCGCTGATCGCCGTCACTGAACACGAGGGCGCGTTGGAATTGGTGCGCGTCGCCGTCGGTGAGCACATTTTGCTCGGCGGCGACAACATGGATTTGGCGCTGGCGTATTTATTAAAAACCAAGCTGGCGCAGAGCGGCGTGGAATTGGATCGCTGGCAGGTGCAGGCGTTGACGCACGGTTGTCGGCAGGCAAAAGAAACGCTGCTGGCGGATGCGACTTTGGAGCGGGTGCCGGTGGTGGTGCCGAGTCGCGGCTCGCGCTTGATTGGTGGCAGCATTCGCACCGAGCTGACCCGCGCTGAGATTGAAACCAGTTTGATTGAAGGCTTTTTTCCGAGCGTTGCCGCTGATGCCCGTCCACTCAGTCGTCCGCGAGGGGCGCTGACCAAAGTGGGTTTGCCGTATGCGCAAGACCCAGCAGTGACGCGCCATCTCGCGGCATTTTTGGGACGGCAAACCGGCGCAACGGATGATCTGAGCGGGTTTGTCGCGCCAGCAGCGGGTGCGAGCTTTTTACATCCGACTGCGATCTTGTTTAACGGCGGCGTGTTCAAAGCGGCGGCGCTGCAAACGCGAGTGTTGGAAGTGCTCAATCAGTGGCTAACCGACGAATCGGCACCGCCAGCACGATTATTGGCAGCGCAAAATTTAGATTTAGCGGTGGCACAAGGTGCTGCATTTCATGCGCACGTTCGGCGACATGGCGGGGTGCGGATTCGCGGCGGCACGTCGCACAGTTATTACGTCGGTGTGGAAAGCGCGATGCCAGCGATTCCGGGCATGGAGCCGGAACTTCAGGCGCTCTGTGTGGTGCCATTTGGTTTGGAGGAAGGCTCGCCGCCGGTCACGCCGCCGCAAGAATTCGGCTTGATTGTGGGTGAGCCGGTGCGGTTTCGCTTCTTTGGTTCCAGCGTCCGCCACGACGATCAAGTGGGCGATTTGTTGGAGACGTGGGCAGCGGATGAACTCGCTGATATGGACGACATTCAAACCACCTTGCCCGCGCAAACGCGCAAACAGGGCGAAGTGGTCGCAGTGCGGCTGCAAGCGGCGGTGACGGAAGTGGGCACCTTGGAATTGACAGCAATTCCGGTAGAAGCGACCGACGAGCGATGGAATGTCGCATTTCACACGCGAGGTCGCTAACCAGCATCTGCTCGCAGTGTGCGGCGAATAACAGGAAAAACGACGGCTGCGGGCGCAGAAACCGCAGCATCATTTCAATGATTTTCACGGATAAACCAGCGTTAGGACTCGTGACCATGCCCAAAAAACCCACCGGATCAAAATCAACCTCGACGACTTCACCGCGAATCGATCCCGCCACTGTGCCAATGACGCCGCCGCCGGTGACAGCGCCGCCAGTGGAAATGCCAGCAGTTGCGGCAGCGCCAGCTAAAAAGAAAACTCCTGCAAAATCAACTGCTAAATCCAAAGTTGCGGCTGCGCCAGTCGAAGTGATTGAACCTGCACCGGTTGTCGCCGAGATCGCACCGGAGCCAGTTGCCGCGATTGACGCTGCGCCAGTCGAAGTGATTGAACCTGCGCCGGTTGTCGCCGAGATCGCGCCGGAGCCAGTTGCTGCGATTGACGCTGCGCCAGTCGAAGTGATTGAACCTGCGCCGGTTGCCGCCGAGATCGCGCCGGAGCCAGAACCGGAGCCGGAACCCGCGCTGCCGATGGTGATTGAACCTGCACCACCACCGCGTCCCAGCCTGTTTATCGTCCACATCACGCCGGAATTAGCGGCAGTGGCAAAAGTGGGCGGTTTAGGTGACGTGGTATTCGGTTTAAGTCGGGAATTAGCAATTCGCGGCAATCACGTTGAAATTATTTTGCCTAAATACTCTTCAATGCGTTATGACCAGATTTTTGAAATGCAGGAGGTGTATAAAGATTTATGGGTGCCTTGGTACGATGGCGCGATTCATTGCACCGTCTTTTTTGGTTTTGTTCACGACCGCAAATGCTTTTTTATTGAACCGCATTCACAAGACAACTTCTTTAATCGCGGCAGCATTTACGGATTCAAAGATGACGTCTTGCGTTATGCCTTCTTTTCGCGGGCGGCAATGGAATTCTTATGGAAAGCAGGCAAACATCCCGACATTATTCATTGCCACGATTGGCAAACTGCGCTGGTACCGATTTTCTTGTATGAATTCTATCAAGCAATGGGCATGATTCATCCGCGTGTTTGTTTGACGATTCATAATTTTGCGCATCAAGGCGTCACCGGAGTTGAGATTTTACATGCCACTGGTTTACATCGTCCTGAGCGGTTTTTTGATCCGACGCGGATGGCAGATAATCGTCATCCCAAGGCACTCAATTTATTGAAAGGTGGCATTGTATATGCCAACTTTGTAACCACCGTCTCGCCGCGTTATGCGTTTGAAACCAAAGATCAAGGACAGGGTTTTGGTTTAGAACCCACCTTGCACACCCATCATATTAAATACGGCGGTGTGGTCAACGGCATTGATTACGATGTGTGGAATCCTGAAGTAGATCGCCACATTCCTGCACGTTATGGTATAGAAACCATTGACGGCAAATATGATAACAAGCGGGCACTGCGGCAGCGGTTAATGCTGTCTGATAATGACAAGCCGATTGTCGCTTTTATTGGGCGTCTCGATCCGCAGAAGGGTTTAGAATTAGTCCGTCATGCGATTTTTTATACCTTGGAGCGCGGAGCGCAGTTCGTATTATTAGGCTCCAGCCCGGATGATCGCATCAATAGCGATTTTTGGAATCTCAAACGGATGCTCAATGACAGTCCAGATTGTCATTTAGAGATTGGGTTTGATGAAGATTTATCGCATTTAATTTATGCGGGCGCAGACATGATGTTGGTGCCGAGTCGTTTTGAACCCTGCGGTTTAACCCAATTGATCGCGCTGCGTTATGGCACCATTCCGGTCGTGCGTGCTATTGGTGGCTTGGCGGATACCGTGTTTGATAAAGATTTTTCGGATCGTCCGCTGCATGTGCGCAATGGCTATGTCTTCCAAGATTATGATAATCCGGGGCTTGAATCCGCACTCGGTCGCGCCATTGCTTGTTATCATCATCATCCCGATCATTTCCGCGAGTTAATGAAAAACGCAATGCGTTCTGATTATTCGTGGAATGTGCCGGGGCAGGATTATTTGAATATCTACGATTACATCCGCGATGTGTGAAATCGCAACCATTGCAGGATAATTCATCTCAATGTGGCTGCACTTGTTGCAGCCACACTGACGCAATTAAAAACCACCACAATTGATGTTAAGAAATGAGATAACCAAAAATTGTCTCTTTTCTTTTTAGCATTGTGACTTCTGCTCAGAGTGGAATTTTCACTCACCTTATTTACTCTTCAATTGACGAGACATCGGTTTTTTAACAAAAAACCGCTTTGACTTGTCACCAGCGCCGTCAACTTCAGCAAGGATTGAATTACAACATGAATATCTACAACCTATTTCCGCGCTTGGCGGGAAAGTTTGAGAATTGGGAACCGCATTTAGCACGCGCAGCAGCAATGGGATTTGAGTGGGTATTTGTTAATCCAATTCAGAAAACTGGACGTTCAGGCAGCCTGTATTCCATTGCAGACTACTTCATCATCAATAAAGATTTCCTTAACCAAACTGCACAAACTTCTCCCAAAGAACAAGTACAGGCAATGGTGGCGCAAGCCGAAGCGCATGGCTTGTCAATGATGATTGATTTGGTGATCAATCACTGCGCAGTTGATTCCGTGTTATTAAAAGAACATCCCGACTGGTTTTTGCATGAAGGCAAAAAAATTGCCAATCCCTTTTGTGTTGAAGCCGATGGGACTAAAACTATTTGGTACGACTTAGCACAATTCGATCATGCGCATTCGTCAGCGCGTGCTGAATTACTGGAATACTGTATTGAACTCGTGTTGTATTTAGTGAGTTTAGGTTTTCGCGGGTTTCGTTGCGATGCCGCTTATCAATTACCCAATTCGGTATGGGCTGAACTCATTCGACGGGTACGTCAATTGCATCCCGACACGGTATTTATTGCGGAAACTTTGGGTTGTTCGCCAGAACAAACCAAGAATACAGCGGCGGCTGGTTTTGATGCGATTTTTAATAGCTCAAAATGGTGGGATTTCAGTGGCGATTGGCTGCTGGATCAATACAATTTAACGCGCCAAGTGGTGCCATCCATTAGCTTTCCAGAAAGCCATGATACCGAGCGTTTATTTAGTGAATCTGGCGGCAATCCACACCTGCTCCAGCAGCGTTATCTCTTCGCGGCGCTATTTGCTACTGGCGTGATGATTCCCATCGGTTTTGAATACGGATTTCGCAGTCGTTTGGATGTTGTGAATACGCGCCCGGAACAATGGGAAGCGCCCAATGTCGATTTAACCCATTTCATCGCCCAGATTAACCAGATTAAACAAACCTATCCGGTTTTTCGCAGCGAGGGTGAAATTCAGCGTATTGAAACAGACAATGCAGCGATCTTGTTGTTGCATAAACGCGATCCGATGAGCAAGGGAGAAGCGTTATTGGCAATCAATAAAGACCCTTGGAATCGGCAATATCTGCGCGTCAATGATTTATATCGTCATTTGCACACGGCAATGCCGCTGTTAGATGTGTCGCCAGAATGGCCAATGGATTATTTACCAACGCCATTTGAGTTTGAATTAGCGCCGGGCATGGGGCGCATTTTAGTCACGCAAACTGCGACGGCGGCAGCAACACCATTAGCCAGCAGTCGTGAGAGTGCGCGTTAATAAGCTGAAGGCATTCACCACGGCGGCAGTTGGTAATGGAATGCGCACCTGCCAACCTGCGCCGGGAGCAATAGAAAGTGTTTCTCCATCTACGGTTGTCATCGCGGTTAATTGAAATAACCAATTGCCGTTTGGTGTGATGAGTTCTAATTCATCACCAACGGCAAATTGGTTTTTCACTGTGATTTCTGCCCAATGATTGGCAGCAACGCTGGTCACTTCACCAACAAAAATTTGGCGCTGATTGCGTGATGCGCCATCGGCATAATTTTGTAATTCTTGCGGTGCATGACGGCGATAAAACCCTTCGGTATAACCGCGATTAGCTAATCCTTCTAATGCAGTCAGCAATTCGGGACGATACGGTCGTCCCGCAATTGCATCATCAATAGCCGCACGATATACCTGCGTCGTGCGGGCAACGTAATAATGCGATTTGGTGCGTCCTTCAATTTTTAGGCAATCAATGCCGAGTGCAACTAATTGAGCGACATGAGCAACGGCTTGTAAATCCCGCGAATTAAGAATATAGGTGCCATGCTCATCTTCAAAAATAGGCATGAATTCACCACTGCGTTTTCCTTCTTCAAGATAATACTGCTCTGGAATTGCAGAACGTTGGTTTTGTTCTAATTCACTTCCCAAACGATATTGCCAACGACAAGAATTGGTGCAACTACCTTGATTGGCATCACGATGATTAAAATAGCCCGATAATAAGCAGCGCCCAGAATAGGCAATGCACAGCGCACCGTGAATAAATACCTCCAATTCAGTCTCTGGACAAGCAGCGCGAATCTCAGCAATTTCATTTAACGATAATTCTCGTGACAGAATAACGCGCTGCACACCTTGTAATGCCCAAAAGCGCACGGCTGCTGCATTGACGGTATTTGCCTGCACAGAAAGATGCAGCGTTTGTTCTGGCCACTGCTCGCGGATCAATAATAATAAACCCGGGTCAGCGACAATGAGCGCATCAGGATGTAATGCAATAATCGGCGCTAAATCTTGAATAACAGTGCGCAATTTTGCGCCATGCGGCATTACATTAGTGGCTAAATAAAAGCGTTTTCCTTGCGCATGAGCTTCTGCAATGCCAAGCGCCAGCGTTTCCGCATTAAAATCATTATTGCGCACGCGCAAACTATAGCGCGGCAAACCCGCGTACACGGCATCTGCGCCATACGCGAAGGCATAACGTTGGTTGCGCAAGGTGCCGGCGGGGGCGAGCAATTCCGGTGGGCGTGGCAGGTTCAACGCAATTCTACCTGTAAAATCAAGCGTTCCGGCGTTCCCAGCAGGCGCTGGCGTTCGATTTCAACTGCCACCCGCTGCCCCGGTGTTTGGTCAAGCAGTGCGATCCGAATATCGGCGTAATTGGCGATGGGCATCGCGCCAACGCGGAGAATACGGTCGCCAAGCGCCATGCCGGCCGCCTGTGCGCCGCTCGTTTCAGCGAAGGCTTTGACCAACATGCCGCCGCTGGTGCTGGGATCGAGCTGGACGCCGAGCACGCCAGCTCCTTTTAATTCAATGGGTTGCGGATACAGCAAAAAGTCGGCGACCGTCGGATCGGGACGCCGTCCGTTGCCGTTGAGCAGGATTGCGGTCGCAACCGGCTGCCGCCGCGTCACCCGTTTGGGGATGCCTTGACCATAGTCGAGATGCCCCGCGCCCGCCAACACGATCACGGTGCGGTCGGGAAAATCGCTCAACGCCTGCGCCGTGCGAGCCGCCATGCCTTCGTCCCACAGCAGTTGTGCCTCTAAAAAATGTTCAAATTCATGTTGTTGCGTGTTCGGATGCTGCTTAAAAATCGTCTCCAGCCGCTGCCGATATTGCGCGTCTGGACGTTCCATTGCAGTTGGAATTTGGGCGCGTTCCATATCATTTAAGCTCTGCAAACCGCCAGCGCCGACTTTTGCGGTCAATTCAGAAGCGATATTTAGCGCAATGAGAGGAATATGATATTGGCGGGCAAATTGTAATATTGGTCGATACAGCCGGTAATCATAGCGCCAGCGGTCAAAGTATTCAGTACGGCGCAATAATTCCAACTCATCAATCTCTCCGGCAATAAACGCATCGAGCGCGGCTTGAAAAGGTTGTTGAAAAAACTCCATGCCAATCACTATTGATTTGCCGCGCTGGTGCAAACCTGCAATGATCGCTAATTGCGTGAGATGATCTTCATAACGATCATGGTGTTCACCAATAAAGATCACGCGCCGCTCGGCGATACGCTCTAATAATTGATTGACGGTGGCTAATTGGGTGACATCAAGCGCCGTGATCGGTGTCGTAATTGGCGCTGATGCTGCCGTAGTGGTATTGTAAAGTAGCAATAAGCTAATCACGATGAAGCGCAATGAACTTAACATGATGGGTGCTCCTTCAATTGCGGTGATGGTGGAATCATTTAGCGATGATAGCGATCTTCAAAACGCACAATATCATCTTCATCTAAATAGCTACCTGATTGCACTTCAATCAATTCTAAAGTAATACAACCTGGATTTTCTAATCGGTGCGTGGAGCCAACCGGAATATAGGTTGATTGATTTTCTGTGAGTAAAAACGTCCGCTCGTCGCAGGTCACTCGCGCCGTTCCCGACACCACCACCCAATGTTCTGCACGATGATGGTGCATTTGCAGCGATAACGACTCGCCGGGCTGCACCACCAACCGCTTCACTTGATAACGAGCGCCGTGCCCAATTGCTTCATAAGACCCCCACGGACGATGCACTTGCTGATGATGGCGATGTTCATCTCGCTGTTGTTGCTGCAAAAATTGCGTCACCGCCTTGACATCCTGCGCCTTGGTTTTGGTCGTTACCAATACCGCGTCCGGCGTTTCGACCACGATCAAATCATCGACGCCAATCACGGCCACCATGCGCTGCTGCGCGAGCACCAGATTGTTGTGGGCGGCGTGAACGAAGGCATCACCGCTCACGACGTTGCCGGCTGCGTCGTGCTCGCGCACTTCCCACAGCGCCGACCACGCGCCGACATCCGACCAGCCTACAGCGAGCGGAATCACCACCGCTGGCGTCGTCAACGTGCCGTCGGTTAAATGCTCCATCACCGCGTAATCAATTGAATCGCTGGGACAAGTAGCGAACGCGCTTGCATCCAAACGCAAAAAATCACCGTCAACCGTCGCCTGCGTAAACGCAGCGGTCGCCGCCTGCGCCAAATCGTCACGACACTGCGCAATCAGCGCCAGCCAGCGCGATGCCTGTAACACAAAAATCCCGCTGTTCCACAGATAATCACCGGCGGCAAGATACGTTTGCGCCGTTGCAGCGTCGGGTTTTTCCACAAATTGCGCCAATTGAAAAGCAGCGCCCGTCAAACCCGCCAGCGGATATGCCGCACCTTGGCGGATGTAGCCATAACCCGTTTCGGGCTGGGTGGGCACGATGCCAAAGGTGACTACTGCGCCGCTGCGGGCAACGTGAACGGCGTCCGCCACCGCCGCTCGAAAACCCGCCGCATCGCGGATGGTATGATCCGCTGGCATCACCAACAGGATCGGATCAGTGCCGTTGCGGAGTGCCGCCAGCGCCGCCACTGTCAATGCTGGCGCGGTGTTGCGCCCTACTGATTCCAACACGATGACCGCTGGGGGCTGCGCGATATCGCGCAATTGTTCAGCGACTAAAAAGCGATGCGCCTCGTTGCACACCACAATCGGCGCGAGTACTGCCAACGCCGCTCGCGGATGTTCCGCATCCAAACCCGCGAGCCGTTGCACCGTTTCTTGCAGCATGGTGCGGGTACTCGTCAGCGGCAGAAATTGTTTGGGATAGGCTTCGCGGGACAGCGGCCACAAGCGGGTGCCGGCTCCGCCGGAGAGGATGACAGGTTGCACAGACATGACGAGGTAATCCGCGTTGAAAGAAGATGTAATGATTAGAGCAACCGCGTTCGGTCAGGGTCAAACATGGGAACGGTGCGCATGAACGCCAAACTTCGCTTGCTCACACAATTGCTGCGCACGACGGCGACCACTGAATTGCTCCCGCGCTGGCAGGAGATTCGCGCTGAAGCCAAGCCGGACGGCAGTCTGGTGACGGCAACTGATCTGGCGATTCAAGCGCATCTCACCGCCGCGCTGGCGCTGGTCTTTCCTGAGATTCCGCTGCTCGGCGAGGAAATGACGGCGACCGAGCAGCAGCGGTTGTTAGACGGAAATGCGCCGCGACTGTGGATTCTCGATCCGCTTGATGGCACCAGCAATTACGCCGCCGGATTCCCCTATTTTTCGATCTCGCTGGCGCTGCTCGACGCCGGTCAGATCACACATGGCGTCATTCTCGACCCCGTGCGCGATGAATGTTTTTGCGCCGCACGCGGACAGGGCGCGTGGTGCAACGGCGAACCGCTGCGCGTCCACACCATCGGCAACACCTTGAGCGATTGTTTAGCGATGATTGATCTCAAACGTTTACCCGCAACGCGCTTGGCCGCGCTCTTTCGCCCCGGCGGTTTTCGCTCCCAACGCAATCTCGGTTCAGTGGCATTAGATTGGTGTTGGCTGGCGAGTGGGCGTTATCAATTATATTTACATGGCGGTCAACGCTTATGGGATTACGCTGCCGGACGTTTAATTGCAGAAGAAGCCGGCGCAATTGTGCAACATTACGATGCTCATCATTTAACACCAACAGCATCACTCACTTTAACGCCACAATTTGCGATTGCAGCCGCGAATACAGAACTCTTTCAGCACTGGATAGACTTTGTACAATTACCCCAGCGCACTATCACATAAAATGGAGGACTGCACGATGAGTCGTGAACAAGAAGAATTAGAGATGATGTTAAGTAGCGGCATTGCCGCATTTGAAGCAAAACAGTTTTCACGCGCAACTGGTTTACTCGCACCCTTAGCAGAAACGGGCAATGTTGACGCGCAATATCGCATGGCCATCATGGCACAAAATGGTTTAGGAATGTTGCCCAATCCGTTATTAGCCTTCAGCTATATGAAAGCAGCCGCTACTGCGGGATTTAGCGTTGCGCAACATGGACTTGCTTTTATGTATATGCAAGGCGAATGCACCGATAAAAATCCTAGAAAAGCGATTGAATGGTTCCGCCGCGCAGCGGATCAAGGCTTAATTGGATCGCTCACCACATTAGCGATGATGTATGAACAAGGTTTAGGTGTAGAGAAAAACTTAGAAGAAGCCAACCGGTTATATCGGCTGGCTGGTTTTGATGAACGTTAAAGCAATGGCAGCGGTAATAATGCCGAAAAATCATCAATAGCGATGAAGGATTCAGCAGTGCGGCTGGGTGCGGTAGAATCAGGTTTCACTACCGCAATGACATTCTGCAAACCAAAGGCGCGGGCAGCGTGTAATACGTCGAGATTGTCATCAATCAACAACGTGCGCTGCAGATTAAAAGGTTCAAGCAGTTGTAATTGCGACCAAAAAGCGGGGTCTTCTTTAGCGATGCCGAGATCATGCGCAGAAAAAATGCGCTCAAAATAGCCAGTTAATCCCGTGCGTTCCAATTTTAAAGCCAACGATTGACGATGTGCATTAGTGACCAATACGCGACGTTTACCTAATTGATTCAATGCTTGTAAAAAGTCGATCACATGCGGATGCACTGCGATTAAATGCGCAACTTCTTGCTTTAACTCCACAATGTTTAAATCCAACTCTCGACTCCAATGCTCCACGCAATACCAATTGAGAGTGCCAGCAATTGCCTGATAGCGCGTTAATAATTCAGCTTTTGCAACTGCCAGCGACAAGTGATATTTTTCTGCATAGCGCAACGGCACATGCTCCAACCAAAAATGATTGTCAAAATGCAGGTCAAGTAACGTGCCATCTAAATCTAAAAAAACGCTATCAAACTGCTGCCAGTTGTGCATCATAGTTGTATCATCCAATCTGAAAGATCGTGTATCAATGAGGGTCAATGCGCACCACTAAACCATCAATCGTTACCTCGTGAACAAACACCAGCGTTGTGCGGAATAAATTCGATAATAACGCTGAATTCTTAAAATAAGAGATTTTGCTGTGGAGAACAACGTCAGTGGTAAAAAGTAAAACCATCACAACTGATGACATTTTGGTAATGCTGTGTAATTCCGTGCGCAAGGTGCTGACTGCTGCCACCAAAACCCAGGTGACTTATTCGGCAATGGTACAACGTATTACCCGAACTTGTTTACGTCCAGACATTGGCTGTTTCGTATTATTTGATGGTGGCTTTTCTGGTTTAGTCATCATGAACTTCTCAGGAACTTCAGCACTAGAATTATATCGCGCCTATATGATGTCAATGGGAATGCCAGAATCTGAATTAGCCACGCGCCACACTTCCGAAGAAGTTGGCAATACGCTTGGCGAATTGATGAACCAGATTGTGGGTGATTTCACCGGCAACGTCGGGCACGAATTGCAGGTCTGTATTAACCAGAATCAACCTAAGATGTTGACCATTAACAAAGAAGTCATGGTCAGCATTGATACCAATTTAGATCGTCCGCAAGCTCGGCGCGTGACCTTTAATACTGTGAATCGCAATGTCTTTTATATGGAATTGGCGATGGATAAAACCGATTTCATTAAACTACATGACTTCGAGCGTGAAGATGCCGATCCTGATCGTATCGTGGCCGAACAAGCACAGAAGACGGCAGCAAGTAATGCCGCATTATCAAAGCCTGCCGAATCATCGCCATTGTCTTCTGCTGAACAAGCACTGTTAGATGAACTAGGTTTATAATTCACGTTTATCATTGGCGACAGCATTCAATAATAGTGACGCTGTCGCCGTGCGATGTTGAATGCTCCACTCAATATGCTCACGCACCAAGGAATCATCACACGCGGTGAGCCGTGAATACAGTGCAGTGATTATTTCAGGATGTGGCGGGGCATTTCCTAAAGCAACTGCGATATTACGCAACCATTGTTGATAACCAATGCGCCGAATTGCTGAACCTTCAGTACGCTGTAAAAAAGTCGCCTCATTCCATGCAAATAGTTTAATTAAATTGGCAGTATCAAGTGAATGCCGCACTTGAAAATCTGCCTCGGCAGTCATTGTGGCAAAGCGATTCCAAGGACAATAGCGTTGACACTCATCACAGCCGTAAATGCGATTACCTAATAACGGACGCAATTCTAGCGGAATGCTGCCGCGATATTCAATTGTAAGATAAGAAATACAACGCCGCGCATCCAATTGATAGGGCGCAATAATTGCTCCAGTAGGACAGTGTGTTAAACACGATTGACAGCTTCCGCAGTGATTTGGGATTTCGCTATCAATAGGAAGCGGTAAATCTGTGTATATTTCGCCCAGAAAAAACCACGATCCCGCTTGCGGATGAATGAGATTTGTATTTTTCCCCATCCATCCTAATCCAGCTTTTACAGCAAGTGGTTTTTCTAATACCGGTGCTGAATCAACAAAGACGCGATAACCGAACGCACCTACCGCGTTTTCAATTTGCGTGGCGAGGCGTTGCAACCGTTGCCGTAAGACGCGATGATAATCACGTCCTAACGCATAACTTGCAATAAAAGCGCGAATTGAATCTATTGTTTTCTGCGTATTAACAGATGATGATGCAGTGAAATAATCCATACGAGCGACAATAACGCGCTGCGTGCCAGGTACCAATTCAGCGGGACGACTGCGCCGAGTACCATGTCGCGCTAGATAGTCCATTGTGCCGTGTTGACCGGCAGCTAACCATTGTTGCAAACGCATTTCCGCGATAGTTAAATCAGTGTCGGCAATGCCAAGCTGTTGAAAACCAAGCTGTTGGCCCCAGCATTTAATCTGAGTTGCGAGTTGCTGTGCTTGTATAGTGGTGAGCGTCATGTATAAAAAAGCTGGTTAAGTTGAATTGATGCGATGATTATCACTGGTCAGAATGATAATTAAAGTTTATAGTGACACTTGCATTTTTACTCGGAAAAAGTCAGGCGAAAAATGGGATTACACACACCGTTATTTTTAGAACATCAACGTCTTGGTGCGCGGATAGTACCCTTTGGCGGTTGGGAGATGCCATTACATTATGGTTCACAACTTGAAGAACATCATACCGTGCGTCGTGAAGCAGGAATGTTCGATGTGTCGCACATGCGCCCAATTGATATTGACGGTGCAGATGCTACCGCTTTTTTGCAATATATGCTTGCCAACGATGTGGCGCGACTCACTGCAACTGGTAAAGCGTTGTATAGTTGTTTATTGAATGAACAAGGCGGCGTGGTTGATGATTTAATTGTCTATTCGCGCTGTAATGAACGCTATCGTTTGGTAGTGAATGCGGGTACTGCTGAAAAGGATTTGATGTGGTTAAATGCGCATTGCGGTTCATTTGCCGTGACGATTCAATCGCGCCCGGATTTGGCGATGATTGCGGTGCAGGGACCGGCAGCACGGGCAAAAACGCTCCCGCTGTTGCCGGCGGCGCTCCGGGTGGCAGCAGAAACGTTGGCACCTTTTTTTAGTGCTGAACTTGAATCAGAACAATGGTTTATCGGGCGCACCGGCTACACTGGCGAGGATGGTTTTGAGCTGATGATGCCCGCTGCGCAGGCTCCTGACCTGTGGAAATCACTTTTAGCGGCTGGTGTCAAGCCCTGTGGATTGGGTGCGCGTGATACGTTGCGGCTGGAAGCGGGGATGAATTTGTATGGGCACGACATGGATGACGCGACCGGACCGCTTGATGCGGGGCTGGAGTGGACGGTGGCGTGGCAACCGGCGGAGCGCGAATTCATTGGGCGAGCGGCGGTGACGGCGCGGCGCACTGATCCGACGCGGCGCGAATTGGTGGGTTTCATTCTAATTGGTGCGGGTATTATGCGTGATCATCAATTGGTATTGCGTGATGGCGTAGTGGTGGGTGAAATTACTTCGGGTGGCTTTTCACCAACATTGGAACGTTCAATTGCATTGGCACGAATTGAACCCGGTATTGATGGGAATTATACGGTAGATATTCGTGGTAAAAAGGTGGCGGCACGGATAGTGAAACTGCCATTCGTGCGCAACGGCGTTAGTCGTATTGAACTATAATTGACTGGCAAACACAACTGGACTGGAAATTCTAAAATGAGCACGGTACCAACTGAATTAAAATACACCAAATCGCACGAATGGGTACGCGATGATGGCGATGGAATAGTCACAGTGGGTATTACTGATCACGCGCAGGAAGCGTTAGGCGATATTGTATTTGTGGAGACGCCAGAATTAGGACGGATAGTTGAATGCGATGAAGCGACGGCAGTAGTGGAATCGGTTAAAGCTGCGTCTGATATTTATGCGCCACTTGCTGGCGAGGTGATTGCGGCGAATACGCAGCTTGCTGATACACCAGAAGCCATCAATACCAGCCCGTATGATTTGGGCTGGATTTTGCGTTTACGGGTGCGGGATAACGGCGCATTCAATACGCTGCTTGATGCTGCTGCATATACACAAATCGTCGCAGAAGAAGAATAATTACTCGGCAAGCGTTTGGAATTATGGCGCAATTGCAACCCGATTGCGTCCATAGTTTTTAGCTTCATATAATGCTTCGTCAGCCCGCGCTAATAATGCCGTTTGAGTTTCGCCAGCGCGATGTAATGCTACACCAAAACTTGCAGTTTTATGTCCAACAACCGGAAAAGTAGTGCTCGCAAGTGCTTGCCGCAATTTTTCAGCAATCATATAAATTGTTGCAGCATCAACCATAATACAAACCACTAAAAATTCTTCTCCGCCCCAACGTCCGACAACATCTGTTTGACGAACATTTTGTTTTAAGCAACGCGCCGCTGTCGTTAATACTTGATCGCCAACTAAGTGCCCATATTGATCGTTGACCGCTTTGAAATAATCAAGATCGCAGATAATTACGCCACAGGATTCGGCGTAGCGATCAGCGCGAACTAATACTTCAGCGAGTACTGTTTCAATTTTGCGCCGATTGTACAATTCAGTTAATAAATCAGTAGTTGCCAATTTTTCCTGTAATTGTGCGCACGACTCGGCAGTTGCTAATTGATCGGTGCGGAGTTCTAAAGTGTTTACCATGTTGTTGAAATTCGTATTGAGGCGATCAAGCTCAATAATACCTACTTCATGTGCATGATGATTGCAGCGTCGCCACCGTTCAAAATCAGCCGTCGCTTCTGATAATAAATGGATTGGAGTGACAATTTTGTTGGCTAAACGGCGCACAATGATTAGCAACAATACAAAGAAAATTATGTAAAATGAAATCATTACTCCAATGGCAATATAACCAATCCGATTACTGGTTGCATGTAACGCATCAATTGGCGCAAATACTTCAGCTTGCGCAACTAATACGAACAAACGCCAACCAGTTTCTGGTACAACCGTTTGCAGCATAAAATAAGTATTGTCGCCAATGTGCAATTCAGCCATGGCTTGACCGGTATTAAAAAGACTCTGAAGCTGTGTGCGAATTGTTGGCTCGGTGCTTTTTAAGAGATTATATTCTTGGGATGGCGCTAAAGTCGTGATGATTGGCTCTTGATACTGTAATGCTGGCGCGGATTGAATTCCTAAAATACGTTCAACTTGAGGCGGCATTGCTAAAATAGCGCCAGTTTGATCAACTAAAATTGCTCCCGCATTCCAAGACAGTTCTAATTGCAAGATGTTTTGAATTAAGTTATTAATGGTAATATCGATGCCGCTCACACCTTCAAGCACATCACCGCGATAAATCGGTACAATGCAAGACATGACCCACCCTTGTCCGGCGGGATCAAAATACGCATTTGTCCATACAGGTTGGCGTTGCGGATTGTGATGTGCATCTGCTAAAAAATAAAATGCTAAATCATTGACATCCCAACTAGCACCAAATCGCGCTGCGGCATCAGTCATAAAAGGATAAATCCGATTCATCGCATCTGCACTATTAAAATACACCTGCGTTACCATTGAATTGGTGGTTACAATGGCTTTCAATAAACTGTCCATGCGTTCACTACAGCGTGCTTTCTGTTGTTCTTGATTACCAATGATAGTGGTCGCCGCGTAATACAGACTGCCGCCACCGTTATCAACTGCTTTGTAATACGCGCCGTTGTCATGTACGCGCAATTCTGGCTCGCCATGTGGTAAAAAACACGGCTCTGGATGCGCAAAAAACTCAGTGTGATCTTGTTGTAAAATACGCGCCAAGCGGCTGATTTCTTCTAACTGTAAACTGGTGCTTTTTGCTTGTTTTAATACAACTGTATGCAGATTGTGGGTGACTTCTTGTAATAATACAGCTTGATTGCGTTCAGAAATATACTGATTGATGCTGAAATAAAGCAGCAGCAATACCACTTCAATGACCAGCATTTGTGAAAGTGCGCTGCGTAAATAATTGCGATAGATAAGGCGTTGTAAACTAACTGCTGCTTTTCCCATAACTATTCATTCCTCATCTGCTTAATTATTGTATGTTGTTGTCAATTTAAGCGCACTAGAACCTAAAACGATCAATGCCTGTAAATGTCTGTTACGAAAGATGGAGGCAATACATGCACGACTAACGCAGTATCTTTTTGGTAACAGGATGACAATTTTAACTTTTATGCTTTACACCGGAGTGACTCAATGATGCGTTGGCTAGTTTTGATAACTTTGTCATTGTTAATGACATTACCCGCACTGGCTGCTAATAGCACTGGAATTGGTGTGGTTGATATGCAGCAGGTGTTGGAACAAAGCAAGCTCGGTAAACGCTTGCAAGAACAACTGCGGCAAGAATTTGAACCTAAAACGCGCAAATTCGCTGAGGAAGAAAAGGAGATTCAGGCGTTACGGCAGGCATTTGAACGTGATAAGGCCTTGATGAGCAAAGATCAAGCGGAGAAGCAAGAAAAAGAAATCGTGGCGCGAATTGAGGCGTATCAGAAAAAAGCGCAACCGTTGCAACAAGAATTGGTAAAAGTGCAGCAAACAAAGGGGCGCGAGATTGTCACTCCAGCGCGTGAGGCGGTGAATACAATTGCGAAAAAAAAGAAGCTGGCGGTGGTGATTGAACGCGGTCAAGCGGGCATGTTGTATCTTGATCCAGCAGCAGATATTACTGCTGAAGTGATTGAAGAATTGGATACGCGCACGAAATAATTTGGTGTCAGCGTGAATAAAAAACCCCAATCTGGATGATTGGGGTTTTTTGTGTTTTGCTGAGATGAAATGACTCAGTAAATGCCAAGTTAAGCGCGTTGATTCAACCACTTGCCAATTGCAGGTGTGACTTCTTTTTGCGCTTTACCACTGACGTAAATCCCAATATGTCCGCCCGGAAAAGCTAATTCAGTGTAATCGGTACTGCTCACCAAACCCTGTAGCGCCTTCGATGCGTCCGGTGGCACTAAATGATCTTGCAACGCATAAATGTTGAGCACCGGGCAGGTGATGTGGTGCAAATCAACTTCACGACCGCCGAGCCATACGCCGCCGTTAATAAACCCGTTGTGTTGATAGAAATCCTTGATGAATTGGCGGAAGGTCTCACCCGCTTGATCGGGGCTATCAAAAATCCATTTCTCCATTCGTAAAAAGTTCTTCACTTTTTTGGGATCATCTAATACATCAACCATGTTGACGTATTTTTGCCCCATTAAACTGTAGGGTTTTAGCGTGAGAAAACTCCAATTGAGTAATTCGCCCGGAATGTTGCCCATTGTGTCAACAGCAAGATCAATATCAACGTGTTGCACCCACGCAGACAGCAAATTGTCTGGCGTTTTGAAATCAACTGGCGTCACCATCGTGACTAAATTGTTGACTTTTTCTGGGTGCAATGCAGTGTACATTAAACTGAATGCGCCGCCCTGACAGATGCCGAGCAAATTGACTTTCTCAACGTTCAATTCTTCGCGCAGATGTTCGACGCAGCGATCAATATAACCATTGATATAATCATCCAGCGTAATGGCGCGATCTGCTTGATCGGGATAGCCCCAATCAATTAAATACACATCCTGACCGGTCGCCAATAAACCCTTAATTGTGGAGCGATCTTCTTGAATGTCGGTCATATACGGGCGATTCACCAACGCATACACAATCAGCAATGGCGTTGCGCTCGGTGTCGCGCCAGCAGGCGTGTCGTAGCGATATAACTTCAGCTTATCTTCTTGATAAACCACTTGTTTAGGGCTGACGCCTTCGTCAATACTTTCGGCATTCAGCAGGTTTTCCATGCTTTGCCCCAGCTTGCGGCTGTAATCAAGCATTTCCTGCGCGAGTTGATCGGGACGAATGTTGATTGAAATCATCGTGTTATTTCCTCAATCTGGCTGGGGGCTTTTGCGACGCGGCAACGCTTTGGCGGCAGCAGGCACGGCAGTGGTCAGCGCCAGCGCCGGATTCGGAGCGGCATCACCAAGCAACGTAGCCAGTTGTTTTTCCAGCAGATGTAACCGTTGTTGCAACTGTTTGTTGTCGCGGCGGGTGTCTTGCAGGCGATCCTGCACCGTGCGCAATTCGCTGCGCGTGGGCATATTCAAAGCGCCGAGTTGTTCATCCACCATCACTGACATACGTTTTTTTAACGCCATTTGCGCGTTAATTAAATGACCGTGAATTTTTGCGTATTCAGGTGTGGCAACTTCTTCTGCATAAACGGCTTCGCAGCAGGTGATCCATTGATCATATAATGCCCGTGCTGATTCAATTGGTTTGTCATCGCTGAGTGATTGAAAATGGCTGCCTAAACGTTGCAGTGATTTCATTCCTAATTGATTATAAAACCCGCTGTATTCTTGTAATGCGGTTTGATATGCCAAGGTGCAGCGCATTAATTCTTGATATTGCCCTTGTTCTTCGCGGGTATAGCCCAAGCCAGGTGCGGCTAACGCCCGTTTGAGATGATCTTGCAATTGATCATGTGGCATGTTGCGCAGCGCGTCACCGGGCAACGGCGACAGCGATGACATCATCCGTTGCCAGTTGTCGAGCGGCATTTCCCAAAACGATAACATCCGTTGTGCGGCACTATTTTGATCGGTCGCAGCGCCGCTGAATCGCGCTTGCAGGTCTTCTAACGCGGAAGTCCACAACGCCAGCGGATTGGCGGTGCCACCAGTCGGCGTTGCAAACGATTCTGCCATTTGAAACAAGGTTTTACCTTGATCAAGCATCCGTTCCATAAACACTTTCGACGCTTCAGGTGCCGCCGGAGCCAGTGCTTTCCACCATTGTTCCAGCGCATTTTCCCAAGGTGCGGTGAGCGGCGCGGCACCTTCCACTCCCATTGCTTTGCGACTCATCGCCGTCCAGTTGTCCCAATAGCTGCGCTGTAGCGCCAGCCAATCGTCATTAAAAAAGGTGTTATTTGCCACAAGTCTGCGCTCCGCTGTGAAATTAAAATGAAAGTTAGCACGGCTATTTGTGCGCTGCAACAAAGATGCGTAGAATTGTGTTTTGAATTGCTGTTTTTACGTTTTTTTCACCATAACGATTACCGAGGACTTTTGACATGATGAATGCAAGTAACGAATCCGTCGTCATCGTCGCCGCTGGGCGCACCGCCGTTGGCAGCTTTGGGGGCAGTTTGGCCGCACTGCCGGCGACTGAATTGGGCGCAACCGTGTTGAAAGCACTGTTAGCGCGGACTGGCATTGCACCAGAACAGGTCGATGAGGTGATTTTGGGGCAGGTGTTGACGGCAGGCGTGGGGCAAAATCCGGCGCGGCAAACCACGCTCAAAGCCGGTTTACCTGCGCAGGTACCCGCGTTGACGATCAATAAAGTCTGCGGCAGCGGCTTAAAAGCGGTGCAGTTGGCATGGCACGCGGTCGCCTGCGGCGATGCTGAGATTGTGATTGCCGGCGGTCAGGAAAGCATGAGCCAGTCGGCGCACGTTTTGCCGCGCTCGCGGGACGGGCAGCGGATGGGCGATTGGCAGTTGAAAGACACGATGATCGTCGATGGGCTGTGGGATGCGTTTAACGATTATCACATGGGCGTCACCGCCGAAAATATCGCTAAAAATTATGACTTTAGCCGCGCTGCGCAGGATGAATTTGCAGCGGCGTCGCAGCAAAAAACGGCAGCGGCGTTGGATGCCGGACGCTTTGCCGATGAGATCATTCCGGTGACGATTCCGCAGCGCAAAGGTGATCCGTTGGTGTTTGCGACCGATGAATTTCCGCGTCCGAGCACGACCGCAGCGACGTTGGCGAAGTTGCGCCCGGCGTTTGATAAAGATGGCACGGTGACGGCGGGCAATGCGTCAGGCATTAACGATGGCGCGGCGCTGGTGGTCGTGATGACAGAAAGCAAAGCGCGGGAGTTGGGCTTGACGCCGCTGGCGCGCTTGGTGGCCTTTGCCAGCGCCGGCGTTGATCCGGCGGTGATGGGCACCGGACCGATTCCGGCGTCCACCAAATGCTTGGAAAAAGCAGGCTGGACGGCGGCGGAATTGGATTTAATTGAAGCCAACGAGGCCTTTGCGGCGCAGGCAATGTCGGTCAATCAGGAATTGGGCTGGGATTTAAGCAAGGTCAACGTCAACGGCGGCGCGATTGCGCTCGGTCATCCGATTGGTGCGTCGGGAGCGCGGATTTTGGTCACGTTGCTGTATGAAATGCAGCGCCGCGATGCCAAAAAAGGCTTGGCGACGCTGTGCATCGGCGGCGGTCAAGGCGTGGCGCTGGCAGTGGAGCGTTTGTAAGCGATTGCGACTATTCTTTAACCTGCCATCTTGGGCAGGTTTTGCATTATGAGGATAGAATGAAACGCGAACGCTTAATAAAAAAGTATCCCAATCGGCGGCTGTATGACACCGAATTGAGTCGGTATATCACGGTAGCCGACGTGCGCAGTTTAGTGATGAGTGGAATCACAATTAAAGTGATCGACACTGCGAATGAAACGGATATTACACGGGCAATTTTATTGCAAATCATGTTGGAAGAAGAAAGCGGCGGCGAGCCGTTATTTAGCGCCAATATGTTAGCGCAGATTATTCGTTTTTATGGCGGCACTTTTCAGGGAATGTTTGCGCGTTATTTAGAAACATCACTCGAATTGTTCGCTAAACAACAGCAGGATATGACGCAAGCGTGGACGGATAATCCATTTGAAGCAATGTCGCGTTTGACGCAGAAAAATGTCGAGATGTGGGCGGATTTGCAGCAAGATTTTATGCGGGCAGCGGGATTCAGTTTTGGTGCAAAACGCAAACCCAAGGATGACGATCCAGCGTGATCACAGCAGCGGCAGCGAGCGTTAAAAAAAATTGCACTGAGGGCTTGACCGCTGCGCTGGAGCTGGTTATTGTGCGTCGCAACATTGTTGCACTGCACAATCCCTGTTAGAGGAACTGACCATGACGACCACCGACACCATGAATGCTGTGACCGACATGACCACCAAAAATGTTGAACGCCTGACCAGTTTGGGTGAACTCAACGTGCGGATTTTTGAAAAAATGGCGGCACGTCAAATGGATGCGTTGACGCTATATATGGATCACACGCTGCGCTTGACCAAGCTCGCTACTGAAGCCAAGGGCTATAACGAATTTTTCCAAGGTCAGGTTGATGCGACCAAGGAATTGAGTGAGCGGGTGATGGCAGAAAGTAAAACCACCATGCAATTGGTGAATGAAGCGCGTGATGATTACCGCGCTTGGTTAGAAAAGAATGCCGCAGAACTCAGTGCTGAATTGCGCCCTGCTGCATAATTGAATTGACTGGTGATCCAAGGATGGATCACAACATTTATTGAACAATTTAACTGCAATAACAATAAGAATTTGGAGGCAAGTTTTATGGCGCGTATCGCATTAGTCACTGGTGGAATTGGCGGTTTAGGCACAGCAATTTGTATTCGTTTGGCGCAAGACGGTTGCACCGTGATTGCTAATTGTCATCCATCAGAAGCAGCAGCGGCAACTGAATGGCAAGCTGCACGCGCAAGTGAAGGTTTAACCATCACAACGATTGCTGCCGACGTGTCCTCTTTTGATGACAGCACCCGCATGGTGAATGACATCATCGCGCAACATGGCACATTAGACATTTTAGTGAATTGCGCTGGGATTACCCGCGATAAAACGTTCAGAAAAATGGAAGCGTCGCAGTGGAATGCGGTAATTGATGTCAATCTCAACAGCGTATTCAATGTCACTCGCCCGGCGTGGGAAGGCATGTTGGAGCGCGGTTTTGGTCGCATCATCAATATCTCGTCCGTCAACGGACAGCGCGGGCAGTTTGGACAAGCCAACTATTCCGCTGCGAAAGCGGGAATGCACGGCTTCACGATGGCGCTGGCGCAGGAAGGCGCAGCCAAGGGCGTGACCGTCAACACCGTGTCGCCGGGCTACACCGACACCGCGATGACCTTGGCGATGGATGACGCCGTCCGCACCAGCATTATCAGCGGGATTCCGATGCGGCGCATGGCGCAACCTGCTGAAATTGCAGCCGCAATTGCCTTTTTAGCCAGCGACGACAGCGCCTACATCACCGGCGCAAATCTACCCGTCAATGGCGGTTTGTTTATGCACTAGCATCCAGCGCGACGCTTGACGTTGCGCGGTGACTACCTAATTTTATTCCGTGTCCTCCTCGTCTCTTTCATCATGAGACGTTCTTTAGCCCGGCACCCCGCCGGGCTTTTTTTTGCGCGTTTGATTACTTTTAGTGCGTCCGTTCTTGATCCGATGCGACCGTATAGCGCACACTGATTGCGCAGTCACATCACGCATTCATCTCGCGCAACGATCGGAGGACTTTTATACATGACAGTACATCAAGCCCAGATGCCGCTCTGCCAACGCGGTTTATCGCAATTGTTAATTATTGACGCGCAAGAACGTTTAGCCGCCGCCATGCAGCCAGAAGAATTGGCGCAGGTGGTGGGCAACATTAACCGTTTAATCACCGCTGCTAAACTGCTTGGTATTCCGGTGATTGCCACCCAGCATTATTCAAAAGGGCTGGGACCTATTATTGAAACCATCCACGCGAATTTACCGCAAACTGCTGATCCAACTGAGAAAACTGCGTTTTCCTGCTGCACTGCGCCGGGTTTTGAACGCAACATTTCACTGCAACCCAATCGGCGGCAATTGATTGTCGTGGGCATGGAAGCGCATATTTGTATTGCGCAAACCGTATCTGGTTTGCAACGCTGGGGCTATCAAGTATTTGTGCCAGCAGACGGGATTATTTCTCGCAACGCAGCGCACAAAGCGAATGTTTTAGAGCGGATGCGGCATTCCGGTATTCAAGTCGTATGTACGGAATCGGTTGGGTTTGAATGGCTCGGCGATTCCAGCGATGCCCAATTCCGCGACGTGTGGTCGCTGTTCAAATAGCCGCGTATTTAATAACCGACCTGAATGGCGGGTGTTATTCAGATTCAGGTCGGTTATTTGCGTTGCAGATATTAATAGCAGCAATTTGAGTTAATACTTATTTCTAATCACATCGTATTGCTGCCGCGTGACTCCTAATCGTGCTGCTTCAGCATCTTTTTTAAGATCAATCGTTTGTTGAATGTTGCTGATATTGCGTTGAATCCGCGCATCATTCTGAATTTCTCTGGTATATTGACGATCAGCAGTGGTTTCACTTTCTAATAAATCAACTTTGCGTTCTTCCATTCGCAATGAACGCTGTTGTGACTGAGCAGAATACTCTAATTCCAGCATCTTGCGCTGATGTTCTAAATGCAATAAATCGAGGCGTTGCTGCTGAAAACCAGCGTCATATTCCAAGCGTTTATCTTCTCGCATTTGCACGGCGCGATCTAATTCCAACCGAGGATCAAATGCTGCTTCAGCCGCAGCTTCACACTGCGGGCTGTGATAAGGATACCATTTGCCATCGGGTGCCTGACATTTTGCAGCATGAGCGGTATGACACACTGCCAGCACTCCTATACAAATAACAAGTTTAGCGTTCATTTGCGTACCTGATAGACGTGATTAAAATAAAAAACTGGCGCGATTTTAATCCAGCGGGCGCATGGTAAACCTAAAACGATTTCGTACACAATACTATTGATCGCCAACGAAGATTACAGTATTTAATCCCACCATTGCATTGCTAAAATGCACTGTAATCGAGCGGGTTTGATATGATGAACGCCACACCCGCACATCATACTGTTGTCGATATGTGGTTCACAACAAATCAGGTGATGCTGCGGTAGAGTGGATTTTTGACAACGCAAGAATGGCGCATTTTATGGTATTAGGAGTGATGCGGTTGAGAATTAAGTGGTCAATTGATCATTGTCAATTAAGAAATTGTTGTGACTGACAACTGGTAAGTCACAATTAAATCAATCGTTTGCATCCTCAGCGCCAACTATTTGGTTGAGTACTGTTTAGGACTTTAGTTGCAGGTCGCACGACCTATCAACGGAAAGTAAAAGACTATGAGTCAGCAAAAACAATTCACAATTGCTTTATGTGGTTTTGCAGCGCCTGAAGAAAAGAGTTTGGAACGCGCTTTTCAATTATCGGCTGTCCGCCCACAGCACTATATTCTTTGGACTCAGGAGCGCAAGCCGCCTGATATTTGCATCATTAACAATGATTTACCGCAAGGAGTGCAGGGTTGGCGCGAATTGCGCAGCCGTTGTTTTGGCGCAAATTTTCCGGTGGTACAAGTGGGCAATACTGATGAGTTATCTCATCTGTCTAGCGAAGTGGTGAGCGTTGGTTTTAAGCGTCCGCTATTGGCAATCCGCATTCTTAAAACACTCGATGAATTGGTTTTGGAGGTGTATCACTTCGCTCCAGAGTTGGCGATTCGTGATGACCTTTCCACACAAACCATTGCCGATTATGGAAAACATCAGTCCGCACCTGCGCCGGCGCTCGCGGCTAAACGTATTTTGGTGGTGGATGACAGCGAGGCGGTGCGGACGATGATGGAGGTGCGCCTCACCAAAGCGGGACACATCGTTGATTTCGCAACCACCGGCGAGGAAGCTCTGACGCGGGTGCAAGAGCGGGTGTATCAATTGATTTTTCTTGATGTGATGCTGCCGGGCATGAATGGTTATGAAGTGTGTCGGACGCTGAAACGTAAATTGCACATTCAAACGCCAGTTGTATTGTTGACCGGTAAAACCTCGCGGTTTGATAAACTTCGCGGCACATTTGCTGCTGCTGATGTGTATTTGACGAAACCGCTGGCGCTGGAACAACTCAATGCTACTTTACAGCGTTATTTGAATTAAAATTATGCGTTTTTGAATTGGCAGTTGTTGGTAATAACGCTGTTTTTTATTGACAACTGCCAACTCAAAACTGACAACTGTTTTCAACCGCGTCACTCCTAAAAATAATCACATTGCTGCGCATGATTTGCGGGCGTGAATAGGGGATTAAAATGGCAAAGTTATTAGTGGTCGATGATTCTGCAACTGAGCGCGATCATTTGCGGGATGTGTTAATTAAAGCCGGGCACAGCGTGGCAACTGCGGTATCGGGACGTGAAGTGGTGGCGCGGGCGCAAAGTGAGCACCCCGATTTGATTTTTATGGACATCGTGATGGAAGACGTGGACGGTTTTCACGCGACGCGGGCGCTGCGTGAAGACCCGACGACTGAGCGCATTCCGGTGGTGGTGGTCAGCAGTAAAAACCAGAAAGCCGACAAGATGTGGGCGCAGTTGCAGGGCGCGAAAGGATATGTCGTCAAGCCGTATGCGGACGCTGAGATTTTGAATTATATCAATCAATTGGTTGCTGGCGGACGGGTGTGATGACGGACGTTGACGCGCCAGCAGATGCTGCGCTGGCGGGTGAATTTCGCCACGCATTTCGGATCGGCACCCGTTGGCTGCTGATTCCGCTGGGAATGCCAGCCGAGGTCTATCCGCCGTTGCCGTGCGCTCGCCTGCCATTTACGCAACACTGGTGTTTGGGGCTGGCCAGCTTTCGCGGTGATGTTGCGCCGGTCTACGATTTAGCTGCCCTGCTGGGCGAGCGCAGCGCCAATCCAAGCCGGTATCTGCTGGCGCTGGGGCGCGGTGAGGCGCGTGCTGCGCTGGGCATTGATGAGATGACCGGCATCACTGTGTTGCCGGACACGCCCACCGCTCCGCCGCCGCCGCTGCCGGAGCCACTCTCTGAACTCGCGCAGCACAGCTTGACGGTCGATGCAGTGCCTTATCTCGACAGTGATCTTGGCGGCTTGCTCGTGCTGTTGGCGCAGCGAGCGCGTCGGGTCGATCTTGCTACTTTGTCGGAACCAGTGTGATGACTCTCAACGATATTTCCATCTCCGCAAAACTCACCATCGTCACCACCGCATTGGTGTTATTGGTCTTTTTTCTGGTCGCCGCCGCCGTGTTGTTGAGCGTCAACGGGCTGTACGGAGAACGCGCCGAGATGTGGCAAGCGGTGCATCCTGAGCATAATCAAGAGCTTGCTGCCTTGCTGCATCAAACCGGTACACCGGAAGCGCAGGCGGCGACTACTGAGTATTTACGTCAGCGCGTGGAGGCGGCGCTCACCGCGACTGCCCAGCAGCAACAGGTGATGATGGCGCTGTTGGTCGCAGTGCTGCTGTTGAGCGCCTTGCTGACTGGTTTGGTGTTTTACATTTCTATCGTGCGACTGGCACAACGCTTCATCGTGCATCCCGCCGAACGCATTCGAGATGGTCTCACGCGCATTCGTGGCGCACTTGTGGGAATGGAGCTGCGGCGCGATTTTTCTGAACGGCTCGATCCCGGCGCTGAGGATGAGCTGGGCAGCACCGTGCTTGCCTTCAATCGCGGGCTGGATTTTTTGGAGCGGCAAAACGATCAGCTCAATGATTCCATTATTGCCATGCTGCAAATCAGCAGCGAAATCAGCCAAGCGCGGGATTTGACGCTCAAATTGCCAGTCAAAGAAGACATCACCGGACCGTTGAGCGATGCGTTAAATCGCATCACTTCGGAAAGTGCGCGGGTGTTGGTGCAGGTGCGCGAGATCGCCGGGCGCGTGGGACAGGCCGCGCTGCAGGTGCAGTCCCAAGGGCTGGAAGTGGTGGCGGTGACAGATGCGGAGCGGCTGGAAATTGAGCGCACCGCTGATGATTTGGCGCAGACGGTTGAGGCGATTGATGGCATTGCGGCGCTGGCGCAGTTTTGCAGTGCGGCAGCGAACACGGCGACCCAATCCAATGATGAGGCGCTGACGTCGGTGAAGGGCGCGGTGCAGGGCATGAGCAACATTCGCACTTCAATTCAGGAAACCGGCAAGAGAATCAAGCGGTTGGGTGAACGGTCGCAGGAAATCAGCGGCATCGTGGACATCATCAACAGCTTTTCTGAGCGCACGCACATTTTGGCGATCAATGCGTCAATGCAGGCGGCGACTGCTGGCGAGGCGGGGCGCGGTTTTGCGGTGGTCGCGCAGGAGGTGCAGCGGTTGGCGGACAGTTCGCGTCATGCGACCAGTCAAATTGCCACGCTGATTCGCAATATCCAAGTGGACACGCAGGACACCATTCAAACAGTGAATCAGGCGACAGAAGCGGTGGGCAGCGAGTCGCGCACGATTGAAAGTGCGGGCGAGCGGATGTTGGCGACGCAGCAGGCGACGATCAAGCTGGTTGATGCGGTGCGTCAAATTGATGATCGAGCACAACATCAGGTGGGCGCGAATCGCACTTTGATGTTGCGGGTGGAGTCGATGCGAGCCAGTACGCTGGAGACGACGGCTCAGATCAATCAACAGGCGCAGGCGACCAATAATTTGGTGACATATTCTCAACAACTTCTTGATTCAATTGGGTTGTTTCGCTTGCCAGCGCCAGCGGTGCCGCTGACCTCCAATCTCATCTCGGTCGCGTGAGATGACGACTTTGGCGGCATTCGCTGCGGTGTTTTATCCGGCAATTCCGGCGTTGCGCCACGCAGTGGTGGTGGCAGGTGCAGCGACGGCGACGCCAGAGGAGCGGCTGGTAGCGGCGAATGCTTTTGCGGAATTGGTGGGCGAATTGTGGCCGACAGCGGAGGCGGCTGGCGCACATTTCACGGAATTGCTAACGGTTATTGACAGTTTTGTCAGCGATTTGCCGCACCGGGAGCCGACGGGTACGGAGACGATTGTTTTGGAGTTGCTGGCGCTGTTGGATGCGTGTCTCGCCGCGCCGCAGGAGCCGAATTTAGTCAGGGCGGTGGTGGAACTGGCCAGCAGTGCGGCGTTTGATCCGCCGTTGGGGGCGGAGGCAATTGCGCTGTGGGAAAGCAGTTGGCAGGTTGAAAAAAGTTGTCAGTTGTCAGTTGTCAGTTGTCAGGATGACCTGTCGCTGGTGCCAGAGGATTGCCAACGCGCCGATGCCAACGGAAAACCAATAACTGACAACCGACAACTGACAACTGACAACTGCGAATCGACGACTGACAACAGCGAACACGACGAACCGCGTTTAACCGCTGATGCACTTGAATTACTTGCGATTTTGGCTGCCGCAGCCGCCGATAATTCCCAAGATTTTCTCGATCATCTCGCCGATCTCGCCCACGCCCCGCACTCCGACGCTCGCAGCGTCGCCATTGCCGCCAGTCGGGAACTGTTGGAACGCTTCACCGAAGCATCAGCCGATGCTGGCTTGATCGCTTTTGCCGCTTTGTGCCATCGCTTGAGTGACCAGTTCGCCGCGCAAGCGCCAGAAACGGCATGGTCTCAAGCCTTGCTTGATGACTTGATGCACCTGTTGGAGCGGATGAATGACTATTTTGCTGCTCCGTTAGCGGAAGCGCCGCGTCGTGCCTTGGTCGCAACGCTCACGCATCCCGCGTGGACACAACCGTTAGCCGCTGACCACGCCGCCGAACTCATCACCGCGCTGTATCAAGACCCGCTGCGGCTTGACAGTGACGCCGCCCCGCCTCGCGCTACGCAGATAGACCCCGCTGACGTTGCGTTGACCCCGGCGGATGATGTCGATGCCAGCGTGTTGGCGGGGTTTTGCCGCGAAGGGGTGGATTTAACGCAGCGGTTGGCGACCGTGATTCAAGTCATTCTGGGCGGAGGTGTGATTGAAGACGCCCGGCGGCAGGCACAGCGGTATGCCCACACGCTGAAAGGTTCCGCCAACGTGTGCGGCATCCGCGCCGTCGCCGTGTTGAGTCATCATCTGGAAGATGTGCTGGAATTTTTGACGACGCACGATCTCGCCCCCAGTCCGGCGTTAGGCGACACCTTGCTGGCTGCTGCTGACGGTCTTGCCATGATGTTTGATGTCATCAACGGCATTGAGCAACACGCCCCGGCAACCTTTCAACCCCTCATGCAGCAGGTTTTAGATTGGGTTGGTCGCCTTGACCAAGAAGGCTGCGCCGCGCTGGTTGCCGCGCCAGCACTCGCAGCATCCGCCCCGATCACGCTATCCGCCGCACTGGACGCTCCGCTCGCGCCCACCAGCACCCACGCATCCGCCAACGATGAAGCCGTGCTTCAAATTCCTGCCACCACCATTGACAACCTCCTGCGGCTGGTGGGCGAGCTGGCGCTGGCGCTATCTCAATCTGAAACACAGCTCAAACTTGCCCAACGCACTGTGCGCGATACCGGCGAAGTCACGCTGCGCCATCTGCTCCAAATCACCGAACTCGATCATCGCGTTGATGTGCGCAGTCTGCACCGCACCACCAACGACGCTGCGCCCGTCGATCCGCTGGAATTGGAACACTACGACGAGCTGTTGATTGCCGCTCGCCAGCTCAACGAAAGCGTCAACGACACCCGCGACCTCACGCAAACGCTCGACACCACAATCAACCATTTAGACGAACTCAACCGTCATCAACTCAAGTTGAGCCATGAACTGCGCCAATTGACACTCGGCACCCGCTTGATACCAGTGCAAGCCATCGTCGGACGCCTGCAACGCGCCGTGCGCCAAACGTGCCGCACAACAGGTAAAGACGCCGTGCTCATCGTGGAAGGCGAGACCGTGCGCATCGACAGCGACGTGCTGGAACGCCTGCTGCCCGCCTTGATGCACATCGTGCGCAACGCCATTGATCACGGCATCGAATTACCCGCGCAGCGCAGCGCCGTCGGCAAACCAGCGCAAGGCACATTAACACTTTCATTTCAACAACTTGGCGATCAAATCGTCATCACTTGCCGCGACGATGGCGCTGGCGTCGCGTGGGAACGCATTCGCGCCAAAGCCAGCGCCAGCGGTCTGCTCACCACTGCCGAACCCACTCCACAAGAACTACTCGCCCTGACATTGCACCCCGGCTTCTCCACCCGTGAGCACGTCACCCACATTTCCGGGCGCGGCGTCGGCATGGACATCGTCGCCACCACCATCCGCTCGCTCAACGGCACGCTGGCGCTGGAATCAACCACCGGCAGCGGTTATCAAGTCCGCGCTCGCGTGCCGACCTCGCTGTTGACGATTCATTGCTTACTCATTCACAGCCAAGGCGCTCCTTTGGCTGTGCCAGCCAATGACGTGCGCTATGCCGTACTCGCAACTGAAGGCGACCGCAGCGCCAGCGCCAACGGCTGGCAGTTTCACCACGCCGACGCAACTTACCCACTGCTGCACCTCAACGCCTTGCTTGGATTACTCGCACCACCGCTGGAATCCAGCCCTGGCGTCATACTGGTGCTGACCTCGGAGCGCGGCGACCACGCCATCTTGGTCGAAACCCTGCTAGACAGCCGCGAATTCGTCATCAAACCACTCGGCACACTGGTTCCCACCAGCCCCGGCGTACTGGGAGCATCCATTCTCGGCGACGGGCGCGTCGTCCCCATCATCGACCTGCGCACCCTGCTTGATCTGAGCCACACCGCCCCACTCGCCACCGCTATGCCCGAAGAGCTGACAGCGCCGCTCGCCGTACCCACCGTCTTAATCGTCGATGATTCACTCTCCATGCGCCGCCTGCTGGCACAACTGGTAACAGACAGCGGCTATCGCGCCCTCACCGCCCGCGATGGCATGGACGCACTTCAAACCTTGCACCATGAGCGCGTTGACGTGTTGCTGGTTGACATGGAAATGCCACAAATGAACGGACTGGAATTGACCGCCCATTTACGCGCCCACTCCGCCACCAGCCAGTTACCGATTGCCATGATCACCTCACGCTCCACCGCCCATCATCGCCATGAAGCCTTGCGCGTCGGCGTCAACCAGTATTTTATTAAACCGTATCACGACGAAGCCGTATTAGATTTTATTCAACAGGCGCTGGATAACACCATGCGTTCACAGCGGACATCAATGCCATGACCACGCTTTTTCATTTAACCTATTTTTCATTTCTCACTTGCGGCATCGCCGCCTCCGCAGCCGTACTTTATTTTATTAGCCAAACGCCTCGTTTACGCGGACATTTACGACTACTGGCACTACTCAACATCGGCATTTGCACCGTTTCCAGCATCCTTCATTTCTACTTTTTTATGCGGTTACAACCACTCACTGCTGGCGCTGCCGGCATTACTGAAATGACCGCCGCCATCACCGCATTACCGTTAGAACTGCGCTACATCTATTGGTTAGCAACGACCTTAGTATTAATCAGCATGTTCCCACTGCTAATGGGTTTAGAGCGCGTCGGCACCACCTTTTTACGCACCTTATTACTCACTGATGCCGCCATGATTCTCACCGGCTATCTTGGTGAACACGCCACACTAACGCATCTTGGCGACAATTTATCGCTGCTGGCTCTCTTCTGGTTCACCATCAGCGGCCTATTCTTTTCTTATTTAACCTTCTCACTGTTTCAAGTATTACGCCGCTTGCCAGTCGCGGAAATGGCACCCGCACAACGCGACGCATTGGTCTATCTATTTTTCTTTTTCCTCATTGGCTGGATGATTTTTCCAGCCGGCTTTTTTTACGCCATCGTCTTTGATCCCGCCGTCGGCGTTGTCTTACGCGAATTCACCATCAATATCGGCGACATTGTTAATAAAGTCATCTGGGGCATGTTAGTTGTTTATGCCGCTGTAGACATTCAAAATCATCAGCAACAATAAAAGAAATCATCTTGATAGTTTTATGCAATTTTACGGGTGTTTTTGTGTAGCGGTTATTTCCACCAACTACCGCTGTTATTTAACAACCGTATTGCGTCCATCACCCGCAACATCTTGGAATGCTATCGCTACCACTTAATACCACGCGCAACACTTTTTCCTTCACTGCGCGACAGTGACAGGTCTAACGATTTGCTCAAAGCGCCGCTTGCGGTCAAAATAGCCCGACACACCATTGACAATAGAGAATCGCTATGACTGAAAAAGCCCCATGGATTACTTTTCGCCCAGAACTCAAGGTACTTGATTGCACCATCCGCGATGGCGGATTAGTTAATGCCCACCAATTCAGTGATCAATTCGTGCAAGCTGCTTATTGCACCTGCGTTGCTGCTGGTGTTGATTATATGGAAATTGGTTATAAAAACTCACCGCGTATTTTTCCCAAAGATAAATTTGGGGCGTGGCGTCATTGCGATGAAGAGGATTTACGGCGCGTAGTGGGCGATCACAATCCAACCACCACCGGCTTAAAATTAGCAGCGATGGCTGATGCCGGCAAAAGCGATTGGCAAACGCAATTGGTTCCCGCATCCGAGAGCGTATTATCCACCATTCGGGTTGCTTATTATGCGCATCAGGTATCAGAAGCAGTAGAGATGATTCACTACGCAACTGAATTGGGTTATGAAGCAACCTCCAATTTAATGGCCGTCTCCAGCATTACTGAAGAAGAGATCGACACCGTATTAGAAGCGATTGCGCCAACTCCTGCCACCACAATGGTGATTGTAGATAGTTTTGGTTATTTATATCGAGAACAGGTGGATCGGCTGTATCACAAATATAGCGCAGCGTTAGCACATACCGGTAAAGAAATCGGTATTCATGCACACAACAACTTACAACTCGCTTTTGCGAATACCATTGAGGCAATTATTCTCGGCTGTAATCGGGTTGACTCCACTTTATATGGCTTTGGACGCGGCGCAGGCAATTGCCATACCGAGATTCTGCTTGGCTTCCTGCGCAATCCCAAGTTTAATCTGCGCCCCGTGATTGAGATGATTCAAAACTATCTGGTACCGTTGCGTAAAGAACTCGATTGGGGGCCTTCAATTCCGTATCACATCACCGGACAATTAAATCAACATCCGCGCACTGCAATTGAATGGCGCGAGGGCGCAACGCCAGATGATTTCTTGAGTTTTTATGACAAAATTGTCGCGGAGGGTTAATGAATGGTTAATGAAGCAACCTTAGTCATTGGTGAGCAATCTTTCCAATTTCCTATTTGTGAAGGCACGGAAGGCGAACGCGCAATTGATATTCAAGATTTACGCGCCCGCACCGGTTATATCACGCTTGATCCCGGCTATGGCAATACCGGCAGTTGTCAAAGTGCGATTACCTTTATTGATGGTGAAAAAGGTATTTTGCGCTATCGCGGAATCCCCATTGAGCAATTCGAGCAGAACCCGAATTTTGTGGAAGTGGCGTGGCTGTTAATTTTTGGTCACTTGCCAAGTGAACAGGAATATCGCGCTTTTTCAGCCGATTTAACTGCTTCTGCAAACCTTGATGAAAGCATGAAGCATCATTTTGAAGGCTTCCCGCGCTCGGCACCGCCGATGGCGATTTTATCGGCGATGATTAACGCCTTATCTTGTTTTCATCCCGAATGTTTTGAATTAGAAGATGAAGAGCATTTTCGGGTTGCTGCCGCTGGTTTAATCAGTAAGGTGCGTACCATTGCCGCGTATGCGTATCGGCATTCAATTGGGCAACCCTATATCTATCCTGATCCGGCATTGCGTTATGTGCCGAACTTTTTGCACATGCTATTTTCACAACCCTATGCCGAGCATTTTTGTGAGCCGGTGGTGCGTGATGCAATTAACTTGGTGTTGTTATTACACGCGGATCACGAGCAGAATTGCTCAACCTCAACTGTGCGCATGGTGGGTTCTAGTCAAGCGAATCTATTCGCAGCTTGTGCGGCGGGAGTGTGCGCGTTGTGGGGACCATTACACGGCGGTGCCAATGTTGCGGTATTGGAAATGTTGGATCGTATTCATCGCGGGCACATTAGCCCGGAGGAATATGTGCGGATGGCAAAAGATAAAGATAGCAAGGTGCGTTTAATGGGTTTTGGGCACCGCGTGTATAAAAACTTTGATCCGCGAGCGCGAATGTTGGCAACCGTTGCCGAGCGGTTATTGCCGACGCTGGGCTTTAATGATCCGCTGCTTGATATTGCCCGCAGATTGGAAGAGATCGCACTCGAAGACCCTTATTTTGTCGAGCGCAAACTGTATCCGAATGTTGATTTTTACAGCGGGATTATTATGCGGGCGGTCGGCATTCCAACCAATATGTTTACCGTGTTATTTTCAATTGGACGGCTGCCGGGTTGGATTGCGCATTGGTGGGAACAATCTTGCACGACGGGGAGTAAAATTGCGCGTCCGCGCCAAATTTATACCGGTGCGGGTATTACTGATCATGTGCCGCGAGATGGGCGCTAATTGTTTGACAATGAAGACATCGACAGCGGTCGATGTCTTATTGAATCAATGAGGATGAAAGATGGCGCTGCGAATTAAAAGTCATTGGCAAGATGAGACGCGAGAACGCTCATTGCCAGAGATTGCGAGTGCGTTGGCATTTATTGCGTGGCGATTGGCGCTGGAGAAAGCAATTAATTTACATTGTGAACGCTTTGTTTATGCCAGCGATGAACAGCGGTTATTGGTGATTCAGGAGTATTTGATTTTTTTATTGCAAGCTGCGGATCGTTTAACGCACAAGTGGCTCATTGATGAAGAGCGCCGCACGTTAATGTTGGCATTTGCAAAAAAGGTCTTTGCACATGTGCAAGATAATAGCCAAGATTTATTGGGTGCGGGCGATTATGGGACGCCGTTTATTGCGCGTCTTAATACTCGTGCTGATGAATACGCGGCCTATCAATGGACGGAGGAAGGGCCGAGTTATGCGTTATTGCGCCAGCTCGGATTTGAAATTCAAACGCTCATGGGTGATCTACCAGAAAATCGTTGGGTCATTGATCAAGTGATGGATCGGGATGGTTGGGAGGCATATCGGCATTTCCAACGTGCATTGCAAAATTTATTCGAGTGAGGCGATGACCGCGCCGCCGTTCTTGCTTTTCTCGCGTCCCGTCGCCATGATTCGCACCGTTGTCCCACCGCTTTTTCCCCGCACCTTTCTTGACCCCTTCACTTTAAGCTGTATTTCGGTTCGTCCGGCGCGTCCTCACGCGGTCGTTGTCCGGTCAATCTTTTGGAGAATTTGATTTATGCGTATGAAGATTGGCGGGGATACCCTCGCATTGGATGCTGATATTCGTCGTCACATTGAAACTGAAGCCGAAACCCTCGCCGCTCGTTTTCCCACCGGACATCTTGAAATTCAAGTCACTATTCAAGAAGAATTCGATCCGCTGCACGGTCATCGCGTGCGCTGTGAATTGACCACTCGCCTCCCTCCCAGTTGCCAAATTATCGTCCGCGAAGCGCGTAAAACGGCTGCTGAAGCGATCACCGATGTCTTTATTGCCGCCCGCCGCAACGTCCGTCGCTCCCGTCGCCACAGCTTGCCGTCATTGGTCACTACGCCAGCGGTTGCTTGCGCCACCCACCATGCCAATGCCAATTACTAAACGCCGCTTCTGTTATTTGAACTTGACTGCACCACTGCCGGCTCCCACTGTCTGTTTTTACCTCGATTCCTTCAATGTTCAGGATTGATGCCATGAAAGTTGCAATCATCGGCGGTACCGGCTTTGTCGGTGCGCATCTCGTGCGCCATCTGTTAGATGCTGGACACACTCCGCGCTTACTGGTGCGCCCGGGCAGTCACGATAAAATTGAACGGTTGGCAGACTGCGAAACCGTGCCCGGCACGGCGGCAGATCAAGCGGCGTTGACCGCCTGTCTCACCGGCGCAGATGCAGTGATCTATCTCATCGGTATTTTGCGCGAGTTCCCGGCACAGGGAATCACCTTTGAAGGGCTGCAATATCAGGGCGTGGTGGACACCATCGCGGCTGCGCACGCAACAGGCGTTAAACGGTTCATTTTGATGAGCGCCAACGGCATTCGCGCTGACGGCACTGCTTATCAACGCACCAAATATCGGGCGGAACAGGCGTTAAAAACCTCAACGCTGCGGTGGACGATTTTTCGCCCTTCGGTGATTTTTGGTGAACCGCTGGGACGGATGGAATTTTGCTCCCAGCTCAAACGCGACATCATCGCCAGTCCGCTGCCCGCGCCGTTGTTTTATCAGGGGTTATCACCACTGGGCGCTGGTGGATTTGAATTAGCACCGGTGAGCGTTCACGACGTGACGGCGGCTTTCACGCTGGCGCTGACTGATGCTCGCACCGAATCCCAAACTTACAGCTTGTGCGGACCGCAACGCTACAGTTGGAAAGCGATTTTGCAGACCATCGCCACCGCGTCCGGCACCTCAAAAGTGATGATCCCAGCGCCCGTGTTACCGATCCAAACGTTGGCAAGCTGGCTGGATCGTTATCCTTGGTTCCCCATTTCCCGCGAGCAATTGCAGATGTTGTTAGAAGGCAACGTGTGTACTGAAAACGACAGCTTTGCGCGGCTTGGTTTAACGCCCACGCCCTTTGGTGTGGCGCAACTGAGCTATTTGGGTTGATCTAAAAACTACCGTGCCGCGCCTCAAAACGCGGCACCGCATAACAAGAAGACTGTGAGTGACTTATGCGCACGAAGAAACACTTTGGATTGGCCGTGCTGTTGAGCGTCATGGGTTGGAGTGGGACGGGCATCCCACCTGCGCAGGCAGAAACGTTTCGGCTAGATAACCCGCGTGATTCGGTGGTGGGATTCCCATTTTATTTCACCGCCCGCAGCAAAGACACGCTGATGGATATTGCGCGGCAGAACAATCTGGGGTTTGCCGACATGCGGCAAGCCAATCCCAAAGCCGATATGTGGGTGCCCGGCGAAGGCACTGAGGTATTGGTACCGACGTTTTATGTGCTCCCCAACGTGCCGCACGTTGGCATCATCATCAATCGCGCCGAAAAACGCTTGTATTACTTCCCGCCAGAACGCCCTAATGAAGTCCAAATTTTTGCCATCAGCGTCGGGCGCGATGCGATGGGCACGCCGCTGGGTTCCTTCAAAATCATCGAGAAAAAGAAAGACCCCATTTGGACGCCGGGACCGAATGTCCGCGCCTCCCATGCTGCTCGTGGTGACATCTTGCCCGCGCAGGTGCCGCCGGGACCGGATAATCCGCTGGGACGTTTTGCGATGCGCTTGAGCAATCCCGATTATCTGATTCACGGCACCAGTATGCCGTGGGGCATGGGCATGGAAGTCAGCGGCGGCTGCATTCGCATGTATCCCGAAGGCGTAGAAAAATTGTTTGGTCAGGTCAGCATTGACACGCCGGTCGCCATCGTTGATCAGCCCTATAAAATTGGCTGGCGCGGTGATGAGCTATATTTAGAAGTGCAACTGGGCGAGAAGAGCATTCGTAAAAGTGCGCGTTCAGTCATTCCTGAAACGCTGCAACATGCGGAGGGGGTCGTGATTGACTGGCCGAGCGTGGAGCGAGCGGTGAAGGAAGATACCGGCGTCCCTCAGGTGATAGGACGCCGGAATCATTCCGGCGACGGGTCTTACTTGCCCATGATTTTCTGATACATCCGATCCAGCCGCTCAGTGCTGGAGGTGCAGCAGGATTGCGCGGCGTTAGCAGTATCCAGCGCCTGTTGCGCGGTATCACGAGCGGTCTGGTCGGTGCAGCCGCCCAGTAAAGCAACGCTCAGAATTGCAGCAGTAGACAAAGAAGCGAGTTTGACGAATTTGGTCATGTTGTTAAAACTCCAAAGTGAAAAAAGTTGGCCGTGAGGCGCAGTATGTATAACACAATTAGGGGGGTGTTTCCGAACCTGTCTGCTGCCACAACAACTACTCATCGTGCTGTAGCAAATACCCAACAGAGCGACGCGCCGATGGATAACGATGTAATCACTGTGACGCAAAAGGTGGTGTCGTTAAGATTGACGCAAATGTGCTTCATTTTCAAGTCTACACTTCGCCACACTGAGTATTTTTTACCACGCAACAGCGCACATTGGCGCATCGTCGAGATCAATTTCCCATGAACCGCTATTTTGGACGCAGCCGCCAAGTTGTCAGTCAGCCACCATTTCGTTGTGATGGCTTTGTCCGCGACGGCATCATTGCTGCTGCCGATGGCACACCCCAGCCGCTCAGTGCGCTGCCGCCGTTTTTGCGCACCTTGTTGGTGACCGATGGCACCGTCACCAAAATTTTAGAAGCCTATTTTTGGGAGCCGGTGACGGTAGATACTCTCGCGCAACGCTTTGAAAATGCAGAAGAAAACTTATCATGGCTTGCGCTCTCAAGCGGCGAACAATGTTTGATCCGTGAAGCACGGTTGCGCGGACAGGATAGCAACCGCAGCTTTGCCGAAGCCTTCTCGGTGATTCGTCCCGCACAAATCCCGCTGGATTTTCGCCAACGCCTGATTGACCGCGAGATCGGCATCGGCGTGTTGATCCGCGATAGCGGGCTGGAAAGTTACCGCGAAGTGTTGGATGTCGGGCTGGATTGCACTGCCGACGGCGCGGCAGCGGTATTTCGGACTTATCGCATCTTCATGGCACGCCAGCCGGTCATTCTCATTACCGAGTCTTTTCCGCTGGCGCTGTATGAACAATGATATTGAGGGCAATTGGATTGCGTTATCAGTTGTCAGTGCATTCAACCGCAATTGCTTTAATGCACCGCCGCACCACCCCACCAATTCAACATCGGCTCCAATAGCCCAATGCTAAAATTGACTCCCAACCGTTTCGCAAATGAATCCAACAAATCGCGCTTTTTGGTGTATTCAACGATGGTCTCGGTGCCAATCACTTCGCGGGCAACATAACTGGAACTGCCCAGCCCATCCGCTAATCCTAGCGCCACCGCTTCTTGTCCACTCCAAAATAATCCGCTGAATACTTCCTCACCACCTTTGAGTTTATCACCGCGTCCGCTTTTCACTTCCGCAATGAATTGTTGATGCAGCGTATTGAGCACCCCTTGAATAAACGTCCGCTGTTCTTCTGGCAACGGCGAAAATGGATCAAGAATGCCTTTATTTGCACCCGCAGTCAGTAAACGCCGTTCCACGCCGACACTTTTCATCAATTCCTGCACCCCAAACCCATCAATCCGCACTCCAATTGAACCAATTAAACTCGCTTTATCCACATAAATAGCATCTGCACCAACTGCAATGTAATACCCACCAGATGCGCATAAATCAACCGCCACTGCATATACAGGTAAATCACGTTCTTTCTCTTTCAGATATTTCGCTTTCAAGCGTTTCATTTCATCATTGATATAACCCGCTTGCACCGGACTGCCACCCGGACTATTGATCCGCAAAATCACGCCTTTTACTTCATCGGTTTCAAACGCCGACCGCAGCGCACTAATCACGTTATCCGCGCTCGCCTCGCTCTCCGCAGCGATCACCCCTTTCACCTCAATCAGCGCCACATGCGCCTCTGGCGGCGACATCTCATCCATCACATCCGGTACCGCAACCGCCACTAAAATTCCCACGAAATATAGAAAAATCAGTGATTTGAAAACAACACTCCAGCGCCGCCGCGACCGCTGCCCGCGCAGATAATCTGCCGCCATGTAGTTAATCAGGGCGCGATCCCAATCAGGATCATCCGGCGTTGGCAGGTGATGGTGTGCGCGATTCCACAACTTCCAGTTCATTTAGTGCTGATCCCGTGTTGAAGGCGATGAATCTGAAGCTGGCGGTGGCGTCGTTTTTTCATCTTGCTTTAATTGCGCCGAGCGTTTTGATGCTGCCTGCTGCGAATAAAAAAACCAACCCAATAATCCAACCACCAGTAATAACTCTGCGGCTGCGAGTGAACTACCTTCCATAATCATAAACTCCAAACAAACAGCAATGAATAACGAAAATATGGCGGCGATGCTGTCGTTGCAGATTGAAATAAACTGCAATTCAACGCACTGCCGCCGCCCGTTAGTTTTTAACAAAGCATCGGCAATAAAGCAATCGCCATCTCATTCTGCTGCCACCAGCGCTCGCGCTGCGCCAAAATCAGTTTTACCGCTGCCGAGTTTGGGAATCGCCGCCACCGCTTGAATCACCGCCGGCACATGCAGCGGGTTGATCCCCGCCGCCAATACTTGCCGCCGCAGCGCGTCAACGTCCGCTGCTCCCGCCACCAACAGCACAATCTGCTCACCTTTGCGCTCGTCGGGCACCGCGACTGCCAGCAGTTCTAACTCCGGCTGCGCCAGCGCCAGCCGTGTCTGATCTTCCACCGCGCTCAAACTCACCATCTCGCCGCCGATTTTGGCAAAGCGCGAGTAGCGATCCACGATGGTCAAAAAGCCATCCGCGTCCAGATGCCCCTTGTCGCCGCTGGCGTACCAACGAATGCCGCCCTGCTCGTGAATCACCGCCGCTGTTTTATCCGGCGCGTCGAGATAGCCGCGCATCACCTGCACTCCGCCGATCAAAATCAAGCCATCTGTGCCCGGCGTCAGCTCCGCGCCAGTCGTCGGCTCCACGATGCGAAAACACGTCCCCGGCAGCGGCATTCCCACCGTGCCCAGCCGCGAACTCGACTGCGTTTTCCAGTTATCCAGATCAAGCGCGTTGGGCACATTGACACTCGCTACCGGCGTCGTCTCGGTCGCGCCATAACCCTCATAAATCGGCAGATAAAACTTCAGCGCAAACGCCTCGCGCACGGCAGAACCCAGTCGCTCTGCGCCAGCAATCACCAGCCGCAGCGATTGCAACATCAGCGGATCAACGCGCTGGTGGCGGACATACAGCCGTAAAAAAGTCGCAGTGCTGAAAAACAGCGTGGCGCGATGCCGGGCAATCGCTTTGGCGGTGCCGAGCACGTCAGTTGGATCGGGATGGCAAATCAACGGAATCCCCTCCAGCAGCGGCAGCACCGTCGTCACCGTCAAGCCAAACGCATGAAATAACGGCAGATTCGCCAACACGCGCTCTTCATCCTGCACATTGAGCACCTCAGCGGTTTGCTGCACGTTGGCAACCAGATTGCGATGCGTCAGTTCGATGCCTTTGGGCACACCTTCGCTGCCGCTGGAGAACAAAATCGCTGCCGTTGCCGTCGGCGCAGTGGGGCGCAGCAGCACCCGCCGCAGCGCCCACTGCGGCAACACGCTGACCAGCACCAGCCGCGTCAACGCCGCACTGCGTCCGATCTCAGCGCGGAGAATTTCGAGCCGCTGCAGCGTCACCTCTGGCAGCGCGGCGGGTAAATCAATGCCGCGTTGTTCCAGCCGCCGTAAAAACCGCTCCGCCGTGATGACGTGACGAATACCCGCTTGTGCCACGCTCGCCCGCAGCGCCGCCGTGCCAGCGGTGTAATTGAGATTGACCACCGTTTTGCCCAGCGCCAGCGCCGCCAGATTGACGATCACCCCGGCGCTACTCGGCGGCAACGCAATCCCGATCACCGGCTCCGGCACGAGCTGGCGCAGCCGCGCTGCAAAGAGCCAGACTGCCGTGATTAAACGGCGATTGGTCAACGTCCCGCCGCTGGAATCAATCACCGTCACGGCGCTGCGCTGACGGCTCGCCGTCGCTAACCACACTTCCGGCACCGTCGGCAGTTGCGCAACGTGACGCTGCCACGCCGCAACCGACAGTTGAAATACCGCTTGTTTGACCGTTTCCGCGCCCGTCGTCAGCGCCAGCGGCTGCCCAAATGCGATGCAGACTTCACGGCGTCCGCGCACTCGCCGCTGGCGTTTGAGCGCGGTGCTGGCGCAGGAAAAGCGGCTGCCCCACAGCCCGCGCTGATAAAACGGGACGATCACGCCGTGCTGCGCAGCTTGGGCGGCTAATTCAAAACCACGCTTAAAATCAGATAGTTGTCCATTGCGGCTCAACGTGCCTTCGGGAAAAACGCACACCACTTCACCGGCATCAAGCACTTCAGCAACGCTGCGAATGGCTTGGCGACTGCTGGCGCGGGAAATCGGAATCACGCCAAACACATCCAGCAACCAGCGCCAGCCCCAATGCTGATAAATCGCCCGTTCCATCACGAAACGCACCGGACGCGGGCTGGCGATTTGCAGCAGCGCCCAATCAATCCAACTGACGTGATTGCCCAGCAACAAGACGCCACCGCTCGGCGGGAGCTGTTCTAAACCAATGATTGTTAAGCGATACCGCGCTGAGATCGCGCCGTGAATCAGGACGCGCACCAAAGCTTGTGGCAACTGCGTGAGGCTGTAACCCGCGCCAATCACGGCGATCACAGCCAGCGCCAGCAACAACACCAAGCTGCTGAGATTGAAATACGCAGCGGCGACCGTGAGCACTAAAAACGCGAGCATCAGATTGTTTTGAATGAAGTTATTAGCGGCCAAGATGCGCCCCAACTGCGTCGGTGGCGCTTGTGCTTGCATCAGCGCGTTGAGCGGTACGAGCAGGAATCCCGCCAACACGCCGAGACTGAAAAAGTTGAGCGTGTGCGCAGTGACGCTGCTGAGAGTTGGCAATATAAACAACGTGATAGCGACGCCGATTGCGCCCACTGGAATCAGCGCGGTGGCGATGTGACCGCGTGACAACCGTCCGGCGATGATGGAGCCGGCGATGATGCCGAGTCCGGCGCAGGCCATCATCCCTTGAATGACGATGGTGTTGGTGACGCCGAGCGCGTCTTTGGCGAAAGCGGGAAAGACCGCCAATAGCACCTGTGAAATCGCCCAAAACAGCGCCAAGCCGATGATTGCTCGCCAAATGACCGGTTGCGCGTGGGTGCGGCGCAGGTTGTCGCGCAGTGAGCGCCCGCTGCGATACGCCGCCCAATCAAATGCTGCGATGTGTTGGGCGGCGCGGTGCGGTAAACGATACGCCAGCGTGACTTCAATCAATGAGCACAATACCAATAACCAACCTAATGGCGCGATGAAGTGCATGATGTCATTGGGTGTGGTAAATGCTGCGGCAGTTAATTGCTGTTCAAAGAGAATAGAAAATACAAAAATGCCCGCAAGAATTGCGGTGGTGGTGGTGGCTTGCACCCAGCCATTTGCGGCTGCGAGAGCTTCAGTGCCGACTAATTCTTTAATAAAACCGTATTTCGCTGGTGAATAAATTGCTGCTTGTGCGCCCAATAAAAAAGTCATCGCAAACGCTGCCCAAAACCAGCCGATATAATAAAAGAGCGTGATTGCGGTTGTGAAAGCCACTGCAATCCAAGCACTGGTTTTCATCACCTGATTTTTAGGAAAGCGGTCGGATAAATATCCAGATGGCGTCAATAACAAAACGAAAGGCAATAAAATTAGCGCGTTGACTATCGCAGTGAATAAAATCTGCGCAGCACCGTCGTAGGTTTTGAAGAGCGTATTTTGAATGATGATTTTGTGTCCTAAATCTACAAACGCATTCAAAAATAGCATCACGAGATACGATAAAAAGCCGGTAATGCGGAATAATTGTCCCATAACACCCTCGCTCAATGATGACATTCGGTTGCAGAATGTGGTGTTGATGCGTGCCACTGCCCCGCAATCACCCGATTACGTCCTTCCGTTTTGGCTTGATATAACAATTCATCAGCGCGGTGATAAACCGTTTCCCAATTCAACAGTGTCGCAGTTGGACTATCATTGAAAATACACACTAAACCCAATGATAAAGTGACAACTGGTGCTACATGACTACCGATATGAGGAATAGCGAGCTGTTCTGTGCCATTGCGTAATGATTCCGCAAAGACGAGCGCCGCATCTTGATTGGTTTCTGTGAGCAATACGGCGAATTCTTCGCCACCAATCCGAAATGCAAAATCACTGCCGCGCCGCGTGTAAAAGTTTAATAAGTGACCCACGCGCTTTAAGACGACATCTCCGGCGGGATGACCATAATGATCGTTATACAATTTGAAATAATCAATATCAATGATGAGTAAATGCAGCGGGCGTTGTTCGCGCAGTGCTCGCCGCCATTCGCGTTCCATCACTTCATGGAAATGACGGCGATTAAATAAGCCGGTGAGTTCGTCAGTAATGGTTAATAAAGTGATGCGCGTATTGGCAGCGCGTAAGGCTTCATTTAAGCGGGTGAGACGATGTGTCCACAGTAACATAGTGACGAATAAAGCAATCCCGCCGCAAAGATACGGCCACAGCCAGCGATAATCGGCGGGCTGTTCATAGCGAATTGAAATCCAGTAATCGCGGATTTTTTCAATATCTTCAGGATGTAAACTGGCGACAGCTTTAGATAACGTTGATAATAATAACGGTAATTCTTTGCGCACTGCGATGGCTAACTCATAGTATTCGTCGAGATTGCCAGAAATTTTGATATTGAGAATGTTGTTATGCTGCGCCGTCCAAGTAATCGTGGGCAATAAGTCGATGTAACCAAACGCATTACCGTTAGCGACGGCGCGAATTGCGGTGGCAACATCTGGTGCTTCTACAATGCGCATCGCTGGATTTTTACGGCGCAGTAATTCAATTGCAGCATGTCCAGAAACCATGATAAATGTTTGGTTAAAATAGTGATTCAAACTGCCATCAAATGTATTATCTGCGCGAATGGCGAGCACCAACGGTTCGGTTAATAATGGGCGCGTAAAATTAAGATATTCGCTGCGTTCTGGCGTAATTGCGGCACCTGAAATCATGTCGCAGCGTCCGGCACGAATGGTGGCAAGTGATTCATCCCAACTGGTGGTGCGAATTAATTCAGTGTTGCGTCCCAAACGCTGCATTAATTCGGCAACTAAGTCGTGCAAAATGCCTTGATGACTGCCGTCTGGCAGCAAGGCTTCAATCGGCATCCAATTCGGATCAATGCACAGTCGAATTGCGCCGAGCCGATCTAAAAATTCAGTTTCGTCGTTATTCAAACTCACGCGGCTGGTGAGCGATTTTGTGTTGTCAAGCGGCGTTAAAAACCAGTGGGCTTGAATGCGTTGGCGCTCGGCATCACCGAGTGCAGTTAAGGCTTTGTTAATAATTGAAATGGCTTCTGGCCAATCATTGCGAATGCCAAAAGCGAGATCAAGCGATTCATTGATTGATAACGCAAATTGTAAATAAGGGCTGCCAATACGATTGGCGCGATACAGCATGGCTCCGTTATCAAAGGTGGCGTCAACGCGCCCGCTGGAAACGGCTTCAATCACGGCGTCTACGCTGTCGAGCGGGACGATGTGCGAGCGGGGGAAACCTTGCGCGACTTTTTCATCTGACAAGTTGCTGCGATGAATGGCGATGCTGCGTCCGTCCAAATCGGCGCGGGTGCGGATGTTGAGCGGGTTGCCTTTGGTGACGAGAACAAACTTGTTGAGCCGAATGTAAGGGTCGGAAAAATTGAGATAAACGCGGCGCTCGGCGTGAATGCCGCCGGTGCTCAGGCCGTCAATTTCGCGTCGTTGCGCTTGTTCTTGCCGCAGTCGCCAGTCGCCGGGCAACAGGCGGATGTCTAAACCGGTGAGACGTTTGATCTGCGCGAGGATGTCGGCGTCATAACCGCTGATGTGACCGTCGGGGCTGACGATGACGTAAGGTTCCCACGCATCGCCGGTGCCGAGCGTGAGCACGGGATGGGCTTGAATGAATGCGCGTTCAGCGGCGGTGAGTGTGACGGGGGGCGCGGCGCGAGCAGTTGCAGACCATCCGACGGGCACGATGGTGATGACGATGAGAAATCGCCAGAGCCAGTCGCTGAGTTGGTGGACGACCGTCATAACTATGCGCCGCGTTAGTGATGAATTGAGACCGTTTTGCATCCTGAGCTGCCCTGATATTCCGCGCAACCGCGCTATTGGGCGTTTCATTGCCCAGTGTGAAATTCTGCGTTACCTTGCCGCGTTTTCAATCATTTGCTTCATCGCTCCGGTATTACTTCTTTTGCCGCAGCGATGGCGAGAATTGTCATGTGCGGCATCGTTGGCATCGTCGGTAAAAGTCCCGTTAATCAAGCACTTTATGATGCGTTGCTGGTGTTGCAGCATCGTGGACAGGATGCCGCTGGCATCGTCACTTGTCAGGGCGAGCGTCTGTTCCTGCGCAAAGATAATGGGTTGGCACGCGACGTCTTCCAAACCCGTCACATGATTCAATTGCGCGGCACGCTCGGCATCGGTCATGTCCGTTATCCCACTGCTGGCGCGGCGAGTTCCGCCGAAGCGCAGCCGTTTTATGTCAATTCCCCTTACGGCATTGTATTAGCGCACAACGGCAATTTGACCAATGCGGATGCGTTGAAACGCGATCTTTTCGCTGATGATTTGCGGCATCTCAATACCGATTCTGATTCGGAAGTGCTATTAAATATCTTTGCGCACGAATTGCAGCAACAGGGCAAATTGCGTATTGATGAACAAGATATTTTTCGTGCAGTGACGGGAGTGCATCGACGTTGTCGCGGTGGTTATGCGGCAGTGGCAATGATTCCCGGCTTTGGCGTTTTTGGCTTTCGTGATCCTAACGGGATTCGTCCTTTAATTTATGGACGGCGCGAAACCAGCGATGGCGTGGAATACATGATTGCTTCAGAAAGCGTCGCATTAGATGCGCTCGGTTTCAAAATTGTGGCGGATGTTGCGCCGGGTGAAGCGGTGTTAATGACGATTGATGGGCAATTGTACACTCAGCAATGTGCGCCGCAGCCAATTCTCTCACCCTGCATTTTTGAATTCGTTTATTTTGCGCGTCCTGATTCAATCATTGATAACATTTCAGTCTATAAAGCCCGCTCGCGGATGGGTAAAAAGCTGGCGACTAAAATTAAACGTGAATGGTCAAATCACGATATTGATGTCGTGATTCCTATTCCAGACACTAGCCGCACGGCTGCGTTGCAATTAGCCAATCATCTGGGCGTGTCTTATGCCGAAGGGTTTATTAAAAACCGCTATATTGGGCGCACTTTTATCATGCCCGGACAAAAGGTGCGCAAGAAATCAGTGCGGCAAAAACTCAACGCCATCAGTTTAGAATTTCGCAAGAAAAACGTGCTTTTAGTTGATGATTCCATTGTGCGCGGCACCACTTCACAGCAAATTATTCAAATGGCACGCGAAGCTGGCGCTCATCAAGTCTATTTCGCCTCGGCAGCACCGCCAGTGCGGTATCCGAATGTCTATGGCATTGATATGCCGGCTGCGAGTGAATTGATTGCGCACGGGCGCAGCGATGAAGAAGTCGCACGCGAATTGGGCGCGGATGGATTGTTGTTTCAAGATTTGAATGATTTAATTGTGGCGGTGCAGAAAAAAGGTAAAAGTCACGTTGATCGTTTTGATACTTCCGTTTTTGATGGCGTGTATATTACTGGCGATGTCACGCCGGAGTATTTGCGCGGTTTAGAAGCGCGGCGCAATGATCGTGCGAAACATCCGCATTTAACGAATTGTGAGACGGCGCTTGATCTTTATAATTCGGATTAAATTCCCGTCTGTTGATCATCACTGCGGCAGTTGCATTTAACGTAATACTGACAACTGATAACCGACAACTGCCAACTTTCTATTGAGTACATCGCCTGTGGAATTCACAACTGAATTAGAAAACCCGCTGTTGTCATCACAGAATTGGGAAGAATTGCAGTTCGCTACTCGCGCCATTCGCACCGGTCATCAGCGCACGGCGGAGGGTGAACACAGCGAGCCAATTTTCACAACCTCCAGCTATGTCTTCGCCAGCGCGGCTGAAGCTGCGGCGCGGTTCAGTGGTGCGCAAGCGGGCAACATTTATTCGCGGTTCACCAATCCAACTGTGCGGGCGTTCGAGGAGCGGCTGGCGACGTTGGAAGGCGGTGAGTGTGCGGTGGCGACTGCGTCGGGCATGGCGGCGATCTTGGCGACGTGCATGGGCTTGTTGCGCAGCGGTGAGCGGATCGTGGCGTCGCGCAGTCTGTTTGGCAGCACAACCATGTTGTTTAACAAGTATTTAGCGCGGTTTGGCATTGAGACCGTGTTTGTGCCGCTGACTGACTTGGGCGCGTGGGAGACGGCAATTGATGACCGCACGCGGCTGTTGTTTTGCGAGACGCCGTCCAATCCGCTGATGGAAATGGTCGATCTGCGCCAGCTCGCCGATCTCGCGCATCGTCACGACTGCCTGCTGGCGGTGGATAACTGCTTTTGCACCCCGGCGCTGCAACGTCCGCTGGAACTCGGCGCAGATGTGGTGGTGCATTCGGCGACGAAATATCTTGACGGACAAGGGCGCTGCGTCGGCGGCGCAGTGGTCGGCAATCGCCAAATCGTCGGCGAGGAGGTGTACGGCGTGTTGCGCACCGCCGGAGTGACGCTGAGTCCGTTTAATGCGTGGATTTTTCTTAAAGGCTTGGAAACGTTGGAATTACGGATGCTGGCGCATTCTCAAAACGCCGCGCAGCTCGCTGCGTGGCTGCGCACGCAACCGGCGGTTGCGCAGGTCTATTACCCCGGTTTGCCCGACCATCCGCAGCAGCATCTCGTCGGCAATCAACAGCGCACTGGCGGCGGCATCGTCACGTTTGCGGTACACGGCGGACAAACGGCGGCGTGGCAATTGATTGATGCCACGCGGCTGCTGTCGATTACCGCCAATCTCGGCGACACCAAAACCACGATCACGCATCCGGCGACGACCACGCACGGGCGCTTGACGGCGGAGGAACGCGCAGCAGTGGGAATTAGCGATGGTTTAATTCGGATTGCGGTGGGATTAGAATCAATTCAAGACATTCAAGCAGATTTAGCATTTCACACGCTGCCATCATTATGAAAGATGACCACAGTGAGCAATTATTTAGTGCGCATGTGCAGCAAGGAGAACGCGCTTTTGCACAATTGCGCGTCTGGCGCGTTACCAACCACACCACGCACCATTCCCAACTAAAATATCGACTCGCTTTTATAGTGAACGGCAGTTGCGTCTTTGCGTTAGATAATGACACGGGAGCCGGACGACAACTGGCGCATTCTGCATTAACGCCCGAAGCGATTTTAATTGAACTATTAAATGAATTTTGGCAGCGGGTTGATGACTATCAGGCGGGGCAAGTATGAGCATGGTGACAATTGGTGTGTTACAGCGCGATGTCATTAACGCTCGTTTTATCAAAGCATTTAATGGCGATGCACAAGATCATTTTCGTGGTTTTGAAACCACCGCTGATTTATGGAAAACATTAACGCCGCGTCGCTGGGCTATTCTAAATGCGATCACTGGTTTGGGACCGGTCAGTTTATGTGAAATCGTGCGGCGGGTGGGTTGCCAAGTAAAAATCGTGCATGAAGATGTCGCCGTGTTAGTCAATGCTGGCTTATTAAATCGCCGTAAAGATGGCGCAATTGAATTTCCCTTTGATGCGGTGCATGTTGATTTTATGTTGCGACCGTGAAAGTCGTAGGTTGGGTTGACTGCGTCAACCCAACTGCAACGCATGAAAAAACCAACTCCCTTATGCGACAACGGTGTCATTCAATCGCAGTGATGTTGGCGTCAGTTGTTGGGTTGCCAACAGCGGCAACCCAACCTACACCCCGCGCTGTTGAATGACAGCGCGGGGTTATTTTATTCAATACATGGTTATACTTGAATGCCGCGTGATTGTAATTGCTTCCGCAAAATCGGATCAGTGCGGTTTTTTGAAGTCGCAGCTTTCATAAATACCACCACCCGATCAATATCCCGAATTGCACCTAATAACGTCGGCTCATCGGCAAACAGAATCGTTAATGATTTGAACGCCACCGTCATTAAATGCTCATCAGCGCGGGCAATGCCAATCGCATACGCAATGTTGCAGCCCAGCCCAAAATGATGATGATGAATCCGCTCCGCAAAACTCCGCCATGCTTCCGTCCAGCCTTTCCATTCCAAGGTTGAAATCGTATCGTGACTGGTGCGCAAAAATAGAATTAACTTGACCATTTCTGCCTGCCAATCCCAATCGACGCAGTTTAACTCTTTGCGCAAGCGTTCAATTGCGCGACCGTGATATTGGCTGCAATGATCGCATTGATAATACAGCGCCAGCGCATACGCAATATATTCGCGGTCTAATTCGCTCAACGTAAACGGATCGGATTCACCGGGCACTCCGGTGAAGGTATGCGCGTGTAATTCGTTGAGCACGTCATTAAATGGTTGTCCTTGCACAGAAGAACGTAATGATGCACTTGCCATGTAAACCTCAGTGAAAAATTGTTATTTTGTTGCATAGCAGCATAACACAATTTTATGAATAATATAAGAATAAAATAATGTTAATCAAGTTGGTATTGATTATTGAATGAACACGCGCTGGCTTAATTCGGCAAAGTCAGCGGCGAGCAGCGGTTGCACGCTCGCAAATCCCCATAAATCACCGTATTCCGGGCGGGCAATCACGCCGACGCGCCCAAAGTTGGCAGCCGTCAGCGCCGCCGCCAAGCTGTCGCGGGTGAAGCCGCAGCGGTGCGCCAATTGCGTGTGACCGGCGGCAATGGCGGCTTGATGACCAAAGATGAGATCAATTGGCGTGAGGGACGAGTTGGATTGCCACAGCGGTTGAGTCGTCTCATTAGCGGCGATTTTGGCGCAGGCTGCCTGCAAATCGGCGCAAATCACGACCACAAAGCCTGCTGGTTTGAGCACGCGCCGCGCTTCCGCCAACGCTCGTGCCGCGTCGTGGGCAAACAATCGTTCCAGCGTGTGATTGAGCAGCACTGCGTCCATCGCGCCCGTTGGCACCGCTCGCAAGTCGTTGAATTCACCGAGAATGTCTGGTTGTGTCGTCGGATCGCAGTCATAACGGAGGTGCCGCCACTGCTCGCGCTGAAAAATGGGCACCATCTCACTGCTGGCTGCTTGCTCACCACCAAGCTGCAACACGCACGGAATCGTTGCCGCATTGTCCTCAATCTCCTTTTGAACAAAGGCGGCAGTCGGGCATTTCTCGACATACGCCTGCACATACAGCGCCTCAATTTCCCGCACCCGCGCTGGCATATCGAATATCTCGCTGTGCTCACGCAGCGCGGCAACCGCCGTTTTCAGCGCCAGCAATCGTGACGGCGACTGCGCCAGTTGCACCGCCAGCGCCTCGTATTCCGCCAACGTGTCCACAATCAGCGCATCCAGCGCGGCTGCGTGGAGCAATGCGCCTGCCATCCGCGCCGCAAATGCCCGCCCGCTGCGCGTCAACACCGGCAGCCCCATCCACAGCGCATCATTCGCCGTCGTGCCGGCATTGAACGGAAACGTATCGAGAAAGACATCCGCCAACGTGTAGCGCGTGAGATACACCGCTGGCGCGACTCGCTCGGCAAACACCAGCCGCTGCGGATCGATCCCGCGCTGCTGCGCCTCCCGCCGCAGATTCAGCGGCACCGACGGATTGTCAGCCAGCAGCCACAGCACACTGCCGGGCACCTGTTGCAAAATCCGCATCCACGCGCCAAACACTTCCTCAGTGATCTTATAATTGTTGTTAAAACAACAAAATACGAACCCATCCTCAGGCAAACCCACCGCAGCTCGCGTCAGCGGCGGCGCTTGATCACGGCGGCAGTCGCTCACCTGAAAACACTGCGGCATTAGCAACGGCTGTTCGCTGTAATGCTGGCGCTCGCCGTCCGGGATCAAAAACGCATCCGCCAATAAATAATCCAGCGTCGGCAGCCCGCTGGTGCCCGGAAAACCCAGATAACTGATTTGTACCGGCGCGGGGCGCTGCATCAACACATGGGGACGCGCTCCGCTCGTAAGCCCTTGTAAATCAATTAAAATATCAATTTCTTGCTCTCGAATGCACCGCGCCGCCGCTGCATCGTCCAGCTCACCAATCACAGTGAACTGATCCATTGCTGCGATGATCCGCCGCCGCAGCGCCGAGCCGTCTTCTCGCGTCCAACAAAATCCGTGTACTGCGAACCGCTCGCGGTCGTGCAGCTCGAATAACTGCACCGTCAACAGCGCCACCGGATGCAGACAGAAATCTGATGAGAGATAGCCGATCCGCAGCTTGCGATGTCCGTAGCCGTCCGCAGTGGCGAGCGGAGGCGGAGCTGGCGCGACACGCTCGGCAACAAACCGCAGCGCAATTGCCAACTGTTGCGCGGGATCGTCGGTCAGCGCCAAGGTCGATAACGCCGACGCAGCGGCGATCATCTGCTCAGGCGTGACGCTGCCCAATTCCGCACACAACGGCCACGCGCACTGCTTTTGCCGCAGATGCAGCCAATGTTGCAGCGCCTTGGGCTGCGCGGCATCCAGAATCAAACTCCGCGCCAGCATCGCTTCCGCCGCTGGATAATCGCGCTCAATTTCGAGCAACCGTCCGAGGTTGTTGAGTACCAGCGTGTGCAGCGCGAGGTCGTCTGCCAGCGCGACCTGATAGTTGTCAAGAATGGCGTGCCACTGCGCGAGTGCCGCCGCCGGTTGTCCGAGCTGTTCCAATTGGGTGCCGAGATTGAACTGTGCCGGCACAAAATCATCTTTTATTTCAAGCGCCTGCCGATAAGCAGCAATTGCCTCGGTCGGACGTTTAAGCGCCGCCAATTCCACGCCCAAGTTGAACCACACCGCATACGCCAACGGTGAGGCTGCGACCTGCGCCAGCCACTGGCGATACCGCGCCAATGCTGCTTCAGTTTGCCCGGCAGTTTTCAACTGTTCGACGGCGGTAAACAGCGCGGTGAGGGATTCAAGTGGAGGCGTGGTCATGGCGTGCTCATTCAATTGTTAATACTGCGGACGTGGCGTGGTGGCGGTTTCCAGCGGCAATTGCGGGTAATCAACCTTCGGTGGTGTGCCGGTCAATGCCCCTAAAAATGCCGCAATTTTGCCGGCTTCGGCATCATCAATCGTCGCGCCAAGCTGGGCTGCGCCCATGATGGCGACGGCTTGCTTGAGGTCCCACACTTGCCCGGAGTGGAAATAGGGCGCGGTCAAAGCGACGTTGCGCAGTGGCGCAGCGCGGAAAACGTATTCATCTGACGCGGATTTGGTGACGGCAAAGCGTCCTTTATCCTCCGGTGGCAACACGTCTGCGCCGGGGCGCTTGATCAAACCAAACGGGAAATAGGCTTGACCACCGACGTTCGCGCCGTTGTGACACGAGGTGCAGCCGCGCTGCATAAACAATTCAAGCCCTTCTTTTTGCTCAGAATTCAGCGCCGCGTCGGTGCCAGCCATAAACTGATCAAACGGCGCATTCGGCGTCACCAGCGTCACTTCAAAGGCTTCAATTGCCTTCGCCATGTTGTCGAACGTGACCGGGTCTGCTTCACCGGGGAAAGCGCGGGCGAACCGCTCGCCATATTCCGGCATACTTTTCAGCGTGGCGACGACCTGCGTGGGACGATTATTCATTTCCACGCCCGCCTGCACCGGCCCTTTCGCCTGCGCTTTCAAATCCTCAGCGCGACCATCCCAAAATTGCGCCTTGTTAAACACGGCATTAAACACAGTCGGCGAATTGCGCGGGCCGCGTTGCCAGCCGTGTCCGATAGAAGTCGGCAAATTATCATCGCCGCCGGTGCCGAGGTTGTGGCAGGTGTTGCAGCTAATCACGCCGCTGGCAGACAGACGCGGATCAAAAAACAACATCTTGCCGAGCGCGATTTTCTCGGCGCTGGTTGGGTTATCGCGCTGCGCGGGCGCAGTGCTGGGCAAGGGTTGCAGCCCTACGGCCGCAGCTTTGGTGCGTAATTCCTGATCGGTCGCAGCAGTCGCGCCGGTCGCGGTCAGAGCGGCAATGATGGCAAGCGCAAGCAGAGATTTTGACATCGGAGTTCAACTCTAAAAATGGTGGCAAGACACATGATGGTAGCGCGGTGCGCCGGGTGACACTAGCGCCAGTTGGTGATGATTTTTAGATTAACAATTTGATTTTAGAGTGCATTTCCAATCTCCCAGTTTGGAACCGCTGCAAGCACATCATGTGCAGCGCCGCAGCATCACTGCTGGTTGTGGTGGTATTCTTAAACCCAATTCACACTGAATCATCCTATGTTGTTGAATTCAGATGATAACTAACAACACAACCGCTGGTTATTCCATTCCGAGCATATCCATGAACCCATCGCAACAACTGCACCGTCCGGTGCTTCTCGTCATTTTGGACGGTTTTGGCATCAATCCCGCCAAAGCCAATAACGCCGTCGCGCTCGCGCACACGCCGCGCCTTGACCACTATTTCGCCCACCATCCGCACACTGCGCTACAAGCCTCAGGGCTGGCAGTCGGTTTACCCGATGGGCAAATGGGCAATTCCGAGGTTGGGCACATGTCGCTCGGCTCCGGCTGCATCGTGCGCCAAGATTTGGTGCTGATTGATCAAGCGATCCGCGACGGCAGCTTTTTTACCAATCCGGTGCTGGTTGCTGCGGCGCAAGCTGCGGCGCAGGCGCAACGCCCGCTGCACATCATGGGCTTGGTGTCGGACGGCGGCGTCCACAGTCACGTCAATCACTTATTGGCATTGATTGAGTTGTGTCGGCAACAGGGCGCTCGTCCGCTGGTTCATCTGTTTGCTGACGGACGCGACACGCCGCCGCGCTCGGTGCGCAATTATTTACCCGCGCTGGAGACGGCGCTCGCGGCTGCCGGTGGACAAATTGCCACTGTCAGCGGGCGCTATTACGCGATGGATCGTGATAACCGCTGGGAACGCACCGAATTGGCGTGGCGGACGCTGGTCGATGGTGAAGGTCGAACGGCAGCCAGTGCGTTGGCGGCGATTGAGGCTGCGTATGCCGCTGGAGAAGATGATGAATTTATCCGTCCGACGCGGATTGACGGCGCGGAGTTAATTCACAATGGCGATCAAGTCATTCACCTCAATTTCCGCAAAGATCGTCCGCGCCAGCTTTTGGCACCGCTGTTTCAGGCGGATTTCAATCATTTCGACCGGCGCGGCGTCAGCGCCGTCAACGTGACTTGCATGATGGAATATGACGCGAGTTTTGGGCTGCCGTATGCGTTTGAGCACGATATGCCGAAAACCACGCTCGGCGCGATTTTGAGCGACGCGGGGCTGGCACAATTTCACTGCGCGGAAACGGAGAAATACGCGCATGTGACCTTCTTTTTCAACGGCGGACGCAGCGAGCCGTTTCCCGGTGAGGAGCGGGTGCTGATTCCGTCGCCCAAGGTGGCGACTTACGATTTGCAGCCAGAAATGAGTGCGCCAGCGGTCGCCGACGCGGTGATTGCGGCGCTGCACGAGCGGCGCTTTCCGTTCATCGTCGTCAATTTTGCCAACGGCGATATGGTCGGACATACGGCGGTGCGCGAGGCGGTGATTGCGGCAGTGGAGGCGCTGGATGCTGAAGTCGGGCGGGTGCTGGATGCGGCGGTGGCGTGCGGTTATGCCGTCATCTTGACTGCCGATCACGGCAACTGCGACGAAATGGTTGATCCGGTGACGGGAACGCCGCACACCCAGCACACGCTGTATCCGGTGCCGTGCATGGTGATTGATAAAACGCCGTGGTTGTTGGGAATTGGCGGCGAGTTGAAAGACATCGCGCCGACGGTGTTGACGCTGCTGGGATTGCCGCTGCCGCCGCAAATGGACGGGCGCTCGCTGTTGCTGGGCGCGGCGGTGGTGTGAACGGATGCACAGCTATCTTGAGTTGATGCGCGAGGTGGTCGCACAGGGCACTGACCGCAGCGACCGCACTGGCGTTGGGACGCGCTCGCTGTTTGGACGCCAGTTGCGCTTTGATTTGCGGGCGGGATTTCCGTTGCTGACCACCAAGCGGGTGCATGTCAAAAGCCTGATTCACGAATTGCTGTGGTTTTTGGCGGGTTCCACTGACAACCGCGCTCTCAACGCGCATGACGTACACATTTGGGATCAGTGGGCGACTGAAGATGGCGCACTCGGTCCGATTTATGGAGCGCAGTGGCGGAGCTGGCGCGGGGCGGATGGGCTGGTGATTGACCAGCTTGCGGAGTTGGTTGCCGCCATTCGCACGCGCCCGCAGTCGCGGCGGTTGGTGGTGACGGCGTGGAATCCGGCGGAGTTGCCTGATGAAACCATCAGCCCACAGGACAACGTGCGAGCGGGGCGGATGGCGCTGGCACCGTGCCATTGCTTATTTCAGTTTTACGTCAATGACGGGCGGTTGTCGTGTCAGTTGTATCAACGCAGCGCCGATTTATTTATTGGCGTGCCGTTTAACATTGCCAGTTATGCGTTATTGACGCATTTATTGGCCGCGCAGTGTGAATTGGAAGTGGGCGAGTTCATTCACACTTTTGGCGACGTGCATCTGTACCAAAATCATTTGACGGATGAAATCGTGCTGGCGCAATTGGCGCGAACGCCACGCCCGCTGCCGCAATTGCGCTTCAAGCGGCGTCCGCCGAGTGTGTTTGAATACCGCTTTGATGACATTGACATCATTGGTTATGACCCGCTGCCTGCAATTCGAGCGCCGTTAGCGGTGTGAAATTGTCAATTGAAACCCTAAAAAAGTTGCTGAATTATCATCAACTTTTTTGAATTAACGCCGCCCGCACACAACGCAGCACCCCGTATTCATACCGCCCTTTGAATTGCTCAAATACCGGTTTGAGTGCCCACTGCGTTTCCGGTGGCACTTGCGCAAATGCCTGTTCAATCTCGCGCAGCGCCGCCGTTTCCAGCGTGACCACTGCCGCTAATTCCAATTTACCGACCGCGATGCACCGCTCCAAATGCGCGTAAATCGTACTCAATTGGAATCCGCGCTGCGCCGCAATCGCTGCTGGCGGCAATCCTTGTCGGCATAGCACCAGCGTTTTTTGTTCCGTCTCCGTCAATTCATCGCTCGGCGGCGAGCTGCGCAGCGCCCGTTCTGGCAGCGGCGGCAGCGTCGTCGGGCGTCCGTATTGCGCCGCATGAGCGGTCAACACTTCCAAAAATGCTGCGCCAAACCGTTCCAATTTTACCAGCCCCACGCCGCTGATCTGGCTCAATTCCGCCAGATCACGCGGGCGATACGTCACCAATTCCTGCAACGTCACGTCCGCAAAGATGTTGAACGCCGGCACGTCCTGCGCTTGTGCCAGCGCCAGCCGCAATTGTCGCAACGCCTCCCACAGCGTCACTGCTTCCGGCGCAGTCGGCACCGCACTCGCCGCCCGTTGCGCTCGCGCAGCGCGTGATGAACGTTTCCGCTCCGGCTCGCGCCGCAACTGAATTGAGCACTCGCCGCGCAGCAACGGCCGACTCGCCTCGGTCAGTTTCAACGCGCCATATCCTTCCACATCCACCGTCACCAGCCCGGCTGCCACCAATTGCCGATACACCGACCGCCATTGCCCCGCCGTCATCGGCTGCCCGTCCACCATTTTTCCGATGCCGAAAGTGCTGACGCGGTCGTGACCAAACTGTTGCAGCCGCGCCGAATCATTGCCGAGCAACACCTCAATCAAATGACCGCTGCCGAAGCGTTGCCCGGTGCGATAAATACACGACAGCGCCATCCGCGCTGCGGTCGTGCCGTCCCAAGTCGCCACTGGTTCCAAACAGGTGTCGCAATTGCCGCACGGCGCGGCGAGCGTCTCGCCGAAATGATGCAGCAGCACCTGCCGCCGACACGCGGTGGTTTCGCAAAAGCCGAGCATTCCTTCCAATTTGTGCAGTTCCAGCCGCTTAAATTGCTCATCAGCATCGGAACTGTCGATGATCCGCCGCAGCATCATCACGTCGCTCAAACCGTATGCCAGCCACGCATCCGCTGGCTGTCCATCGCGGCCGGCGCGACCCGTTTCTTGGTAATACGCCTCCAAACTTTTGGGCAAATCCAGATGCGCCACAAAGCGCACATCCGGTTTATCAATCCCCATGCCAAAGGCAATCGTGGCGACCATGATCACGCCGTCCTCACGCAAAAAACGGCGTTGATGACGACGGCGGGTGTCGGCATCCAAACCGGCGTGATATGGCAGCGCCGTCAATCCCTTGCCGCACAAAAACTCCGCCGTTTCCTCAACCCGTTTGCGCGATAAGCAATAGACGATGCCCGCCTCGGCGCGATGCGTCTGTTGAATGAATTCAAACAATTGCTGGCGCGAGTTGGTTTTCGCGGTGACGCGATAACGGATGTTTGGACGATCAAAACTGGAGATGAACTGCTGGGCGTTGTGCAAATGCAGCCGCGCAACGATTTCATTGCGCGTTGGCGCATCGGCAGTGGCGGTCAGCGCCAAGCGTGGCACCTCCGGCCAGCGCGTGTGCAGACAATCAAGCTGGAGATAATCGGGGCGGAAATCGTGCCCCCATTTGGCGACGCAGTGCGCCTCATCAATCGCAAACAGCGCCAGCGGCACCTGATCGAGCAGACTTTGAAACTGCGTGGTCAACAGGCGTTCGGGCGCGACATAGAGCAAATCCAGCTCGCCTTCCCGCAGCGCCAGCTCCACTGCGAGCGCCTGTTCCCAAGTGAGTGAGGAATTGAGAAAGGCAGCGCGGATGCCGAGCTGTTTGAGCGCGTCAACTTGATCTTGCATCAGCGCGATCAAGGGTGAAATGACGATGCCGGTACCCTCGCGCAGCAGAGCGGGGAGTTGATAACACAGCGATTTGCCGCCGCCGGTGGGCATGAGCACCAGCGCATCGCCGCCGCTTCGCACCAGATCAATGATCTCAGCTTGTGCGCCGCGAAAGTGCGCAAAACCAAACACGCGGTTGAGGAGCTGGTGGGGAGTGGAAGCGGTCATGTGTTGTCAGTTGTCAGTTGGCGCAACAGCTCTGATAACGCCGTCAACGCCGTCTCAAAATCATAGTCATCCACCGCGTGGCGTATTTGTTCCAACACCGCCGCCCACGCTGTGCCCGCCAGCAGTGGTTGTAATTGCTCAACCACCGTTGCTGCGTCGGTATCGTCATCCGCGAGTAAATCGCGCAACTGCGTGAGCAACGGCACGACGCTCGCGTGATCTATTTCCTGCGCGGTGGGAGCGACCGTCGTTGCCGCTGCTTCCAGCACTGCCAAGCCGTCAATCACGGGCGTTAGCGCCGCCACCGTCGCTGCCAATAATTCACTGATGACTGCCGGCTCTGCTGCTGCGAGACATGCCGCTTCTAACTCCCGTGCTGCATCTGCCGTCGCCGTCGCACCGATATTGCCGGCAACGCCTTTCAAGGTGTGAGCGCAGCGCGTCGCAGCTTCGGGATCGGCGCTGGTGTGGGCGGCCGCGAACTGCGCGGCGAAATCGTGCTGGCTGGCGCGGAATTTCAACAACAATTTGCGATACAGCGCCGGATTGTGTTGGGTGATGGCAAGCCCAACGGCGGTGTCGATGCCGGGCAGAGCGGGAAAAGCATCGGTTGGCGCGTTGTCAGTTGGCAGTTGGCGATTGTCAGTCACGCAGGTTTCATCCAGTTGCAGCGCGGTTTCTGGCAGCGGTGCCAGCCATTTTGCTAACACGGTGAACAGTTCGCGCACGTTGATTGGTTTGCCGATGTGGTCATTCATGCCCACCTCCAGCACCTTGTCACGGTCGCCCGTCATCACGTTGGCGGTCATCGCAATCACCGGCAACTGCGCAAATCGCGCCTGCGCCCGAATCTGCCGCGTCGCCTCATAACCGTCCATCACCGGCATCTGGCAGTCCATTAACACGCCGTCATAACTGGCGTTATCCAGCATGTGCAACGCCTCCAGCCCGTGATTGGCGACCTCCACGCACAAGCCGTTACTCGTCAGCAGCTCCAGCGCCAGCTCCTGATTGATCTCGTTGTCTTCGACCAGCAACACCCGCATTCCGCGCAGTCGCGCCACTGCATCAGACGCCTCTTCTTGGCGACTGGCAGCGCGAGTGATCGACGCGATCTCGTGACCAATCGCCTGCATGATCGTGTCCAACAGCGTCGATGGCGTGACCGGCTTGGTTAAAAATCCCGCTAAATCCAAGCCCGCTGCTGCCTGCTGCACCTCTTCGCGCCCGTAAGCCGTGACCATGATCAAGGTCGGAACGTGAGTGATGGAGGCGTCGTTTTGAATCGCCCGAATGGTGGCAACGCCGTCCATGTCCGGCATCTTCCAATCCATGAGCACCAAATCGTAGGGATTGGCGTCATCTGCTTGTTCTAACAGCGCAATCGCAGTTTGACCGGTGCCAGCTTGATCCACTGCAAAGCCAAACTGCGCCAGCATTTCCGACAAAATCTCCCGCGAAGTGGCGTTGTCGTCCACGATCAACACCCGCAGCGTTTGAATGTCCATCGTTTTGAAACGCGGCGCTGACAACGCTCCTTGCTGGCGCTGGAAGTGCGCCGTAAACGCAAAGGTGCTGCCGCAGTCGGGCGCACTGTCCGCCCAAATCGTGCCGCCCATCATGTCGGTCAAGCGTTTGCAAATCGCCAGCCCCAGCCCGGTGCCGCCATATTTGCGGGTGGTGGACATATCCGCCTGACTGAACGATTGAAACAGCCGCGTCTGCTGTTCCGCTGTCATGCCAATGCCGCTGTCACGCACCATAAATTGGAGCTGCACACTGCGCTCACTCAGTTCAGTTGCCGTGACCGTGACCACGATATCGCCGCCGCGTTCGGTGAATTTGACGGCGTTATTGCCGAGATTGATGAGGATTTGCCCCAGCCGCAGCGGATCGCCAATCAACGCGGTGGGCACGTCGGCATGAATATCAAACATCAATTCCACGCCTTTCTCTTCCGCCTTCAGTCCGACCAGATTGGCGAGATTGTCCATCACGTCTTCCAGCCGAAAATCAATCACTTCCATATCGAGCTTGCCAGCTTCGATTTTCGAGAAATCAAGAATGTCGTTGATGATCCCCAGCAGCGCCTCGGCGGAGCGATGCACCTTGTCGATGTAATTGTGTTGTTTGGCATCCAGCTCGGTTTGCAGCGCCAGATGTGACATGCCGATGATCGCGTTCATCGGCGTGCGGATTTCGTGACTCATGTTGGCGAGAAAATCAGATTTTGCGCGGGTCGCCTCTTCCGCCAATACCAGCGTGTGCTCTAACTCCGCCTGCAATTGTTTGAGCGTGTCGATGTCAGCGCACACGCCGACCATCCGCCGCGCTGCGCCGCGCTCATCGCGGGCAATCACCTGACCAGCATCCAGCAGCCATTTCCAACTGCCATCGGCGCAGTACACCCGATATTCCGCACGATAAGCGTCGGTGTCGCCGTCAAGATGCGCTTGCAGATGACTGCGCATCAGCGGTTGATCGTCGGGATGAATTTGAGCGCACAGCGCCTCGCGTCCGCCGCGTACGCGTGACCATTTTTCCGCAGTGTCGCGCAGCGTGTCGGGCGCATAACCGCGTTGAGTGGCGAAATTGAGATGGGCGAACACCTCGCCGCTGTTGGGGAAATAATCCCACAGCCCCAGATTGGCGGCGCTGGCGGCAGCTTCTAACCGCGCTTCACTGGCGCGAATCCGTTCCTCAGCTTGTTTGCGGTCGGTGATGTCAAGCACCCAGCCGAGAACGCCCGGCTCGCCCTGATAATTGAGCACCATAAAATCGGCAAGCATGTCGCGGACTTGGCGGTCACGTCCGTAAAACTGCACTTCGTAGTTATCCACCCGCCCACTTTGCACGAGCCGCTCAATGATGATCTCGCGCTCGTGCGGATCGACGTACATTGCGCTGACCAGATCGCCGACCTGAAAATCAAGCATGTTCAAAAACTTAGGATTAGCAAAGCGGATGATGCCTTGCGTAGAAATCGCCACACCCAGCGGCGTCGTATCCAGCAGCGTTTTCAACTGCGCCCGTTCTTCCGCCAACGTGGTTTCGATCTGTTTGCGCTCGGTGATGTCAATCACCGTACCGGCGAGAGTGATGGTGTCGTGCGTATCGGCGTAGGTGGCTTGCCCTTGTTCATACACAAAATGCACCCGTCCGGCGCGATCAATGACCCGATATTCAACGGTGTAAGCGAGATGCGCGGCGACGGCGGCATTGATCCGATCTGCCACCAGTTGCACGTCATCAGGATGAATCACGCTGGCAAAGGTGCGCACCGCGTTATTGGTGAATTCGTTGGCGGGATAACCGGTGAGGCGCTCCACCTCGTCGCTGATAAACAACATCGTCCACTGCGCATCAAACGCGCAGCGATATACGGTGCCGGGAATCGTATCGACCAAGGTGCGGAAATGCTGCTCCCGCGCTGCGAGCGCCTGCGCTGCGAGTTGGCGCTCGGTGATGTCTTTGAACACGATCACGGTACCGAGTAACTGCTCGGCTTGGCGCAGCGGTACGGCGACCACTTCCACCGGGAATTGACTGCCATCCCGTCGCCGAAAGTTGAGAGTGGCGGTTGACGCGGGACGCGCAGCGCCGTCTTCACTGACAACCGACAACTGACAACTGCCAACTGCGTCCCCCACTACCTCCGCCAGCACCTCGCCCACCAATTCCGGCACCGCATGATCCAACATCGCCGCCGCAGCGCGATTGCAGAAACTGATGATGCCCGCCGTATCCAGCCCGATGATGCCCTCACCAGCACAATCCAAAATCAGCGCGTTGCGTTCCAACGCCGCCTGCGCCGCCGCTTGTGCCAATTGGCGCGTGGCTTCCGCCTCCCGCAGCGCCAGCTCCACCTGTTTGGCTTCGGTCAAATCCTTGGTCATCGACACAAAATGCGTCACCTGACCGCTCGCATCCGTCACCGGCGCTATCGAAATCGCGCCCCAATACAGCTCGCCATTTTTACGACGATTGCAGATTTCACTGTGCCAAACCTGCCCAGAACAAATCGTCGCCCACAACGCGCCGTATTGCTCCGGCGGCGTCAACCCGCTTTTCAACACTCGCGGATTTTTACCGTACACCTCCGCCAGCGTGTAGCCCGTCACCGCCGTAAACATCGGATTGACGTGTTCAATGCAGCCTTTGACATCGGTAATCACGATGCACAGCGGGTTTTGCTCCACCGCCTGCGCGAGCTTGCGCAGCTCATGCGTCCGCACCGCCACCAATTCTTGCAACCGGTCGCGGGTGCGTTCACCCAACCAAATCGCCAACGCCGTCAGCCCCAGCGCCAGCACCGCCACACTCAACAGCGATCCCAACACCAACGTCCGCATCGTCCGATACGGTGCCAGCGCGTCGGCCACATCTAACTCTGTCGCCAAACCCACGCCGAGTCGCTCTGACCAGCTCCATGCCCCAATCACCATCACCCCGCGATAATCGCGGTAGCCGTCGATGTCATGTCCCGCCAACCCGCTCAACGCCGCGCTCGCCAGTCGCGTCAATGGCCACTGCGCCCGCAGCATCGGCGGCTCAAATCCCTTCAACAGATTGCCGCCCGGATCGCGCACCCGCAGTCCCAATAAACTGGTGTCCTCGCGGAAATACTCCGCCACCGGCTCAAGTGCCTCAGCAAATCGTGACGGCGTCAAAAACATCGCCGCCCGATTAAACACATAACTCTCACCACTGCCGCGCACCTGCGCCACCCGCGTGATCGGGCTGAACTCCACTTGCGGATCAAATTGCAGCGCCAGCGCCCCCCAAATGCGACCGGCAGCATCAGCAATCGGCGTCACCATAAACATCGCCGCTTGTCGCTTCGCCTCATTCGCCGTCTCAGCACCTGGTGAGGCGCTACTGTCATACACCGGCGGAATAAACACCGTCTCACCCGCCAACGCCCGCGTCAGCAACTCCGGCTGCCACATCGCAATCTGCGTGCGTTGCCCCACCTGCGCCGTCACACTCGCCGCCACCACCGTCCGCTCCGGCGCAATCACACAAAACTGAATCGCGCCCATATTGTCGAGCTGTGGCTGCAACTGCCGCAGATACAGCGGCAGCAACGCATTGGCAGTTAAAACTGCTGCCGAGTGCGGCAACGCCGTCAACTGCTGCGTCAGCGCCAACAGCGCCGGATCACGCGCAATGACGCGAATTTCCCGCTCGTGACTTGATAGCCACATCTCCAACGTCTGCTTGGTGGACGAATTGACGCTGATCAAGGTCTCGCCCAACTCATGGCGCAATTGGTGCTCCATTTTGCGCAAGCCATACAGCGCCACCACCAACACCAGCGCCAAAAAACCCGCCACTGCCAACATCCCCACTTGGCGCAGGTTGTGACGATCAAAAAATTGTGCCACCCGCGCCGCCCCAAACTGGCGTAATCCCAACAGCAACAACAGCGTCAGCCCAATCAGCGTCAACGCTCCGGGCACAATTGACCACAGCGACAACGGCGCGTGAGTCTCCTCCGTCGCCGTCAGCGTGCTGAACCACCGCTGGCGCAGCGCGTTCAGCTCCTCCGGCGTCACCGCCGCCATCGCCTGATTCAAAATCGACTGCAACAGCGGCCAATCGCTGCGCACACCGATCCGCAGCTGCGTCAATTCAGAATCACCCAGCCGCAGCTCGCCGCTGATGCGCAACGTGGTCAACAAATTGCGCTGGATTTGATCATTCAGCACCGCCTCGCGCCCCAGCGTCGCATCCGCCAGACCGGTTGCCACCGCCGTCAGCCCTTCCAACACCGTCGCCACCGGCAGCAAACGGATGTCGGGATAATCCCGTGCCAACAATTCCTGATAAAAAAACCCGTGTGGAATAGCGACCACCCGCCCGTTGAGCGCCGCCAGATCAGACACCGGCTGCGCTTGGCGGCTAACAATTACATTCGGCGTGGTCGCATACGGCTCGGTAAACAACAAATAACGCGCTCGCGCCTCGGTTTTAACGATATTCAGCATGATGTCGAGTTCGCGTGCCTCGATCTGCGCCAAATATTCATTCCACGTTGCGCCGCTGCGATAGGCAATCGTGATACCGATTTTTTGCGCCAATAAATTCAGATAATCAATTGAAAATCCCTGCGGCATTCCCTGCGCATAAAAATTAAATGGCGGCCAATTTTGCTCATTATGCGCAGACAATACTGGATGCGCCGCCAACCATTCCTGTTCCTCCGCAGTCAATGATAAAGCAGTTTTAGCTTGTGCTGGCGCAATAACCAGCAACATGATCACGCAACCGATAATAAAATGTCGCAGCATAAAATGCACACTGAGCGATGAAAGCATTGTTAAAAAGTTGTCGATTTTCAGTTGTCAGTAAAAACAACGTTATTACTGACAACTGACAACTGACAACTGACAACTCAATTAAAACAGCGCCGCAATTCGCGCCAATAATTGCACCGGATCAATCGGTTTTGTCACAAAACCCACTGCGCCGAGTGCGCTGCCCCGCGCCAATTTCGCCTCATTAACGTGCCCTGTGACGAAAATAATTGGAATTGCCGCAGTAGCGGAATCTGCTTGTAATTGTTGACAGACTGCGTAGCCATCCATTTCTGGCATCATCACATCTAACAGAATTAAATCAGGCGCTGCTTTTTGCACTGATTGAAGTGCTTTTGCGCCGCTGGTCACAGCTTTAATTTTATAGTGTTCGCGCAAGATACCTTTTAATAAATCGAGATTTGCCGGCGCATCATCAACTAATAAAATTGTGCGTTGTTCTGGAGAATCAGCCATGCCTCACCTTTATAAAATAAACCGTTAAGCTGCGGGTAAAGTCAAGGTTAATACAGTACCCGTTGCATCATTCGTGTGCATCGTCAAAGTTCCGCCCTGCGTTTCTGCCATTAACTTTGCCGAATAAGTCCCTAATCCGGTGCCTTGCGCTTTTCCCGCAGTTGCATATTTTTCAAAAAAGGTATCACGCAATGACAGCGGCACTGCACCAAGATTGTGAATGCGCAGCTCAACTTGCGCATTTTTAGTATCAGCCTTAAACCGAATGCGGATAGGGCTATGATTCGGTGAAGCCTCGGCAGCGTTGCGAATCACATTAGACAATAACGCATGACATAATAATTCTTCGCCGCGCACCAACATTGGATCAAGAGAAAGCTGGTGAAAAATAACCTCTAGCTCTCCAAACGCGCTGCGCGTTTCTACAATCACTTTTTCTAACAACTCCGCCAAACTAAATGTCACTGGCGTGAGTTGATAAGACCCCATTTCCATGCGCTGCAATGCTAAAGAATGGTTAATCATATTTAATACATATTGCGCCGATTCAGTCATTGCCGCGATACATTCGCGCTGTTCTGTGCGCAAGTTATCACTGTCTGCCAGCGTGTGCGTCAATGCCAAAATTGCATTGAGTGGGTTTTTAATATCATGGCGCGACATTCGTTCAATTTCTTCACGCAGATGAGCATTTTCTAATGCTACTAAACTTTGCTCACGCAACGCATGATGTTGACGACTTAAACGTAAATGAGTGCGAATGCGTGCCCGCAAAATCGCAGGATCAGTTGGTTTGGTGACATAATCCACTGCGCCAAGGTCTAAACCACCAATAACGTCTTCTGCATTGATTTTTGCACTGAGAAAAATAATGGGAATGTCGCGGGTATGTTCATCGGCTTTTAATTCCCGACACACTGCAAAACCATCCATGTCTGGCATCACAATATCAAGCAAAATTAAGTGCGGCGGATCATCAGAACGCGCAATTCGCAAGGCTTGCTCACCACTACGCGCACTTTTCACGCGATATTCATCTTTGAGAATTCCGGCAATCAACTGAATGTTGTCGGGAATATCATCGACAGTCAAAATAGTTGCCATTGCGTCTAATGCGACCGGATGCACACTGGGCGTCACTTTAGATGGCGTTGCTTCTGGCTGCGTAACGGTCATTATTGGCGCTGCAATTGGCGTTTCCGCGCCAATACGGTTAATCACCAATTGCACACGTCGTTGAAAGGTGCCGGCTGTAAATGGCTTTACTAAAAACTCAGTCACTCCTGCTGCAATTGCATTGCGTACCTGTGAGCGATTTCCTTCGGCAGTAATTAAAATGACGGGGACGCTGCTATGCGTTTCGGATTGGCGGATGTAGTGCAATAGCTCCAAACCGTCCATCAACGGCATGTTCCAATCTGTGAGCACTAAATCAAAAGTCCATTTTTTTAAGAGATCAACCGCTTCACGACCGTTAGCCGCTAAAACGATTTTATCAATGCCAATGGCGCGTAAGTGGTTGCGCACCAGCAAGCGCATGACACTCATATCATCGACGACAAGAACCCGAATTGATTTATTATTTAGCGCATTCATTTAACGCATCTCTTTGTTCAGAATACTGATCTTTGAAAGCTAAAATTTCTGGCAATGCTTGAATAAACAACGGGATGAGATGCGGATCAAAATGGCTGCCTGCGCCCTGTTGTAGTAATTCAAGCGCCTGTTCTAGCGGCCACGCAGCTTTATAAGGACGTACCGAGGTGAGCGCATCAAACACATCAGCCACTGCGACAATGCGCCCCACTCGCGGAATCGCTGCGCCAGCGAGATGTTGAGGATAACCAGAACCATCCCATTTTTCGTGGTGCGTTAAAGCAACTACGCGTGCCATTTCCAATAATTCAGAATCACCAGCATCACCAATAATATCTGCACCAATTTGGCAATGCGTTTGAATCGTGACCCATTCCGTAGCATCGAGTTTGCCGGGCTTTTGTAAAATACAATCTGGAATACCAATTTTGCCAATGTCGTGCATTGGCGCAGCATTTAATAACAACGCGGCTTCGCGTTCACTCATGCCGACGGCACGTCCTAAAATCTCTGAATAGTGGCTCATGCGGATGACATGCAAACCTGTTTCATTATCTTTATATTCCGCTGCGCGTCCTAAACGCCGTACAATTTGCAACTGCGTGTCATGTAATTGCGCGGTTTGTTCTTTCACTTGCCGATCTAGCAGTTGATTTTTATCGAACAGCGCCAGTTGCGCTCGCACTCGCGCTTGTACAATCGGCGGGCTAATTGGTTTGGTGATGTAATCGACGGCACCTAAGTTGAAGCCGCGTATTTCGTCTTCAATGCCAATTTTGGCGGTGATAAAAATAATGGGAATGTGGCGAGTGGTGAAGTCTTCTTTTAATTGCCGACAGACTTCGTAACCATCCATGCCGGGCATCATAATGTCGAGTAGAATCATATCCGGCGGCGTTTCGGAACGAATAATTTGTAACGCTTTTTCGCCGCGAGTGGCGGCTTTAACGTTATACTCATCTTTTAAGCTGCCAACTAATAAGTCGATATTGGCAGGAGCGTCATCAACCACTAATACGGTTTGGCGTTTGTCAGTTGTCATTGGTTTAGCTCTCTCAATGTTGATAGACTTCACTATAAACAATCGCGCATTATTATCAACTCAGTCACCTATTTTTGACTTTATCACGAATGAATCCAACGCGAATCTGGTACGACCACTGTTGTGACGCTATTCCGTTGTCGCGCCGACTGCGCTTTATTATTTACTTGCTGCGGTGGTCATTATTACCGTTAGCACTGCTGTATTGCGCGGTGGTGCGGTTGCGGCGCAGCGGTTATCAACGTGGTTGGTTGCAAGCAACTCTGCTGCCAATTCCGGTGCTCGTAATTGGCAATCTCACGGTCGGCGGCACGGGGAAAACGCCGCTGGTGCTGCATTTGGCGCAGCGGCTGCGTACGCAGGGCTGGACGCCGGGGATTGTGACGCGAGGTTATGGCGGCGCGGCGCGACACTGGCCGCAGGTGGTTACGGCTGCCAGCGATCCGGCGCAGGTCGGTGATGAGGCGGTGCTGTTGGCGCGGCGCAGCGGCTGCGTGGTGATTGCGGCTCCGCAGCGGGTGGCGGCGGGACAATTGGCGTGGCGACACGGCTGCGACATCGTGCTGACTGATGACGGGTTGCAACATTATCAATTGGCGCGAGATGTGGAGATCGCGCTGATTGATGGCGAGCGCGGTTTTGGCAACGGGCAGTGTCTGCCAGCGGGGCCGTTACGCGAGCCGCTCAGTCGGTTGGCGACGGTCGATTTATTGCTGTATCACGGCGGCAGCGGCGATGGGTTGCGAATGCGTTTGCGAGCTGGCGCGGTGGTGAATCTGCGCCAGCCCGAACTCACGCGCTCGCTCGCTGACTTTCACGGACGACGGGTGCTGGCGGTGGCGGGAATCGGCAATCCAGCGCGATTTTTTGCGCAATTAACGGCGGCGGGAGTGGCGATTGAGCCGCGTCCTTATCCCGATCATCACCCGTTTAGTGCCGCTGAAATTGCGGCGTGGCCACCGCTGCCGGTGCTGATGACAGAAAAAGATGCGGTGAAATGTGCGGCGTTTGCGGGCGCAGACCACTGGTTTTTAGCGGTTGATGCCGAATTAGATGCCGAATTCCTCACTCAATTTGATGCCAAAGTCGCCACGCTGCGCCACCTAAAAACTCCAACTGATAACTAAAAACATGATTGATTTCAACGTCGTGATTCCCGCCCGTTTTGCCTCCACCCGTTTGCCCGGTAAGCCGCTGCGCAAGCTGGCGGGGCAGCCGATGATCGCCCACGTCGTCGCCCGAGCGCGAGCCAGTGGCGCTGCGCAAGTGCTTGTTGCAACTGATGATCCGCGCATTGTGGCGGCCTGCACCGAGCGCGACATCGCCGTGCTGTTGACGGCAGAGACGCATCGCAGCGGCACGGATCGGGTGGCGGAGGTGATTGACCGCTGCGGCTGGGCGGAGGCGCAGATCGTGGTCAACGTGCAGGGCGATGAGCCGTGCCTGCCGCCGGAGTTGATTCAACAAGTGGCGGCAGAATTGGCGGCGCATCCCGAAGCAGCGCTGGCGACGTTGGCATTTCCGCTGACGGATCGCGCCGATTTGTTTGATCCCAACGTGGTCAAGGTCGTCACCGATGCGCGGGGGCGAGCGCAGTATTTTTCGCGGGCACCGCTGCCTTGGCACCGCGATGATTTTGCCGCTGCCGCTGCGACCGATCCGTTGCCAGCCGCGACGCCATTTTTGCGCCATATCGGGCTATACGCTTATCGCGCTGGGTTTTTGCAGCAATTTGTGAAATGGGCACCGGCTCCATTAGAAGAAGCGGAAGCATTGGAACAATTGCGGGCGCTGTGGCACGGCGCAGTGATTCAAGTGGGCATTGCGCAGATTGCGCCGGGAATTGGCGTAGATACCGCAGCGGATTTAGCAGCGGCGGCGGAGTTATTGCAGCGCGGCGGTTTTTAATAAGTGAGCAATTGGCAGTAAAATGTAAACACGCAGTGATATGGTTTATTATTGATCCTATCATTTTTAATCAACCGGAGAATGAATAACGATGTTTGACCAAAAGATGAATTTGAGTGTGACCGATCCGCAATTGTGGGCAGCGATGCAGAATGAAGCGCAGCGCCAAGAAGAACACGTTGAATTGATTGCATCAGAGAATTACACCAGCCCGGCGGTGATGCAGGCGCAAGGCAGCGTATTAACCAATAAATACGCCGAAGGTTATCCCAGCAAACGCTATTACGGCGGCTGTGAATTTGTTGATGTCGCCGAGCAATTAGCGATTGATCGCGCCAAGCAATTGTTTGGTGCCGAGTATGCCAATGTGCAGCCACATTCTGGTTCACAAGCCAATGCCGCAGTATTTATGGCGCTGTGCAATGCGGGCGATACAATTTTGGGCATGAGTTTGGCGCACGGTGGGCATTTAACGCACGGTGCTAAACCGAACTTTTCTGGCAAACTGTATAACGCCGTGCAATACGGTTTGAATCCAGAGACTGGCGAAATTGATTATGAAGAAGTGGCGCGGCTGGCGCTGGAACATCGCCCGCGCATGATTATTGCTGGCTTTTCTGCGTATTCGCGGATCGTGAATTGGCAACGCTTCCGCGAGATTGCCGACAGCGTGGGCGCATATTTATTGGTAGATATGGCGCACGTTGCCGGTTTAGTCGCAGCCGGCGTGTATCCAAGTCCGGTGCAGATTGCGGATGTGACGACCACAACGACGCATAAAACCCTGCGCGGCCCGCGTGGTGGTTTGATTCTCGCCAAAGCCAATGCTGAGATTGAAAAAAAGCTGAATTCAGTTGTATTTCCGGGGATTCAAGGCGGCCCGTTAATGCACGTCATCGCTGCGAAAGCCGTCGCTTTCAAAGAGGCATTAGAACCGAGCTTCAAAACCTATCAAGAACAGGTGGTGCGCAATGCGCAGATCATGGCAGAGGTTTTTATGGCGCGGGGCTATGATGTCGTTTCTGGTGGCACCGATGATCATTTATTTTTAGTTAGTTTTATCCATCAAGGCTTGACGGGTAAAGATGTTGATGCGTGGTTGGGAGCAGCAAATATCACGGTGAATAAAAACGCCGTGCCCAATGATCCACAATCGCCATTTGTCACCAGCGGCATTCGGATTGGCACGCCAGCGATGACGACACGCGGTTTTAATGCTAAGGAAGCACAAGAATTAGCGGGTTGGATGTGTGATTTGATTGATGCGCGTGGCGATGCTGCGGTGATTGCAAAGATAAAAACGCAGGTGTTGGCACTGTGTCAGCGGTTTCCGGTTTACGGATAACGCAATCAAAGTCAGCGCATTGACTGACAACTGTCAACCGATCACTAAAAACCAACGCTGCTGGCACTCCCGGCGGTGATTGGTTAATAAGAAAAAGACGAGGGGATATTGATGTTTGCTTGGTTAAAAAATCTGCGAGTGAAGCATAAATTTTGGTTAATGACCACATTATCTGTGCTAGGAATGCTCGCGCTCGGTGCGCAGGCGCTGATTGAATTGCGCTATAATTTACTCGAAGATCGTAAAGTCAAAACGCAGCATGTGGTTGAAACCGCGCATCATGTTTTGAATTACTTTCACGCGCAGGAAACAGCGGGAAAGATGACGCGCTCAGAAGCGCAACAAGCCGCAATTACGTTGATTAAAACTTTGCGTTATGGCAGCGATGGTTATTTCTGGATCAATGATATGAGTCCGCGCATGATCATGCACCCGACCAATCCTAAATTGGATGGGCAGGATTTAAGTCAAAATGCAGATCCAAATGGCAAACGGCTATTTATTGCTTTTATTGACACGGTGAAACAACACAATGCAGGTTTTGTTGATTATCTGTGGCCAAAACCCGGTCACGCGCATCCCGTCGCTAAAACATCTTATGTGATGGGATTCGCGCCTTGGGGTTGGATCATCGGCTCCGGGCTTTATCTCGATGATATTGATACGATTTTCTGGCTGCATACCGAGCATTTAGGGCTGGGTATTGCCGCGATTGTGGCGGTGTTGCTGGCGCTCTCATTGCTGATTCTCGCCACGCTGACCGGTCCGCTCGGCAGGCTGCGTGAGGTGATTGGCGCGGTGCGCGATAGCGGCAATCTCAGTCATCGCGCCAGCATTCGTCAGGACGATGAAGTCGGCATCATGGCTGGCGCGTTTGATGCGTTATTGGAGCGTTTTCAACAGTTTATCAGCGATGTGCGCGGCGTGATGCACACGCTTACCGACGCCGGTCAGCGCCTCAAACAGTTGACGGAAGAAAATGATCGTGAAGTGGTGCAGGCGCAGGCGCGGAGTGCGGCGGTCACGAGCGCGATTCAGGATATGACGCACACGGTGGCGCAGGTGGCGCAGGATGCGACTGCGGCAGCAGATGCGGCGCGGTTGGCGGAACAGGAAACCGCCACCGGGCGCAAGGTGGTGGATGCCACAGTGACGGCGATTGATGCGCTGGCGCTGGAAATCGACGCCGCCACGCAGGTGATTCAGCAGTTGTCCACTGACAGCGAGAACATCGGCAAGGTGTTGGAGGTGATTCGCAGCGTCGCTGGGCAAACCAATTTGCTCGCGCTCAACGCGGCGATTGAAGCCGCTCGCGCTGGTGAGCAAGGACGCGGGTTTGCGGTAGTCGCCGATGAAGTGCGGACGCTGGCGAGTCGGACGCAGGAATCGACCCGCGATATTCAACACATTATTGAAACGTTGCAGTTGCGGTGTCAGGAAGCGGTGCGAGCGATGGCCAGCAGTCGCGGGCAATCGCAGGTCAGCGTAGAACAGGCGACGCAAGCGGGTGTTTCACTCGCCACCATTACTGAAGCTGTCGCGCAAATCAGTTCGATGAATTCGCGCATTGCGCATACTGCGGAAGAACAAAGCGCAATGGTGGCAGAGATTAACCGTAATTTACGCGATATTGCGTTGGAAATTGCCCGCTCGGCTGCTTGTGCGCATCGCACTACAGATGCTGGTGATGAATTGCGCGATTTAGCGCAGATGCTTGAATTAAAAATGCAGCGTTTTTATCAATAATAAAGTGAATTTTTGAGTAACTGGAACCGAATGCCTGAGTTAATACTGTATTCCATTTGGCACTGTCACACTTTGTACGCAACGCTTCCCGGCGCTGCGGCTGGCGGTTAATTATATGCGCTGCCCCTTCTGCGGTACCCAAGACACCAAAGTTGTTGATTCGCGCTTAGTTGGCGAAGGTGAACAGGTGCGACGGCGGCGGCAATGCGCGGAGTGTAAAGAACGCTTTACGACCTATGAAGCCGCCGAACTCAACTTGCCACGCATCGTCAAACGCGATGGCAGCCGGGTGCCGTTTGATATTCGCAAATTGCGTTCTGGGATGTTGCGAGCTTTGGAAAAGCGCCCGATTAGCACTGCGCAAATTGAGCAAGCCTTGTCACACATTCAGCATCGGTTGATGTCGGGTGGAGAGTGTGAAGTATCGTCGATATGGATTGGAGAATTGGCGATGAGTGAATTGTGCCAAATTGATCAAGTCGCTTATTTGCGCTTTGCTTCGGTGTATCGCAAATTTGCTGATGTCAATGCGTTTCGTGATGAAATCACCCGTTTAGAGCGCCAGCCCGGCTGTGATTTCAGTGAGCAACAATTGGATTTATTTGTTGATGCGGAGCTTATTGAAAGGATGTTATGAATTTCAACGATCTTCCGATAAAAGCTGCACAGTTGCTGAATACACATTCAACATTTCAACTATGCAACTCCTACTCCCAATTAAATGCCTACTGGTTCAAAGCGCACCCGCGCTTCTGGTGCAAATCCCATTGCTTTTGCTAACCAAGGCGGCGCTTTATTCGCCAAAATCTGCTGCAACGCCTGCATCCGTTCCCGCGCACTACCGCCTTGATCATCTTTAATCGGATGAATATCGCGTTTAATCACTTTCGCCGCAGCGGGTCCGCCAATCGACGCAACATATAACACTTGGCAATCCGCAATCAACTCAGCGCGATACGCATTTTTATCATCGCCAGCTTGACTGTCATCAACCGTGCGCACAGCAATTAAACGATGTTCCGTTGCCGAGACTTGATAAATTAAAAACCGTCGCGCTGCGCCAAAATGTCCATCAAGATTTTCACCGCTATCAGACGCACAAGCCACCCGAATTGAATTGGGCATTTCATCCGCTGCCAATGGCTCCACCGCTGGCGGTGGTTCACTCACAACTCCAGCGCCACCTTGTAAGATCGTCACGGCAGCTTTTAATACATTTTGCTCTAAATCAGCGAATTCACCATCTGCCGCTTGTTTCAACTCTTTTACCCGCAACGTTGCCAATTTTTCAGCCGTTGGTGGCAAACCCACTGCATCTTTTAATACTCGAATTAAACGCGCTGGATCAGTATCTGGTAAAGTCCGCGCCGCCAAAGCAATGCGCAGCGCAATTTCATCAGACAGTTGGCTGTTAGGCATGATTGAATTCCTCAAAAGCAGCAGGATATGATTCGCTGATGATATTCATTGCGAGCGCAATTTTTCAACTCACTCATTACCGCGCTTAAAGCGCAGCGTGGTGGGAAATGTGGGGGGCGGACTAATTGGCTCAATATACCAACTGGAATCGTCAGTCAAAGTCACTGCCCCGCCCCAAGTGTCAGCGGTATCGAATTCAACAGTTGCAATGGTTTCTTCCATATCTTTTTTCGCAACATAGAACAGCAAATCACCGGCATCATTTTTGCGAATCATCACATTTGGCATGGCGTTCTCACTTAAAAATCCCAAACTGTTCTGCTCAAAAACCCCCCTTTGAAAAAGGGGGGTTGGGGGATTGAGATTTAACGCACCAAATCGTAGTTAAAGTCAGTCACACCCATGATGCGCGTATCGTCATCAAGCCGTTCTAATACAGCATTGACTAACGTGGTCAGAATATACATTGCGCCTTCATAGCCCAGCGTGGTCATACGATGTAAATGATGACGGTCAAAAATTGGGAAGCCAATCCGAATGAGCGGCACCTCAAATTCACGTCCCTTGTGTAACGTATCACGCTGAATAAACTTGCCGTAGCTATTGCCGATTAAAAAGTCTGGCTTATCGGTAAAGCACAGCGAGCGCAAATGCCACAGATCAAGGTTAATGTGTACCTGACCATTCACGCCATACGGAGAAGAAGCCAATACCTTCTCAACTTCTTTCTTCCACCGCTTATTCGCACTGCTGCATAAAATATGCGTTGGTTCAGCACCCAGTTCGAGTAAGAACTTGACCATGCCCAATACATAATCTGCATCGCCATATAACGCAAACTTCTTGCCATGCAACCAAGTGTGGCTGTCGGTCATCATATCAACCAAACGACCACGTTCTTTGGCTAAAGAATCGGGAATTGATTTACCAGTCAACTCGGACACTTTCATTAAAAAAGAGTCCGTCCATTCCAATCCCATCGGAATGTTGACGTAATTGGTGGCATGTTTCCACGTCAGTTCAGCAAACTTCTTGGTTTTAATCAACTGCCAAGGTTGCAAGCACAGCGTATCAATCGCATTCGGAGCATCGCGCATTTCATTCAGCGTGGTGCCGCCATCATACATGCGGAATTGACCGTCTGCGGGCGTATCTAAAACCTCAGTTGGATCGCACAATAGGCTATAACCCACGCCCATCTCTTTCATCATGCGATGCAAAACGCGATAGTTGCCGAGATAGGTTTCAAAGCCGGGTACCAAATTGATCTTGCCATTGGAACCCACCACCTTGTCATCCATATAATTCAACGTTAAATGACGTTGAACTCCCTCAAACATATTGTCCCAGCCGGTGGTATGGCTGCCCACAAAGCTCGGCGTATGCGCAAAAGGAACCGGGAAATCTTCGGGAATATATCCCTCTTTCCGCGAGTTACCAATAAAGGCATTTAAGTCATCGCCAATCACTTCTGCCATGCAGGTCGTGCTCACCGCAATCATGTCTGGCTTATACAAAGCGCGGGCATTTTCTAACCCATCAAACATGTTTTTTTGACCACCGAATACCGCTGCATCTTCAGTCATTGAATCGGAAACGCAAGCAATCGGCTCCTTAAAATGGCGATTGAAATAGGAGCGGAAATATGCCACGCAACCTTGTGAACCATGCACATACGGCAAGGTTTTTTCAAAGCCTAGCGCACATAAAACGGCACCAAGCGGTTGACAGGCTTTCGCCGGGTTAATCGTCAACGCCTCGCGTTGAAAATTCAGTTCTTGATATTCCTGCGTGGTCGTCCACTGAAAGACCTCTTCAATCTTTTCAATGGAATACGCTTCTTCAGCAGTTGCCCGCTTTTTAGCGAGGTTATCAACGTAGTCTGCATCGCAAAATAAGGGATAGCAGGGTTTGATTTTCTCAGCGATCTGGCTCATTACATTGTGCTCCTACCGCGCCGCTAATTGGCGAACAACGGCAATTGATTGACTGGGGTAAATTCTCCTCGCATACAGTGTTATATGCTGTTGCAAGGAGAATTTTTCACTTACGCGGCGAGCGTTTGGCTCTCAGCGTCAGCAGTTTTTAACCAAGGGGCTTGCATACTCTTCCAGCACGGATTATTGATCGTCATATCCATATCACGGGCAAAGATGGCGAAACCGTCATAACCATGATAAGGGCCAGAATAATCCCATGAGTGCATCTGGCGGAATGGCACTCCCATCTTCTGGAAGATGTACTTTTCTTTAATCCCAGAGCCAATCAAATCTGGCTTGATCTTCTTGACGAATTCTTCAAACTCATAGCCAGTTACATCGTCATACAGCAGGGTTGCATTGCCCATTTCTTTAATGGTGCGATCATAATCATCGTTGTGGGCAAATTCATAGCCAGTGCCAACAACTTCCATGCCCAAATCTTCATACGCGCCAATGACGTGACGCGGACGCAAACCACCAACGTAAAGCATCACACGCTTGCCTTCGAGACGTGGGCGGTATTTCGCAATAATTGCCTGATATTCCGCCTCGTATTTGGCAATGACCTTCTCAGCATTGGCTTGAATCGTCTCATCAAAGAATGCCGCAATTTTGCGCAATGATTCCGCAATTTTCGTCGGACCAAAGAAGTTGTATTCCATCCACGGAATCCCATACTTCTCTTCCATGTGGCGGCTGATGTAATTCATCGAGCGATAGCAGTGAATGAGATTGAGCCGCACTTTAGGCGTCAATTCCATTTCAGCAAGCGTACCGTCACCAGACCATTGCGCCACAACGCGCAATCCCATTTCTTCTAACAGAATACGCGATGCCCACGCATCACCACCGATGTTGTAATCGCCAATCACGGCCACGTCATACGGAGTGGTGGCAAAGGTTTCATCACCATCGCGGTTGCCAATTACCCAATCCCGAATCGCATCATTGGCAATATGATGACCTAATGACTGCGATACACCGCGAAACCCTTCACAACGCACGGGTACGATGGGTTTATCTAATTCCTTGCCCTTCTTTTTGGAGACGGCTTCAATATCGTCGCCAATCAAACCAATTGGGCATTCAGACTGGACACTAATTCCCTTAGCGAGCGGAAAAAGTTGATTCATCTCATCAATGAGCTTGGCGAGTTTTTTATCGCCACCGAATACAATATCTTTCTCCTGAAAATCAGAAGTAAAGTTCATGGTGCCAAAGGTATTAACACCAGTATGACCAACATAATAATTGCGCCGACCTGCGCGGGAGTATTGACCACAACCCACCGGTCCATGCGACAAGTGAATCATGTCTTTAATTGGTCCCCACACCACGCCTTTAGAGCCAGCGTAAGCGCAACCGCGTACCGTCATCACTCCCGGCAATGATTTGCGGTTGGAAATGATGCACTTCTTGGATTGTTCAAGCGATTGATCGTTGACCGCTAAATGCTTGGCGCGATCTTTTTTAGCCTTCTCTGGATACGCTTCCAGCACTTCTTGAATCAGTGCCTGCGTTTCATCATGCGTCATCGTGGTCATTGCGCTTCACTCCTGCCGTGCCGCTAATCTGCGGACACCCGGCGTGACTTCAGTTATCAGGATTCAAGTTGGCAGTGTGCAGTTGTCAGAATTCAAATTGAAGTTTTTTATTCACGTTCAATTGACTACTGACAACGCGGTGATTCACGCGACTGCTTCTTCTGCTGCCGTCTTGCCAATGATGCTTTCGTCTTCGCCATCCATCAAACCGAATTCCATCAACAGGTCTTCTAATGCTTCCATCGTGATCGGTTTTGGAATGACAAACATCTTGTTCTCAATGATCTTCTTCGCCAGATCGCGGTATTCTTGCGCCTGCTTGGCAGTCGGATCATATTCAATCACGGTCATGCGGCGAATTTCAGCGCGTTGCACAACGTTGTCACGCGGCACGAAATGAATCATCTGTGTGCCCAATTGCCGCGCCAATTCCATAATCAATTCATCTTCACGCGCAGTATTGCGGCTGTTGCAAATCAAACCTGCTAAACGCACACTGCCAGAACTGGCGTATTTTACAATACCCTTGGCGATGTTATTGGCGGCGTACATTGCCATCATTTCACCGGAGCACACGATGTAAATTTCCTGTGCTTTGTTCTCACGAATTGGCATTGCGAAACCACCGCAAACCACGTCGCCCAATACGTCGTAAAATACAAAATCTAAATCATCGGTATATGCGCCTTCTTCTTCAAGGAAGTTAATGGCGGTAATAACGCCGCGACCTGCGCAACCAACACCCGGCTCCGGTCCGCCAGACTCGACGCATTTGATGTCGCGGTAGCCAACCTTGAGCACGTCTTCCAGTTCGAGGTCTTCAACGGAACCGGCGTTGGCGGCCATTTCCATGATCGAGTTCTGTGCTTTTGCGTGTAGAATCAAACGGGTAGAATCGGCTTTCGGATCGCAGCCCACGATCATTACTTTCATACCAAGTTCGGCGAGACCGGCGACGAGGTTCTGTGTGGTGGTGGATTTGCCGATGCCACCTTTGCCGTAAATCGCGCATTGACGAATTGCCATGATGAAATCTCCTAAAAATCACTGCTGTCGTAAGGGTTAGATGACGTTGCCGTTCGACAGTGATAAAGCAAACCTGATGCCAACTCGCAAATAACGCTTAACAACTTGATTTAATATCGTTTATTTCAGGAAAAAAGCGGTGATGCGCTGGTGACATCTCCGACAAAGTAGACCGCCGTATGGATCGCAACCGACAAATCGAACAATCAGACCGCACCGTTGCCGCGCCGCCGAGTGCAGCAAAACCGCCTTCGCTGCCGGCGCGGGCACGGTTATCAGTCAATCGCTGCAATTTGCCTGCAATTATTCTGGGCAGCTTGACGTATCAACGCCATCCAGTGCCATTAGAATTAGATGGAGTTGCACATTTACATGCAGATTTATTTCGGACTTTAGCGACTTTACCGACGCATCAAGAACGCGCTCAACGCTTTCAAGATTATATGACGGTGAACTTTTTATTAGATGAATTGGATGAAGCGGGATTGATGCCGGGGCGGGGACGTAAAGCACGCGCCAATGCCAATTATTTACGGCAGGTGCGCGGTTGGTCATTCGATGCGGATGGGCGCGAAGGGGCAGTATTAAAACGCTGGGTAGAGAGTCGATTTGGATTATTAGCGCGGCATCATGCCGGTTCATTAGCAGATCGCAATAGCGAAACGTATCAGCGTTATCTTAGTGAAGGTTCGCGGGGTTTATATGCAACCAATGCGTTGGAATCGCAGCTTGATTTGCTCTACACCTATTGTCAATATGAATTAAGTTTAGAGTTTTCTCCGCAAACGCATTTGACCTTACATCGCGGCATCAATCGCATTGATGAGCATGAATTGCAGGAACGTTGTGATACAGAATTGCAGTGCGTATTATTCAACAATCTCAATAGTTTTACGAGCCAGCGCGAACGTGCGGATGAATTTGGTGATTACATTCTGACCGTCGCGGTGCCGTTAGCGAAAATCTTTTTTTACAACCGTTTATTGCCGGGGTTATTGCGGGGTGAAGATGAATATGTGGTGATTGGCGGGGTGTATGAGGTGAACATTAGCACGCTTTGAGCAGGGTTTTGAGTGATGTTTGTTGTGGTTTTTCACTCGCTTTTACGTTGTAATGTAGTATAAAAACCGCCGTGATCGTGTAACGGCGGTTTTCAGTCATTTAGTGTCAGTCATAATCTGCTCACGAAGAAACTCGGGCGCAAAATCAGCACCGTTATTCCAAGAAATTGTGTGATCTTCCAGTTCAAACGATTTGAAAAATTTGATCTCTTTTAGTGGCTCAAATAATTCGCCAAACAGTTCGGAAGATAGATCAATCTCACCCTGTGCTCCATCGCTAAAAGAGAGCCATATTTTGTAATCTTTGATGTATTGTGCGCTCGTGACGTGAATAAACATGCTGTTACTCCAACGGTTTAATTTTTGACAATGGTTTTCTATTGCTCACAACAGCGCCAGCAATTCACTTAATGCGGTTGTTGCGGCTTGATAACGAATTGCCTCGCGGTCGCCGTTGAATTGAAACCGCTGACTGCTGATGCGCCCGTCCGCCAATCCCCAGCCAATCCACACGGTGCCGACCGGCTTATCTATTGAGCCGCCGTCCGGTCCGGCGATGCCAGTAATGGCCAGTGCAATGTCCGCCACACTGTGTACCAGTGCCCCGCGCACCATCGCCTGCACCACCGCGTCACTGACTGCGCCGTGCGCGGCCAATAGCGGTGGCGCAACGCCGAGCAGGTCTTGTTTGGCGGCGTTGCTGTAGGTCACAAAACCGCGTTCAAACCACGCGCTGCTGCCGGGGATGTCGGTGATGAGTTTGGCGACCCAGCCGCCGGTGCAGGATTCTGCTGTCACTAGCCGCTGTCTACGTTGTTGCAACAGTGTCCCGATGTGGCTGGCATGAACGTTGAAGGAGGAGTGATCCATAAATGAATGAGCAGGTGCTGGTTGAAAACAAGCGCCGCGCTCTTGGTGACTGACAACTGTCAACTCAAACCGAGGCGGTGCGCTAACATTGGCGATATTTTATCACGCCGGTCAACTCGAGACGAGCCGCGCCATGTTGTTAATGCTTGATAACTATGATTCTTTTACCTACAACCTTGTGCAGTACTGCGGCGAATTGGGCGCTGAAGTGCGCGTGGTGCGCAATGATGAGTTGACGGTGGCGCAGGTGCTGGCGCTGCAACCGGAACGGGTGGTGATTTCGCCGGGGCCGTGTACGCCGCATGAAGCGGGGATTTCAGTGCCGCTGATTCTCGCTTTGGCGGGCAAGGTGCCGATTTTGGGGGTGTGTCTCGGTCATCAGTCCATCGGGCAGGCGTTTGGTGGGCAGATTGTCCGCGCTCCGATGGTGATGCACGGCAAAACGTCGCCGGTGTATCACGCGGATGGTGGCGTGTTTCGGGGCTTGAAATCGCCTTTTGAAGCCACTCGTTATCACTCGCTGGTGATTGCGCCGGAGACGTTGCCTGACTGTCTGGAAGTGACCGCGTGGACGCAATATCCCGACGGCAGCCGCGAGGCGATCATGGGCGTGCAGCATCGGGAGCTGCCGATTCAAGGTGTGCAATTTCATCCCGAATCAATCTTGACGGAACACGGTCACGACTTGTTGCGCAATTTTCTCACTATGAGCTGTTAAATGAACATTAAAGATGCAATTGCGCGGTGCGTGGAGCGCCACGACCTCGGTGAGGAAGATATGACCGCCGTGATGCGGGCGGTGATGACTGGCGGCGCGACCTCGGCACAAATTGCGGCGCTGTTGGTGGCGCTGCGGATGAAAGGCGAAACCGTCACCGAAATCACTGCGGCGGCGGGTGTGATGCGCGAATTGGCGACGGGCGTTGATTTGACGGGGCTGGCGCACACGGTAGACATCGTGGGCACTGGCGGCGATGCCTCTGGCACTTTCAACGTGTCCACTGCCAGCATCTTCGTTGCGGCTGCGGCTGGCTGTCAGGTCGCCAAACATGGCAACCGCTCGGTATCGAGTAAATCGGGCGCGGCTGATGTGTTGGAAGCGGCGGGAGTGCGGCTGTATCTCACGCCGGCGCAAGTGGTGCGTTGTGTGCGTGAGCTGGGCGTGGGATTCATGTTTGCACCCGGACATCATGGCGCGATGAAACACGCCATCGGGCCGCGTCGGGAATTGGGTGTGCGCACCTTGTTTAACATTCTCGGACCGCTCACCAATCCAGCGCGAGTGCCCAATCAAGTGCTCGGCGTCTTCAGTCCCGCCCTGCTCGAACCGCTCGCCGAAGTGTTGCAACGGCTCGGTAGCCGTCATGTGCTGGTGGTCAACGCCCGCGATGGTTTAGACGAGATCAGCATTGGCGCACCGACCGACATTGCCGAATTACGCGACGGTGTGATTCATCGCTACAGCATTCAGCCCGAAGATTTCGGCTTGGTTCGCGCCGATCTCGCCGCAATTCGCGTCAACGACCCGCTGGAAAGTTTGACCATGTTGCGCGGCGTTCTCGCCGGACAAGCGGGCGCAGCGCGAGACATCGTGCAACTCAACGCTGGCGCGGCGATTTATGCGGCGGGCATTGCCGACAGCCTCGCGGCCGGTGTTGCGCAAGCCGCGACCGTGTTAAACAACGGTGACGCCGCCCAGCGATTGGAACGCCTGATCACGCTCACCGCCAGCTTCACTGACAACTGACAACTGACAACTGAAACCCGACAACTCAAATGACTGATAAACCTGATATTTTGCAAAAAATTCTGCGGCGCAAAGCCGAAGAAGTGCGCGAACGCCAAACTTGTCTCCCGCTTGCCGAACTGCGCTCACAAGCCGCAGCGGTTGCGGCCCCGCGTGGATTTGCCGACGCACTGGCGACCACAATTGCTGCGGGAAAGCCAGCCGTCATTGCGGAAATTAAAAAAGCCAGTCCGAGTAAAGGCTTAATTTGTGAAAACTTTGATCCCGCCGCCATTGCTGCTAGTTATGCGCGAGGCGGCGCGACCTGTTTATCGGTATTAACCGATATTGATTTTTTTCAAGGCAGCGACGCCTATTTACAAACAGCACGCGCAGCCTGCACATTGCCAGTTATTCGTAAAGATTTTATCATTGATCCGTATCAAATTTATGAAGCCCGCGCACTGGGTGCAGATTGTATTTTGCTCATTGCCGCCGCACTGGATCAAGTGCAATTAGCAGAACTCAATGCGCTGGCGCTGGAATTACACTTGGACGTCTTGATTGAAGTGCATGATGGCGCTGAATTAGCGCGAGCATTGGCAATCCCGGGACGCTTAATTGGAATTAACAACCGCAATTTACGCACCTTTGCGGTGGATTTAATGACCACCATTGCCTTATTACCAACTATTCCCGCAGCGCGTTTATTGGTGACGGAAAGCGGCATTGTCACGCGAGAAGATGTCGCGTTAATGCGAGCTAACCAAGTAAATGCGTTTTTAGTTGGAGAAGCATTCATGCGAACTGCTGATCCCGGTGCGGAATTAGCGCGGTTATTTTTTCCGTAGTGACTGCAATGCCGGAGACTCGTTACAACTCCATGCCGCTGCGATATTTCTTTTCGCAGCGCAATACGAGTTCAACTGTCACCAAATTGATTCCTTCTTTCACGGCTTCTTTTTCAATAATACGGCGAATGACAGGGCGCAAAAACGCCGGAGCTTCATGAACCCGTTCTTGCGCATCTGCATTCCAATGAACGCCTAATTTTTTGTTCACCCAACTGCCCGGAATCGACAACGGTTCCACGGCTTCTGCAATAGAGACTGCGGGTGTACCACCAAATGCTGCTTCCGCAAAAACATCTGACATTGGTTGCCCAAAAGCACGGGTAAATACGGGAAAAGCGGGATCATTACGCAACAGTACGCGCTTTAATTCTAAAATTGCAGCCTTACGCTGCTGAATAGTGACCGGATCATCATTGCGCGGCGCCGCATCAATGTAGGTTCGCCAAGTGTCTACAATTGCAGTAAAGCTCAATAAAAAGTGCTCCAGTACTAATGGCTGCAATGGGCAATACAGCAAATGTGGTGAAGTCACAGTAGATAACCAGTCTACCGTTGTCGCCGGTAATGATAATGCAGCGCGTTGTTGATCCGCAGTCGTTTGAAATGGTGTCATGTTTAATTCTGGACTCACTGGCGCTAAATCTAAAATCAATAAGGTGCGATTGGGTGGCATTCCGCCAATATGTAATAAAAATGCGGGGATGGCGTATTCAAGACGCGGATAGCCAAAGATCACTAAACCACCGCGTCCTGGTTTCAGCGTATATTGATGCACCATCACTCGATCAAGTTTTTCACCTTGATAAATACGCGACCGCGCTCGTACACACTGTTGCGCACTCTGATGTTGACTGTAGTATTCAGTGCATTCATCGTGCCTTAAACGTTCTTGTAACTGTGTAAAAAAAATAGCTTCTAAACGATCCCAATCGGTCAACTGATTTTGTGAGGGCTGCACTTGAGTCACTAACAATACATCCGTATCTTTAACAGTGATACAACTATAACGATACGCTTGCAACTTGGCAAAGTATTCTAGCGCGATAACCACTGATATGCTGATAACTGCCGACTTGTAGCATCATGGTTTCATTTCGCAATGTTCTCACGATAGGTCACTATGAAAATCCCTAAAACGCTGGAGCCTTTGGTGCAAGACGGTTTGATTGACGCTGTGATTCGACCCTTAAAAAGTGGTAAAGAAGCTGCTGTTTATGTGGTGCAATCTGAAGGCGTTATCCGTTGCGCGAAAGTGTATAAAGAAGTGAATAAACGTGGCTTTCATCATCAAGTATTATATCGAGAAGGGCGCAGCGTTCGTAATAGTCGCCAAGCCCGCGCAATGGCAAAAGGGACGCGCTATGGACGCCAAGAACAGGAACAGGTTTGGCAAAATGCGGAGGTTACTGCGTTATATCAATTGACTGCAATTGGTGTGCGAGTGCCGCAGCCTTATCATTTCATTGATGGAGTATTGTTAATGGAGTTAATTGTGGATGCGGAAGGTGAGGTTGCGCCGCGTTTAAGTGATTTAGATTTAACTCCAGAACAGGCACGAAGTTATCACCACCAGTTAATACAGGAGGTGGCTAACATGTTATGCAACGGCATGATACATGGCGATTTATCAGAATTTAATGTGCTCATTGATGCGCAAGGGCCAGTCATCATTGATCTGCCGCAAGTGATTGATGCTGCTGCAAATAATCACGCAGCGCAATTTTTAGCGCGTGATGTGACGCACCTTGCAACTTACTTTGGACAATTTGCGCCAGAATTGCGCACCACTCACTATGCGCAAGAACTCTGGCATCTGTACCAAAGCGGTGAATTAACGCCCACAACTGCGCTGACTGGCCAATATAAAAAACAACAGCAGACTGCTGATCTTAACAGTATTTTGCGCGAGATTAACGACGCTCGTGATGAAGCGTTGCGGCGAGCACAGTTACGCGAAAATGATTAACTACTTATTCAAAGTAGGAATTATGCAGTTGAGGACAGTTGTCAGTTGTCAGTAAAAAATACGGTTGTCACCGGTAACTGATAACCGCCAACTGACACTTAATATCAATATGATTGAATTGAAACGTCATCAGGAAATCAGAGCGATTTTTTATGCTTCAGCGGTTAAGTTGGGTTGATTCCATCAACCCAACCTACAGTTAGTCACCTTTTAATGTTTCTTTGATGTGGATTGCGTATGTTCAGTTTTCACTCAAATCATCACACCAGTCGCGGCATGGCGCGGATTCTTGTCGCTGATGATGAGCGCACCAGCTTGATTTTGATGCGGCGTTTATTGCAAGCGGCAGGATATGCCAATGTAGTGCTATTGCAAAATTCTTGCGAAGTGCTCACAGCGTATCAAGAAACGGCAGCCGATTTAATTCTGTTAGATATTCACATGCCAGAATTAAGTGGTTTTGAAGTTATTGAGCAATTACAAGCGTTGCATGATCCGCTTTTACCGCCAATTTTAATGCTCACTGGACGGCGTGGGCATGGTGAAATGTTGCGGGCATTAGAAGCTGGTGCGCATGATGTGATCCGCAAACCCTTCGATCAAGCAGAAGTTGTGGCACGAGTACGCAATATGTTGGATGTGCAATTGGCACATCGAATGCTTTACGATCAAAAAGATGTTTTAGAACGAATTGTGCAAGAACGCACGAAACAAATTCGGGAAACGCGCTTACAAGTCGTGCAACGCTTGGGACGCGCTGCTGAATATCGTGATAATGAAACTGGGCAACATATTTTGCGGATGAGTCATAGTTCGGCGTTATTAGCACAGCATCTGGGCTGGAATACAGAACGTTGTGATGTGATGCTTCATGCGAGTCCTATGCACGATGTGGGTAAAATAGGTATTCCAGATCGGATTTTATTAAAACCGGGGAAATTAACTCCTGAAGAATGGCGAGTGATGCAAACGCACGCTACCATTGGCGGCGATATTCTCAGTGGAGATACTTCTGAATTATTGCAAATGGCGCGGGAAATTGCGCTGAGTCACCATGAAAAATGGGATGGCAGTGGCTATCCATTGGGTTTAAGTGGTACGGCAATTCCAGAATCAGGGCGCATTGTGGCATTGGCAGATGTCTTTGATGCGTTAACATCAGAACGTCCTTATAAAAAAGCTTGGGATGTGGATGTGGCGCTGGCATTTATTAAAGAACAAGCTGGGGTGCATTTTGATCCGCAGTTAACGACAATTTTTTTACAACTTGTTCCTAACATTTTGGAGATTCGTCATCGCTTTTCTGATCCAGTATTGTCGCCACCAACGATCACTTAACGTTCATACGAATAGAGGAGTAACGCGGTTAAACTGTTAGCGTTGATATGTAGCTGCCAACTGCCAATTGATCACACAAGCACAATTTCTGTTGTCAATTGCGCAACGTTTAACTAATCATGGTTTATTGGCTACTGATGATATAAAAATGACCACAAAACCTCCGAGCAATACCAATAAGGCTCCCGATCATATTCAAGCACGGGCGCGTCAAGCATTGGAACGCGGTAAGTTTGATTGGGTAGAGCAAGAACTGACTGATGGTGAGTTGAATCTTGCCAAGCTCAATGAGAATTTGCTCATTTATCAAACAGAGTTGGAATTACAAAATGCTGAGTTGCGGATTACGCAGGCGGCCGCTGAACGCACCGCTAACCGTTATACTGTGCTCTTTGAGGCGATTCCACAGCCTATATTAGTAATTGAACGCAGCGGTTTAATTTTAATGACCAATACCGCTGCAAATCGTCTTTTTGGTTTGCAACAACATCATTTGCGCAAACATTATTTGCCGCGTTTGGTGATGCGGGAATCGGATGAAAAGCTAGATGGTTTGTTGCAACGCGCTTGGGATTTTTCTTCACCTCCATCTGTTGTTATTCATTTTCTTACAACGAACGGTGGTGGTTTTGAGGGTGAAATGCAGGTAGCGCGGTTGCCAGCGGAAAATGATGGCGCTGATCATTTAATTTGTACGGTTATTGATTTAACCGAGCGTTTGCGTCAGGAGCAAGATTTACGCACTGCTTATGCGCGGTTAAGAGAAAGTGAAACGCGCTATCGTATGGTTGCTGATTATTCAACTGATTGGGATTATTGGTTGGCTCCAGATGGGCAGTTTTTGTATGTGTCGCCGGCGTGTCAATGTGTGTGTGGTTATGAGCCAGAGGCTTTTTTTGCTGATGCGAAGTTAATGGATCGTTTAATTCATCCAGATGATTTGCCGCAATGGTTTTCACATATGGATGAGATTTTTAATCTGTGTGAAGCGGAGCAACCGCAACCAGGGCGGTTGCAATTGCGGATACAACGACCTGATGGTGAATTGCGCTGGATTGAACATCTGTGTCGGCCGGTGTATGACGTTGATGGTACTTATCAGGGACGGCGCGGGGTGAATCGTGATATTACCGAGCGTAAACGCGCTGAGTTGTTAATGGATATACAAAAAAAACGTTCTGAAACGTTATTAGAATTACATCTTGCTGCTGATGAATTAACCGAAACAAACTTGATTCGCTATGGTTTGGAACTCGCTGGTTCCTTGACCAAAAGCGATATTGGTTTTGTGCAGTTATTGAATGAACCGCACAATACAATGTTGATGACGTGGTCGCCTGCAACGCGCTCTCGTGGTGGACGTTTGCCATCACCAGAACTGCGGCGCTTGCTCACCGCTGCGAACGTGTGTGAGCAGGCTCTCCAACAGAGTCGGCCGGTCATTTGTAATGCTCTTGAACCCATCACGTTGCCTGACAGTGCGCTGGCTTTGGCACGCTTTATCACGATTCCAATTGCGGAAGGTGGACGGGTGCAGATGTTGGCGGGGCTGGGCAACAAGTCCGCGCTTTACGATGAGACGGATGTGGAAACGCTCCAACTGATCGCTAACGGTATCTGGCGCATCGTGTGTCAACGCCGGGCGGAACAGGCGTTGCGGATGAACGAGCAGCGGTTTCGGCGTCTGTCGATGTTGATGTCCGATATTGCCTATTCCTGCGTGGAGGCGGATACGCGCCGCTTTCGTCTCGATTGGGTCAACGGGGCGGTGGAAGCGATCACTGGTCACACTGCTGAGGCAATTGTGGCGATGGGCACTTGGCGACGCTTGGTGGTGTTGGAAGATCGCGCTCTGTTTGATTTACACGCGATGAATGTCATGGGCGACGCCAATGTTGACGCGGTGTCCACTTGCCAATTGCGGCTGCGGCGGCGCGACGGTGGCACGGCGTGGGTGGAAATCACCAATCAATGTGTCCCGGAAGAAAACGGACATTGGCGTATTTATGGCGGCGTCAAAGACATCGGCGAGCGCAAGCGCACCGAGCAACAGCTCCAACAATATGCGCGGCAGATGGAGCGTCAAAATCACGAGCTGGATCAAGCACTGGTGCGGGCAGAAGCCTCCACGCAGGCAAAAAGTCAGTTTCTCGCCAACATGAGCCACGAAATTCGCACGCCGATGAATGGCGTCATTGGCATCATCGGCTTGTTGCTGGATACCGAATTGAGCAAGGAACAGCGGCGATTGGCCGAGATTGTGCGCGATAGTGGCGAAAATTTGCTGGTGTTGATTAACGACATTCTTGATTTCTCCAAAATTGAAGCCGGCAAATTGGAGTTGGAACTGCTTGACTTTGATCCGCGCCTCGCGTTGGAAGACATGCTGGAAATGCTGGCATTTAACGCGCAGAACAAAAATTTGGAGTTGACATATCACATTGATCCCGAAGTGCCACCGCAGTTGCGCGGTGATCCGCGTTATCTGCGCCAAATCATCGTCAACTTGATGGGCAACGCGATCAAGTTCACCAGTCAGGGCGAGGTTGGCATTCGCGTTACCGTGATGCACATGAACCCGAAGCGGGTGGTGCTGCGGTTTGAAATTCACGATTCCGGCATCGGCATTCCCGATGATCAGCGCGACAACTTATTTAAGGCGTTTCAGCAGCTTGATAGCTCCACCACCCGCCGTTTTGGTGGCACCGGCTTGGGATTGGCGATTGCCAAGCAACTGGTGGAATTGATGCACGGGCGCATCGGCGTTGACAGCACAGTGGGCAAGGGATCGCAATTTTGGTTCACCGCCGAATTTGAGTATTTGCCCGCATCGCCGGCAATGGCACAAGCCTTGGCGACGGCAACCACTGCGCTCTGCGGCGTGAGAATTCTGTTGGTGGATGACCACGCGACCAACCGTCTGCTGTTGGCATCGCTGTTGCGTTCGTGGGGTGGCAGCACCCAAGAAGCGGCGAGCGCGGAAGATGGTTTGCGTCTGTTGCGCTACGCGCAGCAGCAACAGATGCCATTTGAGGTGGCAGTGCTTGACATCAAGCTGCCGACACAAGATGGCTTGCAGCTTGGTTATCTCATCAAAGCCGATCCGTTGCTGAGTGATACAAAGTTGATTTTATTGACATCTTTATTGCAGCGCAGCGACGACGCCCAGCGTATGGCGCAAGCAGGTTTTGTGGCACATCTCACCAAGCCGGTGCGTAAACAACGGTTATATGACTGTTTAATGCAGGTGTTGGGGCGCACGGCGGCAACGGCAGCAGCTCCGGCGGCGTTATTGCCAACGGTGGGTGTGGTGGCGATGGAGGGATTTGCGCAGGCGCAGATTTTGTTGGTGGACGACAATCCCACCAATCAAATTGTGGCGCGAGGCATTTTGCAAAAGCTCGGTTATCTCCACATCGACACCGCCAATCACGGTTTGGAGGCTTTGGAGCTGCTCGCACAACGTCGATATGACTTGATGCTGCTGGATGGGCAGATGCCAGAAATTGATGGGTTTGAGGTGGCGCGGCGGTTACGACGGGGTGCGGTGGGGACGTTGAATCAAGGGTTGCCGATTATTGCGATGACGGCATTAGCGATGGTTGGAGATCGCCAACGCTGTTTAGATGCGGGGATGGATGCGTATTTATCCAAACCCATTCAACCGTTGGAATTAGCGCGGACGGTTTCCGAACAATTAGCGACGCATCATTTACCTTCTAAACCTGTGCAACCTTCCGTATTTAAAGAAGGATTGGATGAAGATTATGCGCGTGCTACAGAAAGCACTGCGGTGATTGCAGATTTTCATACGAAAAAAACCGCTGTGTTTGATGTCAATGATTTTCTCAGTCGCGTGATGGATGATCCCGATATTGCGCGTGAAGTCATCGCGCAATTTTTAATTGATGCGCCAATTCGGATTACGGAATTACGCGCTGCGGTCGAAAACGAATTGTTGTCTGAAGTTAGCTCTAAAGCTCATGCGATTAAAGGGCTTGCTGCTAACATTTCTGCGTTACAACTGGAAGCTGCTGCCAATCATTTAGAATTGTATAGCAGCAAGAATATCGATTTGACCGAATATCTACGAGTGACGGTGTTGATTGAACAGTGTTATCAACAGTTAGAGCAACACTTACACCGTTGGCTTGCTGGTTAATTCATCATTTCAGTTGGCGGCTTTTATTAGTTGTCGGTTGTCAGTTGTCAGTAAAGCGCATTAAAAAAGTGGTTATTTTTTAATGCAATCATTAAAAAAAGATTGACAAATAATTATCAAATTTTTAGGTTTTTTCCTGACAACTGACAACTGACAACTGACAACTGACAACTGACAACTGACAACTGACA
>DYNM01000008.1:67527-105444 GCA_020721065.1 Thiocystis violascens | reverse complement strand
CATTTGCTTTTTACTCCATGATTATAAAATCATTTTATGTTGGAAATACTATAAATCAAAGACGGTACGTTCTCTGCTCACTTTTACGCATTACTGTTTTAAGCAATTTATTAAAAATAAAGCGTTTGGATTTGGTAAACGTGTCGTGGATGTCAATGAACTGTACACCAGTAAAAGTTATCCAGACACGGGTGAAGTTAAAAAAATCGGTGGAGCAAAGTTTATTCGACTCTTGTCCGGGCATGGGTTGATCATGACGTAGTTGGTGCGCGTAATATTTTACTACGCGCTTTGATAGATACGTTCCAGTCTGCGGATTGGCGGTTGAGCATTACTGAGTAATGGTCAAGAAAAAAGTATCGGTGATGTCCGTTAGGTTGCGCAATTAAAATGCGTATTTAAGTCATGGTGTTTTATGCCATTTGTGGTTGCTCTAGCGTGAGCGCGGCGAAAAATCCGCGTTTGGGTATTGACAGCAACAGTGGTTATCTGAATAATTCGCGGCTCACAAGGCGCCCGTAGCTCAGCTGGATAGAGTACCTGGCTACGAACCAGGTGGTCGGGAGTTCGAATCTCTCCGGGCGCGCCAGATGATAACGACGGCTCACTGAAGCAATTCGGTGAGCCGTTTTTCGTTGCCGCCACGTTCATTCCACCACCGGCGCATAACCCTGACTGCGCACTCCATGCAGCAATTCGTTCACTTCGCCGCTGGTGACGCCTAACATTTCTAATGCTTCTGCGCCCAATCGCAAACTACTTTCAATGGCTTCGGGATATGCCCGCGTCGCGCCCGCCCGCAGCAAATTGGCGCAGGCTTCTAAATCTCGCGCCCGCGCAATCACGGGCACCTGCGGATAAGCAACGCGAATATGCGACACCGCTTGCAGAGCGGTTAAACCGTGATCAATGGTCAAAATCACCAACGCAGCACTGTCCACTTGCGCCGCCTGCAATAACTCTGGATTGCCAATATCGCCGTAATAGACCGCCCGCCCGTCGCGCTCGCCGCGTTCGACGTAAATCGGATTGGTATCAAATGCAATAAACGGAATGTTATTGACTTCCAATAAGGTTGCGATGGTGTGCCCGACGCGCCCGTAGCCAGCAAGCACGACGCGCCCTTTCACCGGAATGCCGGTCGTTGCTTGATCGTAATATTTCGCAGTTGATGAACGTCGTTCCGCTCGTCGCGCCAGAAGATCGCCCAAACGCACCAATAACGGCGTGACCAACATCCCCACTGAAATCACGCTCACCGCTAACGCAAAGGTGGTGCTGTTAATCACGCCCATCAATTTTGCCGATCCAAATAATACAAAGCCGAATTCACCGCTCTGCGCCAGCATAAACGCTAATCGCGTCGCCACGCCACGCGATAAACCAAACATGAGCGCAATAAAAAATAATACGATTAACTTAATCGTTAAAATAATTAAAACGTGCTGCGTTAATAACCAAGGATGTTCCGCAATGGCGGGTAAATCAATCGACATTCCCACCGCGACAAAAAACAAACTCATTAACAAGCCTTTGAATGGCTCAATGTGCGCTTGAATCTGAAAACTAAAGCGCGTTGAAGACAGCAGCATTCCCATTAAAAATGCGCCCAACGCCATTGATAATCCGGCTTGGTGCATCGCGCCAGCGGCGAGAAATACCGATAATAAAACCACTAAAGCAAAAGCATCACGATTGTTCTGGCGCAGCAGGCGTTCTAATACAAAAGGCAATAAATAGCGCCCCGCTGCGAATACCGCTCCAATCATCCCGCCCACCAGCAGCCATTGTTCCCACCACGGCGCTGGATTGTCACTGCCGCGATTCGCAAATAGCGGCACCAGCGCCAGCAGTGGGACGACCGCTAAATCCTGCATCAACAGCACGGCAAAGGCTGCGGTGCCATGTCGCGTCGCCAGATCGCCGCGTTCGTGGAGCAATTGCATCACCAGCGCAGTGGACGACAGCGCGAGCGTCAATCCAATCAGCAACGCTGCTTGCCACGTCGCTTGATACAACGAGATATAAGCGGCAATCGCGCCGCCGCAGAGCAGAATTTGCACCGTGCCCAAGCCGAACACTTCGCGCCGCAGTGCCCACAACCGTTTGGGCTGCATCTCCAGCCCAATCACAAACAGCAGCAAGACGACGCCTAGCTCGGTGAAATCACGCATATCTTCAACGTGTTGCGTCACGACCGGTCCGGGCGAGTGTGGACCAACGGCGATGCCGGCGACCAGCAAGCCGAGGATCGATCCCAAACCCAGATGTTTGAATAAGGTGACTGCCAGTGCTGCCGCAGTCAGCAATACGATGGCGGAAAGCACAAAGCTGTTGAGTTCCATCAAGAAATTCTCGCTAAACGACGCGGGTTGGTGCGGTGATGTGCGCAGTTTACCAGTTGCGTTGTGAAGCTCCGGTTTTCAAACGCTTGAAGGCGGTGCTGACGTGGGCGCGGGGCTGCGCTCGATATTAGGAGTGACGCGGTTGCAAAAAGTTGTCAGTTGTCAGTAACAACGCTGTTTTTTTACTGACTATTGATTGGGTTGTCAGTGCTCGGTGATAACCGTGCTTTTTACTGACAACTTTTTACAACCGCGTCACTTCTAACTACTTAAGCGTTTATTTTTGAGCGCAGACACAAAAAAGCCCTGCATTAGCGGGGCTTTTTTCATTCATATCAGCGCAGATTTGGTTGTCTAAACTGCTTCCAATTTAGCAATTTATTGAGCGTTAATTTCTGTGTTACGTAATATTCTGGCTAAGGTACGCAAAGCCTCATTTACTGCCTGAGAATCTGGAAATACTTTTGCAACATCAGAATCAAGCAAGATGGTTATTGCTGTGTTTTCAAATACACTGGCGTATTTTCCTCGAACACCATCCTTCATACAGGAAAAATCATACTCTTCTCGCATATCGTCATTTTCTTCAGTGTCTTGATTCTGTTTCATAAAAAAATCGCTCTTTTTTAGTTGCTTTACGCGCACTGATAATCCTAATGTTATCATCTCGGAATGCGTGTGAAATAATCAGCACGTTTCTGAATGATGATAGCCCTATAATGAGATGTCGATTTTCATCAACCGAGTGATCTAGGTCTGGATACGTTAAGGAAAGGGTATCCTGAAAAACGGTCAGTGCTTCTTGGAAGGACACACCATGCTTTCTAATGTTATTTTCGGCTTTTTCTGTATTCCATTCAAAGTTCATTGCTTCATGTCTTCTGATTTTCCTGTCATGTTTTTTCGTTTAAGAGCAAATCAAGCAACCCGCTGGCACGGCATTTTAGAACAAAACCTGCGCCGTCTGCGAGTTTGCTTTTGAATCGCTTGTTAAGCTGCAACTTCCACATATTCGACATAGCTTTGTGGAATAGGAGGTGTGATTCCGTCATCTCGCATACCCTCTAAATGGAAGTCAATAGCCTCCTTGATTTCCTTTGCGACTTCTTCAGCCGAGTTCCCTGTAGCAATACAACCGGGAAGATCAGGAACATAGGCGGAAAAATTGCCCGCTGCTTTTTCGATGACAATTGCATAGCGCATCATTTTACTTCCAACCTGCCTGTTTGAAGATACTGTTTTTGGTTCCAGGTGCGACATCATCATTTGGTTTTCCAAGAACTGTTACGCGCCCCGGTTTTGTCGGATGTTTGAATTGACGATGACTCCCTTTTGTAGCAACCAAATACCAACCGTCATCTTTAAGCATGGCTAAGATTTCCGTAATCTTCATTGGTTGCTAAATTTCCTTTCATTGCTGGAATCAAGCTCTATTGATCTCATCTGGATCATTAAACCTGAGTGCCATTAAATACCAGAAAACAGTGCCAGCTTCTTTGTTTTTGAATTGGTTGTTAGACGATTGTTGTGAATTGTTGGGTTGCCAAAAGCGGCAACCCAACCTACCGCGCTGAACATCCCGCAACGCCAACGCCCATCCGTTTTACTCACAAGACGCTGCGTCAACAATCCGCTGCGATATAATCTACACCTGACTCCGTACTGCTTGTTGTGACGGTCCTTTCTGAGAAAACCTGATGACCAAAAAGCCCGATATTGATCCGCAAGAGACACAGGAATGGCTCGACTCGCTCGATGCCGTGCTCGAAAACGAAGGCGTCGAACGCGCCCATTTCCTGCTGGAACGCCTGATTGATAAAGCTCGCCGCTCCGGCGCTTATCTGCCGTACAGCGCCAACACAGCCTATCTCAACACCATCCCCGTGCAGCAGCAGCCACGTTTTCCCGGTGATCGGGCGATGGAACGGCGCATCCGTTCTTTCGTGCGCTGGAACGCGATGGCGATGGTCGTGCAAGCCAATCGGCTCTCCACCGAATTGGGCGGACACATTTCTAGCTTCGCCTCATCCGCCACGCTGTTTGATGTCGCCTACAGCCACTTTCTCCATGCTCGCAACAAAGATCACGGCGGCGATCTCGTCTTTTTTCAAGGACATTCCGCGCCCGGCATTTATGCCCGCGCCTTTTTAGAAGGGCGCATCAGCGAAGATCAGCTTTACAACTTCCGCCAAGAAGTCGATGGCAACGGGCTATCGTCCTATCCGCATCCGTGGCTGATGCCGAATTTCTGGCAATTCCCCACCGTGTCGATGGGACTCGGCCCGCTGATGGCGATTTATCAAGCGCGATTCATGCGCTATCTCAGCGACCGTGAACTGGTCAACACCGCCAAGCGCAAAGTCTGGGCATTTCTCGGCGATGGCGAAATGGACGAGCCAGAATCGCTCGGCGCGATCTCGCTGGCTGCCCGCGAGCGCCTCGATAACCTCGTGTTTGTCGTCAACTGCAATTTGCAGCGGCTTGATGGACCGGTGCGCGGCAACGGCAAAATCATTCAAGAATTGGAAGCCGTGTTTCGTGGTGCCGGTTGGAACGTCATCAAAGTGATTTGGGGCAGTTATTGGGACCCATTGCTGGCGCGGGATAAAAACGGTTTGTTACTCAAGCGCATGGAAGAATGCGTGGACGGCGATTATCAAACTTATAAAGCGCGGGGCGGCGCGTACACCCGCGAGCATTTCTTTGGCAAATATCCCGAATTGCGCGAAATGGTCGCCAACATGACTGATGAAGACATCTGGCGGCTCAATCGTGGCGGACACGATCCGGTCAAGGTGTACGCCGCTTATGCGCAGGCGATGACTGCGAATGGCAAGCCAACCGTGATTCTCGCCAAAACGGTCAAAGGCTACGGCATGGGCGTCGCTGGCGAAGGGATGAATATCACCCACTCGCAAAAAAAGATGGGCGAAACCCACCTCAAAGCCTTCCGCGACCGTTTCAATATCCCGATTTCTGACGATTTGATTGGCGCAGCGCCGTTTTATAAACCGCCAGCCGACAGTCAAGAACTCAAATATCTGCACAAGGTGCGTGAGCGGCTCGGCGGCTTTTTACCAGCGCGGCGCGATGACGCAGCGCCGTTGGTGATCCCGGAATTGACGGCATTTCAAGCGTTGCTGGACGGCAGCGGCGATAAAGAAATGTCTACCACGATGGCATTTGTGCGGTTATTAACGGTCATCTTGCGCGATAAACACATTGGTCAATTGGTGGTGCCAATTGTGCCGGATGAAGCGCGGACTTTCGGTATGGAAGGCATGTTCCGCCAGCTGGGGATTTACGCCTCGCAAGGTCAGTTATATGAGCCGGTCGATTCCGATCAGGTGATGTATTACCGCGAGGACAAAAAAGGGCAGATTTTGGAGGAAGGAATTAACGAAGCTGGCGCGATGTCATCGTGGATTGCAGCGGCGACCGCGTATGCCAATCACGGTCAAAGCATGATCCCGTTTTATATCTACTATTCGATGTTTGGCTTCCAGCGCATTGGTGATCTGGCGTGGGCGGCCGGCGACATGCGGGCGCGTGGTTTCTTGATTGGCGGCACTGCCGGACGCACCACGCTGGCGGGTGAAGGGCTGCAACATCAAGACGGTCACAGCCCGCTGCTGGCGTCCACCATTCCCAACTGCATCGTCTACGATCCTGCGTATGCCTATGAAATGGCAGTGATTATTCACGACGGGCTGCGGCGGATGTATCAGGAGCAAGAGAACGTCTTTTATTACCTCACGGCGATGAACGAAAACTACGTTCAACCCGCCATGCCTGACGGCAGTCAAACCGGCATTTTGCGCGGCATGTATCGCATCCAGCGCGGCGAAGAGCGCAGCCATCGCGTGCAACTGCTTGGTTCTGGTACGATTTTGCGCGAAGTGCTCGCCGCAGCGGAATTGCTGGCGCAGGATTTTGATGTCGGCTCGGCGGTGTGGAGCGTCACCAGTTTCAACGAACTGCGGCGCGACGGCATCGACGTCGAACGCTGGAACATGCTGCATCCCGATCAGGAACAGCGCACCACTTATGTTGAGGCGCAACTGGCTGGCACACGCGGCCCGATCATCGCCGCCACCGATTACATGCGCATCTATGCCGAACAAATCCGCCCGTATGTGCCGCGCCGGTATTCAGTATTGGGTACTGACGGCTTTGGACGCAGCGATATGCGCAGCCAGTTGCGCAAGTTCTTCGAGATCAATCGCTATTACATCGTGGTTGCCGCGCTCAAAACGTTGGCGGATGAGGGTGAAATCCCCGCTGCGCGGGTGGCAGAAGCCATCGCCAAATACCGCATCGACCCCGAAAAACCCAATCCGGTCACGGTGTAAAGACTTGCGCTGGTAATTAAATTGTTTGATAGCGCGTGTATTAACGTAGTGTTGTGAATGATTTAGTATAGCTGATCCAGCCAGCAACTGATTTTCAAAACCATCGTAGACTGTTTATTACTGGTTTAGAGACAATCAACTGCTTCTGGATGAGCTATCAACCACCCATTTCTGAGGATCAACCCACAATATGGAAAAGAACACGCAACAACTCATTTCAATTGTAATTCCTGTTTATTCTGGAGAACATACACTCCCAACGTTAATCAAAGAAATCGAACCGTTAGCGGAGAGACACACAACACCTGCTGGTAATCATTTTATTGTGTGCGAAGTTTTACTTGTACATGATTGCGGCGCTGACCGTTCTGATAAAACGATTGAAGCATTAAGCACAACCTATCCCTTTATAAAACCAATATGGCTTTCTCGTAACTATGGACAGCACGCTGCAACGATGGCAGGAATGGCAAGCGCCACTGGTGATTGGATTATTACCATGGATGAGGATGGTCAGCAAAATCCTGCGGATATTGGAAAAATGCTGGATCACGCGATACGCCATTCATTACAATTAGTTTATGCAAAACCAATCAATCCGCCGCCTCATGGTTGGTTACGAAACATGTTAAGCAAAACAGCAAAAGAAATGAGTGCGCGATTTTTAGGCAACAAAGCAGTTGGGCATTTCAATAGCTTCAGACTGATTGATGGTGAAATCGCTAGAACTCTTGCAGCTTATTGTGGTAATGGTGTTTACTTGGATGTAGGTCTATTTTGGATTACTGGGCGCATTGGTCATTGTTCAGTATTTTTGCGCAATGAACTAGGACGACCATCAGGATATTCTTATTTCAGATTATTTGGACATTTTTGGAACCTTATCCTAACTTCTGGAACCCGTCCGTTGCGGTTGATCACAATTGTTGGTTTTCTTTCTATGTTGTTATCTATCGTTCTCACGATGTATGCAGTTTATGAAAAATACACCGATCAAGTACCAATTCAAGGTTGGACTTCCCTTTTTATCATCGTCGCCTTCTTTTCTGGAATCATCCTGACTGCACTGGGCATCATTGCTGAATATCTTGCGGTAACAATGAATATTGTAATGGGAAAACCTTTATATGTTATCAGCTCTAAACCAACAAGATCGACGAGTCATCCATGAGGATCGCTTGGGTTTTAGGCAGTGGTGGTTTACTGGGTTCGGCAATCTGTCGTCAATTAGTTCATGAAAACAGTCGTCTATTTTTTCCAGCAGAAAAATTCAGTTGGAATGATATGTTACGTTTGCCAACCCAAATTGAAAACAGCGTGCGTGAATTTTCATTGCAAGCAGCCACAACAGATCGCTGGGAGATTTATTGGGCAGCCGGAGTAGGCACAATGAATTGCACTGAAGAGGCGCTGATCCCAGAAACAAACGCCTTATCGCTACTATTGCAGCACTTAAAATCATATCCGCAACTGATGAATACTTCGGGTGTAATTGTTTTTTCGAGTTCTGCTGGTGCAATCTATGCTGGCGCTACCGATCACATGATTACGGAAAATACGTCACCAGCGCCCACAACTTTATATGCACACACCAAACTCAAACAAGAACAATTGCTCACTCGCTTTGCACTGGAAAATCAACAGATATCAATTCTACTGGCGCGTATTTCTACGTTATACGGTTGCGGTCAGGCATTAGGAAAATCGCAAGGTCTTTTGACTCATATAGCCCGCAGTATTTTAAGAGCCAAACCGATACAAATTTACGTTCCCTTTGATACGATTCGTGATTATATTGCTGCCGACGATGCAGCAACGACCATCGTCAATACTGTGCGTATGCCTCAGCAAAAGTTTCGTATTCTCACCACAATCATCGCGTCAGAACAACCAACAACAATTGCTGAGATTGTTTCTATTTTCAAAAGACTTTCGCCACGTCCACCACGCATTATCACGAGTGCTAATCAACTGTCTTCTCTGTATACCAAACGGCTACGATTTCGTTCTATCGTCCTTTCAGAAAAACCACAACCCCGAAGCCTGTTTGTTGGTATTGCCCAACTCATGAATGCAGAACGCGCTATCTTTACTAGAAGCCAGTATTACGGAGAACACAATGGAACCACGCCAACATCAATCGACAAGCAAAGCAGAGTTTGATGGGTTTGCGGATGAATACGATGCAATGATGTCGGAGGCAATTTCAACATCCGGTGAAACACACGACTATTTCCATGAATATAAAATTAAGGACGTTGCACGCGAATATCAAAAAACTGTTGACGCAATTACGGCTCCAGTAAACATTCTTGATTTTGGCTCTGGCACGGGAAAGTTAATCCCATTTACCCTTGCGCATTTTGACTCAGCTCAAATCACCTGCTTAGATGTCTCGAAACGCAGTTTAGACCTCGCAAGAGATCAATTTAAATCTTTGGCGGATTACGTTCACTTTGATGGCATAGATATTCCTTTTCCAACCGGGCACTTCGATATTGCCTACGCAATGTGCGTCTTTCATCACATAGAACCCAGTCAACATGTGCTCCTACTGAAAGAACTGCGGCGCGTATTAAGACCAAAAGGGAGCCTATTTATATTTGAACATAATCCTTATAATCCGCTGACTGTGCGTGTCGTTAGGAACTGTCCGCTCGATGAAAACGCCCAGTTAATCTCCGCAACGAAAATGGCGCAGCAGTTGCGTTCAGCGGAATTTTCACATGCAAAGATTCGGTATCGCGTATTCTTTCCTCATGCGTTGAGAGCAGTTCGTCCTTTAGAAAAGTTGCTTTCTAGGCTACCGCTTGGGGCGCAGTATTACATCATGTCACAAAAATGACTTATACTAAACCATATCAGTTCTTCAAGTTTATAAGTGTTGGCGTCGTCAACTCGTTGATTGGTTTGTTTGTAATCTATACAGCAAAATGGTTTTTTCTAATGGGAGATTTGGCAGCTAATTTAATAGGCTACTCGGTTGGCTTGTTAGTTAGTTTTTTACTGAATAGCAAGTGGACATTTGTTTATAAAGGAGATTTTGCTACAGCTTTACTTAAGTTTAGCATGACAAGTATCATAGCTTACGGGATGAATCTAGTGACTGTATTAGCATCTATAGAGTATTTAGGAATTAATAGTTATCTCGCTCAGGCGTTTGGAATACCAGTATTTACACTTGCATCCTACTTTATGAGTAAATACTTAGTTTTTCGTCACTAACATTTACATCAAACTTGACTAAATTTTGGTTTTAAGGATATTAAACTCCACTCCGCGTATTCAGCAATTTCGCGTAAAACCAATTTTTAATTGCGAAACGAAAAACAGTGTTAATTTTATAATTCGTGCCAGATCGCCGTTTAACAGGAGAATTTGCGTGGCAACGATTGAAGACATTTTGCTCCCAGACATCGGCGACTTTGCTGATGTTGAAGTGATTGAAATTTTGGTTAGCCCCGGCACCCAGATTCAGGCCGAGCAATCGGTGCTGACCTTGGAAAGCGATAAAGCAACCATCGAAATTCCCGCGCCAGCAGCGGGCACGGTGCAGGAGATCATCGTCAAAGTCGGCGACCGCATCAGCCAAGGTGCGCGACTGATGACGGTGGCGGTGGAGAGCGCGACGGCGGATGCCGTGACTGCGCCAGCGATTGTGCCGCCAGTCGCACCGCCACCTGCTGCGCTGGCACCAGAGCCGTTGGTTGCAACCAGCCCAGATGCAGCAATTCGCGCCGACACGGTTGCGGTCGTGTTGCCTGACCTCGGCGATTTCACCGATGTGCCGGTGGTGGAAATTCTGATCGCGCCCGGCGACCGCATCGCCGTCGATCAATCGCTGCTCACGCTGGAAAGCGATAAGGCAACGATGGAAATTCCCGCGCCGCAGTCCGGCGTCGTGGCGCAGGTGTTGGTCAACATCGGCGATGTGCTCAACCCCGGCGATTTGATTTTGACTTTGTTGGCGGAGCCAGCGTCGCCGGTGGTAGTGGCGGAAACAACGGTCGCAGTCACTGCGCCGGCGGCAGTGGAAACTGCGACACGGGCGCACGGTGAAGCCGAGCGGCGACCAGCGCCAGTGTTGCCGCGCCCGGACGATATGACCGCGATTGCGGTGGGGCGTAAACCGCACGCCAGCCCGACCGTGCGACGGTTGGCGCGGGAGTTGGGCGTAGATTTGGCGCGAGTGAAAGGCAGCGGACCGAAAGGGCGAGCGACCAAGGTTGATGTGCAAGCCTTTGTAAAACAAGCCTTAACGCAGGGCAGCGCCAGCACTCCCGCCGTCGCTGCGTCACCGTTGGCGCTGCCGACTGCGCCGGAAGTGGATCACAGCCGGTTTGGAACGATTGAGGTCGTGCCGCTGGCGCGAATCAAAAAACTCAGCGGGCGACATCTGCACCGCAGTTGGTTGACGGTCCCGCACGTCACGCAGTTTGATGAGGCGGACATCACTGAGCTGGAGGCGTTCCGCAAAACGCAAGCGAATCAAAAAGATGGCGTTAAATTGACCTTGCTGCCGTTTCTGCTCAAAGCGGTTGCGGTGGCGCTCAAACAGATGCCGATTTTGCAAGCCTCGCTGAGTAGCGATGGCGAGAGCTTGATTTATAAGCACTTTACGCACATTGGCGTTGCAGTGGACACGCCCAACGGGTTGCTGGTGCCGGTGGTGCGCGACGTGACGCAGAAAAGCCTGACTGAGCTGGCGACGGAGCTGGCAGAAATCAGCGCCCGCGCTCGTGCTGGCAAATTGTTACCAGCGGATTTGCAGGGCGGCTGTTTTTCGATTTCGAGCCTCGGCGGGATTGGCGGCACAGCGTTTACGCCGATTGTGAATGCGCCAGAAGTGGCGATTCTTGGCGTGTCGCGGGCGGCGATGAAGCCAATCTGGAATGGCGCGGAATTTGTGCCACGTCTCATGTTGCCGCTGTCATTGTCGTATGACCATCGCGTGGTGGACGGCGCAGACGGAGCGCGATTTAGCACGTTGTTGGCGCAATTGCTGGGCGATATTCGGCGGCTGTTGCTGTAATCAACTCCATCCACCTGCCCGATCTCAAATCCACTCACCCCCCTTTTTCAAAGGGGGCTTTTTTCTGTTTTTGGAAGTACATCTCATGCTCACCGCTGCCCAACTCGCTGAATTACGGCGCGATATTGAATTTAATGCTGAACTCGGCGGGCGCTCGCTGACGGTGATGAGCACTTGGGGCTTGTTTTCGCCGCGTGAGATCGATGATGGGACGCGGCTGTTGCTGGAATATGTGCAGCCAGAACCGACTGCGGATTGTCTTGATCTCGGCTGCGGTTATGGCGTGATCGGGTTGGCGCTGGCGACTTTGGCGCCGCTTGGGCGCACGTTATTGATTGATAAAGATTTTATCGCTGTCGAATACGCCAATCGCAATCTGCTGCGCAACGGTATTCATAACGCGACGGCGCAGTTGAGCAACGGTTTCGATCAGGTCGAACCCGGGCGGCAGTTTGATGTGATTGCCAGCAATGTGCCGGCGAAGGTGGGTAAAGAGTTGCTGGCGCTGTTGCTGCACGATGCTCATGCCCGTCTGCGCCCCGGCGGGCGGCTGTATCTGGTGACAATCAATGGGTTGCGCCAGTACATGAAGCGCAACCTGACTGAAGTGTTTGGGAATTACGACAAGCTCAAGCAGGGCACACATTACACGGTGGCGCTGGCGCTGCGCTAAACCACCAGTTCATTGTGGCGCGGTGCTGAGTTCCAACAAGCGCGTCGCTTCCTTGCCAACATCGGTCTCAGGATTCAGCTCTCGCGCTCGTTCCAACGCGATCTTGGCGTCTGCCTTATTTCCTAGTTGCAACTGAATAAAACCGAGCGTCAGCCACGGGCGCTGCAACTGCGGGCGTTTGGCGACTGCGGTTTGCAAGCTGGAGAGTGCGCCGGGTTTGTCGTCTAAATACAACAGTGCCAGCCCTAAATCGTTGTATGCGCCAGCATCATCGGGATTGCGAGCGAGCAGTTGCCGATACAGCGGCACGGCGTTGGCATACCGCTGTTGGCTGAACAATTGGTCAGCTTGTTGCTGAAGTGCGGCGGGGCTGGTGGTCACGGTGCTACCGGGCGCGGAAGTGGCGGCGGTTATGGGGAGGTTGGCGTGATAGAGGTAATAGTCGCGGGTCAATGCGAAGACGATAAAGCCATATACAAACAGCCCGGCAATGAATAGCGCCCAGTGGAGTGGTGACAGTTTTGGCATCGACAATGCTCTAGTGAATAGAAAACAGTGTCGGCGATCCTAGAAATCGCAGCGCGGCGTGTCAAACCGAGGAATTGCGGCGCATAAAAAAGATCGCGGCGGCAGGTGTGTCATTGCCGCAGCGACCGAACTGGCTTGCTGCCGAAAAAAAGTGGATGGTCAGCAGCACCGGGCTGCTGAGAATTGATTAGCGTCGGGGCGACCGAGCGCGACCGTTGCGGTTGACTAGCGCGATAAAAAAGCCGGCGCACGCGATGGCAACAGCAATGCCGGTGATGGTCAGGGCGTCAAAGCTCATATCTCTTTCTCTTAATAAAAGCGGTTTGCAAGGTGCCACCAAGCAACATGGGTTTCAGTGTATAAGGCGGGGCGTTACCAGAGTATTTCGCTATCTGCTAATATTGTATCAAGATGTTTCATTCTTTCGCGCCGCTTCTCATTGCATAGTCATTCACATGTCTAGTCACACCACACACATTCTTATTGTTGACGATGACACTGGATTACAGGGGTTATTGAGTGATTATTTAACCCGCGAAGGTTTTGCGGTGGCAGCAGTGGCGGATGGACACGCCATGACGGCGTGGCTGGCAGCGCATTCCACTGATTTGATGATTTTGGATTTGATGTTGCCCGGTGAGGATGGGCTGGCGCTGGCGCGGCAAATGCGCACCCACACCGATTTGCCCATCATCATGTTGTCCGCACGCGGCGAGGCACTGGATCGGATTGTGGGGTTGGAAGTGGGCGCGGATGATTATTTGGCAAAACCGTTTAATCCCCGCGAACTGCTGGCGCGAATTCGTGCCGTACTGCGTCGCCACAGCGCCAGCCCGCGTGAGGTGGAACCGGAACGCGCTGAAGTGATGCGGTTTGGTGGCTATCGCCTTGATCCGGTGCTGCGGGAGCTGCGGCTCGGTGCGGAGTTAATCAACTTGACGTGTGGCGAGTTTGATTTGCTGCAAGTGTTGAGTGAACACGCCGAGCGGGTGCTGAGTCGAGATCGCCTGCTTGACCTGCTCAAAGGCTACGAACGCTCGCCCTTTGATCGCAGCATTGACGTGCAAATTGCACGGCTTCGCGCCAAGATCGAACCCGATAGCAAACATCCGCGTTATATCCGCACGATTTGGGGCAAAGGGTATTTGTTCACACCGCAAGGCGACACATGAGCCAGTGGCAACACCTGCTTCCGCGCACATTATTTGGGCGGGCGCTGCTCACCTTGATCTGCACGTTTGGACTCTTTGCAGTCGTGACATTCGGTGCCATTACGGTCTACGCACTCCACCCGGTCGCGCAACGTTCAGCAGCAGATTTAGCCAGCATCATGGTGTTGGCAGCACGAACTCTGCCGCAAATTCCACCCGCGCAACGCCGCGACTATTGCGAACGTCTTGATCGTGAATATCAAATTCGCCTGCTCGAAACACCCCCCAGCGGCGACGACACCCAATTTTTTTTCCCGTATTTGCGCCACTTCAAACAGGCGCTGACCACGCGCCTCGGCGCTCCCGTTGACATCATCAGCAACCTGAGTGGCGGCGAACGCTGGTTTTGGGTCGCCTTACCCAGCGCCGAGCACCAACTATGGGCTGGCTTTCCGCGCACCCGCCTCGGCACCCGCCCCCTCGAAGGGTTATCCATCATCATCGGCGTCGCCGCCCTACTCATTTTTATCACCACCGTCATTCTCGCTGGACGCATCACCCGCCCCTTGCAACAATTATCCAGCGCCGCCGAACAGGTGGCATACGGGTTTTCACCCCATGAATTGCCAGAAACCGGCCCCACAGAATTAGCCAATCTTGCGCGACAATTCAATCACGCCAGCCGCCAAATTCGAGAACTATTGGCAAATCGCACGTTATTATTAACTGGAATTTCTCACGACTTGCGCACACCATTAACACGCTTGCGCCTCGCTATTGAAATGCTACCTACATCAATTGCTCCAACGTTAATTTCCCGTATGGAACGCGATATTGAAGAAATGAATGGATTAATCACCCAAGCGGTAGAATTTGGAAAACATCTCGGCGCAGGTGAAACCGAACTAATTGATCTCAATAACTTGATTGATGATTTAGTTGCTGGACGTGACCGCATTATATGGCAACGCGGACCACTGTGTTTATATCGACTCAACGCCCTAGCACTGCGCCGCATTTTAGGTAATTTATTAGAAAATGCCCTGCGTTATAGCACCACTTCAGTTGAAATGTATTTAGATTGCAAAGCACAACAGCCACTCATTTTTATACTAGATCGCGGCGCAGGGATTCCCGAATCTCAGCGCGAAGCCGTATTGCAACCTTATTATCGGCTAGAAACATCACGCAATCGTCAAACGGGCGGCAGTGGGTTAGGATTAGCCGTTGCGCATCAACTGGCGCTGGCAAATCAAATGAACTTGCGTTTAGGATTGCGGCGCGGCGGCGGCACGATTGCAACGGTACGGTTGCCACTTAACGACGGCATTCACAATTAATTCATTTGCACAAAACAACACAGGTTTTTACCCATGAACACCTTCAATCAAGTTAAAACGCTTGTCATTCACAGCCTACAATTAGGCGAGCGCGGCACCAATTTGAATGCTGCATCACAACTGCTCGGCGCCATTCCAGAATTTGATTCTATGGCAGTGGTCAATATCATTGCCGCACTAGAAGAACACTTTGGGTTTAGTATAGAAGATGATGAAATAGAAGCCGATCACTTTGCAACGCTAGGCAGTTTAACAGCGTTTGTAGCCCACAAACTTGATGAATCAGCATGACCACAGCAGCAGTTACTCTCACTCCTTTTTTTTTATCATCTCCCGCAGGAAAACTATTTGCGTTGTACACCACGCCAACTCACGGAGCGCGGCGCGGACAGATATTATATCTACCGCCATTTGCTGAAGAAATGCACAAATCACGGCGTATGGCAGCATTACAAGCCCGCCGTTTTGCTGCTGCCGGTTATGCTGTTTTACAATTAGATTTAACCGGTTGTGGTGATAGTTGGGGTGATTTTAGTGCAGCGCGTTGGGAACACTGGTTAGCGGATGCAGCTTGCGCAATACAATGGTTAAAAGAACAAAATCAAGAATTACCGTTATTTATATGGGGCTTGCGTTTAGGAGCGACATTAGCGGTTAATGTTGCGCAACATACGCCAATAATCAATGGACTTTTATTATGGCAACCTATTATCAATGGCGACCTATTCCTCAATCAGTTTCTACGGCTTAAACTTGCCAGCGATCTATTGAATGAAGGTCAAGCGCGTACTGGCACACGTCAATTGCGCGAGCAGTTTCAGCAGGGGTTATCAATTGAAATTGGCGGTTATTGTTTAACCGCAGAATTGGCTATCGCAATTGGTGAATTGCATTTAGAACGTATGATACCGCCGTGCCCGGTGGGATGGATAGATGTTGTTTCTGAATTACCACACGCGCCACCGCCAGCACTGCAAAAGCTCATACAGACTTGGCAGCCGCGAGGCGTTGTAATACACAATCAACAGGTAATAGGTGATCCTTTTTGGGTGACACAAGAAATCACTGATTGTCCGGCGCTATTCGAGGTAACTTTGGAATTGATTGAGCACATACAACGATGAACTTCACAGAACAACCGCTGGTTTTTCAATGTGCAGATGAGCGACTGATTGGTATTATTGCGCAGCCAAGTCAGCACGCTGTGCATACTGGAGTTGTGATTATTGTTGGTGGTCCCCAATACCGCGCTGGCAGTCATCGTCAATTCACTTTATTAGCGCGTGATCTTGCACAAAAGGGAATCAGTAGTTTACGCTTTGATTATCGCGGTATGGGTGATAGTGAAGGAGAGCTACGCACCTTTGCGGCAATTGATGTGGATATTAAAGCGGCAATTGATACGCTATTGCAGCAGGTGCCGAGTTTGCATTCAGTGATTATTTGGGGTTTATGTGATGCTGCCGCCGCTGCGTTAATGTATGCGCCGCAAGATGCGCGAGTGAGTGGTTTGATATTATTAAATCCTTGGGTACATACAGAAGCAACTGCGGCTCGTGTTCGCTTGACGCATTATTATCTACAGCGCTTAACACAACCGGCGTTTTGGTGGAAATTAGTTTCTGGACGTTTTGCTTTTTTAACGTCATGGCGAGATGTGTTGTATTCGTTACGTTCGACCGTGCTGCAATCTACTGATGACAGGATAAAATCTGCACCACAAACTGCCAAACAGTCACATAGTTTTGTGGTTAAAATGCGTGATGGGTTGCACTGTTTTAAGGGAAAAGTACTATTTATTTTGAGCGGCAATGATTTAAGCGCACAAGAACTTATTTCACTCACTGAACATGACCGCCACTGGCGCAATGCGCTTCAGAATCAACATGTTTCACAACAGTTTATTCCGCAAGCGAATCACACTTTTTCGAGTGAAGTTTGGAGAAATGCGGTATCAAAAATGACAGTTGATTTTATTATAAAAGGAGATCAAGCATGAGGTTGATTGTTGCAATGTTGTTATGGCTAAATTTAGGTGTTAGCCATGCAAGTGGTGATGGTAATGTCACAAGTGCATCTCAATTACTTGGATTACCAGGTTATTGTCGCGGTACTCAACAAATTCGAGAAATCAGTCAAGACCCAACACCAATGAGTGTGTACATACAACGTTACGGCAAGGCATATCATCACCTTCATCACTATTGTTGGGCATTAAATACTGAAAACGATATTTCACAACGTCATCCTCCAGATGGTCGTTTTTGGCTTGGGACTGCAATCAGTAACATTGATTATGTGTTGCGTAACAATAGCGATCCTAAATTTATATTGCTTCCTGAAATTTATGTTGCGAAAGCGCGAATTCTTTTCAAGATGGATCAGGCAAATGATGCGGTTCCTTGGCTTGAAAAAGCCATTGCTTTACGCCCGAATTATAGTCCTGCTTATGCGCGTCTTAGCGATTACTACCTCGAAAAAGGCAACAAAGAAAAGGCAATTAAAATCCTTCAGCAGGGTATTAGTCGGAGTAAAACGTCAGAAATGCTGACACGACGGCTTAGAGATATTCAGTCAAAAGAGGTTTCTCCTGAGAAAGTAAAATCTCCTTAATAATACTCAGCTCAATAGTTGGTCATAAAGCGCGAGATAATGGTTTACCATTGCATCAAGGCTGAATGTTTGCTCGATACGAATACGCGCTGCTGTGCCCTGTTGCTGTATTTGTAAAGGATTATTCAAGTAGGTTGCGAGTGCCACTGTTAATTCACCAACCTGTGCTGCTGTGATTAAACGTCCGGTTTGTTGGTCGATAACTAATTCTGGATTACCACCAACTCGCGTCGCAATAACTGGCAATCCAGTTGCCATTGCTTCTAAAATAGTGTTGCAAATTCCTTCGGCAAGAGATGGCAATACAAAAAGATCAAAACTGCGTAATAGTTCTGGAACATCATTACGAGCGCCCGGCAGCCACGCAATATCCATCGCATTCGCTGCTATTAGGCGCTCGCGCAATTCTGGTAATAATAAACCATCTCCAATCATCACTAAACGAATACGGTCTCTTGCGCGTGGTTCTTGCGCTAATAACTGTAAAAATGCTTCAACTAATATCATTGGTGCCTTGACCGGCTGCATTCGCATCACACTACCAAACACGAGCGTTCCCGGTGGTGCAAATCCTTCTGGTAATACACGCTGATTGTTATTTAATGCGGGGTAAAAGCGCCGGGTATTAACACCGTTGCAAATCTGGTTAATCCGCGCTTTAGGTACTCCAATTTGTTCCGCTAAATAATGACTTTGGTGTTGAGAAAGCACCACATATTGTTTAATAAACGGACGAAATAATCGTCGTAAGCGTTGTGGTTTTAACCCTGAACCATCGAGGTCGCCAATATCCCAACCATGTTCACCATGAATGCGGTGTCGCACTCCTGCTACAGCGGCTGTCATTTGCATTTCTAAAGTGGCTAAATTGCGTGTGTGGACAATCGCTGGTTGTAATTGTCGCAACAATCGCCATAAGCGTCCATGAATAGCAATATCATTACCTTCGCGTTTCTGTAGCGCGTGAAGCGTCACGTCTGAACGTTGTATTCGTTGACTAAAATCAGTGTATTCCGTCATACAAATGATCGCATGACGATAGCGTGTAGCAGGCATTTGGTTAATCAAATTAACTAAACCATTTTCTAAACCACCAATTGCTAAACGATGAATAATATGTGCTATTAGTGGTGGCTGGCTATTGAGTATGTGCGTCATTGGCTCTCATTTCCTCATGAATCAACCATGCTTAAAAAATACAGGCATAAAAAATCCTCGCTTTTCATGACGAAAAGCGAGGATATTGTTTGGTGCCCAGGGGCGGAATCGAACCACCGACACGAGGATTTTCAGTCCTCTGCTCTACCAACTGAGCTACCTGGGCGTATTCAGTAAAGGCATTACTGAATGCGAGGGACGCATTAAAACAATGTATTCACAAGCTGTCAAGCTGCTTTTCATACACACTGACAGATGCAACAACCACATCTGGTGCTAACGCTCTGATTTTTTACGATCTTCTTCTGGAACCAAAGTGATTGCGTCGATAGCACGCCCGGTAGCGATCCGTTGCGCCTCACCACCTTGAAGTTTTATTGCAAGACGGACTTCATTAGCGGAATCTGCAAAACGAATTGCATCATCATGGCTAATTTCACCTTCTGCGTAAAGATTAAAAAGCGCCTGATCAAAAGTAATCATGCCCTGTTCGCCAGAGCTTTTCATGAGTTCTTTTAGTTTACTAATCTCACCCTTGCGAATAAGATCAGCAGCCAGTGGCGTATTGATTAAAATTTCAATTACAGCTCGACGTTCTTGACCATTTTTGCGCGGAATTAACTGTTGAGCAACAATTGCTTTTAGGTTAAGTGATAAATCAAGCAACACTTGGTTGCGCGACTCTTCTGGAAAAAAGTTAATCACTCGATCCAAAGCTTGATTTGCATTATTTGCGTGTAACGTTGCCAATACTAAGTGACCAGTTTCAGCAAAGTTAATTGCATATTCCATTGTCGCTCGAGTGCGTACTTCGCCAATAAGAATGACATCTGGCGCTTGGCGCAACGTATTGCGCAGTGCTACTTCAAAGGATTCAGTATCTACGCCAACTTCACGTTGCGTAATGATACAACCGTCGTGCTCATGCACAAATTCAATTGGGTCTTCAATTGTAATAATATGTCCATTACCTTTACGATTACGATAGCCAATAAGAGCGGCTAATGACGTTGATTTACCAGTACCTGTTGCACCAACAAAGATTACTAAACCACGTTTACTCATACCAAGATCACGCAACACAGAAGGCAATTTCAATTCTTCTAAGGTTGGAATCCGCGATTCAATCCGGCGCAAAATCATTCCTGCTGAATCACGTTGCACAAAGGCACTCACGCGAAACCGCCCCAGCGGTGAACGATCAATGGCAAATTGGCACTCTTTGGTGTCTTCAAATTCAGCTCGTTGCCGTTCATTCATGATTTCATAAACCATTCCCCGCACCTGTTCAGCGGTGAGTGGTTGTTTAGCGGCTGGATAAATTGCGCCATTGATTTTTATACTCGGTGGCCAGCCAACAGTAATAAATAAGTCTGAACCTTTTTTATCCTCGAGTGCGGTTAGCAACTGTTCCAAGGCGCGTTTTAAGTCCATTACATGAAATCATCCTTATTCTGCGCTTTACTCCGCGCATCTTTGCGACTAATCAAGCCTTTTTGTACCAGTTCTTTAAGATTTTGATCTAAGGTTTGCATTCCATGCGCCTGACCTGTTTGGATTGCAGAATACATCTGCGCGACCTTGGCTTCGCGGATTAAATTCCGAATTGCCGGCGTACCAATCATAATTTCATGCGCTGCCACTCGCCCACCACCTACCTTTTTTAAGAGCGTTTGTGCAATGACAGAGCGCAATGATTCTGACAACATGGCGCGTACCATATCTTTTTCTGCCGCTGGAAATACATCAATAATACGGTCAATCGTTTTTGCTGCTGAAGTCGTATGCAAAGTACCAAAAACAAGGTGTCCCGTTTCCGCAGCAGTCATTGCCAATCGAATAGTTTCTAAATCACGCATTTCACCAACAAGAATAATATCGGGGTCTTGACGTAATGCAGAACGCAGTGCTTCACTAAATCCGTGCGTATCACGGTGAACTTCACGTTGATTCACTAAACACTTTTTACTGATATGTACAAATTCAATCGGGTCTTCAATAGTAAGAATATGGGCATAATCATTCTCATTGAGGTAATCAACCATTGCAGCCAAGGTAGTTGATTTACCCGAACCCGTCGGACCAGTCACCAACACTAAACCACGCGGAACGCTAACGATGTCTTTGAAGATGGCAGGAGCTTTTAATTCTTCTAATGACAATACTTTAGATGGAATAGAGCGAAATACTGCACCAGCGCCGCGTTTTTGATTAAACGCATTGACACGAAACCGCGCCACGCCCGGAATTTCAAATGAAAAGTCTGTTTCTAAAAACTCTTCATAATCTTTGCGCTGTTTGTCATTCATGATGTCATACACCAATGAATGCACGGCGCGATGTTCCAAAGGCGGGACGTTAATGCGGCGCATGTCGCCGTCAACGCGAATCATTGGCGGTAAACCAGCAGAAAGATGTAAATCTGAAGCGTTGTTTTTGACGCTAAAAGCGAGCAGTTCGGCGATGTCCATTCAGTGCTCCCACGCTAGTCAGTAAAAATCACTATTTGTTAGTGGTGTCAGATGTATCAATCAGAAAAATCTGATAAAATTCTATCCGCAAAACTGTAAATAATTTTGTTTTTATCCACAGATAGGGTGCAAACTTTCAATCACTATTTCCTTGCTTATCTTATCAAACCAGTTGATGCCTGCGCAATTCTTATTAAAGACAACAATGCTTCGTTCACTGCTTCATCAGATGGAAATGCTTTTGCTACCTCTGGGTTAAGCAACACAAGATTGTGCCCTTCACAGTATGCGCTATAGTACTTTCCACGCACACCAACACCCAAATCTTCTCTTTTATACTCCGATTTCATTCCATCATTTTGAACCTTAACCTTCTTCATAAATACTCTTCTCATGTTGTGCCATAAGGCGGGCGCTGATAATTCTCACTGACTGCTTCCTTTCAGTATGAGAAACAACAACCATTTTTCCATTTATGGTGCGTCCAAAGGTTAACAATCTGTACTCACTAACAGAATGACCTAAATCATCAAAGGTGATAGCCAAAGGGTCTCCGAAAACTGAAGCTGCTTCTTGAAATGAAAGACCATGTTTTTTTAGATTTTTCGCAGCTTTTTTATCGTCCCACTCAAAATTCATATATCACCTTTATCATCAATTCACTGTATCTCAGGCCACTGAATCTCCAAACCATTTACCACCATCACCGCAGTGGGATCAGTTAATTCGCGCACTTCCGGCTTGCCAAAACGACCATCTTCACCCAACAAATAAATCATTAAAATGCGATCAAGCGGGTGCAATAACCAGTATTCACGCACTCCGTGCCGTTCATATAACGCCAGTTTGCGGATTTGATCGTGCGCAGCCGTACTCGGTGAGAGAATTTCAATAATCCAATCTGGCGCACCGCGACAACCTTTATCATCCAGTTTATTCCGATCACAAATCACTGCCAAATCAGGTTGCACCACCGTATCAACTTGATCGTCCGCTTCGTCGCACTTCGGCAAACGTACATCAAACGGTGCAATATAAACGCTGCAAGGATGATTCTGTAGTGCATTGGCAATCTGGCGCGTCAATTCCACCACGAATTCTTGATGAATACGGCTGGGGGCGGACATCGCAAAGGCTTGTCCATCAATCAATTCCCAACGTTCATCATCAGGCCATTGGCAATAATCGCCATAAGTAAACCGCTCGGTCATACTGGCAAGTTGTGGCATATTCATAAATTAACCTCACGCTTAAAATTGATACACTATTCTATGATCACGCCTTCTGCAACACAACCAAAGCTCCAATCATCATTACACCCTTTTGTCATTGGTCATTACCAATTTCCGAATAATCTGGTGCTCGCACCAATGGCAGGAATTACGGATCGCCCCTTTCGTGTTTTATGTCGTCAATTCGGTGCCGGTTATACTGTAGCGGAAATGGTCGCAGCGAATACGGCATTGTGGGGCAGTCGCAAATCATTGCGTCGTCTTGATTATAGCGGTGAATCCGGCATCATTGCCGCACAAATTGTCGGCGCTGATCCAATTGAATTGGCGCAAGCTGCCCAGCTTAATGTCGATTTGGGTGCGCAGATTATTGACATCAATATGGGTTGCCCCGCACAAAAAGTGTGCCGCGTCGCTGCCGGTTCCGCGTTGCTGCGCGATGAGCCATTGGTTGGGCGGATTTTGGCGGCGGTCGTCGCAGCGGTGCCGGTGCCGGTCACGTTGAAAATTCGCACCGGCTGGTCACCAGAAACCCGCAACGCGCCCGTAATTGCGCACATCGCGCACGATTCTGGCATTGCCGCGTTGACCGTACACGGGCGCACTCGCGCTTGTCATTACAACATTCCGGCCGAATACGACACGCTGGCTGCCGTCCGCGAGGTGTTCACTGGCACTTTAATTGCCAACGGCGACATCGCTACGGCGGAGGACGTTCGGCGCATTGTGGATGCAACCGGGGCGGATGCGATTATGATTGGACGCGCTGCGCGAGGTCGGCCGTGGTTATTTCGTGATCTCGCGGCAGAATTGACCACCGGCATTGCCCCGCCAGCGCCCGACCCTGCATGGATTGCCGCGCTTGTCTGCACTCATCTTGATGAATTATATCAATTTTATGGCGCAACAATGGGCGTGCAAATTGCGCGTAAACATCTCGCGTGGTATTGCCGCAGCTTTCCTCAGGCGACGGCATTTCGGGCAACGGTTAATCAGGCGCAGACGCCAGCCCAACAAATCGCGTTGGTGCAAACTTTTTTCGCACAATTCGGCGCTACCGAGAGTTAAAAATTATGAAAATACTGATTATTTTTAATCGTGAGCCGTATGACAACACCGATGTCACTTGGAATGGGCTGCGTTTAGCCGATAAATTGGTTGCAGCCGGGCAGGAAGTGCGACTCTTTTTAATGAATGATGCGGTGGATATGGCCCGCGAAGCCTGTCGTCCGCCAGATGGATACGATCAAGATTTGGCGCAAATGCTCAAAGACCTAATTGCCCTCGGCGTGGCGGTCAAGGTGTGCGGCACTTGCATGGCGCGGTGCGGCATTTATAAAAACCAGCCTTATTTTAATGGTGCCGAGCATTCCACCATGCCCGCATTGGCAGAATGGGTGATTGATAGCGATAAAGTACTCACTTTTTAATTGCTTTATTCTTCACCATTCATTCAACATCTTTTCACCTTTTAATGACGTTCGGACTCAATTTGATGCAAGCTATTCATCGCGCCCTCATTAGCGTTTCTGATAAAACTGGAGTCGTCGATTTCGCTCGCGCTCTCGCTGCGCACAACGTCGAAATTCTCTCCACCGGCGGCACTGCCAAACTGCTCACCGCAAACGCCATTCCTGTCATCGAAGTCTCTGATTACACAGGTTTTCCTGAAATGATGGACGGGCGCGTCAAAACGCTCCATCCGCGCATTCACGGCGGCATTTTGGGACGACGCGGCATTGATGAGGCAGTGATGGCGGATAACGCGATTGCGCCGATTGATTTAGTGGTCGTCAATTTGTACCCGTTTGAGCAGACCGTCGCCAATCCCGACTGCGATCTGGTCACGGCGATTGAAAATATCGACATCGGCGGCCCAACCATGCTGCGGGCTGCCGCCAAAAATCATGCCGGCGTGACCGTCGTCGTCGATGCAGCGGATTACGCCCGTGTCTTGTCCGAATTGGAGCGCAACGGCGGCGTTTGTGTCGCAACGCGCTTTGATTTAGCCGTTAAAGTGTTTGAACACACCGCCCGTTATGACGGCGCAATTGCCAACTATCTCGGCGCACGCGTGGCGGCTGCTGCGGGTGAAAACAGCGCCTTCCCGCGCACCTTGAGCCTGCAATTCAAGCGCCAGCAGGCGCTGCGTTATGGCGAAAATCCGCATCAAAATGCTGCGTTTTATGTCGAACACGATCACAGCGAAGTCGGCATCAGCACCGCCCGCCAAATTCAAGGTAAGGAACTGTCTTATAACAACATTGGCGACACCGACGCTGCGCTCGAATGCGTCAAACAATTCAGCGGAGCGCCCGCCTGTGTGATCGTTAAACACGCCAATCCGTGCGGCGTCGCCGTCAGCACCAGCCTGCTCGACGCCTACAACCGCGCCTATCAAACCGATCCCGAATCGGCATTCGGCGGCATCATCGCGTTTAACGACGAACTCGACGCAGAAACCGCGCAAGCCATTGTGGAACGGCAATTTGTTGAGGTCATCATTGCCCCGCGCATCAGCGCCGCTGCGCGTGCCGTCGTCGCTGCAAAACAGAACGTGCGGCTGCTCGAATGCGGCAGTTGGAACGCAGAACCCGCGTATCGTCTTGATTTCAAACGAGTCAACGGTGGTCTGCTGGTGCAGGATGCGGATTTGTGTCTCACCGAACAGGTCAAAACAGTCACCGAACGCGCTCCCACTGCACAGGAATATGCTGACTTATTATTTAGCTGGCGCGTGGCCAAATTTGTAAAATCCAATGCCATTATTTATGGCCGTGAACAAATGACCATTGGCGTTGGCGCGGGGCAAATGAGCCGGGTTAATTCGGCGCGAATTGCGCGGATTAAAGCTGAACACGCTGGGTTAATTGTTGCAGGTGCCGTCATGGCATCCGATGCGTTTTTTCCATTCCGCGATGGCATTGATCAAGCCGCAGAAGCAGGAATTACTGCCGTGATTCAACCGGGCGGCTCCATGCGCGATGCCGAAGTCATTGCCGCTGCGAATGAACACGGCATGGCAATGATCTTTACTGAAATGCGTCATTTCCGTCATTAAATCCCCCAACCATTTTTTACGAAAAATGATTTTCTTAGTCCAGATTGGAAAGAGTTAAAGTTGAATATGCGGATTCATCCCACTGCGATTATTGAAGCTGGCGCTCAATTGCACGACACGGTGCAAGTGGGTGCGTATTCAATTATTGAAGCAGGAGCCGTCATTGGTGCTGGCTGCATTATTGATAGCTGTGCGCGTATTTATGGCAATACACGCATGGGCATGAATAACCGCGTGTGTCACGGAGCGACGCTTGGTGCCGAACCGCAGGATTTCACATTCACTCCCGACCGCGCTAAACCATTAACGATTGGCGACCGCAATCATTTCAAAGAAGGCGTTAATATCAGTTGTGGTATTAAATCAGAGGAAGGCACTCGAATTGGCAACGACAATTATTGGATGGCGTTTGCTCATGCTGGACATGATTGCGTGATTGGCGATCACAATATCTTTGCCAATAGTGCCACACTCGCGGGGCATGTCACGATTGAAGATCGCGTATTTTTATCTGGTCAAGTGGCAGTGCATCAATTCTGTCGGATTGGCGCGTATGCGATGGTGGCGGGAGTGACGGGCGTGGCGCAAGATGTGCCGCCGTTTGTATTAGCGGATGGACATCGCGCTAAACTATTGGGATTAAATGTGGTTGGTTTACGCCGCAATGGGTTTACTGCCGAGCAGCGCCAACGGATTAAAGCCGTGTATCGGTTAATTTTGCGTTCGGGATTACGATTAGCGCAGGCGTTAATTCGGGCTGAACAAGAGTTTCCTAGCCCGGAAACAGCGCATATTGTGCAGTTTATTCAATCCAGTCGGCGCGGTTTAATTTCGTTTGGTTAATTGAGAAATCGTATTGCAATGACCGCACATGCAGTTCACCATTCTGTGCCATTAACACACGCTGCGTATTTTCATTTGGAAGACGCTGAGGCGCAACGCTATGAGTATCTTGCAGGCGAAGTATTTGCAATGGCGGGTGGCAGTGAAAGTCACGCGCTGATTGCTGCTAATACGCTGGGTGCTTTTATTAACGCGCTGTGGCAACAACCATGCCGTGTCTATGGTTCTGATCTCAAATTGCATATCGCTGAGTTAGACAAATTTTGTTATCCCGATTTAATGATTTTATGTGAAACCGGGCGCAGAACAACACGGTATGTCGAAGCGCCAACGTTGATTGTTGAGGTGCTCTCAAAAACCACCGAAGCCTATGATCGTGGCTTGAAATTTGAACATTATCGCCGCATTCCTGAATTGCATTATTATCTGTTATTGGCGCAGGATCGCCCCCACGCTGAGTTATTTTCTCGTACCACTGTCAAAACGCAATGGCAATTGACCGAAGCGCACGGAATGGATGCGCAGCTTGAATTTGCAGTATTGAATTGTGGTTTAATCTTGGCGGACAGTTATCTCAATGTCGCGCTTTCTCATAACGAATACGATGAATTATGAATATATTGATTGTTGGTAATGGTGGACGTGAACACGCGCTGGCGTGGAAAGTGGTGCAGTCGCCGTTGGCAGAGCGGGTGTTTGTTGCGCCCGGCAATGGCGGCACGGCGCGAGAAGCGGGCGTTGAAAATGTGGCAATTGCCGCTACCGATATTCCGGCGCTGCTGCAATTTGCCCGCGAGCAAGCGATTGATTTAACTATCATCGGGCCGGAGTTGCCGCTGGTGGCGGGTATCGTCGATGCGTTTCTGGCGGCTGGTTTGCCCTGTTTTGGTCCCAGTCAAGCGGCCGCGCAGTTGGAAGGCTCCAAAGCCTTTGCCAAACAGTTTTTAGCGCAGCATCACATTCCGACTGCCGCTTACGGCGTGTTTACCGAAGTGGAGCCAGCGTTGGCGTATTTGCAACAAGTGGGTGCGCCGATTGTGATTAAAGCTGACGGCTTGGCTGCCGGTAAGGGCGTGATTGTGGCGGACAATTTGGCGGACGCAGCGGCGGCGGTGCGCGAGATGTTGACTGTCGGGCGCTTTGGCACGGCGGGAGCGCGGGTGGTGATTGAGGAGTTTTTGGCCGGCGAGGAGGCGAGTTTTATCGCCATGATCGACGGTGAACAGATTGTGCCGTTGGCGACTTCGCAGGATCACAAGGCGCGAGACGATGGCGATCTCGGCCCGAATACTGGCGGCATGGGCGCGTATTCACCTGCGCCGATTGTAACGCCCGCAATTCAAGCGCGTATTTTGCGCGAAGTAATGGAGCCAACGGTGGCGGGTTTAATAGCGGCGGGAATTCATTATCGCGGCTTTTTATATGCCGGTTTAATGATTGCGGCGGACGGAACGCCGAAGGTTTTGGAATTCAATTGCCGTCTCGGTGATCCCGAAACCCAGCCGCTATTGCTGCGCTTACGCTCTGATTTGGTTGAATTATGTTTAGCGGCACTGGCTGGCACGCTCGATCAAATGACGGTTGAATGGGATCCGCGTCCGGCGCTGGGCGTGGTATTGGCGGCGGGCGGTTATCCCGATCAACACGCGGTGGAGCAACTGATTACTGGCGTTGAAGCGGTGCCGCCGTCGGAGGCGATGATTTTTCACGCTGGCACCCGGGTGGTGGACGGGGCGCTGGTGACGAATGGCGGGCGGGTGCTGTGCGTGACGGCGCTGGGAACAACTGTAGCGGATGCGCAACGACGCGCTTATCAAGCGTTAGATCATATTCATTGGGAAGGCGCATTTTGCCGCCGTGATATTGGTTATCGCGCCATTGCGCGTGAAGTTGCAATGTTGTCTTAAAAACAACGTGTCTTGATCGCTATAGAGCGTAGAGAGTAGTATCTTAAAAGTGTAGTGACAGAATGAATAAAAGACGCTTAGGGGCGCAATTCAATGGCAGATGAAGAATATCTTAATAAAAAGTATCTAATTGTTGATGATTTTAGTGATGTGCGTTCAGCAATTAGAAGTATTCTGCGTTCACTTGAAGTCACACAGGTTGATCAAGCGCGTGATGGCAATGACGCTATTGCGCAGATGTCCAGTAGACATTATGACGTCGTGCTTTGTGATTATAATCTTGGTCCCGGCAAAGATGGACAACAGGTTTTAGAAGAAGCACGTCATAACCTACTTTTAGGTGTAGATAGCATTTTCATTATGATTACTGCGGAAAACACCCGCGATATGGTAATGAGTGCAGTTGAATACGCACCCGATAGTTATCTTTCTAAACCTTTTACGAAAGATATTTTGAAGCGGCGGCTAGACAAGCTGTTTGAACGCAAGGCTGATCTCAGAAAAGTGAATAAAGCAATGATGGCAAAAGATTATAATGCCGCCATTGCCGAGCTGGACAATTTGCTTGCAAAAAATCCGAAAAACTTACCGGATTTGCTCAAGTTAAAAAGCGAAGTTTGCTTAACTGCAACGCGCTACGATGATGCAATGGTCATTTTTGAGCAGGTATTGACCGAACATGAAACGTCTTGGGCGCGGTTAGGAATGGGAAAAGCGTTGTATTGGAAACGCAACCATGCTCAAGCGATGGAGATGTTTAAACAATTGATCGTCAACGATCCCAACTTTGTTGCAGCGTATGATTGGCTGGCCAAAACGCAGGCAGAATTAAAACAATTTGAAGAAGCCGAGCAGACTTTACATGCAGCAGTGAAAGTTTCGCCGCGTGCATTGAAACGTCAACAGCAACTGGGTGATTTAGCATTAAGCAATGGTCATCCTGAACAAGCTGAAACTGCATTTACCAAAGCGGTTACTTTAGCCAAGCATTCAGCACTCAATCATCCATCATTATTTGCGGGCTTGGCACGGTCTAAGTCCAGTAATAGCAAGCATATTGAAGCACTAAAAATCATTGGTGAAATGACCAAGGTTTTTCCTGGTCAACCCGAAGCTGTGTTTTATAAAGCAACGGCAACGGCAGCGGTCAAACAGAATCAGGGTGATACCGTCGCAGCAATGGATGCGATGCAGAGTGCAGAAAAAGCAATTGTACAATGCGGTGAAACTGCTCGCTCGCGGCTTGGCTTAGAAATGGCCAAAACGTATGTCCAGATTGGTGAGCAAGAAAAAGCCACGTTGCTGCTACAACATGCTATTGCCAACAACCATGATGATGAAGAGTTTTTGATGGAATTGGTGCAGGTCTGTCGAGAAGCAAACTTTGAATACGACACGGAAACAGCTATTCGTGAGATTCAACAACGTGTGGTGAAAACCAACAATACTGGCGTGTATTTGATTAAGCAAGGCAAGTTTGATGAAGCCATTAAACTGCTGAACGAAGCTGCTGAAGAAATGCCGGGTAATAAAACGATTAACCTCAATGCAGCTAAGGCAATGATTATCAGAATGGAAAAGCAAGGCGCGTCAATGGATGACATTCTCACTGTGCGCCGTTACGTTGATCGTGTACAGGCACTTGCTCCACAAGATTGGCGTTTACATGAAGTGACGTCGCGGTTAAAAACTATTACACCAACGATTTAATAGTGAGGCTGGATGATGGACTTCTCCGATATTCTTGCTTCTTCTATCCATGACATCAAGAATTCACTCGGATCAATCCTCAACACGCTGGATGCGTTGATTAATAACCCGGATAATCAACTTGCCGATTCTCAACAAGTGAGTCTGTTGCAGCATGAAACACAGCGTGCAAATAGCACTCTGATTCAATTGCTCAATCTCTATAAACTCGGCAATGCGCAATTAACAGCACGAGTCACTAAGCAGCATCTTGGTGATTTTTTTGAGGATGTCATTGCGGATAATCAGGCACTGTGTCGGGCATTGGCGCTTGATTTAACTTACGTTTGTGATGTGCAAACGACTGGTTATTTTGATGCTGATTTAATTCACGGGTTGCTCAATAGTGCGATTGGCAACGCTGGACGTTATGCCCGCACAACAATTCAACTCAGTGCTGCTAAAACGTCGGAGTATTTAGTCATCCGTTTAGAAGATGACGGGGTAGGATTTCCTGAATCGTTATTGCAATGGTTTACTTTAGAACAGCATCCTGAACAGTTTATGGTGTCCACTGGCGGCAGCGATCCGGCGCGAACGCATCTTGGTTTGTACTTTGCAGCACGGGTGGCGGAATTGCATCATACTCCCGACGGGCGTAAAGGGTATATTCAACTGCGGAATAACTATTCACTCCCCGGTGGTTGTTTTGAATTGTGGTTGCCGTAATTCAATGCTTAAATTCCCGCGCTTTCACCGCACTACGCGGCGGTATTTTCTATGAAAAATCACTATTTACCATTATTAAAAAGACAATTGTTGTTCTTGTATATTTTGTTGTTTAGTGTCAGCAGTTTGTGGGCTGCTCCACCGCCACCAGATGTCCGTTTGTTAATTGATGTCTCGGGCAGTATGCGTCAAAACGATCCACAAAATTTGCGAATACCTGCGCTGCGGTTGGTGAATGAGTTGTTGCCGTTGGGTGCAGCAGCAGGAGTGTGGTTATTTGCAGATAAAACTGAGGCGTTGGTGCCGCCGGCGGTTGTGAATGAAGCCTGGAAAACGCGCACTCGTTCGCGTTTGGAGCGTATTCATTCACGGGGCGCGTTGACCGATATTGAGCAGGCGTTGACTGCTGGCCTCAGCGGTTGGGAGGCATCCAAGGAGGCGACGGATCGGCATCTGGTGTTGTTGACGGATGGTTTGGTCGATGTCGGTAAGGACCCGGCGCAAAGTGCGGCGTCGCGGCAACGTATTTTGTCTGAGCAGTTGGCGCGGCTGCGGGCGTTGCAGGTCAAGGTACACGCGGTGGCGTTGTCGGATGCGGTGGATGCGGAGTTGTTGCGTACTTTGACCAGCGATACCGGTGGGTGGTTGGAAAAAGCGGCGGATGCTGACGCGCTGCAACGGATTTTTTTGCACATGCTTGAGCAAGCAGCAGCGCCGACGACGGTGCCGTTGAGCGGCAATCAGTTTCAAATTGACGGGCAAGTGTCTGAATTTACACTGTTAGCCTTTCGCAGCGGTGAAGTGGCAACGGCGCTCATTACGCCAGATGGCAAAACGATTTCTGGTACCAAACCCGCTCCAGATGTGTTGTGGCGCGAAGAGGAGGGCTACGATTTGGTGACACTGACCAAGCCGCAGCCCGGGCGGTGGCAATTGCAGGGCGTGAGCGATCCTGACAATCGCGTGGTGGTGGTCACTGATTTGGGATTGGAATTAGAGCCGCTGCCGGGAGTGTTGCCGCATGGCACACGCTTACAGCTCGCCGCATGGCTCACCGATCATCAACAGCCGGTCACGCGCCAAGATTTGCTGCAATTGGTCACTGCCACCGCCACCTTGACCGCGTTACCCGAAGAGAACGCTGGCGCGGAGACTGCACCCCAGATGGAACCGGTGCAGGTGCGGTTGGAGTTAGACGCGAAGACTGGGCGCTATCACTCAGAATTAGAAACCACGCCGTTGTTACCCGGCAGCTACCAACTCCAAATGACCCTCGATAGCGGCACTTTCCAGCGCCAGCTTGCCAAACGGCTCCGCTTGATTGGCGCACCGTTGACCGTGACCTATCAGGTGCAACTACCTACGGAGGTCATGCCCACTGCCGCCATTGTCGCCACCCTCGCCGCTGAGGTAGATATGGTTGATTTAACAACGCTTTCTGGCTATTTACGCGCACACAGCACGACCGGACAGCAGGTCGTGCTCGACATTCCCCAACCGACCACGCAGCCGCTGGTGCTGACGCTGCCCATCACACATCCCGGCAGTTATCGGGTGGAAGGGCGGCTGCTGGCGCGTTCCCACAGCGGCGAACTCATTGATGTCACTCCCGCCCCGCAACAAATAGAAGTGCAATTTGCAGCGCCAGCGGATACCGCATCAGACGCGCCGCTGTCATGGCTGGATGTGAGCCTGTATGTCGTGCTTGGCAACGTCCTTTTAAGCGCATTTCTCGGCCTGACTTGGTGGCTATTGCGCCGCTCTAAACAACGCGCATTAGCCGCACAAACAATCACTTCTTCCGCGATGGCATCCGCATGAACGCACTGACGTTAAGCAGTCTCATTCTGGCGGCAGAATTCGCACTGGTGGCATGGGCAATTCTGTTTTTTTTAACGCGCCATCACAATCAAAAAGTGCAGGATGATTTACAACATGCTGGCGAAGTAATTAAAAAGTTTGAACGCATTGAATTATCCCGGCGCGATGCACTTACTGCCTTATTTGAATCAACATATCAGCTACAAGATGACGCACTAAAAGCAAAAGTTGATGAATATGCGCGGCGCGAACAAGCCTTTTATCAAGCGATGCTCAGTTTATATTTAGAGCGCGATGGCAAAAAATTAGCTGACATTCCCGATGAATTAGCAAAAGTGCTCGATCCTTGGGCAGATTTGGTCTCAACGCAACTGTCAGATAGCGCCTTAGAAAGTGAAAAATTAAAGCTCGCCGAAGAATTAGAAACCACCCGCCACACGCTCGATGAATTAATGAAAGAGTATTCAGCGGCATTTAGTACTGACGGCGAAGAACCGCCTGCTGTGAAAAGCGCAAAATCAAAATTAGCTGAACCAGAACCAGAAATAAGCGCCGAAGAATTGGAAGGTCTTACTGATTTATTTGATGCGCCATCATCGCAAAAATAATGGCATTGTCACTGCCGTGATTCTATTTATTTCTGACCTGCATTTAGCGCCGGAGCGCCCCGCCACGACAGCGCGTTTTTTGCATTTTCTGCGCACCCGCGCCAGACATGCGCAGCAGCTTTATATTCTCGGTGATTTATTTGATGCGTGGATTGGCGACGATGACGACACGCCGTTGCATCGGGATATTTGCGCCGCGTTGCACGACCTGACCGCTGCTGGTGTGGACTGCGCGATTGCGCCCGGCAACCGCGATTTTTTGCTGGGACGCGCCTTTTTCCGCACCACCGGCTGCCGCCGTTTGCGCGACCTGACGTTGCTCAACTGCGGCGGTGAAGCGACCGTATTGCTGCACGGCGATTTGTTGTGCAGCGATGATGTCGCGTATCAACGCTTCCGCCGTCGCGTCCGCAACCCCTTGTTGCGGCAACTTTTTTTATGGCAACCGCTGGTAAAACGACGGGCATTAGCGCAGCACTATCGTCAGCGCAGCATGGCGGCAACCGCAGCAAAATCGTTGGAAATCATGGATGTGAATCCGGCAACGGTGGCGACGATTTTGCGCCGTTTTGACGCAACGCAGATGGTGCATGGACACACGCATCGCCCCGCTGACCATCTGGATAACGGCGCGACGCGGCGGGTGTTGGCGGCGTGGGATGAGGTGAATGGCGGTGAAGTGTTGGTGCTGGAGCCGGCTGCGGTGAATAAATGGCACCGTGAATCAATAACTTAGCTTCAAATCGAACCAATCCGGCGCGACATCTGCCGCCAAGCTCGGCGGCGGCGTCCGCCCAAAATGTTGATAAGCGCGGGGCGTCGCCATCCGTCCTCGCGGCGTCCGCATCAAAAATCCCTGCTGAATCAAAAACGGCTCCAACACCTCCTCAATGGTGCCGCGTTCCTCGCCAATCGCCGCCGCCAAACTCTCCAGCCCGACCGGTCCGCCCGCGAATTTCTCAATCACTGCCTCCAGCAGCCGCCGATCCAAATGATCAAAACCCAGCGCGTCAACTTTGAGCAGCGTCAACGCCTGATCGGCCACCGCGTGAGTGATGCGACCGTCAGCGCGAATTTGCGCATAATCGCGCACCCGCCGCAGCAACCGGTTGGCAATGCGCGGCGTTCCCCGCGCTCGCTGCGCAATTTCCGCCGCGCCCGCCGCGTCCGTGTCAATACCCAATAATTGCGCCGAACGGGTCACGATGCGCGTCAAATCCGCCGCCGCGTAGTATTCCAACCGCGCCACGATCCCAAACCGATCCCGCAGCGGCGCGGTCAACAGCCCGGCGCGAGTGGTCGCACCAACCAGCGTAAACGGCGGCAAATCGAGCTTAATCGACCGCGCTGCCGGCCCGTCGCCGATCATAATATCGAGCTGATAATCCTCCAGCGCCGGATACAACATCTCCTCGATGAGCGGGCTAAGGCGATGAATTTCATCAATAAACAACACATCGCCGCGTTCTAAATTGGTCAACAGCGCCGCCAAATCGCCGGGTTTTTCCAACACGGGCCCGGAGGTTTGGCGCAAATTCACCTGCATTTCATGGGCGATGATGTGCGAGAGCGTGGTTTTGCCCAGCCCGGGCGGACCAAAAATCAACACATGATCAAGCGCCTCGCCGCGTGCTCGCGCCGCACTGATGAAAATATCCATCTGCTCGCAGACGGCGGGTTGTCCAATATAATCAACCAGTTGACGCGGACGAATAGCGCGATCAAGACCGCGATCATCAGTCAGAAACGCGGGGTCAAGCAGGCGTTCTGCGGGTAAGCTCTCTGGCGCATTCATCATAACTGTGATCAACTTTTCTATTAAACCGCGCTACAATTGTACTTTTCGTTATAAAATAACGCCGAATTAAAATGCAACTACACAATGCAACAACATTATTCCACTTCTACTAATCCGCAATGACGCCAACCAATTCATCAATTGCATTGAGTTCTTGTTGTAACGCCTGCGATTGCTGTTTTAATGTTGCCACCGTTGGCGCAGTGGCGGTTGGAATACGCGGGCGCAAAGTTGTTAATTGACGTTGCGTGCGCACCACCTGCGCTTGTGCCTGCGCCAAACGCGCTTGTCGTGCCTGCGCAGCCGCTGCTGCAACTGCGGCTTGCTGTTGGCGACGTTGATTAGCAAGTGCCGCCTGTTCTTGTGCAATCCGCTGTTCCAATTGCACCAATCGCTGCTGCGCTTGTTCGAGACTATTATTTAATTGCGCTCGCTCAATTTCTAAAGCAGCAACTTCGCTTTTTAGTTGGTCACCAGTGCGCAATTCATTATGATATTGCGCGGTGCGCGTATCCACCCGGTTTTGATAAACACCGCCACTTAAACCAGCAAGACCGTTAATAAAACCGCCTTGATGTGGATCGGGATTGGTTGCACAACCACTGCTCGCAATTGCCCACAACATGATCAAGCAATAGTAAACTGGGTGGTGAGTATTGAAATAACACATCAGCGGCTTCCTCAGTCAATTCGTTTTATGAGATCAACAGTGCGGAGAATACTATGAATACAGCACGTTTTGCGCTCAAATTATGTGGCGCGGTGATGATTGGTTGCGTGTTTAACGTACAGGCAGAAGAAGAATGCACCTTGCCACCCTGCACCTGTCCAGCGCCAGTGGGTTCTGATTTATTCAATTTATCATTGTGTGTTGATGGCGCATCAGCACAAACGAGTGCAAATTCAATTAGCGGAATTGTTGCGCAACTGGATGAGACACAATTGGCGGGACAATTCAATGCTTATGAACAGGGCGTTTCTGCAGCAGTGTATCATCTTGATTTACGCGGTTTAGATGCGACTTTGGGCTATAGTTATGGCTCAACGGCATTGATGTTTGTGGTGCCAAGTCTTGGTATTAGCGAGATTTTTGATGGTGGCAGTCGCAATGCGAGTAATGATTTATTTGAACAATATCTTAAAGAAAGTGGCAAAGAAGTTGCTAAAGAGTTATTGCGCAGTTCACCGGTTGATCCTATTGCTGGAAATCCTGCCAGCGTACAAAGTCAGATGTCAGAAGGTGATTTCGAGGCTGGCACCAGTTCCACTTATGAATCCGCATCAACCGGGCAAAATTTGAGTTTAGATGCGCGTTTTGGAAGCTATAGCATTGGTGACGTGACGCAAAATGTATTCACTTTGCCTATTTCATATAGCTATACATTTAGCAATTATGATCGGCTGATTGTTCGCGCTCCCATCACCTATATTGAGGTGGATGGAGCGACTGCATATCGCGGCAATCTTGGCATTGCATACCGTAAAAACGTCTTTACTGAATGGTCAATCACACCAGCACTTGGTTATGGTATTGCTGGTTCTTCAAATTTAGGATCATTAGGTCAAATGATTTCTGGTTCGCTCACGAGTGATTTAATTTTGCATCGCAGTGACGCTTTACGCATTAGCATGGGTAATATGGTTGGTTATTATACAACTTTGCCCACTGATTTTGGTGAATACAGTATTAACTACACGCTTAAAAATACCATTACCCGCAATGGATTGTTATTTTCTATTCCAATGCAAAAACGGTTTTGGAATCGCGCATTTAGTGTTGATGTGTTTATCACAGATACCAGTTTTTTTGGTGATGCGTTGTATACCAATAGTTACCAAGAGTTTGGAATTTCTCTTGGTCCAGCGCGTTCCACTGCGAAGTTAGAAGCCAATCAATCAAGTCATCCGTTTGGTTTAGGAATTAAATATCTTACCGGTGACGGTGATATTGAAGGTTTAGAATTTAACTTTGGGTATCGGTTTTAAGGCACCTTAATTTGCCGACACGTTTCTGATTGTTGTGCGTTTTCACCAGTACAGTCATCAGTTGCCGCTTCATCGTTATTATCATTAGAAAGTGGCGCAACAATTACCGGCAATTCAATGCGCGGTGGTGTAGTGATTGGTTTGTATGTCGAAACTTCAACCGGGAGATTGATGGTTTCGGAAATCAGCGCAATAGGATCGCTATTCGGTATAGGCGTTATGGAAGCAACAGTTGCTTTTGATGCCGTTGCTGGTGATGCAAGCGGTAAAGCAGAATTTGTGGTTGTTTGTTGAGTAGCAACGGTAGTGGTTTGAAATAACGCATTCAATGCAGCGCGACCTGATTCTGAGCTGTTGTTGGCGTTAACGAGCGCGGTTAAACGCTCCAAATCCGCCAATACACATGAAGTATTTTTATTTAATTGAATTGTCACAACAGACGCACGAGTCTGAATAGGATCAGGCGTCGGTTCCGGCTCAGGATCGGGCGTCGGTTCCGGCTCAGGATCAGGCGTCGGTTCCGGCTCAGGATCGGGCGTCGGTTCCGGCTCAGGATCGGGCGTCGGTTCCGGCTCAGGAT
>DYNM01000008.1:0-67427 GCA_020721065.1 Thiocystis violascens | reverse complement strand
GGCTCTGGCTCAGGATCGGGCGTCGGCTCTGGCTCAGGATCGGGCGTCGGCTCTGGCTCAGGATCGGGAGTCGGTTCCGGCTCAGGATCGGGCGTCGGTTCCGGCTCAGGATCGGGCGTCGGTTCCGGCTCAGGGTTAATCGTCACCTGATTATTACGATTCCGAATAGTTAAATCAGGAACTTGATAATCGCTGGCTAAACCACTGCCATCTGCTAAAACTAAACCACCAAGATTGTTAATAAAATTAGTCGCATTATCTGCGACTAATTTGCTATTAGCCGTCGCAGTACCGCTGCCATTTAATGTTAACGTTTCTCCCAAAATTCCGTTTACCGTGATTTGCGCTGCCGTAAATTGATTGGTGCCATCGTAATCTTTATTGGCATTGAAACTGGCAGTTGCTGGAGTGATCGTTCCGGTTGCAGTATTTAAGACAACGTTGTAATTCAAACCGCCATTGCCGTCACTTAAACTGTAATCCGGTGTAATTGTTAAAATTCGTTCGCCAGCATGAATACTATCGAATTCTTGCACCAATCCAGTTAGCAAATCACCGCTTTGTAATCCTTCATAAGTTACGCTGGCAGTTGAATACTTGGTGCCGTCATAAATGCGCGTTTCTGGCACGGCACTAATCGTTAATAGCGCCGGATTGATGCTGACAGTCACAGCCCCATCAATTAAACTATAATTCGCTGCGTCGCCGCCACCTAATGCTAACGTGCTGCTAATAAAAGCGTTATAGGTTCCGACATTGCGGCTATTCACTGTTGCCGTGCCGCTGTGTAGATTAACTTCATCAGTGCCGATAATGGTAGCGGGATCAAGTGTTAATTGATTGTAGGTAAAAACTGGGGTGCCGTCGTAGCTTTTAGCGCCCGTGATGCCAACTAAATAAGCAGCAACTGGGTTAATGGTTACGCGATTATTTGCACTCACAGCAGTGAGCGCAGGTAATACATAATCACTCGCTAAACCACTGCCATCTGCTAATACCAAACCACCAAGATTGTTAATAAAATTAGTCGCATTATCTGCAACTGCTTTGCTATTAGCCGTCGCAGTACCGCTACCATTTAAGGTTAATGTTTCTCCCAAAATTCCGTTTACCGTGATTTGCGCTGCCGTGAATTGATTGGTGCCATCATAGTCTTTATTCGCATTGAAACTGGCAGTTGCTGGAGTGATGGTTCCCGTTGCAGTATTTAGGACAACGTTGTAATTCAAACCGCCATTGCCGTCACTTAAACTGTAATCCGGTGTAATTGTTAAAATTCGTTCGCCAGCATGAATACTATCGAATTCTTGCACCAATCCAGTTAGCAAATCACCGCTTTGTAATCCTTCATAAGTTACGCTGGCAGTTGAATACTTGGTGCCGTCATAAATGCGCGTTTCTGGCACGGCACTAATCGTTAATAGTGCCGGATTGATGCTAACATTCACAGCGCCATCAATTAAACTATAATTCGCTGCGTCGCCGCCACCTAATGCTAAGGTGCTGCTAATAAATGCGTTATAGGTTCCCACATTGCGGCTATTTACTGTTGCCGTGCCGCTTTTTAGATTGACTTCATCAGTGCCGATAATGGTGGCGTGATCAAGTGTTAGTTGGTTGTAGGTAAAAGTTGGGGTGCCGTCGTAACTTTTACTGCCACTCACATTTAGAATTTTTAGGATTGCTGGACTAATCTTTAAATAGTCGCTGATATAATCAAGTTGGTAGTTATTAGTGGTGGCTAATGTCCCCAGCTCAATTAAATAGTCGCCCACAGTTTCACCCGCAAGGCGCTCTAAATCTCCAGTAAAAATAGATAGATCATCACCATCTTTTAATCCAGTAACGGAATAAGTTAACACTGGATCATCTTCACCATATTCTTTTGTGAGCCCGTCCGCAGTGACGGTTAATGTGGGTTGTTGTGAGTAAACAAAGCCGCTGCCACTTGATAATGCAGCGGTACAAGTCGCGTTATATGTGCAGCCATAATAATTAAAAAACGGTGTGCTTGTTAATGAACCGCGAACATCGCTATCAATATCGTTGCTATAAATTAACCAGCGCGGTGTGCCCGTTCCTGTTAGCGTAATGACATCCGCACCAGCATTGTTAATAAATTGATTGCCAACAACAAAAGTAACTGCGTCAGTTTCTGTGGTTGCAGTGCTGAATGTGCTATTCGCACCCAGCGTTAAATTCGCATCAGAACGAACAATAATAGGTTGATTGGCTGATAACGTGACGGCGTCATTTAATGTGATTCCCATCGCGCCGCCATCAGGAAACCCATCGTTATTCGCATCTTCACCACCCGCTACTAAAATACGGGCATTACTCGTTAATGCAGCGTTATTCTCAAAAAGAATCGTGTCCGTTATTGCGTTATCATTATTTGCATCTGCCCACAATACAGCGTCGCCATTCCGCGTGGTGATTGCGCTATTGGTCGCTATAGCAATACTGCTGTCCGCTTTGGCTAAAAAACCGCCATTCAAAGTAAAGGAACCATCAAGAATGATATTGCCAGTTCCATATAAATGCAGACTTGGTAACGTGTTATTGATGCCGCTGAGGGTAATGTCCTGCGCAATGGTGTCAGTATCAGAACCGCCGAGATTGATGCGTGCAAGTTGTGTCGTCACAAGATTAGTTAAATCAAGCGTCAGTGCTGTGCCAACTGTGCGTGGTTGAATAATTAACGTGGCAGGATAGTATTCATCCCAACTGTTGATTGTGGCGTGAGATGACCATTGCAATTTGGTGTCGGTGTTGAATTGAATAGTCCCGCCTGCTGAATAAATATCGACATCGTCCAACGTGATGTCGTTACCAATCACTGCTTCTCCATCCAGCGCCAAATCATCCGCGCTACCAATGCCCGTTAAAATCATTCCACCATTGCTGAGGTTTTTAATTGTGCCGCCGCTCAGTTCTATACCATTCGCTAATTGAATGCCGTTCTCGCTGCCGTAACCCGCGCCACTCGCATCGCCGCTGATTTGAATGGCGGTGGCGGCAGTGCTTTCAGAAATAATGTTACCGCTTAATAATTGCACGGCGTGGCGTTTTATCTCGCTGTTGTAATAGAAATACTCAGAAATGCCGGCAACTTCAATTTGACCAGTTCCACTATTGAGCGTCGTTGATAAGCCACCAGCATCACTGATTAAAATTCCCGAACTGTAGCTATTGCCGAGCGTTGAATGGGCAGCATCTGGTGCCGCGCCAGCAGCATTTTGACCGCGCAATCGAATGTCACCGCCTTTTGATTCAAGCGTGGCTCCAAATAAGGAAATGCCATTCAAATAATCGGCGCAGAACGGTAATAAAGCGCAATCGGCGCTGTGATCGCCAACGGCATAGCCAGTGGGATACCCTGCGGTAGCACTGCCGCCACCGAGAATAATATCGCCGCCATTGCTTTTAATTGCAGCGCCAGAATACAGAACAATTGCGCCGGAGCTGTCACTATTCAAATCGGCATTCAAAATGACATTTAATTTGCCACCCGTTGCTTGAATACTGGCATGAGTTTGAAAGGTGATATTTCGATCTGCTTGCAGCGTTAAAGTGGCAACGCTGGGAATTGAAGGTGCAATGGTGATTTCTGCGCCAGTGCCAAAAATTAAGTCGCCGTTGTAATCGGTGGTGCAACTGGCAAACGCGCCAGTGCCGCAGGGTGAGCTGCCGGTGTCGGCAACTGTGATCGTGACGTTGCTGCCGCTGCTCAACGCTGCGGCGATGTTGCTGGCGCTCGTGGCGTCAATCAGGAGCGTTTGCGGGTCAAGCAGCCAAGTGCCAGCCGCACCCGCTAGCGCTCCGGCGTCCACTTTGGCTCCGGCGATGTCGAGCGTGTGACCGGAGGTTTCCACCACGCCGCCATTGCCAGATGCCGCGCCGCCCCGCGCCGTTGCCGTGCCCTGAAAACGGCTGGTTTTGCCAATTGCGGTGACGTTACCGCCGTTGCCGCGCTCTTTTGCCGAGGCGGTGAGCGTGGAGGCGGCGTCAACCTCAGTTTTGTCGCTCTCCCAACTGCCGACGTTGACGCGACCACCGCCGCGTTTACCGCTGGCGTCGATGGTGGCTCCGGTTAATTTGACGGCTTTACCGCTGACGGTGACGGAGCCGCCGGTGGTGCCAGCGACCTTGACGTTGCCGCTGACAGTGACCGCGCCGCTGCCTTCCAACACGACCTCGCCGCCGCTGCGGGTGAGCGAGCCAGCTTCAATGGTGCCGTTGACGTTGACCGCGCCGGATAACAACGCGCTCGCGGCTTTGGCGCTGAGAATGACGCGCCCACCTTCGGCGCGGATCATCGCTTTTTGTTCGATCAGCGTATCCACCGTTGCCGGATCGACTTTGACGGCGACGTGATCGCCAATCGTCAAGGTGACGGCATCTCCGGCGGCGAGAGCGACGGTGCCGAGGCGGGCAGATAACACACCTTCATTGCGCAATTCCGGCGCCAGCAGCGCGATATAGCCGCCGTCGGTGGCGGTGATTTTGCCGCGATTGACGACTTTGCCGGCTTTCTTTTTACGCTTAAATTCTTGTTTTCCCGCCATAAAATCAGCATCGTCGATCTCCAGCGTGGAGGCGACGATGCCACCGACATCGACCTGCGCCTTGTCACCAAACACGATGCCAGCGGGATTGACGATGAACACCTGCCCGTTGGCTTTGACTTTGCCGTTGATCTGCGAGGGCCGCGGCGTGGTGACGCGATTGAGCACGGCGGCGCGACGATTCGGCTGTTTGATGTTGACTTCCGCTTCATGCCCGACGTCGAAGCCTTGCCAATTGATGACAGCGCGAGGGCTGGTTTGGTCGATGGTCATCTGTGTACCGGACTGCGTGATCTGCGCGGAACCAGCGGCGACCTTGCCACCACTGGGCAACGCAGTGGCGGCGGGATCGGCAGCGGCAAAACTGGTGAAGGCGCTGAAGAAAGCGGCGATGAGCGTCAGCGGAGGAGAGAGTCGCGGCATGGCACGGCGGCCTGTGTTGGAGAAATTGTCAGTTGTCGGTTGTCAGTGACCGCCAAAGCCCCCCTTTGAAAAAGGGGGGTTGGGGGGATTCAGGCTTTTGCCATGTTGGCGGCGACGCGATCCAAGGTCTCAAGCGTTTGACGATAGGCGCTGATTTCACTGGTGAGCGTTTGGGTTCGCGCTGCCGGCCGCGCTTTCACGACCTGCTGTTGGGCGCGTTCAAACAGACGATATTGATCTTTGGCACCCGTCGTCGCTTTTTCGACCACCGTGCGATTGCTCCAAATCCGACCGCGTTCCTGCTGCAATTCCGCCGCCGTCGCCTGACCGCGTTGAAACCGTGCCTGCACCGCCGCCAGCCGCCGTTGATCTTCGGCAATCACCTTCTGCAACTGATCAATCAAGGCTTGGGTATTGCGATTGGCGGAGCGCACATCGTTGGTCATTGCCTCAAGCTGATCTTCTTGTGCCGCAAATTGTTTTTGTTTATTAGCAACATACAGCCCCGCCAGTGCGCCCAAACTTGCGCCAGCAATCGCGCCACCCACCATATCTTCCGCATCACCGCCGACGACTGCGCCAATCGCGGTGCCAGCGACTGCGCCCAACAAGGTCGCTTGCCAGACGGTGCGATCAAACGCCTTGCCTTGTTCCCGCAGCGCCTGTTCGCTGGCGCTCAATTCGCCGGTGAAGCCGTAATCATCCGTCGGCTTGAGCAATTCCAAACCGCCGAGTAGAAAGCGTCCGCCGGTCTGCGCTGGCGCTCGCGTGGCATCGACAACTGGCTGACCAACGCAGCCGTTGAGGGCGAGCAGCGGCAGCGCGGCGCTAACGGCTAAGGCTTTGAAACGCATGATCATTTTTTATTCCTCGCGGCTTCAATGTGGAGCAAATCACGTTGCCAACTGGTTTTATCGGCGGCGCGTTTGTCCTGATAAGCGCGGAGATGCGCCACAAAAACCCGCGCATAAGCAATGAGATAGGCGTTATTTTTCGCCTCTAATTCCGCCTCCACCAGCGGCAACTGCGTGTTGAGTTCGGCGGCGGGATAATCGCTGCCCACCTCAACGGTCAGATCGGCGTAATACGACAAGCTGTTGGCGAGGCTGGCGTCAATCTCGCGCAGCGATTCATCCCATTTTTTCTGCTTTTCCGTCAAGAGTTTACGCGCTGCGGCGAGATCGGCATCACTACCAGCGACGCCTTGAGCCTGCTGGCGCAGTTTTTCAAAATTCTGCTCCGCCAATTTCCCCAACGTGCGAATGGCCTCACCGCGCTGAACGTCATTCACCACGCGCTTGCCCAACAACGCGCCGGTGCGCAGCAACGCTCGCAACGTCCGCGCTCGTGCGGCGTTGAGCGCGGTTTGCGACGATTCAAAATCGCGTTGAATCAATTCCAGCCGCGAGCGCAGCGCGTCGTCCTGCGTTTGCAGCGCCAGCGTGTGCAATTGTTGCAGCGCCAGCTTGGCGTCAGTGCCGGCATCGCCGTTGAGCGTGGGCAAACCCGTCCATGAATCCTTGATCGCGTTCAACCGCTCCGGCGACACGATGACCGGCGCGGTGATGACCAGTCGCAGCCCCAAGCTGTCCATTGATTTAGCGCGTTTGGTGCCGGGATCAAAATAGTTGTGTTCCTGCCGCACTGCGCTGGCGAGCTGACTATCGGGCGTAAACAGATCGCCGCCGCGACTGACAAATCCGCCAGCTTGACCGTGCGGTCGTCCGCGCCGGTCTAAATGAAACGGCGCTAACGTCACTTCGGAGGCGTTGCCGAGCACGTCGTGCAAACCGAGCGGATTGGGTTTGAGCAAGCCGACTGGATGCAATTCACCTTCTGCCGAGCCGGAGCTTTCAAACCACGCATAACGCGCCAGCTCGCCGTCGGGCATCGGAAAACGCGGAGCAAGAAAATCAGCGGCATCGACTGCCAGCCCACCCCGCGCTGCAAATTCCCATTCTTCCTCAGTCGGCAGGCGCAAAAAGCCAGCGGCGTGATCTTCAGTGGGCAAGGCGTCCGGCGCGTTAGTGAGCAGCCATTCGGTGTAGCGGCGGGTCAAATCAACGGCGTCAAACCAACTGATGCCGGTCATCGGCAAGCGTCCGCGAATCGTTGGCTTGGGGCACTCTGCCGTCATCAGCGCCGCGTATTGATCGCGGGTGACTTCGTATTTGCCGAGGTAATAACGACGGGTCGCGCCATTTGCGGCAGTGAATGCGCCAGCCAGATGGCTCAAGCGCCGTCCTTCTTTATAACCACGTTCGGCGTCGCTCTGACCGAGTTCGACGGCGCGATCATCGAGCCAGCCGCTGGCGGGAATCTCAACCGGACGAAATGCCATCGCGCCGCCGCACGGCAGCGGCACGATCAAATCCGCAGTCTGGTCAGCGGCTGCTGGCGCGGGGTTATAAAACTTGGTCTGCCAAGTGATCTCGGCGGCGGAGCTGGCGCTGCTAACGGCGAGAAGGAGCAGCAATGCTGGCCAGCGTCGCGCCAGCTCGCGCTCCACTGCCAACTGCCAACTGACAACCGCCAACTTTTTCCACTCAAACATCTCGCACCCCCTCCGCTGGCGCAATCCGCGCTGCTCGCCAACCCGCCCATGCTGCTGCCGCCATCGCGCCCAGCAGCGTTGTCGTCAGCGCCAGCGCCAGATGAATCGGCAACAAGCGGCAAATCGACTCACCCGGCTGCAAACTTAAATAAAACCAATCGTTTAACGTCACCGTCACCGGCAAATAAACCAACACTGCCGCCAGCGCCCCGAATAGCGCAATCAACGCCGCCTGCGTGATCGGAAATAACATCAAGCTGGCGGTGGGAAAACCAATCAGCCGCAAAATGCTCAACTCCCGGCGTTTACGCTCGACATTCGCCAACAAATTCGCCGCGAGTGAGGCGAGAAAACCCAACGTGCCAATCCCCGCAATCAGCCAAAACACCCGCGTCAAATTGCGATCCAACGCCTGCATCGCCGCGATTTCCGCCAACTGACTGCGCACATCAATCCCTTCCGCCGTCAAATCCGCCTCCAGCCGCGCCACATCGTTAATGCTCGCCGCATACAGCCGGAATCGCGCAAATTGTCGCGCCGCAGTTGACGGCGACACTCCCGCCCAACCCAACGCCGGCACCGCCACGCCATCACGATAATCCTCAGTCGCCACCAACAGCGGCAGCGGCACCAGCGCCGCGTCTTCGGTCAACACTTCTGGGCGCAACACGCCGGTCACGGTCACTTCCCACACCACGCCCTCATCGCGTCCCGCTGCCGTGCGATCAATCCGCGCCAGCACCCGCTCACCGCTGCTCACGCCAAGGCGCTGCGCCGCGCTCGCCGACAACACCAGCTCCGTCACGCCTTCGGGAATTTTTGCAAACGCATCTCCAGTCACTTTGGCAGCGGCAGAAGATGGCGAGCGCGGGAGATGCAACAGCGGCTCACCCGCTCCCGTTGGCACCATCTGCACCGCCCGCACCACCGCGCCCGTCGCCGGATTTTGTAACTGGCTCAGGCTGGCTGCGATCCGCCGTGTGCTCGGAATCACAAATGCCACATCTGACCGCGCTGCGATCCGTTCAAACCACGCCGCGTCATAACGATGACTGCCGACTGCGATCACTTCCCGATTGACGGGCGATTCCACCAAACGACGGGCGAGGGTATCGACCAGCCCAAATTTCAACCCAAATAAAATCAGCAACGGCGCGAGTACTGCCGTCAGCGCCAGCACATAACAGAGCGATAAGCGGCGCTCGTAGAAAAAATCACGAGCGGCCAAGCGGAAAATTTCACGAGTGGCGTGCATGGCGTCAGTTCCAAAACAGCGAGCGGGTCAAATTGTCGTCACGTTCAAGCCGATGTTGCACAAATTGCACTCCCGCCGTCAGCTCCAGCGGCCAGTCGTGAGCCGCGATGATCGCCGTGAGACCCGCTTTTTGCACCAGTTCCAACAGCAATTTGCGGATCACCGCCGCATTGAGCGGATCGACTGAAGCGGTCGGTTCATCCGCCAAAATCACGCTGGGGCGATGCACCAATGCCCGTGCAATCGCCACGCGCTGGCGCTCCCCAACCGACAATTGCCCCGGACGTTTATCCAACTGCGCGGTAATCGCCAGCCGTTCCGCCACGCGCTCAATGCGACCAGCGGGTTTACGTCCCAACAGGCGTCCGGGCAGCGCGATGTTGTCACGCGCACTGAGAAACGGCAGCAGCCCACCGGTTTGCAAGATGTAACCGATGTCGCCGCCGCGCAGCCGTCCTAATTGGTTGAGATTGTGGCGCTGCCACAGGTGCATCACATCAGTTGGAGCGCGGTGTTCGGGGCAAAATTGGAACTCCGCAGCGCGGTCGGGATGCAGCGCCAGCGCCAATATATCCAGCAAGGTGCTTTTGCCGCTGCCGCTGGCTCCGCGCAGCACCACAATCTCACCGGGGCGAATCGTGAAGCTGGGAACGTGCAGCGCAAACGTGGTCAGTTGTCGGTTATCAGTGAGCGCAGAGCCGCGCTGTTTCACCAGCTCTCGACACAGATACACCGGCGACACGGCGCTCATGGCAGCGCATCCAGCGGAATCGTCGTCACCATTTCCCCTTTGGGCGCATCCGGCGCAAGACTGATCCAGCGGTCAGTGTCATCGTGAATGCGGCGATAAAGCCGAATTTTTTCCTCAATTGCATCCAGCACTTCTTGCTGTTCGGCAAATGACCGCGCCAGCCATCGCGCTTCGGTGAGATTCATCATCTGACTGGTGTAGGGCAGATCATCCAGCCATTCGCCCACCAAGCCGACATCCGCCAGCCGCCCGACCTGCACCTGACTGACTTGATTGGGATTGCGTGCCAGCGCCGCCGCTGCACCGCGCAATTGCCCAAAGAAATCCTTCGGCGTCATAAACGTCCCTTCGCCAGCTTTGAGAATCGCCTCCAGCGTTTCCTGCAAATCACTCAACTGATTTTTGGTGACCAGCACCCGCACTTCCAACGTTTTCTGCGTTGGATCAAGCAGATCGCGGTCAGCAATCCATGCTTCCAATAAACGCGGAGCCTGAGCGCCGCGCTCGCGTCCCAAATATGCCAACTGCATCGCTCGCCCTACCCGCGCCGTTTCACGCTGCACCGCCGTTGCTTTTGGATCGTCCGTCGCGGCGATCATCTGTCCAGAACGAATGCCTTTAATTTGCTGCAACAGCGCATCTGCCAACGTATCGACCTGCGCCCCAAACGCCTCCACTGCGCCATCTGCCACCGGAAAATACAGCTCACCCGCATCACCCCAGCGACTCAGCGCCCGATATTGCGCCGCTGCCCCGGCGTGAGTGTGTTTGCCCTCCGGCGTCAATAAATGCAGCGTGGCTATCGCAATTTTGCCGCCACCAACCGCTTGATCCTTCTCCTGCGCCAGCAAGCGCAGCCGCTCCGCACCGAGTTTGGTACGTCCGAGCGGGTCCTTGGCATCCCGCGCTCCGGCGTCAGTAATCAACACGATGAAACGCCCGGCATAACCGCGCCAGTCGATTTCCTCGATGGCGTCATACACGCCAGCAAACGCATCTTCATTGAAACCCTGATTAGAGGTTTGCGCCTCTTTCACGGTCGCAATCCGCGTCATAAATTCCGCTGGATCGCGCCCATCACTGAGATTGGCGACGATGCGGCTGACATATTCCGTGCCCGGTGCCGCGTCAGCGTTATCCCGAAATGCCACCAGCCCAAAGCTCACCGCCTCACCCAGCGGCGAGCCTTTCAGTTGGTTATAAATCCGGCGCACGGCATCGCGGGTGCGATCAATGTACGGCCCCATCGAAATCGTGGTGTCAATCACGAACACCACCGCCGTGCGGTAATCACTGGCAGCCGCCTTGCCGGTAGCAGCGGCTGGCGCTTGTTTGGTCACATCATCTTGTTCACCAGCTTGCAGCGTCACTGCCGCCACATTGAGCAAGGTCGTCGTGTGACCGGTGTCTAAATACAGCTCTTCAAAACCGAGAATCGGCAGCAAATAAAACTGCTGATTCGGGTCGATATAAGTGTCTGGCTCCTGCGCCAGCACCGGAAAATCGGCGGGAAATTGCCCAGTTTTGATCGTCGAGCGCAGCGCGTTGACCTCCGGCACCAGCCGCTCGGATTCCAGCAACTGAGTCAAACCATCGTGATCTCGAAAAAACAGCGTCGGCTCCCGCGCAGCGGTGCGAGCGAAAGCAACCGTCAAGGTTTGTTTCCAATCCATCGCCGTCGGCGCAGGCAGCCAACCTTGTGCGCCATTCCGCGCTGCCGCACCCACCTCCAGCCAGTCTTGCCCCGCCACGCGCTGGCGTCCGTAAACGTACAACACCGACAACGGCGGCAATGCCACGCCAGAGCTGGCGGTCGTGCCGGGTTGCGGCTGAAGTTGCGCTCCGGGGCGCGTCAATACGCGCTGATACAAACCCGTTTTACCCGCCATCGGCAAGGCTTCGCGCTCTGCCGCCCACGCGCCGCTGATGCCACCGCACAGCAGCACCGCGCCCAGCACCCACGCGCCGCGCCGACTAATCACTGCCAACCGCCAACTGACAACTGTGTTCATCGCCCTGTCTCCGTTGGTAATGCCGCCAATCGCGCCGCCGCGTCAGTCACTCCAGCATCTGCGGCGCATTGATACCAATCCCGCGCTTTCTCAACATTCGGTTTAGAAAACGGCGACGTGCTCGCTGACCAATGCTGTGGATCATAAAACTCCGCCAGCGCAAAACACGCCGCGCCATGTCCGCTCGTCGCCAAACCACGCAGCAACGGAAATGCTCCATCCACTTTGCCCGCCGCTTGCAGCCGCTGCGCCAGCGCCCACGTCTGTTCTGATGACGCTGGAGTGCCTGCCGTCTGCCGCGTTTGCAGCAGCGCCAGCGCCGCATCCAGTTGATTTGATTGAATCAATTGCTCCAATTCATCCGTGACGACTGGCGGTGCAACGGGCTGGCGCTCCGGCAGCGCAGCGGTGATTGGCGGGAATGACGGCGGCAGCGTCACCAGCGGCAGCGGTTGCAACACCCACCACAGCCCGGCGCTCGCCGCTGCGACCGTCATCAGTCCGCCGCCGATAAACAACCAGCGCCGATTCTGCGGCTGCGCTGGTGACGGCTGCGGATCGCGCCATGCGCCCATCGCGGTTGCATCTTCTGGCGCTGGCGCGGTGGCACGCGGCAGTACGCTTTTTGCTGGCCAACGTTCCAATAATTCATCAATCGTCGCCGGGCGCTCCGCCGGATTGGGCTGCAACATCGCCGTCAACCATTCCTGTAGCTCCGGCGCGAGGGCGCTCAAATCCGGTACCTGTTGCCGATAACGCAGCGCGTCCATGAACTCATTGCCCATTTCCAACGGTCTTCCCGTCGCTGCCGCCACCAGCACCAGACCCAAGCTATAAATATCCGTGCGCCCGTCCACCACGCCGCCAAACATGCCGAATTGCTCCGGCGCGGCATAACGATATTTGCCGGCAAACGCCGCGCCGACGATGGTTTTTTGCTCAGGATCGGTGAGTTTGCACAGCCCGAAATCAATCAGTTTCGCTGCTGCGATCTCGCCGCCCGGCAAAATCACGTTGTCTGGCGAGAGATCGCGGTGAACTGCGCCTTGCCGATGCGCAGTCGCCAAGCCCGCGCACAGCCGGTCGCGCAAACTCAGCACTTCCGTCACCGTCAACGGCTGGCGCTTGAGCCGGTCGGACAGCGGCACCCCTTCGACATATTCCATCACCAGATAATCGCGCCCTTCGGCGTCCTGCACGAAGCCGTCGTAATTCACCACCGCATCGTGACGCACTCCGCGCAGCACCCGCGCTTCGCGGTAAAACAAATCCATCACCTGCGTGTTATCGCCCATCGACGGGCGCACAACTTTGATTGCGTGTTCCGTGCCGAGGCGAGCATGACGCGCCAAATACACCTCGCCCATGCCGCCGCCACCGAGCAGGCGTTTCACCTGATAAGTGTTAATAATCAGCGTATTGGCGGGGATTTCGTCGGGATTGGTCGGCAGCGGCGCGAGTTCTGTTTTCATCTCAACGGCTGGTGGCAACGGCGCAATGTCGGTCGTCATCTCAACCGCTGGCAACGGGGCAATCTCCGTTGCTATTTCTGCCGCCGCAGGTGGGGCGACGATGGTGGTGGCAGCTTCAGCAGCCGGGCGCGAGGTGGTGGATTCTGAAGTCATAAGCAGAGAGCGCCAGAAAAAATAATGAGAAGTCAATCACAATCGGCAGTGATTCGCCTAATAAATTGGGTTGTCGGTTTTGAGTTGTCAGTGCGTTTTCAGTTGGCGGCAACAACGCTGTTTTTTAATAAAAATTGACAACTTATTTCAGTCAGATGCGCCAGCCGCAGCGATTAAATCCCGCACCCGCTGCGCCAGTGCGCCAACCGACTCCGGCGCATGATCGCGCCAATGCGCCCGCACCAAGCCGTCAAAATACAGATAACGCAGATATTGCCCAATGAAATGATGGTTTGGCGGTTGGGTCAGCGCCAGCCGGAGCTGCGGCACCAGCTCGGCACGATCTCGCACCGGATAAACCAGCTCGTCGCGGACGTAAAAATTGTTGCCCAGCGTCACCACCGGCTTGCCAAACAGCAGCGCCTCCACGCCAACGGTCGAATTGATCGTCACCACGCCTTGTGCTCGCGCCAACAGCGGACGCACATCGCCATTGCTTACCCAAACAAGCGCCGGATGCGCGGCCGCCACCGCGTCGTAATCAGTTTTGCCGCGATCTGCCGGATGCAGCTTGACCACCAGCGCCAGCGTCGGGTCCACCTCCCGCAGCGCCAGTTCCACTTCCGCAATCGCCACGCCGAGCTGATTGCCGTACAGCGGCGAGTGCAGCGTCAATTGGCTGTCGGCTGCGACTTGCAGCGGAAACAGCACAAAACGCTCCGGCATCTGCGGCTGCGTGTCCTCAATGCGGCGATTGATCCGACGGCGACGCGGACGCTGCCACCAATCGCGCCAACCTTGTTGTAAATATGCCACCCACGACGGACGTAAACGACCATGCAGCGGCGGTGTGACCGAGTGAGCGCGACCGGCACGATAATTGGTCAGCATCGCGGCAAATTCCTGTTCTTGCGCAGCGGAATAGGTGCGAGCGGCAATGTCGGTCAAATTCAAAGTATTAAGCGATGAATAAGCATTCACGCCCATCAAATCGAGTTGCAACGTGTGCGGCAAATAGCCGTTTTCAGCAAATAACAACGGAATGTTGTGTTGCTGCGCCCACTGTTGCGCCAACGCCGCCGCCAAACCGGAGCCATTCCACAAAAAAATAGCTGTTGGTTGAGCTGCGGCGAGAGCATCAGCCAGCGCGTTGGCTAATTGCGCCACTGCTGGCGCTTGGGTTTGCACCAGCGCCCGTTCACTGCTGGCGCGTAATTGCGTGAGTAAATACTCGGAATCAAAGTGGAATTGTTTTTTGACACGCGGAGGCTTTTTCAAAAGCAATGCTTTTTTTTGAAAAGGCGCAATAAAAGCAGAGTGCGGAACGATTGAAATGTGTAATTGGCGCAGCAGGCTGCGGCTTTTGGGATGACGCGAAAAAAATAGCGGACGATATTCAGGCGTTAATTGCGCCGCCACCGCGCCTAAAAATTGCACCAATTGCGGTCCCGGATCAATAAATGCGATGGTTTTCACAAAAGGCTCACCCCGATATTTTATTGTGCTTCAGCATTATCGGAAATTTGCACTGAGTCATCTTCTATGGAATGCACCGCTGGTAAAAAATCTGCAAACTCGATGCCGTACATTTCCCACAATGAAATAAATAAAGAAGCAATCACGGGACCGATAAAAATACCCGGCAAACCAAACATCACAATACCGCCCAAACTACTTAAAAAAATCAACAGCTCGTGCATTCGCGTATCTTTACCAACTAAAATTGGACGCAGCACATTATCCAAACTACCGACGACTAACCCACAAAATAACGCCAAACTGATTCCTGTTGCCCAATGCCCTTGCACGAATAAAATAATCACCGCCGGAATCCACACTAAAGCAGCACCAACATTTGGAATTGCTGCTAATAACGCCATCACCGATCCCCAAAACACCGCGTTAGGAATTCCCGCCACAGCAAACGCAATTCCCGCTAATGCTCCTTGCAATAAACCAATAAACAATGATCCTTTTAAGGTGGCGCGAGTGACTGAAGTAAATTTCGCTAACATCATGCGCTCTTCAGCAGTTTTGAGCGGCAAATAATATAAGAATTTTTCGACTAACTGCACGCCATCTATTTGTAAAAAATACATGCTATACAAAAAAACAAAGCCCATAAAAATAAAGTTAGCAGTGCCCAAAGTCACCGAAGACACCCACTCCACTAACAAGCGACTCATTACCGTTGCTAACGATCCAGCTTGTTGAATCACTTGCAATTGGTTAATCCGCAATTCTTCATAAAAAGGAATGCGCTGTAAATATGCCTCCAGTCGCGCTGGATCGCTAACTAGATCGCGGAACCACAGCGTAATCATTTGACTGACATCCAGCGCCTGTCCGATTAAAATCCCAACTAAAATCACTAAAGGAATTAAAATCACAACCGCAATTACAAGAATCGTCGCTAATGATGCTAAACGCTGCCGTCCTTTCAATAATAGCGTAAAGCGCAGAAACAGCGGATGTGCTAAGGCGCTAAACAGTCCCGCCAGAAACAGCGCCATTAAAAACTGCTGAATCATGGTAAAAAATAGCGCCGAAATGCCCAGCGCCATCATTAAAACAACAGATTTGTTAATGGCATCTTGTGTCATAAAGCATCCGCAATCTGTGCGAGTTTATCGCTGCTGTCGCGCAGTTAACTGTCAACAGCAGCGATACTAATGAGTCGTTAATGCCCACCGCCTTTTAGCGCGTTATTCATGCCATCAATGGTATCTTTGGCATCGCCAAACACCAGCGAAGTATTGTCTTGATAAAACAGCAAATTATCCACGCCAGAATAGCCGGGACGCATTGACCGCTTGAGGAAATACACCTGCCGCGCTCGCCCTGCTTCTAAAATCGGCATTCCATAAATTGGGCTGCTTTTATCTTCTTTTGCAGCCGGATTCACAACATCATTTGCTCCAACAACTAATACCACATCAGTGCTGGGGAATTCAGGATTGATTTCATCCATTTCTAACACGCGATCATAAGGAATATCCGCCTCTGCTAATAATACGTTCATGTGTCCGGGCATTCGTCCCGCTACCGGATGAATAGCAAATTTGACCTCAACGCCGCGTGCTTCTAACAATTCCATCAATTCTTTCAATGAATGCTGCGCTTGCGCAACTGCCATACCATAACCGGGTACAATAATCACACGATTTGCATCTTCCATCCAATACACAGCATCTTCAATTGCAGCAGATTTAACGCCTTTTTCTGCTGCTTGCGCTCCCGCACTGTCGCCGCTATTGCTATCAGAACCAAAGCCGCCAAATACGACATTGATAATCGAGCGGTTCATTGCTTTACACATAATGAATGACAGAATTGCACCGGAGCAGCCTACTAACGCGCCAATAATAATTAACAGATCATTGTACAAGGTAAAGCCAGTTGCGGCTGCCGCCCAGCCTGAATAGCTGTTGAGCATCGAAATAATCACCGGCATATCCGCGCCGCCAATCGGAATAATCAGGGTGACGCCGAGCGTTAATGCCAGCATCGTCATTAACAACAATGCTAAAATACTGCCACTCATGGCGAAATACACTGCCAGCGCAATCGTTGTCAATGCCAATACGGCATTTAATAGATGTTGCCCCGCAAATTTCACTGGTGCGCCTGTGAGTAAGCCTTGCAATTTACCGAATGCAATAATGGAGCCGGTGAAAGTAATCGCGCCAATCACTACGCCAGCAGAAATCTCACCCATGAACACTGCATTGAGCAAGCCAGCGTCTTGTTTATGTAAAAAGGTGCCGATTCCAACTAATACCGCTGCTAAACCCACAAAGCTATGTAATGCTGCGACTAATTGCGGCATGGCGGTCATTTGAATGCGCAGGGCGACGATAACGCCAATGACTGCGCCACCCGCAATGCCTGCAATAATAAAGCCATACGTTTGAACATCGCGCCCTAATAAGGTGGCGACAATAGCAAGCAACATTCCGAGCATGGCGTATAGATTACCACGCCGCGCTGTTGATGGATGGGTTAAGCCTTTTAAGCCTAAAATAAACAGCACGGCGGCGATTAAATACGCCAGCGCCTGATGATTAACAGTGAATTCCATAATGCGCAATCCTTACTTTTTCTTTTTGAACATGGAGAGCATCCGGTGTGTGACCAGAAAGCCGCCAAAAACGTTGATTGATGCCAGTAATACCGCAATAAAACCAATCAGTTGCACTAAAATTCCTGCATTCGGATCACCGGCAACTAATAATGCGCCAATCAATACGATGCCGGAAATGGCGTTAGTTAATGCAACCAGTGGCGTGTGCAGCGAGGGAGTGACGCCCCACACCACCCAATAACCAATAAAACAGGCGAGTACGAATACATATAACGCAATAATTGAGGGATCAATCATTTCTGGCATGAAGAATTCCTTAAAACAGTTGGCAGAAAAAATGGACTTGAATAGTTACGGTGCAGTGATTAACATCGCCGCAGTGATGTCGTCTTGCATTAAATCTTTTAATTGCGGTGTAGTGCTACCAGTTTGGAACATTATCTCAATGAGATTGAACAGATTGCGGGCATAAAAAGCACTGGCGTCTGCTGGAACTAAGGCTGGAAAATTGGTAATTCCGACAATAGTCACGCCGTGATGTTCTATCACTTCATTGGCTACCGTTAATGGACAATTGCCGCCATTTGCTGCCGCTAAATCAATAATGACTGAACCGGGACGCATTCGCTCAACCACTTCCGCCGTGACCAATATCGGCGCAGGACGACACGGAATCAGCGCAGTAGTGATGATGACGTGCGCTTTTGCCAGCTCATCGCCGAGTGCAACCTGTTGAATTGCTTTGGCTTCTGCTGACAATTCACGCGCATAACCGCCTTCACCTGCGCCACTTTCGCCCAGATTGAGCGTGATCGGTTTCGCACCGAGCGAGCGAATCTGCTCGGCAGTTTCCGGTCGCACATCATAGGCATAGACATCCGCGCCCAAGCGCCGCGCCGTCGCAATCGCCTGCAAACCGGCGACGCCCGCGCCCAAAACCACCACCCGCGCCGGTTTTGCCGCGCCCGCCGAGGTCATCATCATCGGAAAAAAGCGCCCGTAGCGCGTCGCCGCCTCCAACGTCGCCCGATAACCGGCAAGATTGCTTTGTGACGACAGCGCGTCCATCGACTGCGCCCGCGAGGTGCGCGGCATCCGTTCCATGCCGAGAACGCGCAGGTTTTTGGCCAACATTGCCGTCAAAATCTCATCTGCGCCGCAAGTTTCCAACAGCCCAATAAACAGCCCACCGTCGCGCATCGCCGCGACCTCATCTGCCGTCGGGCGACAAACTTTTAGAACCAAATCAACATCATACGCGCCAGCACGGTCGGTCAACTGTGCGCCAACTTGGGCATAATCCGCGTCAGGATAGCCGGCGCGAACACCCGCTCCGGCTTCAATCTGCACAGTAAACCCTTTACCAATCAATTTCTTAGCGATTTCTGGCGTCATCGCCACTCGCGTCTCACCAGACAGCGTTTCGCGTGGAATTCCGATATTCATCTGAGCAACATCCTAGGTGCAGTATCGCCACCGACAAGCGGCGAAATCGGTTCATTATCAGGGGCGCTTGCCGTCGCTCGCAACTGAATTAAGCATCAATAGCGATAATGGCAAAACGATGTTAATAAAAAACACAAAATTGGTGCGGCTTCGTACTGTAGCGCATTTTGTATTGATAAAAAATAGCGTAAAACACTGCGCACTAAAAAGCCACCGGTTTAACTGCTTGACGAATTCACTAAAATCCGGCAAGGTTATTTGATAATGCAGCATCAGTTAGAGCACGAGAGATACACATGAGTAATGAAATTGAACTTACTTGGCACCAGCAGCAAGTGTCGCGTTCACAACGTGAAACGCAATATGGACATCAAGGCTGCGTGATTTGGTTGACCGGTTTAAGTGGTTCTGGGAAAAGCACCATTGCCAATTATCTTGATCTGGCATTATGTGAGCGCGGTATTCACAGTGCCGTATTAGATGGTGACAATGTGCGCCATACGTTAAATGCTGCTCCGAATATGTTACGCGCAATACATGGCGATGAATTTGCACAACGCTTTGGGCTGGGTTTTTCTGCAATTGACCGCGAGGAGAATATCCGCCGCATTGGTGCGGTGGCACAATTGTTTGCAGAAGCGGGTTTGATTGTGATCACCGCATTTATTAGCCCTTATCGGCGGGATCGGGATTTAATTCGGCACGCTATGCCGTCCGGTAATTTTATTGAAGTGTTTATTGATACGCCATTGGCAGTCTGTGAACGCCGCGATCCCAAAGGGTTATACAAAAAAGCGCGGGCGGGTGAATTAAAAGGCTTTACTGGCATTGATGATCCTTATGAAGCGCCATTGACGCCAGAATTAACCTTGAATGCAGATGAACAAGCGCCAGAATTGCTGGCTGCCACGGTAATAACGTATTTACAAACGCAGGGCATCATTCAGAGTTAAAACAGTCACTATTGAAGAGGATGGCTGAAGATGGCAAGTGCTAATCAACATGACCATTATGCTTGGTTATTAGACACTGCGGCGCTCATTCGCGCTGGGCGTTTTGAAGGACTTGATACTGCGCAAATTGCCGAGGAACTTGAAGATATGGGTGCCAGCACTGCGCGGGAATTGGAAAATCGCTTCGGTGTGCTATTCGCACATCTCTTAAAGTGGCGTTATCAATCCGTGCGACGTGGTGCAAGTTGGGAAACCACGATTAAAGAACAGCGCCAGCGTATTGCCCGCTTGTTGAGAAAAAATTCTAGCCTTAAAGCGCAGTTAGCAGAAATTGCTGACGATGCTTATAGCGATGCGCGTCTCATTGCTCGCCGTGAAACTGGACTTCCTGAAGCAGTTTTTCCGGTGGTAAATCCTTTCACTTGGGAACACACTCTGAGCGATTTTTGGCCAGAGGCAATAGTAGAATAATCGGTGTTTTTAATCACTGCTCCGCTGCTAAAACAACGGAGCAGTTTTACCAATTAACCCTGTTGCAACAAAGCGCGTAAATCACCAATTGCAGCATTGGCGCGAGAAATATAAGATGCCATGACTAGCGAATGATTACCCATTGGACCAAAACCGGTGCCATTCAAAATCATCGGACTCCAAATAGGGTTTTGAGTGTTCTGTAATTCGCGGGCGATTTGTTTCAGCGATACCAACGCATTCTTGTCTTTTAATACCGCTTCAAAATCAATTTCTAATGCCTGCAACGTATGCAGCAATGCCCATGTATAGCCGCGTGCCTCAAAAAAGATGTCATCAATTTGCATCCACGGTGTTTTAGAGCGGGTATTTTCGGGAGTCGGGGTTGATTGACGTGCGTTGCGATCACCAGCTAAATTCGTATTCAAGCGTTCTTGTCCTACTGCATACGATAGCCGTTGCGCTAAATTGCCCAAACGCTTCTCAGCGACCTGCAAATAAGCAACTAAATTATCGGCGCGGGCAAAGAATTGACCATCAAATGCTTGTTGGTCAGTTAAACGTTGCAGATAACGCCGTAATGCTTCTAAACCGCGACGATATTCTGATTCCGTAGACGGTAACAGCCAAGAATCTGAGTTGTAATTAAATTGCGGTTGTGCAATTTGCAAATCTTTGTCTTCTACTGATTGCGATTGCGCCCGACTGAAATCATTGCGCAGTGAATCGGATAGATCACGCAGTTCGGTCAGTGCCCCAAATTCCCAATTAGGGATGTTGTCTAAATAAATGCCGGGCGGAGTTTTATCGTTGGTGAGATAACCGCCGGGTTTATTCAATAACGTTTCAGCAATATGAATTGCAGTTGCCGCTGTCACTGCACCAGTCACCAGTTGCGTTTCATCGTTATTCAGTAATGACAGTGCATTGTCACGCACATCAAATTTACTGGGAGAATGCGACCAAATAATGCCGAGCACAATGACAACCACGATATAGGTGGTGATAAATAATCCTAATGTCCACCATAATCCCTTTTCTTTCCATTGGCGTGGATCATATAACGCGATTAAGTGCGTCATCTTTTGTGTGATAGCTTGCTTATTCACAGATAAAAAGCTCATGCTGTGCTCCAAAGTTAAATGCGAGATGGTTATCGTACACAGATTAGCGTGACAATGCGATGACACGACAGACAAAACGTCAATACTTCAGTTGGTAGCGATAATGGGTTTTTCAAGAGTGGTTGAGGTTAGTAGGTATTGAGATGTTGGATAGTTTTAATGATGGTGATTGTGGATTTCATTCCCCCTTTACACAAAAAAGGGGGAATGAACAGCGACATTTAAGGTCGCCCGTCATCAAGGGCTTCTTTGGGAGTACGCAATAAATCGGCGCGACTCACGCCCAGCATTACTGCCGTTGCGCTGGCAATGTAAATTGTCGAATACGTTCCCGAAATGACGCCAATAATCAAGGCTAAAGAAAAGCCGCGCAAGCTCTCGCCGCCGAATAAATACAGCGCCACCACCACTAAAAAGACAGTGCCAGCAGTGATAATGGTGCGCGACATCGTTTCATTCACCGATTGATTCATAATGTCTAATACCGTGCCTTTGCGCACTTTGCGGAAGTTTTCCCGCACGCGGTCAAATAAGACAATGGTGTCATTTAATGAATAGCCAATCACGGTGAGCACGGCAGCTAATACATTCAAATCAAAGTCAATTTGAAAGAGTGAAAATATGCCCAGTGTGACAATGGCATCGTGAACAGTTGCGACCACTGCGCCAATTGAAAAGCGCCATTCAAAGCGCAGTGCGACGTAAATTAAAATGCCAATAACGGAAAATAAGACCGCCAAGCCACTTTGTTCTACCAATTCTTTACCCACTTGCGGGCCAACAAATTCCACCCGCCGCAATTCCACCGGCGTGGCGTTGGTCGCGTTGAGCGCCTGCATCACGCGCTGGCTGAGTTGGGCATCATTGGCTTCGCCCACCGGCGGAATCCGCAGCAACACGTCGCGGGTGGTGCCGAATTGCTGCACCATCACGTTGTTAAAACCGCCGTCACTCAATGACTTGCGCACTTCAGCGAGATCAACCGGCGTTTGATAGCTGATCTCCAACAAGGTGCCGCCGGTGAAATCAAGGCCGCGATTTAATCCAAAAATCGCAAGTGAAAACAAACAGATGCCGATAATCACGGCAGAAATCCGCAACGCTCGCTGGCGCTGCGATAAAAAATCAAGGTTCGGTAAGCGAATCGCAAGCATGGTTTTATCCTTAAACTGGCAATGTTTTCAAGCGTTTACCACCGTACAGCGCGTTGATCGCAGCGCGGCTACAGGAAATGGCGGTAAACATCGAGGTAATCAGACCGATGGTGAGGGTGACGGCAAAACCTTTGACCGGTCCGGTGCCGAAGCTAAACAGCATCAGCGCGGCAATCAGGGTGGTGACGTTGGCGTCGATGATGCTTGACAGCGCCTTGTCATAACCGGCAGCAATGCTGGCTTGCGGAGAATTGCCGATGCGGATTTCTTCACGAATGCGCTCAAAAATCAGGACGTTAGCATCCACCGCCATGCCAATCGTCAGCACCATTCCGGCGATGCCGGGCATGGTCAAGGTCGCGCCCAACGCGCCGAGCACGGCGACGATCATCACCAAATTCAACAGCAGCACGGCGTTGGCGATCATCCCGAACACGCGGTAATAAATCCCCATAAACACCACCACCAAACCCAGCCCAATCAGCACCGAAAACAGTCCTTGATCAATGTTGTCCTGTCCCAAGCTCGGGCCGATGGTGCGCTCCTCCACGATCTGAATCGGTGCCGCCAATGCGCCCGACCGCAGCAACAACGCGGTGTTATGCGCCTCGGCGCTGCTGTCTAAACCCGTCGTTTGAAACCGCGCCCCAAACGGCTCGCGGATCGTCGCTACGCTGATGACTTCCTCCACTTTGCGGGTGGTTTTGACCGACTTGCCGTCAACTGCGCTGGTCGTGGTGCGATTTTCAATCAACACCACCGCCATCGGTTTGCCGACATTTTCCGAGGTCATATCGCGCATCCGTCGCGCTCCCTGCCCGTCAAGATTCACAAATACCGTCGGCGTCCCGCTCTGATTATCAAAACCGGCAGCGGCATCAGTGATCTGATCGCCGGTGACGATCACGCGGCGCTTGAGCAAAATCGGGCGACCATCGCGCTCGTAATAGAGCTTGCTGCCGACCGGCACCTTGCCTTCCACCGCCGCAGCGACGCTGCCTTCCGTATCGACGAGGCGATATTCCAACGTCGCCGTCGCGCCGAGAATGTCCTTTAATCGCCCGGGGTCTTGCGCTCCGGGCAACTGCACCACGATCCGCCGTTCACCTTGACGCGCAATGCTGGGTTCTGCGATGCCCAACGCATTGACGCGATTGCGCAGCGTCGTAATGTTTTGTTCTAAAGCGAAATTTTTAATCTGGCGCTGTTCGGTCGGCGACAAGCTGAATTGCGCAAGAAACCGCTCACCGCTGGCGCTGGTCGTCACCACCAAATCTGGCGCGTTGCGCGTCAACACTTTCACGCCAGCATCTCGCGTTTCTGCGTCATTAAAAGTCGCCACCACCTGCTCACCTTCTCGCGCCAGCAGCAGATAACGGATTTTTTTATCGCGTAATTGCGTGCGCATATCGGCGAGATTGCGTTCCAACGCCTGCTCCAACGCCGCTTCCAAATCGACATCAATCACAACGTGAATGCCGCCGCGTAAATCCAAACCGAGATTCATCGGCTTCAAACCGATTGCCGTCATCCAGCGCGGCACATCGGCAGCCAACGTCAACGCAGTGCGATAACGGTTTGATAAGGTTTGTTCAATCGCTTCTTGTCCGCGCAATTGCTCGCTGGCATTCGCAAACCGCACCAGCAGCTTGTCGCCATCGCGCAATGCAAGGTTTTTGAACGGCACTCCGGCAGTCTCCAGCGCCGTCTGAATTTCAGCGCGGCTGGCATCAGTCACAGTTACGCCGCGAGCGCCAGTCAATTCAATTGAGGGGTCTTGAGAATATACATTGGGCCAAGCCAGCACCAAGCTGACCAAAATAACGCCCACAATTAGCAGGTTTTTCCATAACGGGTATCGGTTCATGGCAATTCCAAAATACAAATACGCAGAGGGCAATTAAACAAACAGCGTCGTCATTGCCATGACGACGCTGCCGAGGCGCAATGCCAAAAGATTACAGGTCTTTTAATGAACCTTTTGGCAACACTGATTCAACTGTGGTGCGGCGAATTTTCACCTGCACACCGTCAGCGATTTCCACCAGCGCGAAATTGTCGCCCAGTTCCATTACCCGTCCCGCAATGCCGCCCACCGTGACGATTTCATCGCCTTTGGTGAGCGCATCAATCATCTGTTGATGTTCTTTTTGGCGCTTGGCTTGCGGACGAATCAGGAGGAAATAAAACACCACCGCAAATAACACCAATGGCAAAAGTGCCATCAGAGTGCTGCCGGTGTCAGCGGCGGGAGCGGTTTGGGCGAGGGCATCGGAGAGAAAAAAGCTCATCGTTGGATTCCTAACAAAAGTTGATGAAATTGCGTGAGTGCGTGCGCTTGGGCACATTCAGACGACGGCGGATTATTGCATGGAGTTGAGTGAAGAATGACGAGTCAGCGCCAACGTGGTGTCAACCATCAACCGCCAACCACGCGCTCACTGGCGGCACATCAGCGCGAGCAACCGCCGCCATAAAACCCGTTTGTGGAATGCAATGCGCGATCTGCGGCGGTTTCTCATCCGCAGCGCGAGTGCGAAATAACCCGCGTCCGTCGCATTTCACCTCCGCCTCCAGCGCCGTCCACGCCTGATAAAACAACGCCAGCCGTTCGGTTTCCGCCGCTGCTTCCAATGCGGCGACAGTTGCGGGTGCAAACATCCGTTGCGCCAGCGCCAGCCAGCGCCGTTGCGGGCGCATCAATTCACAATCGACGCCAACCGCCGTCGTGCTAATCGCCACCAGCGCCAGCGTGCCGCTCGTCGTCAGATTGAACTCCAGCGCCGCGTCCGCCAGCGCCGGTTTACCATTGATTCCATAGATAAAATCAAGCGCAGTCGGCACGACCGCCAGATAACGCGCCAAAATCAAGCGTAGCCCGGCGTGAGTGCGAAGGTATTGCGTCCGGCGCTCGGTCAAGCGCATTGCGGCAGCGCGTTGACGTTGCGCGTCACCCAACAGCGCCCAGCACTCGCGCAGATTCATGTCCGCCGCTGCGTCGGTGCGAATCCGCCACAGATGCACATCATCTGGCGTCAAGTGCGGCTGTTTGGGCAACGCGGCGGCCGCTTGCCAATGAATACGCGGAATAAATGCAGATACCAACATTTTCAACTCAATTACGGTATTAAAAAATGCAGACTATCGACCGTTTACAACTTGAATCCCGTTTAGAAAACATTTGTCAGCAAGGATGCCAGCAGGTGCGGCGCATCATCGCTGCGCTCGACACTGGCGATGAAATCCCAGAAACGCATGGCTTAAATCAATCCGAACGCGCTGCGCTACTCGCGGAATTAAAACAAATCATGGCCGTTTATGGCGACGTGTGCCGGATTTAATTCTGTTTATTGTGATTGGCGCGACTGCGTTTATTATACAACCAATGTTTTCAGAAATGAATGGTTAAAAAATCGCATTGAAATAACGCCGCCAGTTGTTTACGCTTGGTTGCGGGTTGTGATATTCACAATTCCCGCATTCATATTTAACCGCAGTTATTTATTGGAGCATTCATCATGCCAAAAATTATCAAGTTTGATCTGTCTATTGATAGCATCAATTTTTGGTATTTATTTTGGAGTGTTTGGTGAAAATTACTTATGACGGAGAAAAAGATGCAGCAAATCTAGCGAAACATTTCGTTTCGTTAGCATTGGCGGCAGATTTAGATTGGGATACGGCATTAACATGATTGGATAATCGACGCGATTATGGTGAACAACGCTAGTGTGGAATTGGCTATATCGGGCTGCGTTTGTTTTTTTGTAGCTTTTGTTGATCGTGCCAATGTACGGCATATTATTAGCCTACGCAAAGCTAACTCACGCGAGATAAAACACTATGCCCAAACTTAAACCCGGAACAATCATTCCGACTCCAGAAGAAGATGCTGTCATTATTGCAGCGTCGATGTCTGATCCCGATGCAATGCCATTCATTGATGAAGAATGGGACGCAGTAAAACCCTTTGTGCGCATTGTTTGCCCACCTCAACTCTCTGCCACAATTCAAATTGATGAAGATGTTTTAGTGGCTCTAAAAGCATTGGGTGATGATTGGGAGCAGCGCATTAACGAGGCGCTACGCAATTATGTCGCAACGCACAACCATCTGCAATGACATTGAGTGCTAGGACAGATTGAAATAATGACGCCATTTGTTTATGCTTGGTTGCGGGTTATAACGTTCAAGCTGAGAGTGCTGTAATCAAGCATTAATGCAGATTCAACCAAAATAACTGAGTTAGACTATTCCAGAAATAAACTACGAGGCAGTATCCCGATCAGTAGAGTTGAATGGATTTTTTATCTTATAACTACAAATGTTTAGTGAGACTTTATTCCACCAATTAGGGTATTACCAAAAATTTAAAAATGATCTTATCAAACTAGGCAAAGAATATAATCAAGATGGAATTACCTTTGCTGAAAAAGCGGATATTATTATGCTATGTCTATCAATAGTGAAAGTATTGGTAAATCTGAAGAGCTAGACACACCTAAATTTGAAGAAGTTGGGGCTGGCAGCTTTTCTAAAGTAACTAATCAAGCACTCTTGTTTGAAAGCGCAACCTTAGGTAAAATAGCAAACCAACTATTAATGAACGAAACAGTATTTTGGCGATAGCAGGAATGCTAAAACGATAAAGCAGCTTAACCTTTTAAATTATAAAGCCTTGTGGCATCTATGAATAAACTAAAACTTCACACTCCTGACTTTACCGAAGCCAATATTGCTAAACTTGCGGAGCTTTTCCCGCAGTGCATGACGGAAACCAAAGATGAAAACGGTAAACTGAAACAGGCGATTGATTTTGACTTGCTCAAACAGGAATTATCAAATTCACTGGTAGAAGGCGGGCAAGAGCGGTATCAGCTCAATTGGGTAGGAAAAAAAGAGGCGTTATTGACCGCCAACGCTCCGATAGCCAAGACTCTGAGACCGATTAGAGCGGAAAGCGTGGATTTTGATACCACGCAAAACTTGTATATTGAGGGCGATAATTTAGACGCTTTGAAATTGTTGCAGGAGACCTATTTAAACAAGATCAAAATGATTTACATAGACCCGCCGTATAACACGGGCAACGATTTTATTTATGAAGATGATTTTTCCGAAAATACGGAAAGCTATAAGTTGCGTTCTAATCAGAAAGACGAAGAGGGCAATCGTTTAGTGGCGAATACCGAATCAAACGGGCGTTTTCATTCGGATTGGTTGAGTATGATGTATGCCCGTTTGAGATTGGCACGGAATTTATTGAAAGATGATGGCGTGATTTTTATTTCGATTGATGATAATGAGCAGGCGAATTTAAAGCGGTTGTGTGATGAAATTTTTGGAGAAGATAATTTTTTGGCAAATATCGTTTGGCAAAAAAAATATTCGGCAACCAATGATGCTAAAGGGTTTTCAAATTTGCATGACCACATTCTTGTTTATCAAAAATCAAATAGTTTTGAACGTCGTTTATTGCCAAGAACCGAAGGGATGAACAAGCCCTATAAGTATGATGACAGCGATGGTAAAGGTTTGTATCGAACTGGTGACTTACTTGTAAAGTCATTTTCACAAAGTGCAGTTTATCCAATTATCAACCCAAACACAGGAGAGGAATACTTACCAGCAGAAGGGAGTAGTTGGAGGGCGAGCAAAGAAACTATGCAAAAATGGCTAGAAGAAAACCGTATTTACTTTGGCAAAGATGGAACGGGCGCACCGCAATTAAAACGATATTTGAATGAAGTGCAGGATGGACGAGTGCCTACAACATGGTGGACATTTGAAGAGGTTGGACATAATGACGCAGCAAATAAAGAATTGAGTGCATTATTTAGGTCTAAAACTCCTTTTGATACTCCAAAACCTTCAAGCCTAATCAGGCAAATGTTGAGAATTTCAACGAAAAATAATGACATAATCCTAGACTTCTTCTCAGGTTCAGCCACCACCGCCCACGCTGTGATGCAGTTAAACGCCGAAGACGGCGGCAACCGCAAATTTATCATGGTGCAACTGCCCGAATCGTGCGATGAAAAAAGCGAAGCCTATAAAGCAGGTTATAAAACTATTGCTGATATTGGCAAAGAGAGAATCAGACGTGCTGGGCAAAAAATCAAACAGGAGAATGATTTAATGGCGCAAGAATTAGATATTGGCTTTCGTGTTTTGAAAATAGACAGTTCCAATATGAATGAAGTCTATTACAACCCCGACCAGACCAACCAGCAAGACCTTTTGAATTTAGTGGACAATATCCGAGCCGACCGAAGCGATGAAGATTTATTGTTTCAGGTTTTACTCGATTGGGGAGTCGATTTGACTTTTCCGATAGTCAAACAGACACTTAATGAAAAAACCGTTTTTACCGTTGCAGATAATGAGATAGTGGCGTGTTTCGATAGACGTGGCGGAATTACCGAAGGCTTTATCAAACAGCTTTGTGAGCAAAAACCCACTCGAGCCGTGTTTTGCGATGCAGGTTTTGCCGATGATAGCGTAAAAATCAATGTCGAGCAGATTTTTAAAACTCTATCTCCCCATACTGAAATTAAAACAATTTAAGCGAGAGAGTATTATGAAATTACAAGTGCTGATTCACCACGCCGAAGAAGGCGGATTTTGGGCGGAAATTCCAGCCTTTGCTGGCTGTGTTTCTGAAGGCGAAACTTTAGAAGAAACGTTATTAAATATTAAAGAAGCGGCAGAAGGTTGGTTAGAAGTCGCCAGCTTGCGCATAAAAAATGATACAAAAATGCAACTTGCTGAAATTGAGTTATGAAATCTATATCAGGCAAGGCTTTTTGTCGATTATTGCATTTACACGGTTGGCAACTACAACGTATTCGTGGCAGTCATCACATTTATACACACCACGATAGAATTGAAATAATTACCGTCCCAGTTCATGCTAATCAAGATTTAAAAATAGGCACGTTGAGCAAATTACTTAAAGATGCTGGTTTAACTGAGCGCGATTTATGAAACTCAAATTTAAACAGCAAGCCTACCAGACCAACGCAGTTGATTCTGTAGTCAAATGTTTTTCAGGACAGCCCTATCAAGCGAGTCTTTCATACAGGCTGGTCAAGAGCGGTGAGCAACTTTCTTGTGGCAATTCAGGCTTTGGCAATGCCGAGGTACAGCTTGCCCACGCCCAACTTTTGGAAAATATCAAAACGGTACAGCGTGAGCAAAATATCCCTATTTCTAGCGAATTGGTCGCCAGTAAAACTAGCCATAAAAAAGAAACTGATAAAGAAGTTATTTGCCCCTTTAATCTTGATATTGAAATGGAAACGGGAACAGGTAAGACATATTGCTATATCAAAACAATTTTTGAACTCAATAAATTATATGGATGGAGTAAGTTTATTATCGTCGTGCCGAGTATTGCCATTCGTGAAGGCGTGTATAAGTCCCTAGAAATTACCGCCGAGCATTTTTTGGAAACATACAATAAAAAAGCCCGTTTTTTCATTTACAACTCAAAACAGCTTCATAATTTAGAAGCATTCGCTTCTGATTCAGGCATCAATATCATGGTGATAAATGTACAGGCATTTAACGCCACTGGAAAGGAGAACCGCCGTATTTACGAAGAACTGGACGACTTTCAATCACGCAAGCCAATTGAGGTTATATCCCAGACTCGCCCGATTCTGATTTTGGACGAACCGCAAAAAATGGAAGGGGCAAAAACCCTAGATTCTTTGCAAGCCTTTAACGCCTTAGCAACCTTGCGTTATTCAGCGACCCATAAAACCACCTACAATAAAATTCACCGATTGGACGCGCTAGACGCATACAATCAAAAGCTGGTGAAAAAAATTGGAGTACGAGGCATCACCATTAAAGGACTCACAGGCACAACCGCCTATTTGTATTTTGAGGCAATTCAAACTTCCGACAAACCCCCGATAGCCCGCTTGGAAATGGAAAAAAAACAGCAGAGTGGGATTAAACGAGTTATTCAAAAAGTCCATAAAAACGATGATTTATTCACGCTTTCAAACGGACTTGATCAATATAAGGGCTTTACCATTGCGGATATTAACGCCAATACGGGAACGGTGAGTTTTACCAATGGCGTAGAATTGAAAACAGGCGAAGCGACGGGCAACACTGACGAAGCCACCTTGAGACGGGTACAAATCAGTCAAACGATAAAGTCTCACTTTGAGAAAGAACAAGCCCTTTTCAGTCAAGGGATTAAGGTTTTATCCCTATTTTTTATTGATGAAGTAGCAAAATACCGGTTCTATGATGAAAACGGCGAGCAGGCGGGTGAGTATGCCAAAATTTTTGAAGAGGAATATACCGACTATCTGAAAAAAGTTTTGATCACCACCACCCCAGACTATGCCAAGTATTTGCGAGGGATTGAGGTAAGCCGAACCCATAACGGCTATTTTTCCATTGATAAAAAAACGGGGCGACTAAAGAACCCAGAAACGGGCAAAAAATCTACAGAAACAGACGATACGGACGCTTACGACCTAATTTTGAAAAATAAAGAACGGCTATTGTCTTTTGACGAACCGACCCGCTTTATTTTTTCGCATTCTGCTTTACGCGAAGGATGGGATAATCCAAATGTTTTTGTGATATGCACTTTGAAACGCAGCGACAACAGCATTTCACGCCGTCAGGAAGTAGGAAGAGGTTTACGGCTTGCAGTCAATAGACACGGTGAGCGGATGGACGACCCCGCCACCGTTCACGAAATCAACCGCCTTACCATTATCACCAATGATAGCTATGCGGATTTTGTCAGTAGCTTACAAAAAGAAATGAAAGAGGCTTTATCAGAACGCACTCGCGTTGCTGATGCCGAATATTTTATGGGTAAAATTGTAAGAACCAATGAAGGCAACATTACCGTTTCGGCAGATATGGCTAATGATATTGAGTTTTATTTGATTCAAAACGGTTATGTGGATAAAAAGCGGAACATCACAGAAAAATACCACGAAGCAAAAAAAGCAGGAGCTTTAGCGCCATTGCCAGAAGATACAGAGCTTCCAAAATACAGCGAACCAGTCTTTTTATTGATAGACAGTGTTTTTACCGATATTCAATTGCCAAAAATTGACGATGAATTGCAGGAACGCACCAACAAGCTCAATGATAACTTTCACAAAAAAGAGTTTCAGGCACTTTGGAACAGTATCAATAAAAAAGCGACCTATACCGTGAAATTTGATACCGCCGAGCTTGTCAAAAACAGCATCGAGGCATTGAATAAAGACTTGCAAGTGACCAAGCTACAATACACGGTACAGCGAGGAGAACAAACCGAACAAGCGACCTATGAAGCTATCAAAACAGGCGAAGCGTTCAAACTAGAAAGTTCCGAAACCCAGAGCTTCAATCATTCCGTGCATTCTACCGTTAAATATGACCTGATAGGCAAAATTGCAGAGGGTACAAAACTCACACGGCAAACAGTATCCCAAATTTTAGGAGGAATGGAGAAAAGAGCTTTTGAGCAATACCCAACCAATCCAGAAGATTTTATTGTCAAAGCCTGCATCTTAATCAATGAACAAAAAGCGACTCAGATTATTGAGTGTATTTCATACAACCCGACCAATAAAGTTTATGATAACGCGATTTTTACTCATTCAGCTTCTTCTAATTTAAGCTATATCCCAGAAGGCAAACCACTTAAACGGCATATTTATGATTATGTTTCTACCGATTCCAAAATTGAAAGGAATTTTGCAACTGTATTGGATACCAGCATGGAGGTTGTCGTTTATGCAAAATTACCGAGGGCATTTTTTATACCAACTCCCGTTGGAAACTACAACCCTGATTGGGCGATTGCGTTTGAAGAAGGCAAGGTAAAGCATATTTACTTTATTGCCGAGACAAAAGGAAGTTTGTCATCACTAGAATTACGAACTATCGAAAAATTCAAAATTAAATGTGCTGAAAAATTTTTTGATAGGATTACTCAATCTGCTAATGGAAAAGTTAAATATGGAATCATTACCAACTACACAGATTTGCTACAATTAGTGAAGTAATTTCACCTCTCGCCCTTAAACGAGAGTTTCAAGTAATAAAACATTTTAGGTAGTGATTTGATTAGTAAGGTTATTACAATCTTTACCTATTTTGTTGGTTAATAGCGATGAATTATAGTAATAAAATACCAAATTGCCCTGATATTTAGTAAGTTTTTTATAAAACGATAAAGTTTTTCTCACTGCAATTGCTGCTGAAGCACAACATGCCGTTAATTCTTTTTATGCAGGTCAATTGCAAGCCGGTTCTGCTGAAACTGCAATCGCGCAACTACATCTAAAAATGATTGACTGAAACTCCATTTTTTACTGACAACCGACAACTCAAAACCACCCATGTCTCAAATCATCACCATCATCAGCCACGACATCGCCGCTCGCCCTGAGCAAGTTGAAGCCGCCATCCGCCTGTTAGACGAAGGCGCGACCGTCCCGTTTATCGCCCGTTATCGCAAAGAAGTCACCGGCGGACTTGATGACAACCAGTTGCGCCTGCTGGAGGAGCGGCTCGGTTATCTGCGCGAGCTGGGCGACCGCCGCGCTGCCGTGCTCAAAAGCATCGCCGAGCAGGACAAATTGACGGCCGAATTGGAAACGGCGATTGGCGCTGCCGACACCAAACAACGGCTTGAAGACCTCTATTTGCCTTATAAACAAAAGCGCCGCACCAAGGCGTTGATTGCGCGTGAAGCCGGTTTGGAGCCGCTGGCCGATGCGCTGCTTGCTGATCCGACGCAGTCGCCGGAGCACTGCGCCGCTGCGTTTATTGATGCAAATAAAGGCGTTGCCGACGCAGCGGCAGCGTTGGAAGGAGCGCGGCAGATTTTGATGGAGCGATTTGCGGAAGACCCCGAATTGACCGGCCAATTGCGCGATGCTCTTTGGGCAAATGGCGTGCTGGTAGCGCGAGTGCTTGACGGTAAGGAATTGGAAGGCAACAAGTTTTCTGATTATTTCGATTATCGTGAAACCATCGCCAGCATTCCCTCGCATCGGGCGCTGGCGCTGCTGCGCGGACGCAATCTCGGCATTCTCAACCTCGAATTGTTGGCGGATGCCAGCGCCGATCCCGATGCCGCCAGTCTCGGCATGATCGCTGCGCGGTTTGGCATCCGAGCGCAGCAGCGGGCTGCCGATGCGTGGTTATTGGAAACGGTGCGCAAAACGTGGCGGGTGAAGTTGCTGGCGCGACTGGATTTGGAATTGAAAAACCGGCTGCTCGAAGCGGCTGAAGCTGAGGCAATTCGCGTTTTTGGTTTCAATCTCAAGGCGTTACTGCTCGCCGCGCCAGCCGGTCGCCTGCCGACGCTGGGGCTTGATCCGGGGCTGCGCACCGGCGTCAAGGTCGCGGTGGTGGACGCGACTGGGCGCGTGGCCGCGACCGATACGATTTACCCGCATGTGCCTAAAAATCAATGGGATGCCTCATTAGCGCGGCTGGCGCAGTTGGCGCAAACCCACGCCGTCAAACTCATCAGCATCGGCAATGGCACCGCCTCGCGGGAAACCGACCGCCTCGCCCGTGAATTGATCGCCCGTCATCCCGAATTGGAATTGCGCTCGCTGGTGGTCAGCGAAGCCGGCGCGTCGGTCTATTCCGCGTCCGAATTTGCGTCCAAAGAATTGCCGGAATTGGACGTATCGCTGCGCGGCGCAGTGTCGATTGCGCGACGCTTGCAAGACCCGCTGGCGGAATTGGTCAAGATTGATCCGAAGGCAATTGGCGTCGGTCAATATCAACACGATGTCAATCAAAGTCGGCTGGCGCGAACGCTGGAGGCGGTGGTGGAGGATTGCGTGAACGCAGTCGGCGTCGATCTCAACACGGCATCCGTGCCGCTGCTGGCGCAGGTATCTGGTTTGAGTCGCGGGTTGGCGGAAAACATCGTGCAATTCCGCGAAGCCAACGGCGCATTTCGTAACCGTAAGAAATTGTTGGCAGTTCCGCGTTTTGGCGACAAAGCCTTTCAATTGAGCGCCGGTTTTTTGCGCGTGCCCGACAGCGACGAGCCGTTGGATGCTTCGGCGGTGCATCCAGAGGCGTATCCGCTGGTGCGGCGGATCGTTGCGCACTGCGGCAAACCGATTCAGGCGTTGCTTGGCGACCGTGCGACGTTGCGCCAGCTTGATCCGCGCCAATTCACCGATGAGCGTTTTGGGCTGCCGACGGTGCAGGACATCGTGGCGGAACTCGAAAAGCCCGGACGCGATCCGCGCCCCGAATTCAAAACTGCGCAATTTCAAGACGGAGTGGAAACGCTGGCCGATCTCAAGCCAGACATGATTTTGGAAGGCACCGTGACCAACGTCACCAATTTTGGCGCATTTGTGGACATCGGCGTGCATCAGGACGGTTTGGTGCATATTTCGCTGTTGGCGGATCGCTTCGTGAAAGACCCGCACGAGGTGGTCAAATCTGGCGATCTGGTGAAGGTCAAAGTGATGGAGATTGATCTGGTGCGCAAACGGGTGGCGCTGAGTATGCGGCTGGGCGATACGGCGGCGACGCAGACGGGCGTTGAATCTGGGCGGCAGGCGGCGCGACCGAGCAAGCCGGTGGTGACTGCGCCCGCTCCGGCTGGTGGCAGCATGGCGGCGGCGTTTGCGAAAGCGAAAAAGTGAATTGAAATTCCCCTTTTTCAAAGGGGGATTTTTGGCTTTGGCGTATCTGTAAAAGATGACAGTTAAACAAAGGAAACATAGAGTGAATAAATATGCCTGAAATCTGTCGTTTTTATGGCATTATCATTAGGATGTATTTGATTGATCGGGAGCATCCACCTCGTCATATTCACATTAAATATGGCGAATCTGTTGCTGTTATGGAGCTCAATAATCTCAATATCATAGATGGGCATTTACCTAAGAGATGTCGTCAATTGGTTCGAGAATGGGCAGAACTTCACCAAGATGAATTGATTGAAATGTGGAATACACAACAATTTCACACGATTCAACCTTTGGAGTGAGCAATGAAACTGAAACACGCGCAACAAATAGAAGTATATCGGTTTCAATTAACTTTTGAGGATGGACAAGTGAAAGAAACTGATTTGCAGGCGTTGATTGGTCAGTTTGTAGCTGTCAATGAACTCTCAACCGTTGCTGTGAATTTAGATTGGGGTTGTTTGGAATTTATGGATGGTCAAGTTGATATTGAACCAATCACGCTGGCGCGATACGCGGAAGCGTTACAATCCCGTGATGCAGCGTGATAAAGTCAAGCCCCCCTTTGAAAAAGGGGGGTTGGGGGGATTAGTCAATCAGGCTTTTTATTAAAACAGCAGCAACGTAAAATTGTTTGGTAATGTAACTGCCTGATCTCATAAATCCCCCCAACCCCCCTTTTTCAAAGGGGGGCTTTTATAGCGGAGTTTGCAAAATGTCCGAAGATAAACCTCTCAGTTCATCTGCTTATCAGCATTCACAAAATAGCGTCCAGCGCCCCGATGTTGGTGTTGAATCGCAATTTTCAAATAAAAAAGCTCGCCAAACCTATCGCTATGATTCCAGTCTCGCACCAGAATTGTGCTGGGATGAAAATGCAGAACGCGCTTTTGCTGAATGGTTATTGCAATTGATTGTCGCGGCAGCAGAACAAGGTGAAGCCGCAGTATTTGCAGCGCCGCAAATTTGGCACGGCACCGGCGAACAATTCAAATCACTGCCGCATTGCGCAGCGCGATTAAAACGGTTAACGCAGCCATTTTTGAATTGGTCTGGTAAAGCAGAACGCCAGCAACTTGTGATTCCGACATTGCCGCTTTTTGTGCATGAACGCCATTCCACACAAGCAATTCTCGAAACGCTGCGCAGTCATAATACAATTAAAGGCACTTTGGATTTATTCGGCGATCCGCAATTGGATATTGCCGATAAATTGGATGCTTACGCGCACGTTGGCCCGTGGACTAATCGTTTGGTGCTCGGCGATTCGTTGCAAGTAATGAATTCGGCGCTTGAATACGAAGGCATGGGCGGTCAAGTGCAGATGATTTATTTTGATCCGCCGTATGGAGTCAAATTCGGCTCGAATTTCCAGCCCTTTGTGCGCAAGCGCGATGTGAAACACGGCGCAGATGATGATATGAGCCGCGAGCCAGAAATGGTGAAAGCCTATCGAGATACTTGGGAATTGGGTTTGCATTCTTATTTAACTTATTTGCGCGACCGCCTGCTGCTGGCGCGAGAATTATTAACCGATTCTGGCTCTATTTTTGTGCAGATTTCCGATGACAATTTGCATCATGTGCGCGAAGTGATGGATGAGATTTTTGGTGCAGATAATTTTATAACGTCTATTTATTTTCGGAAAACTTCAAATTCCACTGATCAATTTTTATCAACATCTGGCGATATTATTGTTTGGTATGGAAAAAACAAAGAGTTCTCAAAATTTAGAGATATTTTTACTGAAAAAAGTATTGAAAATACCTCTTCGGATAGCTTTGGATGTGTTGAATTTGAAGATGGAACATGGAGAAGATTGACTTCTGAAGAAAAACGGACAGCCGACGCTCTTCCTAAAACATGGAAACTTTTTGGATTGGCTGATTTAACTTCTTCTCACTATTATGACAGTCCGCCATTTCAATATCAGGGGCAGATTTTTTACCCTAAAAACCGCTATTGGTCTACTTCGCCTAAAGGTTTGCTACGTCTGGAAAAAGCAAATCGTTTAGCAATTGTAGGAACAACTCTTAGGTATCGGCGTTATTTCAACGATTTTTCATTAAAAAAGATAGATAATTCTTGGAATGATACAGGGACTGGAACTCAAACATCTGAACGGTTATATGTGGTTCAAACATCTGAAAAAGTCATTCAACGCTGCCTTCAAATGACCACCGATCCCGGCGATTTAGTCATGGATATTACCTGCGGTTCTGGCACCACCGCTTATGTTGCTGAACAATGGGGTCGTCGTTGGATTACTTGCGACACCTCCCGCGTGCCGCTGGCATTAGCGCGACAACGGCTATTAACTGCGACGTTTCCTTGGTACGAATTAAAAACGCCGACGCAAGGTCCAGCGGGCGGATTTATTTACGAGCGCAAACAAAATCGTAAAGGCGACGAAATTGGCGGACTCGTGCCGCGCATTACGCTCAAATCAATTGCCAACAATGAACCACCGGAATTGGTAACATTAGTTGATCGCCCTGAAGTGAATAAAAAAACGACCCGCGTCTGTGGCGCGTTTACAGTAGAGGCGACAATTCAAGCGGCGCAGTCGTTAATTGATGAAGATGCGCTTGCTCCCGCTGTCCACAGTCCCCGCGCTTATCTCGACCGCATGATAGAAGTGCTGCGCCACAGTAAAACCTTGCAATTGCCGGGCAATCTCCAGCTTGAATTAACGACGGTGCGGGCGCTACCCGAATGCGATTATCTTCACGCCGAAGCAACGGCAAAGAGTGATGATGATTTGCGCATTGCGATTTATTTTGGGCCAGAAGATGGCGCAATTGGTTCGGAGGCGGTTTACAGCGCCCACACGGAAGCCTTGCAACAAGGATTTCAGCGGTTATTTTTATTTGGTTTTGCGATTCAAGCGAAAACCCGCGATCTATTAGAAAAGCTCAAAGTACCGACGCTTTATGTGACCATGACGCCAGATGTGGTGATGTCTGATTTATTAAAAACCAGTCGCAGCAGCGAGATTTTCTCGGTCACTGGTTTACCAGACATCACGCTGCAAACTGTTGGGAATCAAGCCGACGGAATGCCACTGTATCAAGTTGAAATCAAAGGATTGGATATTTTCCTCCCTGACACATTAGAAACCGAAGCAATCAATGGCGAAGACTTGCCGTGTTGGATGCTGGATACGAATTACAACGGGATGGTATTTTGCGCCTCGCAGGTCTTTTTCCCCAAAACGGGCGCATGGGATAATCTGCAAAAATCATTAAAAGGTTCATTTGCCGATAGCGTCTGGGAACATCTCGCTGGCACCATAAGCGCACCATTTGCGCTGGGCGATAAAAAGCGCATTGCAGTAAAAGTGATTGATGAACGCGGGAATGAATTGATGGTGATTAAAGGTATACTTTAATGGATTGTGCTAATGTTCGATTTAGTGGTCATGCTGTCACGCGCTTATTTGAACGCGATTTATCCAAAGATGATGTATTAGATGTTTTGAAACACGGCGAATCAATCGCCAACTATCCGAACGACAACCCTTATCCAAGTCAGTTAATTCTCGGATATATTGGTTGTCGTCCGATACACATCGTCGCCGCCCAAGATACAGCAAGTCAAACATGCTTTATTGTCACTGCCTACCAGCCTGATCCTGCCCTGTGGTCAGCAGATTTCAAAACACGGAGAAATGTATGAAATGCGTTATTTGCAAAACTGGTGTTATTCATGCAGGACATACCACAGTCACACTTCAGCGGAATGAGGGCACAGTCATCATCAAAAATGTTGCGGCGGATATTTGCGACAATTGCGGCGAATATTATCTTTCAGAAGAAATGACTGAGCGCGTTATGGCGGCTGCTGAAGATGCAATGCGAAAAGGCGTAGAAATTGAAGTATTGCGCTGGGCGGCTTGAACGATGTGCGTTTCTTTTTTGAAAAAAGGTTGAGAGATTAAAAATGCAAATCAATGTTGAGTTAAATAACAATTTAATAGATACGGCGTTGATGCGCTCCCGTACTCAAAAAAAACTATTTGATCTCGCTGGAAAAATGCAGTTCTGCGATGATTTCAACCATAAACAGATTAGGGAATTGCGAGCATTCTCGGAAAAATCTATTGAGATTGCAGTGACTGAAGCAGAAACCAACAATCAGTTGAATAAAACGGAATGCCTATGACCCAAAATTACGAAGTCGAATCACCAATTATCAACTCGCCCTTTATTGAACCGCAATGTTATTGGCACATTGAAAAAGCCAAACCGCCGGTAAAAGCGGCTGGTCGCCGTCTCGCCAGTTATTTTTATCGGGTGCCGGAACATTCTGGAAAAGGACGCAAACAGAAACAACAAGAAGAAATGTTTGAAGCCGCAAAAGGCAAACAGGTTGATTTAGCTGTAGTCAATGATTTGCGCGGGCGGATTAAACAATGGCGGCAAGGTGAATACAGCGGCGGCGTTGCTTATGACGGCGCGACGTTAATCACAAAAGAATTGCTGGCGTTGTGGCGCAGTGAAGACCGGTTGCAGCGGTTGTTTTTTGCGCAAATTGAAGCAGTGGAAACGATTTTATTTTTAGTGGAAGCCAGCGCCATGTATCGCGTTGGCTTATTAAAAATTCCTCAAGATGAATTGAGCGGCACTGCCCAAGCTGCGGGTTTGCGCTCATTTGTGCGTTATGCCTGCAAAATGGCGACAGGTTCCGGTAAAACGACTGTGATGGGAATGTTGGCCGCGTGGTCAATTCTAGCAAATATTTGACTAGAATTTTCTGTTATTATGTGGTTGAAATTTTGTAATGTTGTTTGAGTAATCACGCCAAATTTAACTACATTATAGCGCAGACAGTTGGAACAGCTCCTAGTAAGCAGTGTTTTGAAAATGCGTTCAAATCATTTTTAATCAAAAATCGAGTTAAATGATATGCGCTATCCTTTAATATCTTTGTTTACAGGTGCAGGTGGACTTGATCTTGGACTAGAGTTTGCAGGATTTACGACAATTGTGGCAAATGAAATAGAATCACAATCCTGTGAAACTCTGCGTCAAAATCAGATTCTCAGTCGACTTTGTGGAGATGAATTAAAAATTTTTATCGCTAACGCTTGTCAACAAAGATGCTTGAATGGTTTGAAAAAAAGGCAAGTTGATACTTTTTTTAATCGTTTAGAATTAGATAGATTTCCATGCTTACAACATGCAGAAATAATCGAAGGAGACATAAGAAGAATCCCAAGTTCGTTGTTTAAGAATATGATTCCAAAAGGGATTGATTTATTTGCAATTGCGGGTGGACCGCCTTGTCAACCATTCAGTAAAGCTGGAAAAAGAAAGACGTTTGATTGCAGCAAAAATGGAGATTTATTTTTTGAATTTGTAAGGCTTGTTAAAGAGTTAAAGCCAAAATGGTTTATTTTTGAAAACGTAAAAGGTTTAGCCTTTACTAAAACAGATGTTTTATATTCGGTTTGTCGCACATGTGGATCAAAAAACTTGGCAGATTTTAGAGTTCGACAGTTGTGGGGAGAGAATTCTTTCCCAAGCCCAATTTGTCCCCGTTGTCATTCAAAAAAGACAACGTGGATGATTACAAATGAACCAAGTGGCTCGTTGACTATTATTAAAAACGAGTTTGAAAAAATAGGCTATCGCTGTTTTTCTAAACTACTCAATGCTGCTGATTTTGGAGCGCCTCAAATTAGGGAGCGATTTTTTATTATTGGGAATAAAGCAGGTATCAATTTTGAGTGGCCGACGCCTACGCATTTTAATTTCAATGAACATGTAACTATTCAGTGTAGTTTGTTTGAAGAAACAAATTTTAAGCCTTGGAAAACAATGAAAGAAACGTTATGGAATTCTGGTCATTGGTATTATGGGAAATTTGATACAGAGAAAGCGGTTCTTTGGGTAAAAAATATCGTGCGACCACATGATGAACCAGTCACATGGTCTTTAGATCGCCCCGCCCCAACGATTGGCGCACATCAAGGCGCTAAACTTGCTTTTGCCCCACAAGGTGTACCAAAAGAACAACTTATACGCCAGCAATGGCATACCCTTGGTAAACGTCAAGGAGATACGTTGCCTGTTAAGGTAGAGCATGTGTATTTATCAGACGAGGAGCTTTTGCAATTACAAACATTTCCAAGATGGTGGTATTTGCATGGTACCCGAATGCAAAGAGCGTTTCAAATTGGTAACGCAGTTCCACCATTGCTTGCACAACATATTGGTGAAGCTATTCTAAAAGCAGAGGAAAATCAATAATGCCAACATTACCTGTCTTTAATTCAGCAGAATTGCAAGATGCAAAAATGCTGCTTTCTGCAAAGGTCGCTACCATGCTAGGTAGAAAAATGGAAGAAGGTGATTGGAGTTTCGTTTACTGTAATGCAAAGCGGATACCGGAAATTGGTTGGAGCAACCTGAGTATTGACATATCTTATAACGGTTTAGGTGTTGAGCACAAAATGCTCTGTATTAGAAAAAATTCGGCAATTCAGGACGTTTGCGGGACAACATTGATGCACCCGGCCGCCACACGTTCCATTCGCATTCCAGATGGTGAACCTAACCCAAACAAAGTGTCTGAACACATTCTAACTCAGTACGCAGAATTAATTGCTGCAAGAACCAAAAAAGTTTCTGAAGGTCACTCAAGCGGTCATACTGATATGCGAATAGGTTGGCTTCTTTGGAAAGAACTACTTGATGAATTTTTATATTTCGAGGAACCAATGACGCCACCAGAACCATCGCATTTTTATGCAAATTGGAATGTTACACCAGAACGAGGCGCTCGTAAGGCAACGCGATCACTGTGGATTTATGAAAAAGATACAGGTATCAAACGATATTCAGTGACGACTACGGCAGGCGCAAAGATTCAACCCTATTTTGATGTACCTTCTCCGCGTGATCCTAATCTTTATTACTTTCGAGTCCAAGGTAACGTGATCAATATTGATGTTGTTGAAGTCTGGATTACACGCAGTACTGCAAAGTTTCTTGAATCCCATATTGGAAGTCTTGATTTTGAAATTCTTTCTCAAAAAATGTTGCAATATAATCCTATTCAGATTGAAGAAACATCGAACCATTTTGCAAAAGCAACTGATCTTGCAATCCCGGTAAAAATATCTTTAGCAGCATATAATCACCTAAAAAGTAAAGTAGTCTCCTATATCAGTGACGAACAATTGATTCAGGTATTCGCACAAAGCATAACCAGTATGCGGACTTAGAGACAAAAAACCCCCTTTGAAAAAGGGGGTTGGTGGATTTAATCCAACAAGCGATTTAACGCCGTTCTTTGATTTCAATCCCCAACGAGCGCAACTTACGATATAAATGCGTGCGTTCCATGCCCGCCTCTTTCGCCATCTTGCTGACATTCCCGACGTGCTTTTCCAATTGATAATCGAGATAGGCTTTCTCGAATTGCTCGCGGGCATCGCGCAGCGGTTGATCAAAAGAGACCAATCCTTCCAGCACCTGCGTTGGCAATGGCGGCTGCGCTCCGAGCGCCACTTCCACTTCTTTCAAACCGATTTCATCGCCCGTGCCCAAAATCAATACCCGCTGCACCAGATTTTTTAATTCCCGCACGTTGCCCGGCCAGCCGTAATTGCGCAAAAAGTTTTGTGCGCCCACGCTAAATTTGCGATAGGCCAGCTTTTCGTGGGTGGAAAAATAATCGAGATAAAAGTTCAATAAATCTGGCACGTCTTCCGCGTGTTCTTGTAATGACGGAATTGATAACGGCACGACGTTGAGATGATAAAACAAATCTTCACGAAAACGCCCAGCGCGAACTTCATCTTCTAAATTGCGCTGCGTCACCGCCACAATCCGCACATCAATCCGCACCGGTTCATTGCCGCCAACGCGCAAAAATGATCCGCTATCTAATGCGCCCAGCAATTTCAATTGCGCATCCAATTCCATATCCGCCACTTCATCCAGCAGCAACGTCCCACCCGCCGCTTTTTCCAAGTTGCCGTAATGGGTGTGCTCGCCGTCTTCAGTGCCAAACAATTCTCGCGCTGCGTTATCGCCATTCAATGCCGACACGCTCAAATCCACAAACGGACGATCCCGCCGCGCACTTTGCGAGTGCAGATAACGGGCAAACGTTTCGCGCCCGCTGCCAGCCTCGCCCATGATCAGCACCCAAGTATCGTGCTGGGCGATGCGCTTGACCTGTTCGCGCAGCCGCTGCATCGCCGCACTGCGCCCAACGGGTTCATGCACCTGCGGCGTGCGGCGTTTTAAGCCGATGTTTTCCTGCTGCAATTTGTCGGCTTCCAGCGCCCGCTCCACCGTCAACAGCAATTTCGCCATCGACAGCGGCTTTTCTAAAAAGTCATACGCGCCGAGCCGGGTCGCCTCCACCGCCGTCTCCACCGTGCCATGCCCGGACATCATAATCACCGGACACGGCAGCTCGTCCTCTTCCGCCCACTCTTTCAACAGCGTGATGCCGTCGATGTCAGGCATCCAAATATCGAGCAAAATCAAGTCTGGTCGCCGCTCGCGCAGCGCATGACGTGCCGTTTCGCCATTTTCCGCGATGGCCACGACATAACCCTCATCTTCCAAAATTTCCTGCACCAAGCCGCGAATATCCGGCTCGTCATCCACCACTAAGATATGCGTTGCGCTCATTGTGATCTGTCTGGTTCTAAGAAGCTGTGACTGCTGGCAGGCTGCTGTGCCAAAGCGGGAATTGCACCCGCACTAAAGCGCCCGCGCCGGTATTTTCAAGCGTAATGATACCGCCGTGTTCCTCGACAATCTTCTTAACGATTGCCAAACCCAAGCCGGTACCTTTGGTTTTGGTGGTCACATACGGCTCAAACAGCCGCTCCAACAACTGCGGCTCAAAGCCCGGACCGTTGTCCTCAACCGTCAATTGCAGCCATGCGCCAATCCCCCCCTGCCCCCCTTTTCCAAAGGGGGGAGATGCTGAGTCCCCCTTTGAAAAAGGCACATCTGAGCCCCCCTTTGAAAAAGGGGGGCAGGGGGGATTTGCTGCCAACACGGTGGTGATGACGGTGATTTGCGGCGGGTGGCAAGAAGTTGGCAGTTGTTGGTTGTCAGTTGCAACAGTTGGCAGTTGTTGGTGGTCAGTTGTCAGTTCCGACGTGTGCAGCGGCTGCTTTTGTCCACTGCCAACTGCCAACTGACCACCGACAACCAATAACGCCTCCTGCGCATTTTTAATCAAATTGTGCAGCAACTGCCGCAGCCGCAGCGGATCACCGCGCACCTGCTGATCTGGCGCATTGAGGCTAAACCGCAGCACCGAAGTCCCCGCACTGCGATATAAATCAATCACTTCCAGCGCCAGCCGATCAAACACCAACGGCTGCGGCTGCACTCGCGGAGCGCGAGCGTAATCCGAAAAATCATTCACCATCGCCTTCATCGCCTCCACCTGCGCGATGATCGTACTGGTGGCGCGGTCGATAATCCGCGCATCCGCCTCATCCGCCTTTGCCAGTAACTTGTGACGCAGCCGCTCGGCCGACAATTGGATCGGCGTCAACGGATTCTTGATTTCATGCGCCAGCCGCCGCGCCACCTCGCCCCACGCCGCATTCCGCTGCGCCGTAATCAGCGACGTCACATCATCAAACACCACCACATGCCCGCGCTGCTCCGAATCCGGCACCAGCAGCGGACTGCCGCGACATAACAGGGTTTGATTGCCCTCACCGCGCTGCACCACCACCTCCGCCCGCCATGCCACCCCAGCAGCGAGATGATGGCGCACCGCTTCCGTCCATGGCGTCAGCGCCGGCTGCTCGCGTTCCAACTGCGCCAAACTCACGCCCGCCTCATCTGCCAGCGTCAAATCCAAAATATGCTGCGCCGCCGGATTTGCCGTCCGCAAACAGTGCGCCTCATCAAACGCCACCACGCCAGATGACAGCCGCCCCAACACCGTCTCCAAATAATTGCGCTGCGTTTCCACCGCTTGCTTGCTGCGAGCGGCATCATCACGAGCGCGGGTAATGCGGCGCGACATCGCGTTAAACGACGCCACCAAAAAGGTCAATTCATCATCGTGACGCGACAACGGAATCTGCTGTTCATAATCGCCAGCCGCGATGGCTTGCGTACCCCGCGCAATGTCAGCAATCGGTGCCACCAAACGACGGGCAGTGTGAAATGCCGCAATCAACGCTGCCATCAACCCAAACAGCAGCACCAGCGACAGCGTGAGCGAAAAACTGAGCTTCAACGATTGGCGCAAATACGCCAGCTCGGTATAGCGGTTGTAAGCCTCCTCCAACTGCGTTGACAGCTCCGTGATCCGCGCTGAAGTCGGGAAAATCGCCTGCATCCGCATCTCGCGCCCGCCCGGATCGTCAACCAGCGCCCGCACCACCAACTCCTCATCGGGCGCACTTTCCAAACCAACATAATTGGTGCCGCCCGGAATGGTCTGCTGCAAATCGTGCGACGCATGGCTGGGCACCAATTGCGTCGGGTCTTCATTCGCCGTGCCAAGCACCTGCCCGCCCGGGCCGTACACCGTCAGCTCAATTGCGCCCGCTTGTCGCCGCAAATTATCCAAACTCAACGCAATCGCCGTTGACGAGCGATCTTGAATGCCGGCGAGCAGTTGCTCAGTGTATTTGCCCAACACGCGCTGGTTGAGATCAAGCGACGCCTGATTGAGCAACAGCGCGTCCTGCATCGCCCGCCCCAGCTTCACATCAAACCAGCTATCAATGCCGCGCAGTAAAAATCCCAGCGAAAAGTAATAGACCACCGCCACCGGCAGCAGCGAGATCAACGCAAATAACACCACGATGCGAGCAGTGAGGCGCGAACCAGCCGCTTGTTGGCGGTGACGGCGCACCAGCCGCACGATATTGACGGCGACCAGCAGCGCCAGCACCGCGAGTCCGGCTAACACTAAAAAAAGCAGGGGAACAAAGGCACGGCTGAGGGTTTCGGAGTTTTCCACCGCGTCGCGCATCAGCACTAACACGATGAATAAAGCGATGTTGAGTGCCGCGACCGGCACAATTCCCAATTCGCGTAAACGGCTCAAGGGCGTAATGGCCACGATTGCCAACCGCTGGAGAGTTGCCATGCCGGTTTGAGATATGCCAGCGGACGCAGCGGCAGCGGCAATTCTTCAATATCTAAAAAGACTTTGAGCTGCACCTCGTACTCGTCATCGGGGTTTAATTTGTCGCGGTTGAGCAGCCGAAAATTGCTGACTTCCCCCAGCGCCCGCAGCGCCGCGTCCTGCGTGACGAAACTGCGCCCACGATGTCCGGGCAGGCGATAGACCTCATAACCATCCGAGAGCGGTTTGTAGCGAATCACTGAACGTAACTGCTGATCTAATAAGCCGTTTTCCCACAGCCACGCCTTCGCTCGTCGTACCTGAATCTGCACCACAATCGTCAGCGGCACGCCGTGCTCAAGCGCCTCCAACGCCGCCGGGCTGAGATGAACATCAATCGTGCTATTGAGAACGTAAACCTCGTCTTCAAGCTGAAGCTGCGGCGGGTGAATGGTGAAATCATCGCTGGCGCGAGCGGGTGCCCACGCCAAGCTCGACGCCAACAGCGTCAACATCACACTCAGCGCCAGCGCCCCGCGCCGTTCCAACCAGTGCTGGCGCGTCATGGGTTCAGGCGCTCCAACAGGGCGTAATAAAAGCCATCGCTGCCGCCGATGCTTGGCAACCATTGCCGTCCGTGAGCACACCGCACTCCGTCCTCCGTCGGCAGCGCCAGCTCGCGTGCCGTCGTTTGGCGAGCGAGAAAAGCGGCGATTTGCTGATGATTTTCAGCCGCCAGCAGCGAACAGGTCGCATACAGCAAGCGTCCGCCCGGCGCGAGCAGCGGCCAAATCGCATCCAACATCTGCGCCTGCGTCGCCGCCAACGCTGGAATATCGCGCTCACGGCGCAGCCATTTGATGTCGGGATGACGGCGAATCACACCCGTGCCTGAGCAGGGCACATCCAACAAAATCCGCTCAAATTGCGCTTGACTCCACGCCCCACCGGGCGCTGCCGCGTCGCCAACCACCACTTGCGCGGTCAAGCCGAGCCGCTCCAGCGTGGTCGTGACGGTAGTGAGGCGAGCGGGATCATTGTCAATGGCGATCATCTCCAGCGCGGTGCTGGCGCGTTCCAAAATGGCGGCGGTTTTACCACCGGGCGCAGCGCAGGCATCCAACACGCGCTGACCGGGCTGGGCATCCAGCCACTGCGCTGCGAGCTGCGCTCCGCTGTCTTGCACCGACACCAGCCCGGCAGCAAAGCCCGGCAGTTCACGGGTGGAGCGCGGCTGCGCCAGCAGAATTCCGCTCTCACAGCCGGCAATTGGCGTGGCGGCGATCTCAGCAGCGGCGAGTTGATCGAGATACGCCGCCGCGCTGATGCGGGTGCGATTGACGCGCAGCGCCAGCGGCGGCCGCGCATTGCTGGCATCAACGATCTGTTCCCAATCAGTTGGCCAATCGCTTTGTAGCCGCGCCAGCAGCCAGCTCGGAAATAACCATCGCGCCGCTGGCTCATCGGCAATCGCTGCCAACAGCGCCTCGCGTTCGCGCAAAAAGCGCCGCAGCAGCGCGTTGACCAGTGCGGACAACGCCGGTTTACCCAATAAACGGCTGGCTTCTACCGTGACGGAGACGGCGGCATGAGGCGGGATATTCATGGCAAGCAGTTGATACAGCCCAACCAAAATCAGCGCCTCCACATCGTGATCGGATGGTTTGAGCGGGCGTTGCACCAGTTGCTTGAGCAGCGCCTCCAGTCGCGGCAACAGCCGCACGGTGCCATAAACCATTTCCTGCACCAACGCTTGCTCGCTGGCGCTGACTTGCGGATGCGGACGGGCAAGGATGCGCGTCAATGATTGCTTTTGGGTACGGACGCGAAACACTGCTTGCGCGGCAGCGAGGCGAGCCACTGCGCCCGCTAAGGGCTGATGCGAGGCGTGGGCTGGCTCAACCAAACCGAACTCCGTCCAGTTGACGGGCGTTGAGATAGTCGGCAGCGGTCATGGGTTTTTTGCCGGGCGGTTGCAGACGAGTGATGCGCAACACGCCGTCGCCGGTGACGACAGCAATGCCGGTTTTATCAGCGGAGAGAACGGTGCCGGGCGGTTTATTAGTTGGCGGTTGTCGGTTGTCATCACCACCAACTTCTGACCCCCACACCCGCAGCACCGCATCCTCCAAATTGGTATGCGCCACCGGCCAAGGATTAAACGCCCGAATCTGGCGGTCGATGTGCGCGGTCGCCTGCGTCCAATCAATCCGCGCTTCCTCCTTGGTCAGCTTGTGCGCATAAGTCACTTGCGCCTCCACCTGCGGCTCCGGCACCAGCGTTCCGTCAATCACGCCCGGCAGCGCCGTCAACAATGCCTCCGCGCCCAGCACCGCCAGCCGATCATGCAGACTGCCGCCGGTTTCGTCGGCTGCCAACTGCGTGGTGACACGGTGATAAACCGCTCCCGTGTCCAAACCCGCCTCCATTTTCATAATGCACACGCCGCTCTCCGCATCACCCGCCAACACTGCCCGTTGAATCGGCGCTGCGCCGCGCCAGCGGGGGAGCAATGAAGCGTGAACGTTGACGCAGCCCACTCGCGGCGCATCCAACACCGTTTGCGGCAGCAGCAAGCCATACGCCACCACGATCATCACATCCGCGTTCAACTCGCGCAGCGCCGCGACCGCCGCCGCATCTTTCTTCAAACTCTCCGGCTGGAATACCGGCAGCGCGTGCGCCAGCGCCACTTGTTTGATCGGACTCAACTGCAACTTTTGCCCGCGTCCGGCGGGGCGATCCGGCTGGGTGTAAACCGCGATCACCTGCACACCAGCGTCAAGCAACGCCGTCAGACTCGGCACCGCAAACTCCGGCGTCCCCGCAAAAATGATCCGCTGATCAGCGAGCGCCGCAGTCATCACAGCGCCTCGCCGCGTTTGCTGCTCGTTGCTGCGCCGCCGCGCTGCTCGCGCTCCAACTTGGCGCGGATGCGCTGGCGCTTGAGCATCGAAATGTGATCGACAAACAGCTTGCCGTTGAGATGATCCAGCTCGTGCTGAATGCACACCGCCAGCAATCCATCCGTCTCCAGCGTGAACGCAGCACCGAGGCGATCCAGCGCCTGCACCGTGATCCGCTCGGCGCGAGTGACTTTTTCATAAAACCCCGGCACCGATAAACAGCCTTCCTCACGCTGTTCCGTGCCTTCCAGCGCCAGCACCTGCGGGTTAATCAAACACAACGGGCTGTCGTGCTGTTCAGAGACATCCATCACCACCACTTGCAGCGGCACGTTGACTTGGATGGCCGCCAGCCCAATGCCGGGGGCTGCGTACATCGTTTCCAACATATCGTCAACCAAGCGCGTGATCGCAGCATCAACGCGCTGGACGGGACGCGCTTTTTGGCGCAAACGCGGATCGGGAAAGGTCAAAATCGGGAGCTGTGACATCGTGGCGGGAGTTCAAAAGTAGACAGGTGGAAGGGATGAAGTTTGGACGCTACTATCAATTATCCACACCAGAATACCACCGTCGGGGCGGGAATATCCCGTTTCGACCCGCGCCGAGGGTCTCGCGCCATGCTTCGTCGTTTCCTCGTGATCACGCTCGTGCTGACCGTGACTGCGCCCACTGCCGCCATCGACACCGTCAAACTCAGCCCACAAGTCCGCATCACGCCGCTGACTGAAACCATCCCCACCGTCGGCATCACCACCATCGCGCCCTTTTTAACCAAACCGCTCATCACCGACACCGACGCGCTGCAAGACGCCGCTTATGTCGTTGGTTTTCCTGATGAACATCTCGCTGTTGGCATTCACGATGCCGTGTATGTGCGCCAACTCACCGCTGGCAAGGCGCTCAATTTTCACATCCTCCGCCCCGGTGACGCCTTGCGCGATCCCGACAGCGGCGAGATTCTCGGTTATGAAGCGCAGGTGATCGCCGATGCCGTGCTGGAACGCAGCGGCGATCCCGCCAAACTGCACATCCTCAATGCCGAGCGCGAAGTGGCAATTGGTGATCGCGTGTTGCCGGCACCGGACGAAAAACCGCTGGCAGATTTTTATCGCACCCCCGCGCCAGCTCGCACCAACGGGCGCATCCTCTCCGTGCTCAACGGCGTCGCCCAAATTGGGCAATTTGATGTCGTCGTCATCAATCGCGGCAGCCGCGAGCGCATTCGCCCCGGACACACCTTTGAAGCATTCATCGGCGGTGACAGCGCCCGTGATCAGGTGCGCGACGGCAGCACCGATACCGATTGGCGCAACGAAAGTCCCGCCACCACTGAGTTTTGGTATGGGCGCGACATGACGCGACAGGGTTGGAAAGATGACCAATTTCCACTTCATGCTGTCTTTGAACGCAATCACAGCGAATTCACGCGCCCGTTGGAACACGCCGCCACGTTGATGGTGTTTCGCACTTTCAAGCGCGTGAGTTTCGCGCTGGTGCTGGATGCGCAACGCGCCTTCCAAGTCGGCGCTCAGATCGCGCCAGCCGCGCAGTAATTGCCGCTCATGTCACTTCCTTATGATGACGACACGCTGGCGGCGTGGCTGGCGCTGGTGGAAGCGCCCGGCGTTGGTGCGCGTACTGTCGCCAAATTGCTGGAGCATTTCGGCAGCCCGACCGTGATTCAGGGCGCATCCATCGCGCAACTCGCCGCCGTCGGTCTCAAAGCCGCCAGCATCGCCGCCATCAAAAATCCGCAACCTGCGCTGCTGACCAGCGTGCAGCAGTGGTTGTGCCAGCCCAACACCCATCTGCTCACATTGACCGATCCGCGTTATCCGCCGCAGCTCGCCGACATTCACGACGCGCCGCCGGTGCTGTATGTGCGCGGCGACGTGCGGCTGTTAGCCGAGCCACAAATCGCCATCGTCGGCAGCCGCAATCCCTCGCCGAGCGGACTTGAAATCACTCAAGAATTTGCCCGTCATCTCACCGGCTACGGCTTGACGATTACCAGCGGACTGGCGCAGGGCATCGACGGCGCAGCGCATCGCGGCGCACTGGAAAACGGACGCACCATCGCCGTGTTTGGCACCGGCTTGGATCGCGTTTATCCCGCTGCGCATCGCGCTTTGGCGCGGCAAATCGCCGACAACGGCGCGTTGGTCAGCGAATTTCCGCCCGGCTCAGAGCCGCTGGCGCAGAACTTTCCGCGCCGCAATCGGCTAATCAGTGGCTTGAGTTTGGGCGTGTTGGTGACGGAGGCGGCGCTCAAAAGCGGCTCGCTGATTACTGCTCGCACTGCGTCGGAACAGGGGCGCGAGGTGTTCGCTGTGCCCGGCTCGATTCGCAATCCGCTGGCGCGAGGCTGCCACGCGCTGCTGCGCGACGGGGCAAAATTGGTGGAATCCGCCGCTGACATCCTCGCCGAACTCGCGCCGCAACTGCGGCAGGCGTTGGCGGCCACTGCGACAGTTGACGCGCCAGCCGAGGCAGCAGCGGACAACTTGGCGGGCATGGATGCGGAGTCGCGGGCGGTGTTAAAAGCGATGGGATTTGATCCCGTTGCTCCTGACGAAGTGATTGAACGCAGCGGTTTTTCCGCGCAACAGGTGTCGGCGATCTTGTTGGTCTTGGAATTGAGCGGTCATGTATCATCCGAAGCAGGCGGTCGTTACAGTCGCATTCGGGGACGTTAACCCGGTGATTGAAGCGCGATATTGGTTGCAAGCGCGGCGCAAAAATGCCGCTGTAGCGTGGTTGGTGGGCGCAAATGGAACTGGAAATGAATATGGTCGATGTCTTGATCTACCTGTATGAAAATTACATGGACGGCGACAGCCAGCCCCCCGTCGATCAGGGTGAATTGGAGGCGGAGCTGGCGCAGGTGGGATTTGGTAAACGAGAGATCGACAAGGCGCTGCATTGGCTGGATGAGCTGGCGCTCGGCGTGGAGGCTCCGCAATCGCACGACCGCGCTGCTGGCTCGCTGCGGATTTACACCAGCGACGAGTGCGCCAAGCTCGATGTCGATGCGCGGGGCTTTTTGCTGTTTTTGGAGCAAAACGCGATTCTCGATCCCGCCAGCCGTGAATTAGCAATTGATCGCTTGCTGGCAATTGATCATCCGTTGGTGACGGTGGACGAAGTGAAATGGGTGGTGTTATTGGTGTTGATGAATCGTCCCGGTCGAGAAGATGCGTTTTCTCAAATGGAGGGAATGCTTTACAACGACGAAGCCGCTTATTTGCATTAAATTGAAGAGTCACTGGTTGAGTGAGTTGTCAGTTTTCAGTTGTCGGTGATAACGCGATTTTGATTGACAACCGACAACTGAAAACTTTTTCTCAACCAGTGACCCCTTAATTCAAACTCACGCTCCGCTGTGCTTTTCCGCCCCTTTTCTGAATTAAAAACGCTATGAATCTCGTGATCGTCGAATCGCCCGCTAAGGCGAAAACCATTAAAAAGTATCTCGGCGCTGAGTTTGAGGTGATTGCCTCTTACGGGCATGTGCGTGATCTGATACCAAAAGAGGGTGCAGTCGATCCTGACAATCGCTTTGCGATGAAATATCAACTCATCGAGCGCAATGAAAAGCATGTTTTAGCGATTTCTAAAAAACTAAAAGACGCCAGTGCGCTGTATTTAGCGACTGACCCGGATCGGGAAGGCGAGGCGATTTCGTGGCATCTTTATGAATTATTAAAAGATCGCCGCCAGATCGGTGAACGTCCGGTGCATCGCATCGTGTTTCACGAAATCACCAAACGCGCAGTTCAAGAAGCAGTCGCTAATCCGCGTGGGCTGTCGTATGACTTGGTGAATGCGCAACAGGCGCGGCGAGCGTTGGATTATCTGGTTGGGTTTAATTTGTCGCCGTTGCTGTGGCGCAAAATTCGGCGCGGGTTGTCGGCGGGACGGGTGCAAAGCCCGGCGCTGCGGCTGATTTGTGAACGCGAAAATGAGATCGAAGCCTTTGTTCAGCAGGAATACTGGACGCTGGAGGCCGATGCTGCGAAAGAGACCAAGCCATTTACCGCTAAGTTGACGCACTTTGCGGGCAACAAGCTGGAGCAGTTCAGCATCATTGATGAGACGCGGGCAACCGAGGTGCGGCTGGCGCTGGAACAGGCGGCTGGTGGCACGTTGCGGGTGATTCAGGTTGAACGCAAACAGCGTAAACGCCATCCCGCGCCGCCGTTTATCACTTCCACATTGCAGCAGGAAGCCGCTCGCAAGCTCGGTTTTACCGCCCAGCGCACGATGCGCGTGGCGCAGCAGTTGTATGAAGGCGTTGATGTGGACGGCGAGGCGGTGGGGCTGATTACCTACATGCGCACCGATTCGGTGAATTTGGCGCTGGAGGCGCTGGAGGACATTCGCGCTGACATCGCTCGGCGATACGGTGCTGCGGAGGTACCGGAGCAGCCGCGCTTATTCAAAACGAAAGCCAAAAATGCGCAGGAAGCACATGAGGCGATTCGCCCTACCGCAATTCAACGCGAGCCAGCGCAGCTCCAAACGGCGCTCAGTAGCGATCAATTGCGGTTATACGAACTGATTTGGAAACGGACGCTGGCATGTCAAATGGTGCCGGCGTTGATTAACCAAGTCGCAGTGGATTTCAGCGCCGGCGCTTCTGATCACCTGTTGCGGGCGACCGGAGCGGTGATTGCAGCACCGGGCTTTATGCGCGTGTATTTGGAAGGACGCGATGATGCCAGCAGCGCCGATGATGATGAGGAGCGGATGCTGCCGGAGATGCAGGTTGGTGAGGAAGTGACGTTGCTGGCGCTGCGAGCCGAGCAGCATTTCACCGAACCGCCGCCGCGTTATTCCGAAGCGTCGCTGGTTAAAGCGTTGGAGGAATTCGGGATTGGGCGTCCGTCTACTTATGCGTCGATTATTTCGACGTTGCAAGATCGTGAATACGTCACGCTGGATAAAAAACGTTTTGCGCCGACTGATGTGGGGCGAGTGGTCAATCGGTTTTTAACTGAGTATTTCACCGCGTATGTTGATTATGATTTCACGGCGCGATTAGAAGATGAATTAGATGCGGTGTCACGGGGCGAGAAAGAATGGGTTCCGTTGCTTGATCAATTTTGGAAACCATTTAAGAGTTTGGTTGATCACACGCAAGCGCATGTAAAACGCAGCGATGTGACGCAGGAAAAAATTGATGAATTGTGTCCGACCTGTGGCGGAGCGTTATCTATTCGGTTAGGGCGCAATGGGCGCTTTATTGGCTGCACCAATTATCCTGATTGCAATTACACCCGCGATCTCAATGCTGATACCAATGCTGCTACTGCGCCAGAAATCGTAGAAGGGCGCAATTGTCCGCTATGCGGGTCGCAATTAGAAATCAAGCGCGGACGTTATGGCAAATTTATTGGCTGTAGCACTTATCCGACGTGTACACATATTGAACCGTTGGAAAAACCAGAAGATACCGGGATTGTTTGTCCGCAATGTCATACCGGCACGTTGCAAAAGAAAAAATCACGGCGCGGTAAATTGTTTTATTCCTGTTCCACTTATCCGACTTGTGATTATGCGTTATGGGATGAGCCAATTGCCGAACCATGTCCGCAGTGCGGGTGGGGCGTGTTGACGCTCAAGGTGACGAAGGTGCGCGGCGCAGTGAAAGTCTGTCCACAAAAAGAATGCGGTTATCGTGAAGCTGTGGCGGAAACGCCAGCGCCAGTGTCAAACCATTCTGAATAATCAGCGGTTGAAAAAAAAGTTGTCAGTTGTCAGTGATGCGCATTAAAAATGAGAGGTTATTGTTTCATGTTGATTTAAGGAAATCTGACAACAGTTCAGCAACTTTTTTTAATGTTTTTAACTGCTCACTTGATTTAATTCGTTGAGAATTGCACCATGAAAATTGAAACACTCGCCATTCATGCCGGTTTTGCACCAGACCCCACCACTAAAGCAACGGCAACGCCGATTTATCAAACCAGCAGTTATGCATTTGATGACACCCAACACGGCGCAGATTTATTTGATTTGAAAGTCGCGGGTAACATTTACACGCGGATGATGAATCCCACCAGCGATGTATTAGAGCAGCGGGTGGCGGCGATGGAAGGCGGCGTCGGCGCACTGGCATTGGCATCGGGCATGGCGGCTGTGACGGCGGCAATCTTCACGCTCGCCCAAGCTGGCGACAACATCGTTGCGGTGTCCACGCTGTACGGCGGCACTTACAACCTGTTTGCGCACACGCTGCCGCGTTTGGGGATTCAAGTGCGCTTTGCCGCGCCCAACGATGTCGCGGGAATGGCGGCGCAGATTGATGCGCAGACCAAAGCGGTATTTTGTGAATCAATCGGCAACCCAGCGGGAAATGTGGCGGATATTCAAGCGATTGCGGATATGGCGCACGCGCACGGAGTGCCGTTGATCGTCGATAACACGGTGCCAACGCCGTATCTGTGTCGCCCGTTTGCGCACGGCGCGGACATCGTGGTTCACGCGCTGACTAAATATATGGGTGGGCATGGCACCACCATTGCCGGCGCGTTAGTGGATTCAGGGCGCTTTCCTTGGGCAGAACACGCCGAGCGATTTCCATTGTTAAATCAACCTGATAAGTCTTATCACGGCGTGGTGTATCCCGAAGCCTTTGGTGGCGCTGCCTTTATCGGTCGCGCCCGCGTGGTGCCGTTGCGCAATATGGGGGCGGCGATTTCACCATTTAACAGTTTTTTAATTTTACAGGGCATTGAAAGTATTCATGTGCGCATGGATCGGCATTGTGAAAATGCGTTGGCGGTTGCGCATTATTTACACAATCATCCCAAAGTTGATTGGGTGCGATACGCCGGATTACCGAATCATGCGGATTATCCGTTGGTGCAAAAATATATGGACGGTGGTAAAGCCAGCTCGATAGTATCGTTTGGCATTCATGGTGGAAGTGCAGCGGGAGCGCGATTTATTGACGCATTAAAGCTGGCAGTGCGATTGGTCAACATTGGCGACGCAAAAACGTTGGCTTGTCATCCAGCAACCACGACGCATCGCCAATTAGCACCGGCAGAATTAGCACGCGCTGGCGTCAGTGATGAGTTAATTCGGTTGTCAGTGGGCATTGAACATATTGACGACATCATTGCGGATTTAGAACAAGCGTTGCAGAGTTGATCTGCATATTGTATTCAATCAGTGCTGTATTGAATCAAGCAAAAGTGACCGCACATCCGGTCACTTTTTTAGTTTTTCTGATAGCTGTTTTCACTATTTTTTCATTGCCAGCTCACAACGTTTGTACTAACACCCGCTCGCCACTTGGATCAAGCGCCCGCGCTTGTGTGACCACCTGCTGATGATGGGTGAATAAAATCACCTGCGTGGTCTCCGCCAAGGTGGCTAACGCCGCCAGCGTCGCCTGTGAGCGGACATCATCACACTGAATCAAGATGTCATCGACCAGCAACGGCAGCGGCTCACCGTCAGCCAGATGCTGTTCCAACGTTGCCAGCCGCAGCGCCAAATACAACTGATCACGGGTTCCCGTACTCATTGCCACCACTGGCACACTCTCAGCATTTGCACGCCGCCCGATCAGACAGAGCTGGTCATCCGCACGATCAAAATCGGTTTCAATGCCGCTAAATGCCGCACACGTCAGTTGCGCAAAATAGCTGCTGGCACGCGCCACCAGCGGATCACGGTGTGTCCGCCGAAACGACTCAACGGCATCGCGCAACATTCGCGCTGCCAGCTTGAGTCGTACATATCGCTCGGCATGACTGCGCACCGTCGCTAACACGGCTTGACGCTGTTCGGCGACCACTGCAACGGTGTGATCGGCGGTCATTTCAGCAAAGATGCGCTCGGCCTTCACCCGCTCCTCCAGCAACTGCAACTGACGTGGGCGCAACTCACCATCAATCCGCGTCTCCAGCGCCAGCACTTCCGCGACTACCGCGTCATAGTCAACCTCACCGGCTTCGGCGCGTAACGCAGAGAGGCTCAAGCCATCGCCCGCAGTCATCAATGCCGCTTCAACATCTTGCCGGCGACTCAGCAGGTTGTGCCGGTGTTGCGCCCGTTGTTCGGCAAGCAGTAGTGCTTCGACATCGTCGCAGCGGGCTTCGTGACACAACGCGGTCAACACGGCTTCGGCAGCGTGGAGTTGGGCTGTGGCTTGTTCCATTTCTATCTCCGCAGCGCGTAACTGGCGCTGCACTTCCTGTAAACGACTGCGTTCTTCGCGCTGTTGCCCGAGCCGTTGATGCAATTGGACGACGGCGTCTTCCAATGTGAGCGCCAACAAATCTGGTGCCAAGCGCGTTAAGACCGCACGCGCATGATCACGAAAGGTTTGGGCGTCGTGATCAATGCCGGCAATTCGCCCATCCAGCCGCTGGGCTTCATGCAGCAACGCCAAGCAGTCGTTGAGCGTGTTGAGATGAGCATCGGCGGTGGCGGCAGTGGCAGTCGGCGATAATCCCAACGTGGTCATCAAGGCAGCCCACGCTTGCGACCATTGTTGCCAATCTGCCTCCCGCAGTGTGACTTCACTCGCCAGCCGCTGGGCGCTGTCATCCAAGGTGGTCAAGTGTTGCGTCAATAACATCCGCTGCCGTTGTGTTTCTAACTGTGCCGCCAATTCCGCTTCCGCGTGCAATAACAGCGTTCCTAAACTGGTCGGCAGCGGTACGGTGGTGCCCAGCGTGGTGAGCGCAGCGGTCAGTGCGTCCAGATGCAACTGGCAGGTGGTGTGCAGTTCCTCCACATGTGTCTTCCAGTCGTCGGCTTGCTTGACCAGTTCGCGCAGTCGATTGGCTTGTGTGAGCCACTGCAACATCTCACGCGGGGGGAGCGGCTGCACCGCGCAGCCGACCCAAGTTGCTTGCCATTCCTGCATCAAGTGCTCGTGCCGTTCCTGTTGCGCGGCAGTTGTCAGTGCGAATTCCTCTAGTCGTTGTTCGCAGAAATCGAGCCGGGCGGTGGCGGTGGCTTGCTCATGCACGCGCTTGACCTCGCGCCGCAGTCGGTCGGCGAGTTGATCGGCGGTGGCGAGCGCGGCATCAAGTTGCTCTGCCAGCGCGAGTCGCTCCGCTTTGTTGTCAGTTTTGGATGATGATGTTGCTGGTTCACACAAGCTGAATTCTGGCGATAGTGAGGCGGCACGGGAGTTGACGTGACGCGCTGTGCCTGCCAACCATGCGGTTTTTAAGCGTATCCACACGCTATCGCGTTGCTGCCGCGCTTGATTGAGATCGGCTTCGGTTGGTATTGCGCCCAGCAGTTGCAAGGCACGCACGGTTTCTTTTATTCGTTGTTGTTCGGTGCGTTCTTCTCTTTGGGCGCTGTCAGTCCGGTGTTGGGCGTTCTCAAGCTCTTGAAAGAGTTTGATAAAACGTTCCACTGTGGCTGCCGTTGGCAGTGGAGCGCAACACAGTGCTGTGAGGTCGGCGGTCCAGCCGCTCAGGGCGGCGAGTTGCTGTTGACAGTCGTCTTCATGGCGCTGTTGTTGCGTTTGCGCTTGCGTCAGGGTTCGTTCCACATCGCCGGCGCGACGGGCATCGGCGATGGCATGACGTAAGCCATCACTGGCGGCTGGTGCGGGGAGGGCGGCGAGGGCGGCGACGATGCGTTGTCGCTGGGTGATGGTTTGCTGATGATGGGTCTGTGCTTGCGTTAACGCTGAGGTGATGGCTTCACCTTGTCCACCGAGGGTGGTGATTTGTTGGCGATGTTGAAGCAGGGGGCGCAGGCGTCCAGCGGCTGCAAGGTGGACGGTCGGATGTGTGTGTGCCAGCAATGCCGCTGCTTGCTGGTGACAGGTGAGGCGGTCGCTGTCTAAACGCACGCGATCAAGGGCGGCTTTATTGTGACTGCCTAATTGCGTCAACAGTCCGTCAATCACCGCTGCTTCTGCTAACAATTGCGCTTGAATCACTTGCGTTGTGTCTTGCTGCCGCAGTGCGGTTACCCGTGCCATCGCATTGCCTTGATTCGCCAGCGCCAGTGTCCGTTGTTTCCATGCTGCCTCACGACGAGCGCCAAAGTCGGCGCTCAATGTCGGCACATCTTCCAGTTGTGCGAGCTGGGTTAATAGTTGCGCGTGGTGGGCGAGATTGGGCAGGGTGCGACGATTGCGTTCTAAACGACTGCGCAGGCGCGTGACCTGTGCGAGTTCACTTTCTACTGCTTTCAGTGCCTGGTTCAGTTCCTGCACGCGCTGGCGTGCCTCTTCCCAAGCGTTGCCTGACAGCACTAACTGGCGCTGTTGTCGTTCTAAGTCGATCAGGTGATTGAGCTGGACGTTGAGTCGCCGGGTGGTGGCGCGAGGTGAAAATAATTCACCTGCTTCTTGGTCAAGCTGTTTGAGAATTGCTTGGATGTTGCCGCCGCCTAAACCTGCGCCAAACAGGGTTTCCGCTTCACGTCCTCGCTCGGCAAGCAGGGCTTGTCCACCGCTCACGAGGGTGTCGTGATTGATTTCAAACAGGCGTTCAAACTCCCGCTCATCGACGCCTCCCAGCAAACGGGTGAACGTGTCATCCGGGAGAATTGCATCCTTGACATCGCGCAGGGTGTGTTTTTGACCTTTGCGTCGAAAACAATGCACTTCTGTGCCGTCAGCAGCCCGAAAGCGTCCGCCGACGCGCAGTTGTTGATAGGAATGTTGGAAGTTGTCGCTGGTGATTTTGGGGATGCCAAACAGTAGCGACCGCAGGGCGCGGAGCGCCGAACTTTTACCGGCTTCATTGGGTCCATAGACGATGTGCAGTCCATGCTGTCCGCCGCTGAGGTCGAGATGGCGGTCGGTGAAGGGGCCAAAAGCGGATAAATAGAGTTCAAGAATTTTCATTTGCAGTTTTTTTGAGTTGTCGGGTGTCGGTTGTCAGTGATGCACATTGACAACTTTTTTAATGGTGTCACTGTGACTGACAATTAAAAAATGACCACTGCTTTTTAACGCGCATCACTGACAACTGACAACTTTTTCTCCACCGCGCTCAACTACACGTTAGCCGGCCGCTGACTGGTTCAACAGCCGTTCCATCAACAACGCTTTGACATCGTCTAAACAACTTTGCAATACCGCTGGTTGGCTCAGATCAAACGCATCATCTCCGGTACGCAATTCTGGCGGCAGGCGGGCGTTGAGGTCTTCAACTTCTTGCAACAGCGCGGTCTGGCGTTCGGTATCCAGCTCGATGTCGCCAAGCAGCCGCAATAATTCACCCAAGGCGTCGTGACGATCCAGTGCTGGCGCAGTGACGGCGGTGGTCTCAAGCACCACGCGCTCCAGCCACACCTCGCCCCCACCCAAACCGTTGGTCAACGCCCGCACGTTATTGATGATGTGCTCATGTTGGGTATGAAGTTGCGTGTGGAGGGCGCTGCGTCCGCTAAGACATACCCGCACTGCCAGCAATCGTTTGTCTGCCTGCTCACTCGCCGCACAAAGCGCCGCTTCAATCGCGTCATAACCGTCATCAAGAGTGGCAATTGCACTGAAATCAAGCACACACCGCGCCCAGCGCACCACATCTAGCGGGTGAAAGGTGACGCTGTTGACCACGCCATTGTTGACATCAACCAAAACCGCGCCCTTGGCACCAAGTTCGCGGCTGTGTCGCCCCTGCAAGTTGCCGGGATACACGATCCAAGGCGCTTGGCTGATGATGCTGTGCTGGTGAACGTGACCCAACGCCCAATAGTGATAACCCTGCGAGCGCAGCCCGGCGACGCTGCACGGGGCATACGGTTCGTGACCGGGACGTCCGTCGAGCGCGGTATGCAGCACGCCGATATTGAACAGGTCTGGATATGCCAACGGATAATTGCGGCTCAAATCATCCGTCACCGCCCGCGTGGCGAACCCTTGCCCGTGAACGGCAATACCGAGAGGTTCAAACACCTTCGTTTCTGGCGCGGTGGTGGCAAACACATGAACATTGGAAGGTAGCCGCAGTACGCGAGTGATTTGGCTGGCGGCATCGTGATTGCCAGCAATGAGACATACTGGAATATCAGCAGCTTGCAATCGCGCCATCTGCTGGGCAAAAAATAAGCCGGTGCGATAATCCTTCCACTCGCCATCGTAGAGATCACCCGCCAGCACCACCATATCCACCGCTTCACTCAGCGCCAATGCAATGAGGTTTTCAAATGCCCGCCGCGTCGCACAGCGCAGCGCCTCAAGCGGTGCGCCTTCATAGCGTTCTAAACCGCGTAATGGACTATCAAGATGCACATCGGCTGCGTGGATGAATTTCACTTTCTGCTCCTGAAACGCGGGGTGCTGGCGCTTGAAAACGTTGATTGAAGTTGACGTGATGATGTCAGTAACGCAGTGCCGCGTTATCCTAGCACCCATTGAAAATTCACCATGAACCGCTGGTTCACCTTCCCAAGGTTACTGTTATTACGATGAATCACTTCACTTCCCCCCCGTCGTTACGCATTCCGCCACTGGCGCTGGCACTCGCGCTCCTGCCCGCCCTCACCGCCTGTTCCGGTCTCCCCAAACTGTTGCAACCTGACGCCGCGCCCGTCCCATCCGAAGTCGCCGCCCAGCCGTCAGAATCAGCCACATCTGCGACCACCGTTCCCGCTGAGGTCGCACCCGAAGAACCCATTAAAGAAGTGAAACTCGCACCCAGCGCCCTATTTGAATGGAATGGCAATGGGCGGCGCGTGTCGCGGATCACAATTGATACCGATAAACAAAAAGCGCGTTTTTATGCTGGCAATGATGAATTGGGCTGGAGTATGGTTGCAACCGGCGTGGCGAATTATCCTACTCCGACCGGTCAATTCAACGTCATTGAAAAAGTCGAAAACAAACGCTCAAATTTATATGGCAAGGTATTAAGTCGACGCGGTTCTGTCATTCGCACCAATGCCAAAATAGGGCGCGATTCTATTCCAGCCGGCTCACGGTTTGAGGGCGCACACATGCCCTTTTTCATGCGATTGACGGGCGATGGCGTCGGCCTCCACGCCGGACCCATTCCCAACCCCGGCTCACCGGCATCGCACGGCTGTATCCGCCTCCCCAGCAAATTGGCACCAGTGTTGTTTAACCATGTGTCCATTGGTACCGAAGTCGCCATCAATGGCAGCGGTCCTAGCTATGGTAATTATGCGCAAAAACAACGCGCTGAAGCAGCGCAAACCGCGCAGTTAGCAGCACAACGCCGCGCAGCCGAGAAAAAAGCTGCGGCTAAAGAAGCAGCAGCGCGTGAAGCCCGCGCTCGCCGCATTGCCGCCGCGAATGCAGCGAAAAAAGCAGCAGCAGCGCGTCAAGCAACAGTGGCCGCCGCGCCAGCATCTGCTGTAGTGCCCAGTCAACAACCCGTCGCTGCACGCACCGAAGTGCAAGCAGTGACGCCATCTGTTGCGCCTGTGACACCAGCAGCACCAACGCCAGCCGTCACCCCGCCCCCACCTCCGACGATTCCGCTGCCGATGCCGGAAAAACCCACTGCTCCAGCGCCGGTTGCTGCACCAACTCCGGTGGTGACCCCGCCGCCAGCGCCAGCTCCGGCTCCGGTCGCACCGCCACCAGCGCCAACCCCAGCACCGCCGATCAGTGTGCCAGCTCCCGCGCCAGCGCCACCTCCGCCTCCGGCGGAAACAGCTCCGGCTGGAGCACCAGCCGCGTGATGTGAGTGTTGAATCAGCATTGCAAGTACATCCGCATTTAATGTGGATTCATCTTTTGCAAATGTTCAGCTTGTTTCACTTCCGCGCTCATGCGTGTGAGCGCGTCGTGAAATTCAGCAACCACATCTCCTGCCTCTAAATCCTGCACAAAAGGCGCGACACTCAATTGTTGCAAATACGCAAAATGTGGGTATTCGCGCCAACGTTCTAATAGCATCGCTTTGGTCATTTCTGGCTGCGCTGCTAATACATCTAATATCTGTTTTAACACCTCCACACCCGGCTCCACCAAGCGCCGCCATGCTGGATCAATCGTGTTCGCCGTCGCCGCCAATTCAGGATGATCGAATAACAAGGCGACGAGCTGCGCGATCCGCGACGGGCGTTGAAAATCGCCCCAACTGCCCTTTTTCGCCGCTGGTTTCACCGCTGGACGCGGCGGCGGCTGGAGGACGCCAGTCAGCTCCACGCGCCGCTGTTGCAATAAATCACGGTATACGCCCGCTGGCATGGTTTGCAGCAACCGATCCGCAACATTGGCAAACCGAGCGCGACTTTCCGCGCTGCCCAAACCCCCGACTTGCTCCGTGAGATGCGCAAATAAACAGTCAGATAACACCGGCGCTTGTGCCAGCCGGGCGCTGAATCCGTCCGCACCTTCGCGCCGAATCAAGCTGTCGGGATCGTCGCTTTCTGGCAGCACCAAAAAACGCAGCGTGTGTTGACCAGTCAGCAGTGGCAACGCGGTGTTGAGTGCTTTCCACGCTGCCGCCCGTCCAGCGCGATCACCATCAAAACAAAACGTTACCTCTGAGACCGTGCGCAGCAGCAGTTGCAGTTGTTCGGCAGTCGTGGCGGTGCCGAGCGTAGCGACGGCGTTGGTGATCCCAAACTGCGCCAGCGCAATCACATCTAAATAACCCTCCACCACCACCAAACTCATCAACTGGCGCGTCGCCTGCTGCGCCTCCCACAGCCCGTACAGCTCGCGCCCTTTATGAAACAACGGCGTTTCGGGTGAATTGAGATATTTTGGTTTCGCGTCATCCAACACCCGCCCGCCAAAACCTAGCACCCGCCCACGCCGGTCGCGGATCGGAAAGATGATGCGATGGCGGAAGCGGTCGTAGAGCTGCCCTTCTTTCTCGCTCACCAAACCAACGGTCAGCAGCCGCTCGCGCCGCAGCGCGTCGTCACCCAATTGAGTCAAAACTGGATTGCCGCGCAGCGGCGCAAAACCGAGTTGATAGCGAGCGGCGATGGCACCGCTGACGCCACGCTGTTTGAGATAGGTCACGGCGGCGGGAGCATCAGGGTGCTGGCGCAACTGGTGGCAATACAGCGCCGTCGCCTGTTCGAGCAGATGAAATAACGGGGTGTAATCGGGTGCGGAAGTGTTGGCGCTGCCCTCAACCGGAACGTCTAGCCCGAGGCGAGCGGCGAGTTCTTCCACCGCTTCTCGAAACGACAAGTGATTGTATTGCATTAAAAAACCAATCGCGCTGCCGTGCGCACCGCAGCCAAAGCAATAATAAAACTGTTTATCGGCGTTGACGCTGAACGAGGCGGTTTTTTCGTCGTGAAACGGACAGAGGGCTTGATAATTCTGTCCAGCTTTGCGGAGCGCGAGGCGAGAACCGATCAACTCAACAATATCGGTTCGCGCCAGCAAGTTGTCGATAAATTCGGGGGGGATTCTGCCGGCCATTGCAACGGGCAGCGCAGCGGCTTAACTGCTTAAACGCTGTTTAATCAACGCACTCACCGCACCCATCTCAGCGCGACCCTGCACCTGCGGGCGGATGATGTTCATCACTTTTCCCATGTCATTCATCGCAGTGGCGCTGGTGGCAGTGATTGCGCTGTCCAATAACTCGGCGATTTCCGCCTCAGTTAGCGGCATAGGTAAATAGCTTTGAATCACGGTTGCTTCAAAGCGTTCAATCTCAGCGAGGTCTTCACGTTGTGCTGCGGCAAATTGCGTGATCGAATCACGACGCTGTTTAAGCATCTTGTCCAACACCGTCCAAATTTGCGTGTTATCCAATTCAATTCGCTCATCTACTTCGCGTTGTTTAATCGCGGCAAGAATTAAACGAATCACACCCAAGCGCACTTTATCACCCGCTTTCATAGCGGTTTTCATGTCTTCTTGAATACGTTGTTTGAGCATGATCACTTCTCTCTTTTTTAAGCACTGGCTGCTAAATAAAAAATCCAATCGTCGGCAATGGCGATTGGATTTCTGACGGCGGGAGACGACTTCAACTGCGGCGGCTTGCGCCCTGAAGTCTATTTAATAAGGACGTTCCCAGCGCCGGGATTCACGTTGAAGTTTTTTCTGGTGACGCTTCACCGCTGCCGCTTTCTTCCGTTTCCGTTCAGAAGTGGGCTTTTCATAAAACTCACGGCGGCGCACTTCAGCCAGCACTCCTGCTTTCTCGCAGGAACGCTTAAAACGCCGCATGGCGACTTCAAATGGTTCGTTTTCTTTAACGCGGACGTTGGGCATAGAGAGTCCTTAAAAATCTCCAAATTGAGAGAGTTTGAGCAAAAAAGTGTTGCGAGTTTAACGGAATTGTGGCGGCAATTGCAAAAGGTTGGCGGCACAGCGGCGCTGATTGCAGCAAGTGGCTTGCGTTAAGCTGCGGCATATCAGCAACACGATGGATTGAGACAACATGCGGGTATTGGGCATTGAAACTTCTTGTGATGAAACCGGGATTGCCATTTATGACGGCGAGCGCGGACTGCTGGCGCATTCACTTTACAGTCAGGTCGCGCTTCATGCGCCCTACGGCGGCGTCGTGCCCGAGCTGGCGTCCCGCGATCACATTCGCAAAACGCTGCCGCTGATTCGACAAGTGCTTGATGAAGCTGGACTTCTCGCCAGCGCGATTGACGGCGTAGCGTTTACTGCCGGCCCCGGCTTGATCGGCGCGTTATTGGTGGGCGCGGCGCTGGGGCGCAGTCTCGCGTGGGGCTGGAATGTGCCTGCCATCGGCGTTCACCACATGGAAGGGCATTTGCTCGCGCCGCTGCTCGAAACGCCCGCGCCAGACTTTCCATTTGTCGCCCTGCTCGTATCTGGCGGCCACACGCAACTGATTGATGTGCAAGCGATTGGGCGCTATCGACTGCTCGGCGAATCGGTCGATGACGCGGCGGGCGAAGCGTTCGATAAAACCGCCAAAATCCTCGGCTTGCCGTATCCGGGCGGACCAGAACTGGCAAAGCTCGCCGAATTGGGCGACCCAACGCGGTTTCGCTTTCCGCGTCCGATGACCGACCGCCCCGGCTTAGATTTCAGTTTTAGCGGCTTAAAAACCTTTGCCCTCAACACTTTACAGCGCGAGCTGCCCCAAGCTGCCGATCCCGCGCAAACCCGTGCCGACATTGCGCGAGCGTTTGAAGAGGCGGTGGTGGACACGCTGATCATCAAATGTCGGCGGGCGCTGCGCGACACCGGACACCGGCGCTTGATTGTTGCTGGCGGCGTCAGCGCCAATCAGCGGCTGCGCGAACGTTTGACGACTGCGCTGCACGCGGATCGTGCCGCCGCGTTTTATCCGCGTTTGAGTTTTTGCACCGATAACGGCGCGATGATCGCATTCGCAGGTTGGCATCGTTTAATGGCGGGTCAATCCGAACCCTTGCAATTCACACCGCGAGCGCGTTGGCAATTATCTGAATTGATGCCGTTATAACGTTTGGACTTTTGTATCACGAATGATGGCGTTTTGAAGCGAGCGCAGTTTAGCAAAAAACGCTATGATTAGCTCACCTTTTTTTGTGAGTATTAAGCAATGACTCTGTACGCTGAATTAAAAGATGTTCGCAGTGAAGAAGATGTAAAAGATGCGTATATTAAAGCCTTGGGCTTAAAAAGCTACACCAAGGGTTTAATTGATTTACAAACCAATGAAATCTGGTTTGAAGCCAAGGACACCAGCAAGCATTCCAGTTATGCGATGTTCACACAATTGCTGCATTATGTGCAGGATGCGTTGAATAAAGGCGAGCGCATTCCACCGTTATTAGCAGTGATTGATACTGAAAAAGCGGCGGTAATGAAAAGCACAGATGTGCTGCCGTTTTTAGCTAAAAAAACGATTCCGTGGGGCAAATCCGCCAGCAAATATACGCCAGAAGCCTTGGAAGCGGTTTCAGCATATATCGGCACCTATTTTGTCTCGTTTCGTTTAGAAACGCACGAAGACGAATTTATTGCCACCATCAAAACTGCCATTCAAACTGGCGAGATCATTCGGATTCAAATTACGCCAGATAATTTGAAGCAGGTATTTGATAAATGGGTCACGATGATTGGGCGCGAGATTCATGGCGTGAGCGCAGATGATTATGCGCTGCTCTTTTTTGCCGACATTATGAATGATGGCACCGTGTCATCTTATCAAGAGATTCCCGCCAAGTTAATTTTTGTAGACGGCAAGCCAGCATTTATGTTGGAGGGCAAGGTTTGCGAACTGGGGAATAAAGAAGGTTATCGCCGCTTTTGGACAATTTATCACCGTCCGCCACAGGAAGAACATCGCAACTATCTATTGGAACGGCGCGATAGTTTAATTCCGTTAAATGAGCGCAGCTTTAAGGGTGCGTATTATACGCCGCTCAATGTCGTGGATCGTGCTTATGACAAACTCGCCGAAG
>DYNM01000026.1 GCA_020721065.1 Thiocystis violascens | reverse complement strand
GATTTTATTTATCAGCACCATTGTATGGCTTGTTCGCAACTGCGTAACTCCTACTCTTTTAAACATTTAGCCGGTTGAGCCGAATTAGAGGCGATGAAACCCGGAAAAAGGTTATCAGTTGCTCGGAAGCATTTAGCCGGTTGAGCCGAATTAGAGGCGATGAAACTTGTATCCTAATTCGTTAATCAGCAGATCGTTCATTTAGCCGGTTGAGCCGAATTAGAGGCGATGAAACAAACCGATGCTTAATAAATCGGGGAACTTTTAATTTAGCCGGTTGAGCCGAATTAGAGGCGATGAAACCAGTTCAAACTTGACGATACTGTAATGATGTTATTTAGCCGGTTGAGCCGAATTAGAGGCGATGAAACATTCATATGATGACACATACATTTTTTCTCCCTATTTAGCCGGTTGAGCCGAATTAGAGGCGATGAAACATATACCCTAATTCGTTAACCAATAGATCGCATTTAGCCGGTTGAGCCGAATTAGAGGCGATGAAACAATTCATACGATGACACATACATCTCTCCCTATTTAGCCGGTTGAGCCGAATTAGAGGCGATGAAACTGTCATCGTCGCCGTAACATCCGTATTTAGCATTTAGCCGGTTGAGCCGAATTAGAGGCGATGAAACAATACGAGTATGCCCTGTAGGCTCGCTCTTAGGATTTAGCCGGTTGAGCCGAATTAGAGGCGATGAAACTCCAGCGTCATGCTATTCGCCTTTACTATAAGATTTAGCCGGTTGAGCCGAATTAGAGGCGATGAAACATTTAGTAATTGCTTTATAGGTTACTGTTGCTATTTAGCCGGTTGAGCCGAATTAGAGGCGATGAAACACAAACAAAAAAGCCTCCCTTTATTAAAAAGGAGGCTGGTAGTTAAAAAATAAAAGTTGTTATTTTATTTTATAACTTTTAGTCAGTTGATTATCTTTTTCGTCGGTTTCTGTTGTGACGCAACTGCTATCAATAACTGCACGAGCAGTGTAAGTTCCCACGCTTGGCGTGCGTAATCGCACTGTTAGGGTACGACTTGCACCTGCTGCCAAATTACCCACTTGAGTACGCGCATTGCCTAATGCTTTACAAGTACCTATCTTTGCTTGATGTTTCCAAACCGTTAAATTGCCCGCATTCAATGTTTTTTTGGCAAAGTTTTTAACAGTTACTTGCACATCAATAAGGCGATTCGCACTGGTTATCACTGGTATAACAATTAGTTTAGTAATCGCTAAATCAACTGCGGTTGCAGTAAATGTTGCTGTGACATTTTGCATTGTATTCATGTTAACAACGCAGGTATTATTACCACTGCACGCACCACTCCAACTACTGAATACAGAACCACTGTCAGCAAGTGCGGTCAAGGTCAGTGATTGACCTTTAACATAGCTTTCATTGCAATCAGTGCCGCAATTGATTTTACCGTCGGCGCTAGTCACAGTACCAGTTCCTGTCCCTTTTTGAGTGACATTCAGTGCATAATTTGCTAACAAAACAAAATTAGCAGTCACATTTTTATTTGCCGTGACATTCGTCAAGCTGCAACTCGTTCCGTAGCAATCACCACCAAAGCCATTAAACGTATAACCCGCATTTGCTGTCGCAGTGCAATTACTCGAACCGCCATAACTCACTGGATTAACGCTGCAACTCACGTTACCACCAGTTGAAGGATTGGCAGTGGCGTTAATTGGATAAGTGATTGCGGTGAAATTCGCCATCACAGTTTTATTGCTGGTGATGTTATTTAAGCTGCAATAAGTGCCGTAGCAATCGCCACTAAATCCAGTAAACCGGCATTTGGCGTTGCAGTGCAATTCGTTGAGCCGCCTTGTATTACTGGATTAACGCTGCAACTCACACTGCCACCAATTGCGGGATTGGCAACTAACCCGATGGCATAAGTCGGCGCAGGATTAAACGTTGCTAATACCGCTTTTGCGCTGTTCATTAGAATTGAACACGCACCCGATCCGGTGCAGCCGTTGCTCCAATTACTAAAAATATATCCAGCATCGGGCGTGGCATTGAGATTAACGGTGATGCCGCTATTGAAATCGGCGGAACACGTCGAACCGCAATTGATTTTGTAGTCGTCGGTGTAAATCAAGCCGTTGCCGCTTTTACTAATTGAAAGCGAATAACTCGCCAAATTAAAATTGGCAGTAACAGTTTGCGCAGCATTCATGGTGACGGTACAAGTGCCAGTCGTATTCGTACACGCGCCGCTCCAGCCGGTAAACGTCGAACGGCTATCAGCAGTAGCAATGAGGTTGACGATTGTGTCACTGCTAAATCCGGTTGAAAATGACCAGCAAGTTGCCGAGTCGCAATTGATTTTATTATCTGGGCTGGCAACAGAACCATTGCCTGCACCAGATTTAGTGACAGTCAATAACTACGGAGTAATATTTACTGAATCTAATGCCTGTAGAGTCGTATCCAATCTTGTTGTAGAAATTATTCCACCAGTCGTTAAATCAAATCGATACAAAGTGTTATCAGAAGAAACTGCATAAGCTGATGTTGTTGTTTGATCAGTGAAAAAAGTGTTAGGCATCCAAAATCCAGAGTCAAAAGAGAAATGATTTAAGACGGTGGTTTGTGCTGTTGTAGTATTGATTTCGAGGAATCTATTTTGACTGATAGAGTCGCTGTAGTCGATGCCGTAAAGATTAGCATATACAGGTGCAGAAATAGTCAGCGCGAGCAGAGCGATCAATCCCGCCCCACGCGCTAGTGCATGAAAAGATCGCATACGGTCAAGTATTGTCATTCTCCAAAGGTGGTTGATATAATAGGTTACTGCTGCGGATAAAATGTTTTATCCAGTAATTGTTCAAGCGTATAAGAACATGTCATTGGAAATGTTGTTATTGGTAGGTGCGTTTCAGCGCTCGCCAAATCAACTGCATCAGGATAAACCTCAGCGATGACTTCGTGGATCACTGATTTTAAGCCGGGCGATTTACGCAACCGCCGTGCTAATCGTGTGCGTTGTTCAATAATGGTACGCTGCCAACTGCGCCCATCAAATTCACGCCAGCGTTCAGATAAAAGCTGATATTGATATTCCCATTTTAATAAATGGGCAATCAAAATCAGTAAACGATTTGCCAATTCCTCACGTTCGCTTTTACTCATATCGCTGAGTTCAACTAATAAATGCTCAATGTCTAGTTCAGAAAAGCGTCCGTTACGGATTAAATCAGCAGTTTGTAAAGTCCATGCGCTATAATCCGTTTCGTATAACGTGCTTAATTCAGTCATGGGCGTGATCACTAAAACGATGGTTAAAAATTGCGCATTGCAGACTAAAACAATAACAACTATTTTTGTTCAGATGCAACCAATTCTGGCGGCAAAGTGAATACAATTTGCTCACGAATACCATCTAATTCTTGTACTTCTGTGAGTCCCCATTCGCGCAGTTTGCTAACTACCTGCGTTACCAAAATTTCCGGTGCTGACGCGCCCGCAGTGATGCCCACTCGTGGCGCAGCAGCAAACCATTCACGGCGCAAATCATCTGCACCATCAATGAGATAGGCGACGCAGCCTTGCCGCTCCGCCAGCTCCCGCAGTCGATTGGAATTGGAGCTGTTGGGCGAACCGACAACTAGCAACAACTCGCTGCGTTCTGCCAGCGTTCGTACCGCATCTTGACGGTTTTGCGTCGCATAGCAGATGTCACTTTTCTTTGGTCCTTGAATTGCCGGAAAGCGCTCCCGTAGCGCCGCAATGATCGCCACGCTGTCATCCAGCGAGAGCGTCGTTTGGGTGACATACGCCAGCGCCACCGTTGGCGGCAGCGTCAACGTCGCCACATCAGCAACGTTTTCAACGAGATAGATGCCTCCAGTCGTGCTGTCATACTGCCCGAGCGTACCCTCCACTTCGGGATGACCGCGATGTCCAATCAGAATGACGCTCACCCCGGCGCGGCAATGTCGCATCACCTCCAGATGCACTTTCGTCACCAGCGGACAGGTCGCATCAAATACCCGTAAACCCCGTTGTTCGGCCTCGCGCCGCACCGTTTGTGGAACGCCGTGCGCACTAAAAATTAAAGTCGCGCCATCCGGTACCTGCATTAAATCTTCAATAAAAATTGCACCGCGCTGGCGTAAATCCTCCACAACATAACGGTTATGAACCACCTCATGGCGCACATAAATAGGCGCACCATAACGCGCTAATACGCGCTCAACGATGGCAATAGCGCGATCAACTCCGGCACAAAAACCACGCGGATTAGCCAGTAAAATACTCATAGCGGAAATAACTCCTGTGTAATAAACAGATAACTTACCGCAATCACGACAACGGCAATCGCAACGTAGGGTAAAAGAATACAAATCATTGGTAAATCATTGCATACTTTGCTATAGCGGCATAACTTGCAGTTTTTCATCAATATCCTCCGCGATATTTGCGAAAACACAACCCAATTTTGTGATTAAAATGTCCAGTGACTGATCGGAATCTGTGGCTCGCTGAATCTTACTTTTTTTGGTTTTGCTTGGTAACACGATTTATAGCGTTGTATGATTTGACTGAGTTCTATTTTTAAGGCGCAATCAGAAGCCAAACCCGTTATTTGATAAAGTTCTTGTGCAATGCGCGTAAAAGCGTTTACCACATTAGGATCAAAATGGCTGCCGCAATCGCGGTGTAAAATCATCATTGCTGCATTAAATTCCATTGGCTCTTTATAAGGGCGGCGCGATGTCAGCGCATCAAACACGTCAACCACTGCAAAAATACGCGCATTCAACGGAATCTCATCACCTTTTAGGCCGCACAAATAACCACTGCCATCGTATTTTTCATGGTGGTATTCTACAACTTCACGAGCACCAATTAACCATGCTGAATGCGCAACAATATCGACACCTAAAGTAACGTGGGTGCGCATGACGGCAAATTCTTCTGGCGTTAAACGACCGGGCTTTAGTAAGATATTATCGCTGATGCCAATTTTTCCAACGTCATGTAAAAATGCACCTGAAATTAAACGACTGATGTCTGTTTGCGGTAATTTTAATTCTTCCGCTAAACGCACTGCATAAATGGTAACGCGGTAATTATGGCTGTTAGTGTCAGAGTCGCGTTTCGCAATGGCGCTGCCCAAAACTGCCATCAGTTCGATATTGGCTTGCAATAAATCATCAGACAGTTTTAGCAAATCACGATTGAGCGCAATAATAAACGGATATAGTAAAATTGAGGTGGTCAGGACGATCACGACAACTAATAATAAAATACGGATTACGTCATCAAAAATACTCTGCAACGTTGTATCGTCTACTTGATATAAGCCTTCAAAATATCCTGCTAACTGTCCGCGACTGTCTTTCAGCGGAAGCAGCACCTGCATATAAATACACGAGTGAAAATAAAATTTATTATATTGCACTGAGTTTTCAAGCGGGAATGAATGTGTATATTTTTTGAGTTCAGCTTCTACATATTCTATTTCAGGTCGGATTTTTTCTAAAAACTTTTTCTTATTTGCATCGTACAATTCAATAGCAATAAAATGTTGCTGTAAAAACTCTGTACTGAGTTGTTCAATCTGCTGAATAATTTTAGGGTGGGCTTGGTCGATAGGGTTAAAATGATCGAGAACGTCACTGTTAAATGTGCTGGCTTCCTGTGTTGCTAATTTTAAGACGCGAGCATCTATTTTTTCCATTTCTAAATAAAAAACGATGCTACCAATCAGTAAAGACAGCACAATCCAACCGCTAAACAATCGTAATAAAACTCGTTGGTGCGTGTGAGTTGTCATTGTCGTTAGCTCTGTTGCTTGTGCTGCCGTGACTAATCGTTTAGTGTTTAGCGTATTTAACTTTCAAAGTAGGTGTAGCCATACAAACCAGCTTTTAATTCTACAAACAGTTGTTCTCGCGTCACACGATCTAATGCTGCTGCATCCAATTTGCGCCGATAATGTGCCAACAACACGCGGGGTTCAAAATGAACTACGCTTAATAACTCATCGGTTGAATCACCACGCTCAGGATCGCGCAGGCGATAACCCGCTGGCGCTGTAGCGTCTAATTCAACATTGATGGCGTCAGTATCGCCAAATAAATTGTGCATATCGCCAAGAATTTCTTGATACGCGCCAACCATAAAAAAGCCAACTAGATAGTTGTCAGTTAATCCTGCATCAAGATGAACGGGCATACTTGCTTCAATGCCGCCTTCATCGACATAATGGTCAATGCAGCCATCGGAATCGCAAGTTAAATCGTGTAAAACCGCCCGCGCTGCGGGAATTTCATTTAGGCGTTGAATCGGCGCAATGGGAAAAATTTGATCCAGCGCCCACACGTCCGGTAATGATTGAAAAAGGGAAAAATTACAAAAAAGTTTATCTGCCAACACGGCGTTGATGTCATCTGCTAATTCCCGTTGCCGCCGTATTCCAATATCCAAACGTTCCGATAACGCCCGACAAATCGCCATAAATAATTCTTCAGCTCGTGCTCGCTGCGTTAAATCGAATTGATCGCGGGTAAAACGGTCGCGGGCAGTGGCGCGTAATTCTCGCGCTTCGGCGTACACCTCCTGCGGGGCGGCGTCGGCGACTTCGCGTAGCCACCGCGCCAGCGCGTTCAAAGTGGCGTCGCCTTCGTCTGCCAATGGCGTGACCGCGCCGCCGCCCGCTTCTTCGCGGTCGATGACGTTGGTAATGAGTACGGCGTGGTGCGCGGTCAGCGCCCGTCCCGATTCGCTGAATAAATCCGGTTCGGGCAAATCGCAGCGCCGACACTCGGCAGCGATGGTGGTCACAATCGCGCTGGCGTAGCCGCTAAGTCCATAATTTACTGAACAATAATTGCGGGTGCCGGTGCCTTCATAATCGACGCCCAGCCCGCCGCCCACGTCAATCACGTTGATCGGCGTCCCCAGTCGGCGCAGCTCGGCATAAAACCGCACCAATTCCGCAGCTCCAGCGCGAATATCCTGCACATTCGGAATCTGCGAGCCGAGATGCGCGTGCATCAATTGCAACCACTCCAAATGCCCGGCGGCTTCAAGCTGTTGAATCAACTGCAAAATCTGGTTGGAAGTTAAGCCAAACTTGGCTTTTTCACCGCCGCTGCTTTGCCAATGACCCGCCGCTGCTGCCGCCAGCCGCACCCGCACGCCGAGCAGCGGTGCGACCTCAAGCCGCGCTGCTTCTTCCAGCAGCAGCGGCACCTCCGAGAGCTTTTCAATGACGAGATAAACGCGCAGCCCCAGCCGTCGCCCAATCAACGCTAAACGGATGTATTCGCGGTCTTTATAGCCGTTGCACACGATCAAACCGCCGGGCGGAGCGAGTGCGAGCACCGCCATCAATTCCGGTTTGCTGCCCGCCTCCAGCCCGGCGTGACCGGAGTGGAGAATCTCGCGCACGACGCCCGCTTGTTGATTGACTTTAATCGGATAAACCGGCTGATAGCGCCCGCTGTAGCCGCAGGCGGCGCTGGCGTCCGTGAACGCCTGATGCAGGGCGCTGACGCGATGGCGCAGGATGTCGGTAAAGCGCACCAATACCGGCAACGCCAAGCCTTCGGCGGCAATTTCCGCAACTAAATCAGTGAGATCAATCTCGGTGGGCTGGTGCGGATCGGGGCGAGCGCATAAATGACCGGCGGCGTTAATCGTGAAATAGCCTTCACTCCAACGATCAATTGCATAAATATCACGGCAGCGTTGAATGATGTGTTGCATAACGATTGAGGTCTCTTGATTTAAGTTGTTGGTTGTCAGTGAAGCGTTAAGCATAAACGGTTATTTTGAAAATACGTTGACAACTGCCAACTAAAAAATCATTTCCGCCAAAACTGCGGCGTAAATAAAATCAATAACGAAAATACTTCAAGTCGCCCTAATAACATTGTAAAACTCAGCACCCACGTTTCAAAATCCGTCAAGCTCGCATAATTCGTCGCGGGACCAACTTGACCTAAACCGGGACCAGCGTTGTTAATGCAGGCAATTACAGCGGTAAACGCAGAAATAAAATCCATACCGCCAAAAATGAGTAAAAATGTCATCGCCACGATGCTCATAAAATACAAAAAGATGAAGCCTAAAATGGCAACGACGACGCTGTTAGGAATTGCTGTACCGCCCACCGTGACCGGTGCTGCAATTGCAGGATGTAATAACCGCGTTAATTCGCGTCCGCTTTGCCGCACTAAAATTAAGGTGCGAATCATTTTAATGCCGCCGCCGGTGGAGCCAGAACTGGCGGTAATTGCTGATAAAAAAAGCATCCAATATGGTACAAAAATCGGCCAGAGCGCATAATCGGTATTGGCAAAACCGCAGTCAGTCGCAATTGAGACTAAATTAAAACTGACAAAGCGTAGCGCCGTCCAAAAGCTGGCGTAAATGTCGTTAAACCATAAATAGATGGCACAACCAACGCTACTCAAAAATAATACTGCTAACACTGCTCGCGCTTCAGTGTCGCGCCAATAAGCGGTTAATTTGCGCTCGCGCCAAACTGCAAAATGGGTGGCAAAATTGAACGCCGCTAACACCATAAACAGAATTAACACGAGTTCAATTGCAGGTGAATTAAATGCGCCAACGCTGGCATCGTGGCTGGAAAAACCACCTAAACTTAACGTTGCAAAGGCGTGACAAATCGCATCAAACCAACTCATGCCGACCAGCCATAAACTCACAATGCACGCCAGCGTTAATACCAAATAAATGACCCACAATACGGCAGCAGTGTCAGCAATCCGGGCGGTGAGTTTGGCATCTTTAATGGGACCAGGCACTTCAGCGCGGAATAATTGCATTCCGCCCACGCCGAGCATCGGTAAAATCGCAACGGCTAACACGATAATACCCATGCCGCCTAACCAGTTAATCGCGTGTCGCCATAAGTTAATAGATGGCGCTAAGGTATCAAGCCCCACCATTACGGTTGCGCCAGTCGTGGTGAGTCCCGACATCATTTCAAAAAAAGCATCGGTAAAAGAAAGCTGTTCATGCAGCATCAGTGGCACGGTGGCAATTGTGGAAATCAACACCCACGATAACGCTACTAAAATAAACCCATCGCGGGCTTTTAATTCCATGCGATAGCGTTGGGTCGCCAGCGTTAATATGCCGCCAACGATTAGACAGACCATCATGCTAATGACGAAAGTAAAGAGGGTGCCGTCTTGATAAATAAGGCTACAGGTGAGTGGTAGCAAATAAATAACGCTTGATACCAGCAATAAATAACCCAGAACATTTGCAACAGAAAGAAGAGTACGCATTTAGAAAAACGCCAGTCCGACTTGAAAATATCGCTCAATTTTTGGCACTAAATCTTTACTCGCCAAAAAAAGAATGACGTGATCTTCCGCTTCAATCAAAGTGTCTCCGTGTGCAATTAACACCTGCCCCAGCCGTAAACTCGCGCCGGGTGTGTCCTGACTGACTCCGCGCACAATCGCGCCAATGCTGGCACCACGCGGCAAATCCAGTTCGTGAATGTGACGACCAATCACTTTTGAGGTCGAGGCGTCGCCGTGTACCACGAATTCCAGCGCCTCGGCTGCGCCGCGCCGCAAGCTGTGAACCGCTGCGACATCGCCGCGCCGCACATGCGCCAGCAGCGAGCCGATGGAAACCTGCGCAGGCGAAATCGCAATATCAATCCGATCTGCCTGCAACAAATCGGCATACGCTCGCCGATTGATCAGCGCCAGCACGCGCCTGGCACCGAGATTTTTTGCCAATAACGCGGCCATGATGTTGTTTTCATCGTCATTGGTCAGCGCCAGAAAAAAGTCCATATCATCAATGTTTTCAGCATTTAACAGCGTTTCATCGGTCGCATCGCCGCACAAGACCAGCGCCGAATTCAGCGCCGAACCTAAATCCCGCGCCCGTCCTTCATTCGCCTCAATCACCTTGACTTGGTAGCGATCTTGCGCGACTTCCGCCAATCGTGAGCCGATATTGCCGCCACCGGCGATCATCAAGCGCCGTGTCGGTTGATCGCGGCGACGCAGTTCCGTCATCACTTGGCGAATATCGCGGGTGGCGGCGAGATAAAACACCTCGTCGCCAGCTTCAATCAGCGTTTCTCCGGTCGGCATAATCGGTTGATCACGGCGATAAATGGCGGCGATCCGCGCATCAATGTCGGGCATGTGGCGGCGCAAATCGCTGACCGGATGTCCGATCAACGGTCCACCTGCCACAGCACGAGCAGCAACCAGACTGACCATGCCGTCGGCGAATTCCAACACTTGCAAGGCTTCGGGAAATTCGATCAGTTTCAACAGGTAATCGGTGACGATCTGTTCAGGGCAGATGCTGAAATCGACGGCGAAATTTTTAGCATCTAGCAGTTCAGGATGAACGCTGTAATCGGCAGAACGTAGGCGGGCGATTTTGGTGGGAATTTTGAACAGGGTATCAGCGGTGCGGCAGGCGCATAGATTGGTTTGATCGCTCTGCGTCACGGCAATCAATAAATCGGTGTCTTCCGCGCCAGCTTGCCGCAACACCGACGGCAGCGCGGCATTGCCAACCACCGTGCGCAGATCGAGCCGATCCTGCAATTGCCGCAGACGACGGGTGTCGGTGTCGATCACGTTAATTTCATTCGCTTCTGAAACCAGACTTTCTGCCACCGAGCTGCCGACTTGACCGGCACCTAAAATGATGATTTTCACGGCATTCGCCTTGTAGATTGGCTTTGGCATTTGAAGGCGGCGATCCTAACGCGCTGCGCTGTTGCGTGCCTACAAAACACAGTTGGCGGTTTTCAGTTTTCAGTTGTCAGTCAAAAACAGTGTTGTCGCCGCTTACGGACAACTGAAAACTGACAACGCCATTGCGCACAAGCGCACCTGCAAGCGGGCGCTTCTTTGCGATCAGACCGGTTAAACTAGCGCGATGAACCATGACACCTATGATTTACACACCCATTCCACCGCATCTGACGGCACCCTGACTCCCGCCGAGTTGGTGGCGCGAGCCGCAGCAGCGGGAGTGACGGTGCTGGCGCTCACCGATCACGACACCACGTCCGGCATTGCTGAGGCGACCGCTGCTGCGCTGGAGCACGGCATCCGGTTGATTGCTGGCGTTGAGATTTCCGCCACTTGGGGCGAGCGCACGGTGCATATCGTCGGGCTGGGAGTGGCGGTTGATGCGCCAGAATTAGCGACCGGGCTGGCGGAATTGCGCACTTTTCGGGCGTGGCGAGCGGAAGAAATTGGGCGACGTTTGGCGAAACATGGCATTGACGATGCTTATGAAGGAGCGCGAGGGTTTTCCAATGGCAGCTTGATTGGACGCACGCATTTTGCGCGGTTGCTGGTGCAGCGCGGTCTGGCTGCCGACACCAACGAGGTTTTTAAGCGGTTTTTGACGCACGGCAAACCCGGACACGTCGCCGGACAATGGGCGAGTTTGGAAGCTGCGGTGAGCTGGATTCGCGCTGCGGGCGGACAAGCGGTGATTGCGCATCCGGGGCGGTATCGCCTGACGCACACCCGTTTACTGCGCTTTATCCGAGAATTTCACAACGCGGGTGGCGCGGCGCTGGAGGTCGTGACCAGCACACACAGCCGCGATGACATTCTGAATTTTGCCCGCCTCGCCCGCGAACAGCAGTTGCTGGCATCGGTGGGGTCTGATTTTCATGGACCAGAACATGCGTGGTTGCAATTGGGACGCCTGCCGCCGTTCCCGACAAACTGCGTGCCGGTGTGGCGAGATTGGGTGATTTAAAAATCAGTCGTCAGTCGCGCCAGATGCAGCCCGTTCACAACTTGCTTTTACTGACAACCGACAACTGACAACTGACAACCACTCATTGACAACTCTTTTCACCAGCCGCTGCCGAACTAGGATTTTGATATGGCGCAGTTTTTTCAGATTCATCCCGATAATCCACAGCCGCGTTTGGTGCGCCGCGCAGTGGAGATTTTGTTGGAAGGCGGCGTGGTGGTGTATCCAACTGATTCGTCGTATGCGCTGGGCTGTCAGCTCGGCGAGAAGGGCGCGATGGAGCGAATTCGGCGAATTCGGCGTTTGGACGACAAGCACAATTTCACGTTGCTGTGTCGGGATTTGTCGGAAATCACGACCTACGCTCGCATCGACAATCAAGCGTTTCGCCTGCTGAAATCGCTCACGCCCGGCGCGTACACCTTCGTTCACGAGGCGACCAAACAGGTGCCGCGTCGTCTGCTGCATCCGAAGCGCAAAGCCATCGGCATTCGCGTTCCCGATCACGCGATTTGTCGGGCGCTGCTCGGCGAACTGAATCAACCGATTTTGAGCACCACGCTCATCATGCCGGACGCTACCGAACCGCTGACTGATCCCTATGACATGCGCGAGCTGTTGGATAAACACGTTGATTTAATTATTGATGGCGGGTTCTGCGGGCTGGAACCAACCACCGTGGTGGATATGACCACCGAACCGCCGACGTTGGTACGGCGGGGCAAGGGCGATGCAACACAATTTATTGAGGACTAATTGGAACAAATGGACATCACTTATCAAGCGTTTATAGCGCAGTTACAACTGGTAGCGATTTTGGCGCTGCCGGTCATCTTGGCAATCACCGTTCACGAAGCCGCTCACGCTTGGGTCGCGCACCGACTGGGTGACGACACGGCGCGACAACTGGGGCGCGTGACCTTCAATCCGCTCAAACATATTGATTTGATTGGCACCGTGCTGGTGCCGGCGTTGACCTTCATTTTTTTACACGGCGTGTTATTCGGCTGGGCCAAACCGGTGCCAGTGAACTGGCGCAATCTGCATCATCCGCGCCGCGATATGGCGCTGGTTGCTGCTGCCGGGCCGGGCGTGAATTTACTGATGGCGCTGGGCTGGCTGGCGCTGCTGCATCTCGGTTCCTTGCTGCAACCAGTCAGCACTGGCTTGGCGCTCACGCTGGTCTACATGGGCGCTGCGGGAGTGTTGATTAACGTCTTTTTTATGGTGCTGAATTTATTGCCACTGTTGCCGCTCGACGGTGGGCGGGTGATGACGGGAATTTTGCCGCCCCGCGCTGCTGGTTGGTTTTATCGGGCGGAGCCTTACGGAATGGTGATTTTGCTGGCGCTGCTGATCACCGGATTGCTCGGCTCGGTGTTGTTGCCAGCAGTTGACAGCATTCTTGCAGTGCTGCCCGGCGCTGACATCGTCAGCACACTTTTTCTTCATTCATCGCTTTGATTTGAAACGGTTTTAGTTATGTCTTCTGTTTCTGCACAACATGCGCGGGTGTTATCGGGAATGCGCCCGACCGGACGGCTCCATCTGGGGCACTATCACGGCGTGCTCAAAAATTGGCTGGAATTGCAGCATGAATATGAGTGTTTCTTTTTTGTCGCCGATTGGCACGCGCTGACCACCCATTACGACGATCCAACCAGCATTCCCGACAGTAGCCGCGAGATGGTGATTGACTGGCTGGCTGCGGGTTTGAATCCCGGCTCGGCGACGATCTTTGTGCAATCGCGCATTCCCGAACACGCCGAGCTGCATTTGCTGCTGTCGATGATGACGCCGCTGGGCTGGCTGGAGCGGGTGCCAACTTACAAAGATCAACAGGAACGGTTGAAAGAGCGCGATTTAGCGACCTATGGTTTTCTCGGTTATCCGCTGCTGCAAAGCGCCGACATTCTCGTTTACAAAGCCGGGCAGGTGCCGGTTGGTGAGGATCAAGTGGCGCATGTGGAGCTGACCCGCGAAATTGCTCGCCGGTTCAATCATTTGTATGGGCGTGAGCCGGGGTTTGAAGAACGTGCCGAAGATGCCAAGCGCAAAATGGGCAAGAAAAACGCCAAGTTGTTTGACACGCTCAAGCGCCGTTATCAAGAACAGGGTGATGCGGAAGCGTTGGAAGTCGCACGAGCGTTGATTGAAGGTCAGGGCAATCTCACGCTCGCTGACCGCGAGCGCTTGCTCGGTTATTTAGAAGGCGGTGGGCGGGTGATTTTGCCGGAGCCGCAGCCGTTGCTGACCAAAGCGTCGCGGATGCCGGGTTTGGATGGTCAAAAAATGTCGAAGTCGTACAACAACACGATTGCGCTGCGGGATCCGCCAGCGGTGGTGGAAAAGGCGCTACGAACGATGCCGACTGATCCAGCGCGGGTGCGGCGCACCGATCCGGGCGATCCACACAAATGTCCGGTGTGGCAGTTTCATCAGGTGTATTCCAACGACGCAGTGCGCGAGTGGGTGCAAACCGGCTGCCGCTCGGCAGGCATTGGCTGTCTCGATTGCAAACAACCGATCATTGACAGCGTGTTGGCGGAATTGCTGCCGATTCAAGCGCGGGCGCTGGACTATGCCGCGCAGCCAGAATTGGTGCGCAGCGTCCTCAACGACGGCTGTGAACGGGCGCGGGATGTAGCGCGGGAGACGATGGAAGAAGTACGCCACGCGATGTCGCTGATGATGTCAATCTGAGCGGATGCGGTGACGGTTGCCAACGGTTTGGAAATGGACAGCAACGCCCTTCCGGTGCGGGTGGCGGGTGAGCCGCTGCTGACGCTGCCGCCGGATTTGTACATTCCACCGGATGCGCTGTCGGTATTTTTGGAAACGTTTGAAGGTCCGCTGGATGTATTGCTGTATTTAATCCAGCGCCAAAATCTTGATTTATTAACGATTTCGCTCACCGATCTTGCCGCGCAATATCTGGCTTATGTTGAGCTGATGACGACGTTACGTTGGGAATTGGCGGCGGATTATTTGGTGATGGCCGCCACGCTGGCTGAATTGAAATCGCGGCTGCTGTTGCCGAGCGTGACGGTGGATGGCGAGGAACAAACGCCAGAAGACTTGCGCCGCCAACTGATTCAACGCTTGCAGGACTACGCGCTGATTAAACAAGCGGCGCAAGATTTGGATGCGCTGCCGCGTTTGGAGCGCGATGTGTTTGTTGCTCGTGCGGCGGTGCCGACGGGAACGCGCCAGCGCATTCCGCCGCCAGTTGAATTGGCACATCTGCTGCTGGCGCTGCGCGAAGTGTTGACCCGCGCCGATTTATTCACACATCACTGCGTGGCAGTGGAGGCACTGTCACTGCGGGAACGGATGACGATGGTGCTGACGCAGTTACAAGATGGCGCACCGCGCAGTTTTAACGCGCTGTGTGATCTGCAAGAAGGGCGAGCGGGCGTGGTGGTCACGCTGCTGGCGCTGTTGGAACTGCTGAAAGCCAACCTCGTCGCCATCACTGAATCCGCGCCCATCGCGCCAGCAACGCCATCAGAACTCCAGTTTTACTGCCAACTGACAACTTGAATCAGAACTCCGGTTTTGCTGACAACTGACAACCGACAACTGCCAACTTTCCCCAACATGCCTCCGCTCAAACACATCATCGAAGCAGCCCTGTTTGCCGCCGCCGCACCGCTCACGCTGGAACAACTGCGGGCGCTGTTTACCGATGACGCCCGTCCCGACCGAGCACAGCTCGTCGCTGCGCTGCACGAATTGGCAGCGGATTATCAAGCTCGCGGGATTGAACTCGTCGAAGTGGCGGGAGGATTTCGGGTGCAAATCCGCCCCGACATGACGCCTTGGATCAGTCGTTTGTGGGAAGAACGCGCTCCACGCTACTCCCGCGCCGTGCTGGAAACGCTGGCCTTGATCGCCTATCGCCAGCCGATCACGCGCAGCGAAATTGAGGAGATTCGCGGCGTTGCCGTCAGCACCAACCTGATACAAACCCTCACCGAACGAGAATGGGTGCGCGTCATTGGGCATCGTGACACGCCCGGACATCCGGCGCTGTACGCGACCACTCGCGCTTTTTTGGAGTATTTCGGGCTGCGCTCACTCAACGATTTACCACCGCTGGCGCTGCTGCGCGATCCCAATTTAGCGTTATTTCCCGACGCCGACGCGCTGCCACCTGATGCCGCGCCAGCCACTTAAACCACCGATGACCACTGCCACTGATTCACCACTCTCACCGCTCACGCCACCCGAACACGGCGGGCGTTTACGCCAAGCTGCGGCTGAATTTGGCATTCCGCTGGCGCAGTGGCTTGATTTGTCCACCGGCGTCAATCCGCACAATTGGCAAGTGCCGCTGCCGCCAGAATCGGTGTGGCAACGGCTGCCCGAAGATGACGACGGTTTGGAAAGCGCCGCCGTGCAGTATTACGGCGCAGCGGCACCGCTGCCGCTCGCTGGTTCACAGGCCGCGATTCAAGTGCTGCCGACTCTGCGCCAGCCTTGCCGAGTTGGTGTGCCGGCGGTCGGTTATCAGGAACACGCGCACGCTTGGCGGCGAGCCGGTCATCAGGTGATTGAGTTGAGCGATGCCGATCTCAGCGTCGAGCATTGGCTGGCGGACGGCAGCGAAATGCTGGATTGCCTGATCGTCATCAATCCGAATAATCCGACTGGACGTTGCTGGCCAATCGCCACGCTGTTGCATTGGCAGCAGCGGCTGGCGGCTCGCGGCGGTTGGTTGATCGTTGATGAAGCATTTATGGACGTCACGCCGAGCGCCAGCCTGTTGCCGTCTCTCAACCGCCCGGGCTTGATCGTGCTGCGCTCGCTCGGCAAATTCTTTGGTTTAGCTGGCGCTCGCGTGGGATTTTTGTTTGCAGACAAAGCGTTACGCGCACAGGTCGCAGCGCAGCTCGGGCCGTGGACAGTCGCTGGCGCGTCGCGCTGGGTGGCGACGCAGGCATTAACCGATAGCGCGTGGCAGATGACCACTCGCGCTGCGCTGCCGCTCGCCGCCGCTCGCTTGGCGACTCTGCTCACGCAGCACGGGTTGGCACCCAACGGCGGAACGGCGTTATTTCAATGGGTGATGACCGAACATGCCGACTGCATCGCTGCTGGTTTGGCGCAGCAGGGGATTTTGGTGCGGCGGTTTGGGCAACCGGCGAGTGTGCGCTTTGGATTGCCCGGGCATGAACACGAATGGCAACGCCTGAAGCTGGCGCTGGCAACGCTCCGGTGTGGGTGAAGCCGGGCTGGTTGACGATTCCGCCTGCTGAGTGTTCACCGCCGCCAAGCGGCATCGCGCAGCCGGGGCGGATCATTGTGTTTGGAGCTGGTGCGCTGCCAGCCGCAGCGTGGACGGCGCTGGCTGATCCGCACTGTGATCTGGAAATGCTGGAACTTGATCCGCGCTGGCCACTTGATAAACATCGGCTGGATGTCGCGTTGAGCGTCGGTCGCCACGCGGTGGAACGCGCCAAGCTCGCCAACCGGCAGCGCGTGGTGCTGATTGCGCTGGTGCCAGCCGCGCTGATGGGCATCAAAACGCCGCTGGCGCAGGATGAGTGCGGCAGCGGCGCGTGTTATCAATGGTTACGTCAGTGGGGAACGTCGGAGCTGGCGGCGCTGGTCGGAGCGCAAATTGCCAGCGCCCAGTTGGGGCTTTATTCGCCCATTTCGATAGCTTTCATGCTCAAGCGAATCCGTCCCTGCTTGTCCACTTCCAGCACCTTCACCCGCACCTGATCGCCTTCTTTCAGCTTATCGCTGACCGATTGCACCCGCTCCTCGCAAATCTGCGAGATATGCACCAAGCCATCGCGCCCCGGCAGAATCGTCACGAATGCGCCGAAATCCATCAAGCGAGCGACCTTGCCCTCGTAGATTTTGCCGACTTCGACATCAGCGGTAATCAAGCGGATGCGCTTTTTCGCCTCTTCGCCAGCGGATTTCTCCACCGAGAAAATCTTCACCACGCCTTCATCGTTGATGTCGATGGTCGCGCCGGTTTCCTCGGTGATCGAACGGATGACTGCGCCGCCCTTGCCGATGACATCGCGGATTTTTTCGGGGTGAATTTTGAACTCGATGATGCGCGGCGCGTGTTCTGACATCTCGGTGCGATGCGAGGTGATGACCTTGCTCATCTCGCCGAGAATGTGCAGCCGCCCAGCTTTGGCCTGCGCCAGCGCGGTCTCCATAATCTCCGGCGTGATGCCTTCAATTTTGATGTCCATTTGCAGCGCGTTGATGCCGTCTGCGGTGCCTGCGACCTTGAAATCCATGTCGCCGAGATGATCTTCGTCGCCCATGATGTCGGTCAGGACGGCAAACTCCGCGCCTTCCTTAATCAAACCCATCGCCACGCCCGCGACCGGCGCTTTAATCGGCACACCCGCGTCCATCAACGCCAAACTGGTGCCGCACACGCTCGCCATCGAACTAGAGCCGTTGGATTCGGTGATTTCCGAGACCACGCGCACCGAATACGGGAACTCTTCGATGCTGGGCATGACCGCCAAGATGCCGCGTTTTGCCAGCCGTCCGTGCCCGATTTCGCGCCGTTTGGGGCTGCCAACGCGCCCAATCTCGCCGACGCAGAACGGCGGGAAGTTGTAATGCAGCATGAAATGCTCACGACGTTCGCCGTCCAGCGCGTCAATGATCTGCGAATCGCGTTCAGTGCCGAGCGTGGTGATGACCATCGCTTGGGTTTCGCCGCGAGTGAACAGCGCCGAACCGTGCGTGCGCGGCAGAACGCTGGTGCGAATAGCGATGGGGCGCACCGTGTGGCGGTCGCGTCCGTCGATGCGCGGATTGCCAGCGAGAATGGAACCGCGCACGGTCTGGCTTTCGAGATGTTCGATTGCCGTTTTCACCTGCATTTCCGACCACTGCGGCGCTTCACCACCAGTCAACGCAGCGACTGCGCCAGCCCGTGCTACATCTAACGTACTGTAACGTAACTGCTTTTCGCGGATTTGATACGCAGCCGCGATCTGCTCACCACAGGCAGCCGCAACGGCAGCGGTGAGTTCGGCATTTGGTGGCGGTGGCGTCCACGCCAACGCAGGTTTATTGACCTCGGCGGCGAGTTCGCGGATCGCTTGAATCACGCACTGGAACTGCTGATGCCCAAACAGCACCGCGCCCAGCATCACTTCTTCCGACAGACCCCGCGCTTCCGATTCGACCATCAACACGGCTTGATCCGTGCCAGCGACGATCAAATCAAGATCGGAATCCGGCCCCAACCCAATCATGGCGGGATTCAAAATGTACTCGCCATTTTTATAGCCGACTCGCGCCGCACCAATCGGTCCGTTAAAAGGCAGCCCCGCTATCGACAGCGCCGCAGATGCGCCGATCAACGCCGGAATTTCAGGATTGACCGCCGGATTCAACGATTTAACGGTGGCGATGAGTTGAACTTCTTTGCAAAAACCTTCCGCAAACAGCGGGCGCACCGGACGATCAATCAAGCGAGCGGTGAGGATTTCGCCTTCGCTGGGACGCCCTTCACGCCGAAAAAAACCGCCGGGGATGCGCCCAGCGGCATAAGTTTTTTCTTGATAATCAACGGTCAATGGCAAGAAATCGCGCTCAACGTTGGAGCGTTTATCTACGACGACCGTCACAAAAACCACGGTGTCATCCATGTTGACCAAGACTGCGCCGTCGGCTTGACGGGCGATTTCGCCGGTTTCGAGCCGGACGCGGTGGGTGCCGAACTGGAATTCTTTGACGATGGGGCTGGGGCTGGAAATCACCGATGTCTCCTCGGAGCAAGATAAAACAGAAATTCAAAGGACAAGCAAAAAAGGGCAAGGCGAACTGTGATCTCACCTTGCCCCTCGTGCAAAAAGCCCCCCTTTAGAAAAGGGGGGTTGGGGGGATTTAGCGACGCAGACCCAAACGCGCAATCAAATCGCGGTAACGGTCGATGTCTTTGCGCTTGAGGTAATCGAGCAATTTGCGGCGAGCATTTACCATGTGAACCAAACCGCGCCGCGAATGATGGTCATGTTTGTGTTCTTTAAAATGCCCAGTCAATTGCAAAATGCGAGCGGTCAATAATGCAACCTGCACTTCCGGGGAACCCGTATCGCCAGCGCCACGCGCATATTCATCGACGACTTTTTTCTTATCTGCTGCGGTCATTGTCATTGCAATTCTCCATAAATGAGAGTGAAAAACCCGTATTCAATCAACAGTGATTCAATACAATTTCCCCAACAATGACATCAGGGAAATAGGGTTGGATGGTGTTGTTTTTTTAATTTTGAGAAGCTCTGGCTGTTTTATGTTTCAAAGGTCTCTCGTCGTTCCTGCTTCATATTCAAGCAATGCGGCATTGATAAGAAAATCAAGTTGACCACTATTTGAATCAGTTTCGAGCTGTTTGTCCCAACGTGCTTGATCAGATGCAAATATCCAATCGCGCAGCTTAGAAAATGAAACATCATCTAATTCTGCAATCTGTTGTTCCAAGAGTTCTATTTGCACGACATTTCAATCCTTGTTGTATTGGATTAAATCAAGCGTTTAGGCTGCACTTTGCCGTCGTCGGCAATAGTTCCGACGCCGATGAACTTCTGCGACGGATCATAAAGCCTTAACAGGCCCGAAGTCGGCGCTTGTGGAACCACCACCGCTTGACCTTGACCCAAATAAAACGCTGAATCTTTGGATAATTTCACCGCTGGCCAGTGTCCGAGCGCCGAATCCAGCGCCAGCAAGTGCGCATCCAAGCGCTGCGGCGTGTCGTCATCCGCCATCGCCGCAATCTCATCCAGCGTCACAAAAGGCGTTTCCGCTTCCAGATACGGACCAACGCCGGTGCGCCGCAGTTGGCTGACGTGCCCGCCGCAACCGAGTTCGCGCCCAATATCTTCGGCCAACGTGCGCACATAAGTCCCTTTAGAGCAATGCACATTCAGCTCAATTTCCGGCAAGTCAACGCTGAGAAGCTCCAACGCAAAAATCTCAATCGGACGCGGTTGACGTTCCACTTCAATGCCTTGCCGCGCCAGTTTGTACAGCCGCTGCCCGTTGTGCTTGAGCGCGGAGTGCATCGGCGGCATCTGCTGAATGCTGCCGCGAAACCCGCGCAGCACCGTTTCAATCCGCGCTGCATCAATGTTTTCCACCGGCAGCGTCGCCACGATCTCGCCCTCGGCATCAGCCGTCGTCGTGGTCACACCCAGCCGCACCCGCACCCGATACCATTTATCGGCATCCAATAAAAACGCAGAAAACTTGGTGGCATCGCCCAAACAGCACGGCAATAAACCCGTCGCCAGCGGATCAAGACTGCCGGTGTGACCGGCTTTGGCGGCGCGATAAATGCGCTTAACCCGTTGCAGCGCATCGTTCGAGCTGAGATGCAGCGGCTTATCAAGCAGCAGAATGCCGGTGATATTCCGGCCAGAATTACGGCGACGGCTCATGGTTGCAGCTCCTGTTCGGTGGAGGCGGTTGCAACTGCTTGGTCGATCAACGTGGATAACCGTTCGCCGTAACCAATTGATTCATCAAAGACAAAATGCAGTTGCGGAATCGTGCGCAGTTGCACCGTTTGCGCCAGCGCGTGGCGGAGAAAACCCGCCAAGCGTCCGTTGAGCAGCCGCTCCTGCGTTTTTGATTTCAATCCTTGTTGTAATGGATTAATTTCATCACTCTCAAAGCAGGTGAAAAAGACTTTGGCGTGCGCCAAATCTCGCGTCACCCGCACCTCGTGTACCGTGATATTGGCGAGACGCGGATCGCGGACTTGATCGCGCAGCAATTGCGCCAACTCGCGGCGCAATTCCGTTCCAATTCGATCAGTGCGGGAAAACGCCTTCACTGATTACAGCACCCGCGCCCGTTCGGTGCGCTCAAACACTTCAATTTGATCACCGGGCTGCACATCGTTGTAATTTTTGACGCCAATACCGCACTCAGTGCCCGCCTTGACTTCAGTCACGTCATCCTTAAACCGCCGCAACGATTCCAGCGCACCTTCATAAACCACAACGTTATTGCGCAACACCCGAATTGGGCTGCTGCGGCGAATCGCGCCCTCAGTCACCAAACAGCCAGCAATCGCGCCATATTTCGACGAACGGAACACATCGCGCACCTGCGCCAACCCAATGATGTCCTCGGTGACAATCGGACTGAGCAAGCCAGCTATTGCCTTTTTCACATCATCAATCAGCTCATAAATGATGCTGTAATACCGCAGATCGAGGCCTTTTTCCTCAACGATGCGCCGCGCACTGGCATCAGCGCGAACGTTGAAACCCAGCAAGATCGCGCTCGACGTGACCGCGAGATTGGCATCCGATTCGGTGAGACCACCGACGCCAGAAGCGACAATCGCCAGCTTGACCTCATCGTTCGCCAGCTTGAGCAAGCTGTCTTTCAGCGCCTCCAAACTGCCCTGCACATCCGCCTTCAAAATGATGTTGACGCTCTTTTGCTCACCATCTTTGATCTGCGAAAAGAGCTGATCCAGACTGACGCCGCGCTGCTCATCGAAACGACTTTGCCGCGACCGCGCCGAGCGGAATTCCGCCACTTCCCGCGCCCGCCGCTCATCGTTGACCACCATCACATCATCGCCAGCTTTGGGCGTACCGGATAAACCCAGCACCTGCACCGGAATTGACGGCCCCGCCGATTCGACCGGAGCGCCAGCTTCATTGAACATCGCCCGCACGCGACCATATTCGCCGCCGCTGACAATGATGTCGCCGCGCCGCAAGGTGCCGCTTTGCACCAGCACCGTCGCCACCGGTCCGCGTCCTTTATCCAGACTGGACTCCACAATCGCGCCGCGTGCCGGGCCATCAATTGGCGCTTTGAGTTCGAGCACTTCTGCTTGCAGCAACACAGCATCCAACAGATCGTCAATTCCCAACCCGCTTTTTGCCGACACCCGCACCAGCATCGTATCGCCGCCCCATTCCTCAACCTGCACCTCGTGCTGGCTGAGTTCCTGAATCACCTTGTCAGGATTGGCGGCTGGCTTATCCATCTTATTGAGCGCGACGATTAATGGCGCTTTCGCAGCACGAGCGTGTTGAATCGCCTCAATTGTCTGCGGCATCACGCCATCATCGGCAGCGACCACCAGAATCACGATGTCAGTCACTTTCGCGCCCCGCGCCCGCATCGCCGAGAACGCTGCGTGACCGGGCGTGTCTAAAAATGACACCGTGCCCTTCGCCGTTTCGACGTGATATGCGCCGATATGCTGCGTAATCCCGCCCGCTTCACCGGACGCAACGCGAGTACGGCGGATGTAATCCAACAGCGACGTCTTGCCGTGATCGACGTGACCCATGATCGTCACGACTGGCGGACGCGGCAGAGCTTCGGTTTGATCGACCTGTTCCTGCATTTCATCCAGCAACGTGCCTTCCGCATCGCGCAGATCAGCAATCACTGGCGTATGACCGAGTTCCTCAACCACCAGCGTGGCGGTGTCCCGATCCAGCATCTGGTTAATCGTGACCATCATGCCCTGCTTAAACAGTTCCTTGATGACCACAGAACCCTTGATCGACATCCGATTAGCCAATTCCGCCACGCTAATCAGCTCAGGAATCTCAACTTCGCGCACGACTGGCGCAGTCGGTTTTTGGAAAACGTGCTTATCTTGCAACTCCGGCTTGGTCTTTTTCCGCCGCCGCATCCCGCGATTGCCAGCCAGCCCGGCTTCAACTTCCTCATAATCAGCAGCGCGTGGCGTCACGATCAGCTCCCGCACCCGAATGGACTCCTTACGCGGAGCCTTTTTAACTGCACGATCCTTTTCTTTTTCTTCCACCTCAGCCGGCTTTTTAACGCCACCCTTTTTCACCGGCTTGTTGGCAGTTTCAGCGCGACGTGGCGGAGCTGACGCAGCACCGGCACCGGGAGCAGAAGATGCTGGACGTCGGGCAGCGGGCGCAGCTTTGGGGCGCGGTGCCACAACCGGAGCAGCGGCAGCAACTGGCTCATCAATCGCAACCTCAGCAACAGCATCGACTGGAGCTGGCGCAGCAGCCTCAACTACTGCCACCTCAACCGGCGCTGCTGCTGCAAGTGCCGCTTGTTGTGCCGCAGCTTCAGCCGCCGCCACTGCCGCAAGTCGTTCCGCTTCAATGCGAGCAGCTTCCTCAGCTTGCCGCCGCACTTCTTCCTCCGCTTTGCGCACCTCTTCCGCAGCGCGACGCCGTACAGCTTCTTCACGCGAGCGCAATTCTTCATTTTCTAATTCAGCAAACCGCCGCGCTTCCTGCTCTGCTCGCAAGGCTTGCAGCTCGGTACGCCGCCGCATTTCGTCATACACCGGCGGCGCGGGTGCCCGTTCCCGCCGGGGCGGACGCTCAGATTGACGGCGCGATGAGGGCGGCGGTGCAGAAGCAGTTGGGGCTGGCGTGGTCGGCGCAGAAGCGGCTGGCGCAGCAGGAGCAGCCCCATCGCCATCGCGTTTGACGTAAGTCCGTTTGCGCCGAACTTCGACGCTCACAGTTTTACCGCCTCGCGCTGGTGGCGCTGGACGAACGCCAGCGGTGCTGCGCGGAGCCGGTGGGGTTTGGCGCAGCTCGCTGACGGATTTGCGCTTGATCGTGACCTGATTGGGCGCGGCAGCACCATCATCGGTTTCTTTACCGTGACTGCGGCGCAGATAGCCAAGGAGCTTGACCTTCTCCTGTTCCGTCAGCGTCGCATCTGCACCGCTGGCGCTAATGCCGGCTTCATTCAGTTGGGTGAGGAGGCGCTCAATCGGAATGCCAATTGATGCCGCAAGTTGTTTGACCGTGACTTCACTCATGGATTGATCTTTACCTCTATTCCTCGGCGGCATCGGCGAACCAAGGTTCGCGTGCCTTCATAATTAAGCGGCCTGCCCGCTCCGCATCCATGCCTGCAATGTCCATGAGTTCGTCAACGGACTGTTCGGCGAGATCGTCTAGGGTCACAACGCCCCGCGCTGCTAACGCCTCGGCCAGTGTGTCATCCATATCAGCCAGCGCCAGCAGTTCTGCTGCCAGCGTTGGTCTGACGCCTTCTTCAGATGCAATAGCGCGGGTCAACAACACGTCGTTGGCACGTTCGCGCAGCATCTCAATGGTGTCATCATCAAAATCGTCAATGGCCTGCATCTCGGCGAGGGGGACATACGCCACCTCGTCAACAGTGGTAAATCCTTCTTCAACCAACACGGCCGCGACGGTCTCGTCCACGCCGAGCTGGGTCACAAAATTCTGCACCGTGCGCCGCGCTTCCTGCTCACTTTTAACCGCAGCATCCTGCTCATTCATCACGTTGAGTTCCCAGCCACTCAACTGCGTGGCGAGGCGCACATTTTGCCCAAACCGCCCAATCGCTTGCGCCAAATTCTCCTCTTTCACCGCCACATCCATGCTGCGAGATTCCTCGTCGATGACGATAGACACGACATCGGCTGGCGACATGGCGTTAATCACGAACTGCGCCGGATTGTCATCCCACAGAATGATGTCCACACGCTCGCCGTTGAGTTCATTCGACACCGCCTGCACCCGCGCTCCGCGCATTCCCACGCAGGCACCCACCGGATCAATGCGCGGATCGGTGGTGCGCACAGCGATTTTGGCGCGGGAGCCGGGATCACGGGCAGCACCGAGAATTTGAATCAAGCCCTCGCCAACTTCTGGCACTTCTAATTTGAATAATTCAATTAGCAATTCCGGCGCAGTGCGGCTGACAAACAATTGCGGGCCTTTCACTTCCGAGCGCACGTCATACAAATAACCGCGCATCCGGTCGCCAGCGCGGACAGATTCACGCGGAATCAAATGCTCACGCGGAATCATCGCCTCGGCGTTATTGCCGAGATCAAGCAAAATCGAACCGCGCTCGGACTTTTTCACGATGCCGGTCACAAGCTGACCTTTGCGCTCCACGAAACTCGACACCACTTTGGCGCGTTCGGCATCGCGCACCTTTTGCACGATCACCTGTTTCGCAGTTTGCGCGGCGATGCGCCCAAACAATTCCGACTCAATTTCTTCTTCAATAAACTCGCCAACGTTCAAAGTCGGTTCGAGGATTGCCGCCGCAGATGCCGTGATCTGGCGAGCGGGCGCATCGAGACCACCATCGGGATCGGTGACGATTTCCCAGCGCCGAAAAGTGCGGTAATCGCCAGTCTTGCGGTCAATCAACACCCGCACATCGACATCCCCACCTTGTTTTTTGCGGGTCGCCGATGCCAGCGCCGCTTCGATGGCTTCAAAAATCACTTGCGCAGGCACGTCCTTTTCGTTGGAAACGGCCTCAACGACCAGCAAAATCTCTTTACTCATGCCATGTTTATCCAACTCAAAACGTTCGTTCTATCACGCCACATGGTCAGCACCTGCGGGGGGAAACGCACGACAATCTGCCACCAAGCGGGCGGTGTCGATCTGCGCCAGCGGCAACGCCCACAGCCGCTCATCGGCTTCCAAGGTCACGATCCCGGACGCATATCCCCGCAGCAGACCATCAAATTTGCGCCGTCCTTCCAGTTTTTCAGTCAACCGAATGCGAACACGATGATCGACAAAGCGTAAAAAATGTGCCGGAAAGACCAGCGGGCGATCCAAACCCGGCGATGAAATTTCTAAATCGTAGTGCCCCGGCAGCGGGTCTTCGACGTCCAGCACCCCGCTCAACTGGTGACTCACCGCGCTGCAATCGTCCAGCGTGATGCCGCGTGCATGATCGATATAAACCCGCAGCGTGGCACCAGCTCCGTGCTGGAACAGTTCCACGCCCACGAGTTCAAACCCCAGTGGTTCGACGACGCGCTGCGCTAAAAGAGTGAGGGAACTATCTGCCGCCAGCATGATTCAACCTGTCAAAAAAACAAAAAAATTGGGCCATCTGGCCCAAGCACTGATTGCATCACTCGTCACAGCAAGCGTTGCCAGCCGTTTGAAAGCGATAAAAAAACCCCGTAACGGGGTCTTAATAAAACAGCGCAGATGTGGGTCAAATTCACCTGCTTTAAGCCACAGGATAGTAGTCTTTTCGCCTAGACCGCGCAACCGCACTGCTGTCAGCGCGAGATGCGGATGTCGCCACATCTCACGCTGTCAAGCAACTGCTCAACGCGGCGGTAAATATCCAGCAGGATAACCGCCGCCCGTTGGATAGCCGGGGTATCCATAAGGCATCACGTTGGGAGCAACTGGCGCTGCCGGAGCTTGCGGCATCCGTTCCCAATACTGGCGCATCCGCTCGTCAGCCTGACGCCGCATCTCGGCATATTGCGCCTGCATCATGGCTTGCTGCTGCATCATCGCTTCCCAATCACGCGGCTGAGGAGCTGGTTGTTGATACAGCGGCGCGGCTGGCGCTGCCGCACGCGGTTGAAATTGCGGTTGCGGTGCAGGCTGGACGGCAACAGCAACAGGTGCCGCCGGAGCTGGTGCTGCCGTTGGCGGAACCGGAGCTGGAGTCACAGCGGCTGGCGCTGCTTCTTTGTTCAGCAGCGAGTTGGCAAATGCAGTCGTTTCCGGGGCAGCAGCCGGAGCTGGCGCAGGTGCAGCGACCACTGGTGCTGCCACTTCTGCTGGTTTGGGTGCGGGAGAATGCACCGCTGGCGCAGGTGCGGCAGCTTGCTGCGCGGGCGCAGGTGGTGGCGATTTGGGTTCCATGCCCGGCAGCGCCGTCAACGGAATCGGGCTTAAATCGCTGATTTTTTGCACTAATTTGGAAACAGCTTGGCTGTCTTCTTCCAGCGAGGTCAGGTAGAGATAACCAAAAGTCAGCACCACGCCCCAGAGAATCAGTTTGGGGAAAAAGCCGAAGGTCGAGCGCGGCTTGGGTTGCGGTTTGGGTTTGAGCCGACTTTTGGGAGCCGTTGTGGTCGTCGTTTCGGTATCATCAGCCATTGGAAAAATACTCCTAAAATATCATTATAGATCAATCGTTTATTGTAGTTGTACTGGCAATTTGTGCTGCCAAGCTGGTCAACACGGTCACAATGCGCTCCGCGCACCCAGCGAGATTATCCTCAATTTCTTGCATCGTAATGATGCCGTCACTCTTGCCGGCTGCCCAATTGACGACAAATGCCAAGCTGGCATAACAAAGCCCCAGTTCCCGCGCCAGCCCCGCTTCCGGCATCCCGGTCATGCCGACGAGATCGCAGCCGTCGCGTTCACAGCGGCGAATTTCAGCAGCAGTTTCTAAACGCGGCCCTTGCGTCGCGCCATAGGTGCCATCAGCGACGACTGCCTGACCAACGCGAGCGCAGGCGCTGATTAACGCCTCGCGCAGCGCCTCGCAATACGGCGCAGTCATATCGACATGATCGACGCCCGCGCTCGTCCCGTCATACAGGGTGTGGTCGCGCCCGTAGGTGTAGTCGATGATTTGGTCAGGAATCGCCAACGTGGTCGGACTAAAGCGCGGCGTGATGCCGCCGACCGCCGCTAGTGCCACAATCTGCGTCGCACCTTGCGCCCGCAACGCCCACAAATTGGCGCGATAGTTGACACAATGCGGCGGCAGATGATGCGCCGCCCCGTGACGCGGCAGGAATAACACCTCCCGCTTGCCGAGCTGCCCGCGCAGCAAGGGTGCAGAGGTTGCGCCATACGGCGTGTCCACCGTGCGCGCTTCCGACACCTGCAACGCAGGCATCGTGGCAAACCCCGAACCGCCGATAATGGCTAACAGTGACATTGCAGCACCTCAAAAATCAGTAGACCGGTAAGAGTCTACCGGAGTGCGGGGTTGAAACCAACGTTAGGTTTTTGTGCCAATAACTCACTGCGATGATGCGATAAGCACAATTGCTTGACGATTTATGGGAACCATGCGCATTCTTTGCGCACCAGTTGCCTGTTTGTTAATGAGGATGGAGCCATGCCTGATGCGATCAGTTTAGTGCAAAAAAAGCGTTTTCATTTGCAATCAGCAATTGGAAATATGGGGTTGCGCGTCACGCAAGCCTTACAACAATCAGTCATCTGTTTACACACCCATGATCTCAGTTTAGCTGCGGAAATTATCGCCGCTGATGCGGACATCAATCAACAACGACGTGATCTTGAGCAGCAATGTTTAGTCACATTAGCAGCGTATAAACCGGCTGGCGAAGATTTACGCGCTCTCGGTTCCTGTATGGAACTCCTTTCTGAATTAGAACGCATTGGCGATTATGCCGCCGATATTGCCAGCATCATGCTTAAAATTGGCGATATTCCATTACCATCAGAACCAGTCGCCGCCATTCTTGATGTCGCAGATAATGCCATTACAATGTTCACTGCGGCATTGGATGTTTTCACTTCCAATGGCGATGAACTCACCGCACGCGCAGCAGTCATGTTAGAAGCGCAAGTGGATCGGGATGAAGCGGCATTAGTGCAGCGGGTATTAGATCGAATGCAAGTTGATGCCGGTTTTGCGTTAATTGGCACTTATTTATTATGGATCGTACACAATTATGAGCGCGTCGCAGATCGCGCCACGACAGTCGCTGAACGGGCAGTCTATGTCACTGCCGGTCACACCCCTAATTTCAATCTTGATGATGCACTTTAATACGTTGAAAGCATGATGAACAAAACAAAATCAAAACAGCATTATTTCATCAGCGCGAGCTGGCGCGGCATACTAGCGGCACTGGCTTTAATGAGCATGACAGCGGCAAATAGCGGTGAAATTCAACCGCTACATACTGCGGTGATTAAAGCAACGACTGGCTTATGTCAGCGCGGCACAACCTGCCATGTTGATCGCGCTGGCGTATGGATTCCAGAAACAGCAGTTGCAATTTTAGGCGCGGTGGTTGCAGAGCAAGCCGATATTGATTTGTATACCGATTTAGAAGTCAGTACGCGCCCAGAAATGTATCAATGTCACGGCGGCGGAGCGCAAGGGTGTATTTTTCGGATGAAATATGCCGGCCCAGGTTTATTCGATTATGAAGCAAAATCAGGCAGCACTTATCTGGGTTCAAACATCACCAATACCAGCATTTCTTTTCCCGCCGGTTATGGCATTATCATTCCAGCCGGCACTCCTATTTATGTGCATCTCGATGTGCTCAATACCAGTTTAATTGATCTAAAAGTCGATCAAGACGCTTGGTTGTATTATGTGCCAGTGAAATAATCGTTATGCACAAAGCTACAACAAAATCACCATTCTGCCCGCGCAAATCATCCAATCAAGCCGCAACGCCATCATTGCCTGAACAGGAGACGTTGGTAGCATTATTTAATGCTGAAAAATTTGTTGATGCTGAAGCATTTGCCCATCAACTTATTAACCGTTATCCCGCCGCCGCGTTTAGTTGGAAAGCACTGGGAACGGTTCTATTAGCACTGGAACGTCAAGCAGAAGCATTGCCTGTCATACAACGTGCAGTTGAACTTGCGCCACATGATTCTGAATGTTTGAATAGCCTTGGTAAAGCATTACAAGGTGTGCATCGTATTGAAGAAGCAATGGCTTATTTTACCCAAGCATTGGTATTACAGCCAGATTATGCAAGTGCGGTCGCCAATCGCGGTAATGCGTTAGCACAACTCGGTCGTCACGAAGAAGGTTTAATTGAATTAACGCGGGCAATTAAATTGAAACCGCATTCAGCGATTATTTTTAATGATCGCGCTAATGTTCTAAAAACGTTACGCCGTTTTAGTGAAGCATTGAATGATTATGTGCAAGCATTAGCATTAAAACCAAACTTTCCACAGGCACATAATAATTTGGGGTTGTTATTACAAAACTTAGGACGACCGGAAGACGCATTATCGCATCATCATCGCGCAATTGAATTAAAGTCAGATTTTGTTAAGGCAAAATTTAATTATGTGCAATGTGTGCAACAACTGCATTTTACAAGTGACGCAGTTAGTGTGCGCAAAATGCTATTGCAGGCGTTAAAAGAAGGTTGGTCTTATCCGGGCAAATTAACTAAAACTTGCAGTGATTTCATTAAACTGAATCCAATCATTCAACACGCTATCCAACGCAGTTCTGTATTGCAATCAACACGATTGTCGTTGTCGGAATTATTGAGCGCAGCAGAATTAGAGATGCTCATCACTGATGAGTTACTAATGACCGTATTGGTTATCATGCCGGTGTGTGATTTAGAATTGGAACGCCTGTTGACGCTATTGCGCCATGCAATGCTAGATGATGTTACGCACAATAGTGTTTTATATGCGAATAGCAGCTCGCGTGTACAGTTATTACAAGCCTTAGCTTTGCAATGTTACTTAAATGAGTACATATTCAGTGTTACTGAAGAAGAAAATAAGCGTATCACTGCATTAAAAAGTGCAATGACCGTTGCACTCATGCAGCAATTACCCATATTCGCGCCACATTTAATCGTGCTGGCAGCATATTATCCACTTGAGCAGTTGCCCAAAGCAGAAAATCTCTTATCTCAAAACTGGTCTCATTTAGTTACTGAGATTCTTATTCAACATCTGCGTGAACCACAAGAACAAGATGCGTATTGCCAAGCAATGCCACGCTTGACTCCAATTAACGCTGGAATTTCTGCACTTGTTAAACATCAATATGAAGAAAATCCCTACCCGCGTTGGGTAAAAACTAATCAACTTGTATCACCGTTCACAGTTGATGCGTTTGTGCGTCAACAATTCCCACAGGTAACATTTACGCCATTGAATAAATATCAGGGTGTTGATATTTTAATTGCAGGTTGCGGCACTGGTCAGCACTCAATTAACACTGCGCAACGGTTTCCAGATGCACAGGTATTGGCTATTGATTTATCGCTGCACAGTCTTGGTTATGCCCAGCGCAAAACTGCTGAATTAGGGATTAAAAATTTACGTTATGCCCAAGCTGATATTTTGCAATTAAATGAACTAGATATGCAATTTGACGTTATTGAATCGGCTGGCGTATTACACCATTTAGAATATCCACTAATTGGTTGGGAAATACTGTTATCACAGTTGCGCCCGGGCGGTTTTTTATCACTCGGTTTGTATAGTCAGCAAGCCCGAACTGCTATTGTAAAAGCGCGGGAGTTCATTGTTCAAGGCGGTTATCGTGCAACTCCAGAAGATATTCGACGCTGCCGTCAAGAATTAATGGCGCAACGCGATCAAAATGACTATCAACAATTAGCGACAAGTAGTGATTTTTTTACCCTCAGCGGCTGTCGTGATCTTATTTTTCACGTCAATGAACATTATTTTACTTTACCGCAACTCGCAGAAATAATAGATCGCTTTCAACTCAAATTCCTTGGTTTTGTTGTCGATCAACACGTCAGCAACGAATATCTCAATTGTTTTCCAGATGATCCTACAGCAACCAACTTGAAGCACTGGGCAGAATTTGAAGCGAGATACCCAGAAACTTTTGCAGGCATGTATCAATTTTGGATGCAAAAAATGCTATAAGTTATACGATTTACGCTTGCAATACTTTGATTTATTGGAGAAATAAATGAACCTGACTCGTCGCCAGTTCCATCGTTCTATACTTGCGTTATGTACTGCCACTACTTTGATGCCAGTTTTTTCAGTAACTGCAGAAGAATTATTAGAAGGTCGAGATTGGCGTAAAATTGATCCGCCACAACCCAGCGATACGAAAGATAAAATTGAAGTGTTAGAGTTTTTTTCTTATGGTTGCCCACATTGTGCTGAATTGAATCGCTTATTAAAACCTTGGGCACAAAAACTCCCTAGTAATGTCGTCTTGCGGCGCTTGCCAGTGACTTTTGGACGCGGCGCGTGGGTGAATTTAGCAAAACTTTATTTTGCATTAGATAGCACTGCACAATTAGAACAATTCGATCAATTGGTGTTCGATGCGCTTCACCACCAACGAGTTAAATTATTTACTGCAGCGGCGATGACTGAATGGCTCAGTAAGCAAGGTGCGAATGTAAACACATTTGCGGCAGCATTTGAGTCTTTCGATGTACAGATGCGGTTAAATCGTAGTGAGGCATTGACCAGTCGTTACGAAATCAATGCGGTGCCTACTATGATTGTTGGGGGACGTTATGTGGTGCTTGGTAACGCGGCAAAAACGCAGGAAGATTTACTAAAAATTGCTGATGCTTTAATTAAAAAAGTACAGCTTGAAACCACAATTCAGTAGAATTTTGGCAAATAAAACCCCCTGTTTTGTTCAAAAATAGGGGGTTAATTTGGTGGTGATGAAGTTAAACGTCTAAATTGCCAACATTCAGCGCGTTTCTTTCAATAAATAAACGCCGTGGCTCTACTTGATCGCCCATTAACGTCGTGAAAATCGCATCTGCTGCCACTGCATCCTCAATTGTCACCCGCAATAATCGCCGCATTTGTGGGTTCATTGTCGTTTCCCACAATTGTTCAGGATTCATTTCACCCAAACCTTTATAACGTTGCGTACTGGTACCGCGCTGCGCTTCTGCTAATAACCAATGAATTCCTTCACCCAAGTCGTTAATTGCTTTGCTGCGTTCACCGCGAGTCATATACGCATCTGGCTGCAATAATCCGGTCAGCGTGTGCCCAAACTCAACGATTTTGGCGTAATCACCAGAACGGAAAAATTCAATCGGAATCAAACGCGATTCAGGAATGCCATGCACCAAACGGGTTAATTCAAGCGCGGTTGGCAATTCAGATACGGAATCAAAAATACCGTTTACCCGATAATGCAGTGCTAATGAATCATGTTGATTGAGGCGTTGCTCTAAATCATTGCACCATGTTTGAAATGCGGCATTGTCGGTCATCACTGCTTCGGTGACGGCAGGCAAGCGGGTTAATTCTTCTAAAAAGACGACATCATAGCGTCGTGCCAAGCGCCGAATGATCTTCATAACGACATTGTAATCACGCGCCAACGTTTCCAACGCCGTCCGTGCTAATGGCGGCGCGTTAGCAGTGACGAATAAATCGGCATCATCTAGCGCCGTTTGTAACATCGCCCGATTGAGCGCCGCTTCATCAAGAAGGTAAGTTTCTTGTTTGCCTTTTTTGAGCTTGAATAATGGCGGTTGCGCGATATAAATATAACCACGCTCAACCAATTCTGGCATCTGGCGATAAAAGAACGTCAATAACAACGTGCGAATATGCGCACCATCGACATCAGCGTCAGTCATAATAATGATGCGGTGATAACGCAGGTTATCGGGATTGTATTCTTCCCGCCCAATGCCGCAGCCCAACGCTGTAATTAAAGTTCCCACTTCGGCTGATGCCAGCATCTTGTCAAACCGCGCTTTTTCAACATTCAAAATTTTACCTTTTAACGGTAAAATCGCTTGAAAAGAACGATCACGCCCTTGTTTCGCAGAACCACCTGCTGAATCACCCTCAACCAGATATAACTCTGATTTTGCAGGGTCTTTTTCCTGACAATCCGCTAACTTGCCCGGCAAACCCGCAATATCAAGCACACCTTTCCGGCGCGTCATTTCCCGCGCCTTCCGCGCTGCTTCTCGCGCCCGCGCTGCATCAAGCATTTTATTAGCGATGATCTTCGCTTCTGCCGGTTGTTCTTCGAGAAATAAATTCAATTGTTCAACCACTAATGATTCAACAATTCCTTTTACTTCGGAGGAGACCAACTTGTCTTTGGTCTGGGAGGAGAATTTAGGATCAGGCACCTTGACAGATAATACGGCAGTTAATCCTTCTCGCGCATCGTCACCAATCGGGTGAATCTTTTGAGTACGATCTAAACCTTCGCGTTCAATATAACCATTTAAGGTGCGCGTTAAGGCGGCGCGAAAACCGGCTAAATGGGTGCCGCCGTCTTTCTGTGGAATGGTGTTGGTATAACAAAAGATCGTTTCTTGATAGCTGCTGTTCCATTGAATCGCCAGCTCGACGCCAATTGAATTGCGTTCGGTGCTGAAATAAATCACGGTGGGATGAATCGCTTCTTTATTCTGATTCAGGTTTTCAACGAAAGCACGAATCCCGCCCTGATATTCAAATACATCGCTGCGTTCGCTGGCTTCATCAAGCAGTGAAATTCGCACGCCAGAATTCAAAAACGATAATTCGCGCAGCCGTTTGGCGAGAATGTCGTAATGAAAATCTAAATGGGTAAAAATAGTATCTGAGGGATAAAACCGTACCTCGGTGCCTTTTTGCGTGGTTTCGGCAACTTGACGCAGCGGATATTGTGGCACGCCGAGATGATATTCCTGTTCATACTCCCAACCGCCGCGATAAATGCGCAGAATGAGTTTTTCCGATAACGCATTGACTACTGAAACGCCAACGCCATGTAAACCGCCCGACACTTTATAGGAATTGTCGTCAAACTTACCGCCAGCGTGCAAAATCGTCATAATGACTTCTGCTGCGGAGCGATTTTCTTCAGCATGAATATCAACCGGAATGCCGCGCCCGTCATCACGCACTGATACTGAATTGTCGCTGTGTAAAATGACGTTGATATTGGTGCAATGACCAGCGAGTGCTTCATCAATGGCGTTATCGACGACTTCAAATACCATGTGATGTAAACCAGTGCCATCATCGGTGTCGCCAATATACATGCCCGGACGTTTGCGCACGGCGTCCAAACCTCTTAATACTTTGATATTCGTTGAATCGTAAGTCATTGCCAATAATCCTGAGAAACGGTCTTCAATTAAAGCGATTCTTAATGCTTAGAATAACACGCTCGCACTTTTTATTCTCCAGCAATAGTCATCCGGTCAATTAACCATGAGCCGGTACGCACGCTGCCGGGAAAATCGCAGTCATTGCCAATGGCGACTAATCCCGCAAACATGGTTTTGAGATTGCCAGCAATGGTGATTTCTTCAACGGGAAATTGAATTTCGCCATTTTCAACCCAGAATCCCGCCGCACCGCGTGAATAATCGCCGGTAACGAGATTGACGCCTTGTCCCATCAATTCAGTGACCATTAAACCGGTGCCCATTAAACGCAGCAGGGCGGGGCGGTCGTGTGTGCCCATGTCAACACGCAAATTGCGGACGCCGCCTGCGTTGCCGGTGGTCGGCAAATTGAGGCGGCAGCCGGAATAGACGCTGAGTAAATAGGTTTGCAAGACGCCGGCGTTGATTAAATCTTTGGCGCGGGTGGCGACGCCATCGCCGTCAAAAGGGGCGCTGGCGAGTCCGCGCCGCAGGTGCGGCTCTTCGTGAATGCGGACGAAATCGGGAAAAATGCGTTCGCCGAGGTGGTCAAGCAAAAAGCTGGAGCGGCGATAAATGCTGCCGCCGCTGATCGCGGACATCAGGCTGCGCAATAAGCCAGTTGCTACTTCCGCTTGAAATAAGACGGGCGCGTCGCGGGTGTCGAGGCGTCGTGCGCCGAGCCGGGCGAGGGTGCGCTGGGCGGCGCGTTCACCAACTTGTTGCGCGGAATCAAGCTCTTGTCCGCAGCGAGCGGTCGTCCACCACGCATCGCGCTGCATCTGGTCGCCAGCTTGTCCGATCACGGCGCAGTCGAGGCTGTGATGAGTGGTGGGATAGCCGCCGATGAAGCCGTGACTGTTGCCGACGGCGTGAATGCCGAATTGGGAGGAAAAGCTGGCGCCATCGGAATTGACGATGCGCGGATCGTAGGCGCGAGCGGCATCTTCACAGGCGACGGCGAGCGCGATGGCGTCGTCAACCGTCACGGCCCAAGGATGATACAGATCGAGATCGGGCATATCAGTCGCCAACAGCGCGGGGTCGGCGAGGTGAGCGCAGGGGTCTTCTTGGGTATTTTGAGCGATGACGCAGGCGGCTTTCACGGCATCGCGCACTGCGGTGGGACTGAGATCGGAGGTGCTGGATGAGCCTTTGCGGTGCCCGAAATAGACGGTGATGCCCAGCCCGTTGTCGCGGGTGTGTTCGACCGTTTCGACTTCACCGAGCCGCACTGCGACCTCCAAACCGGCACTGCTGCCGACTGCGGCTTCAGCGGCGCTGGCACCTTGACGTTTGGCTTCTTTCAAAAGGTTTTCAATGATGTCGTGCAGGCGAGCGAGGCGGGCGGTGGTGTCAGCGGTGGTCATGGATCATCCTAAAAAATTGGCGAGTGAGAAATAACGCTATTGGGACAGCGGCGCATCTTGGGTTATGATTGCCGTCCTGAGATGCAGGCGCTAGTTTAAGACGAATGTCCGCGCATCTATTAGCACAACCGGAGAGATGGCTGAGTGGTTTAAAGCGGCGGTCTTGAAAACCGTTGACTCGTCAGGGTCCGGGGGTTCGAATCCCTCTCTCTCCGCCATATTGATAAAACCCGTTGTTAAAACAACGGGTTTTTT
>DYNM01000044.1 GCA_020721065.1 Thiocystis violascens | reverse complement strand
CGCAATGCGCGAGTGGCGGTGGTGAATCGGGATGATCCGGCGGTGGTGGCGATGCCGCGAGCTGGTGCGGTTGAAATTGGTTTCACCCTCAACGCGCCAGCTCCCGGTGATTTCGGGCTGCGCACGCTTGACGGCGCAACGTGGCTGTGTCGCGGCGAGCTGGCGCTGGTGCCTGCGTCTGAAGTGCGGATTCCCGGACGCCACAATCTCGCCAATGCGTTGGCGGCACTGGCGCTGTTGACTGCCTGCGCACCAACCGCCGATCTCGCGCCAGCAGTGAACGTGTTGCGCCAATTCCCCGGCTTGCCGCACCGCAGCGAATTGGTCGCTGAATTCAATAATGTGCGCTGGTTTAACGATTCCAAAGGCACCAATCCAGGCGCAACGATTGCGGCGTTGGAAGGTTTGGTGACGCCAGAGTCAGCGGCACGAGTGGTGTTAATTGCAGGTGGCGACGGCAAGGGCGCGGAATTTGCGCCGTTGGTGCCGGCAGTGGCGCAAGCAGCGCGGGCGGTCGTTTTAATTGGACGCGATGCGCCATTGATTGCGCGAGAACTCGCTGCCGCTCCGTCAACGCAGGCAATTCCGCGAGTGACGGCAATTGATATGGCGGATGCAGTAAAACAAGCGGCGCAATTCGCACAAGCGGGCGATTGCGTATTGCTGTCACCGGCCTGCGCCAGCTTCGATATGTTTAATGATTACACCCATCGCGGACGAGTTTTTATTGAAGAAGTGGAGCGGTTGGTGCGCGGGGGTTAATGTGTTTTTTATGCGATGGAGTCATTTTTATGTCTTGGCTAAAAAATTTCTTATTTGCCCGCACCCACCCCGACATTCGACCTGATAGTCGTCCGTTATATGGTTATAAAACCAGTGATCGCAATTACTCTGAATTGTGCGATCTTATTCGCCAAGCAATTCTCAACTACGAAAAAAATAAAGCGCCTCGTGAATTACCCGAGCTGTTTTGTTTATATGCGGCGGAAACGTTTCGCCGTGAACATATTGACGGCGCGTGGACATGGCAGACTATTTTTAATCCACTCAAACTCACTGTACCAGCAAATTCAGTCATTGCCGATTGGGTTGAGAAGGGTTTGCGGTATTGGAAACGTCCGCTGTTATCTAATCGATGCGGCAATCTTTACCTAGTAACCATCGCCTGTGAAGGTGGTCTGCCATTGCGTTTATTAGCCCGTGAAAATACTCCCCTAAGCAATTATTTTCGTACTGTTCTTGATCAGTATTTTCGCGCTGGTCAAAATAACATAGCCGACGCTTTTTCAGTTGCACAACAACACGCGCATCGTTTACCAAAAAGTTTGCAACAGTTGCCGGTATATCAATTAACTGGGCAATTGATCGAACGGATCAGCGCCTTGCAACCGTACGTTGGTCAAGCTCCCGATCCAATCGAAGCGTTAAATCACAACTGCCCCAATTGGGAGCGCGATTTGCCATTGCGTTTGGATGATAAAAACGCGGAAGCGTTATTGCGGTTATTAGTCACGCGCTCGAATGAATTGGCTGCCGAACGTAATGCGCGGCTGTATTGGCAGGGGCAATTGCTGTGCAATGGAACGCAATGGCAGGTTGTAAAACAATTGCACCTGCCGGAATTGGTCAGCGCCGCCAGTTTGTCAAGCTGGTGTCAGAATCGCACAACAGCGACGGCGTCCCGCTATCGCCTGCTGCTGCAAACGGATACTGGCAGCGCACCAGTGGCGTGGTTGACCAGAATCGAAACCGCAGCGGGTGTAGCGCAGTATCGGCGTGAGTGGCTGCGGGCTGGCGGAGTGCGGTTGACCGATGCGGCGATACTGAACCCTCATGCGTTGATGTTGCATGACGGCACCACTGCAACGCCGCTCGTCGTGGATGACAGCGAACCATGGGGCGAATCGCCGTGGGTGTTTGTCGAACACGCGGCATCGCAGACTTGGCGCTGGTTGACCGAAGGCTCGGCGCAATTGCGGGCGGAGCAGGCGTGGGTCGTCGCGCCAGCCACATTCACCGTTGACGCCAGCAACGGTAATTGCAATCCAGTCGGCAGTTGCGCTGCCGCGCAGCGGTCGGTGTATCAAATCAGCGGCACGGTGGATTTTCTCACCCCGCAGTCCGAGCGGTATCGCCTGCACTGTGGGGCGGCGCAGGATGTCATTACCACGTTTGATGTCAGCGGAATACCGCTGTCGTTGAGTGGACAGCCGCGCCCACTCTATTTGGGCTTGCCGCAACTGCGGGTCAAAGATGCTAACGGACAACTGCTGCCTGAAGCCGATAGTTGGCGGCGGCAGTGGCGAGCTGTTGGGCGTCAATCCAGCTGGCGAGAACCACACGACGCGACCACTTATGGGCAACTGTGGCTGCGATTGGTGGATGTGGATAACTGCGAACGCTGTCGTCGGCAAGTGGCAGTGGTGCCGCACTCGTTGAAGGTGACAACCACCACCATTGGCGCTGGCAAAAATCAGGGCGAGATTCATCTCAGCGGATTGCTGGACGCAGGTGTGACCTGTTCGTCCCCAGCGGTCAGATTGCAATGCAACGGCGACGATGCCCACCTGTCTTGCCCACCAGTCACTGGTCAATTACCGCCGCCGTTCACCGTGCAACTGGCATGGGCGGGCGCTGACCCCATCGAATTAACGCTGCCGTATCCGCAACGCGGCGCTTGTTTTCTCTGGCATGGCAACGCCGTATCAACCAGTACGCCCATCGCATTGGAGCGTTTGGGTGCGGTGCAATTGCTCATCCAAGATGCTGCTGGCGCTGGAAGTTATTGGCTCATGTGCGCACTGGCAGGCAACACCGCCAACAGTTTCAGAGAACGCCTGCCTCCATTACACAACGGACAATTGGTAACTGCGTTATGGCTGTGGCAAGAGCGCATCGCTTCACTGTTGGCAACCACCATCAATCTGGACGCGCAAGTCACCGTAACTGTTGAAACTGGGCAGGGTGAACGGTTAGCGCAGCTGTTGGTGACACGCTTTGATTGCGAATTGACACCAGATCGCTCGCGCAACCAAGTGTTTGTTCAAGAACGCGCCCGCTTTGGAATGAACGGCAACGCTCATCTTCGCTGCGAAATGATTCCACTCTGGGCACCAGCGCGTGATCCGATTCCATTAACCGGCGATCCCAATGACGACTGGCGCTGGACGCTGCCAGAGCAACTCGAAAGCGGTCCATGGTGGATTTTGGGATACGACGGCGACTGGGCGCGGTTTTGCCCGCTGCTGTGGACAGTTGATTCAAGCAGCACCGATCAAACCGCCGCAGAACAGCGATTTACTGATTTAGCCGCTGCGATTCGGGAATCAAACCCTGCAAACCGCACCGCAAAATTGCAGGACGTATTAGCGGCGCTTGGCACTGATCCAAACCATCCTGATTGGCAATTACTGTTAGACGCCATTCGTCTGACCCGCGACTATCCACCGCAAACGCTAGAAGTATTGCAGCAGTTAATTAGTCAGCCGCGCACCATCGCGCTGGCTCTATTCAAAGCGGATGACGATCTTTTTGAAATCATTTGGGAATTGGCGCAACAAATGCCATTTTCATGGGCGTTAGTTAGCGTTGCAGTTTGGTGTGAAAGTGCCACCTTGCATTTCAATGCCTTGCGTGAAGCATTGCAACAAGTAGACCTCGAACCTGACGCGCAGGAAACGCTGGTTTTTGAAACATTCCAAACCTTTCGCGCTCGTGCTGTGCAAAAACGCCGCTATTGGTCTTGTTTATGCGATTGGTTACAAGAGCGGTTATTTCCGCAGCAACCATTAAAAAGAAGCGAGTTACAAGCAATACGCGGATTGGCAGCACACTTAATTGAGTTTCATATCACCAGTGAGTTGCAGGAACTGCAAGCGCGTCACACCGCCGAAGAAGACTGGGTAACGAGCAACGTGTTGATATTAGCCATTCAGCAAACCACTAACATCTGGCTGCCGACCGTAATTAAACCGGCACCGCCTTACAGCGCCGCCGTGCGTTACGCGCCATTCCTCGCTGCGCACCACAGTTTGCACGGCATCGCCACTAATGGATCGCTCGTTTATCAATTCCGTATCGTGCGCAATTTTGATTGCGATTGGTTTGATGCCGTTTATGCCTTCGCCTTGAGTCGTGGCTTGGCGAAATCACCTTGTAAACCTTGACATGAATATTAACAGATGAGTCGCGACCAGTTTTACACTCGTATTATTGAACAACTCGGACGGCGGGCAACTCGCGCCATGCTCGGCTTGAGCGGATTTCGCAACGACGCACTACGCGCCCATTTGCATTCATCGCTCGATCAAGCGGCAGGATTACCGGGCGCATTCCTTGCTGACCCAGTATTTGAAGCCAGCTTTGGTTGGAAACCAGCCGCGCACCAATTAGGTGATTTAGGAAAAAATGGATTGCTGCATCCGCAGTTAATTAAAGCACTGCACCACCCCTGCACACGCGGATTGAGTGATGATTATAGCTTTCCCAAAGATCGCTATCCGTATCGTCATCAATTAGAAGCATGGGAAGCATTATTAAACAAACAACGCTCAGTATTGGTCACCAGCGGCACGGGTTCGGGTAAAACCGAGTGCTTTTTGGTTCCGATTTTGAGCGATTTAGCGAACGAATTAGCACAGTGCCAATCAGCACCATTAACCGGAGTGCGGGCGCTATTTCTTTATCCACTCAATGCGTTGATTAAAAGCCAGCGGGATCGGTTAATCGCGTGGTCAGAACCATTTAATGGCGGTATTCGTTTTTGCTTATACAACGGCGACACGCGCGATCAAGATAAAAGCGAATGGCAATGCGAAGTGCCAGATCGACGCACGTTGCGCAGCAATCCGCCGCCGCTGCTCGTGACCAACGCCACCATGCTCGAATATCTGCTGGTGCGCACCGAAGACCGCCCGTTGATTGAACAATCACGCGGGCAATTGCGCTGGATCGTGATTGACGAAGCGCACACCTATCTCGGCTCGCAAGCCGCTGAATTAACGCTGTTATTGCGGCGGGTGCGTCACGCCTTCGGTTGTGACGCGGAGCAGGTGCGCTTGGTGGCGACCTCGGCGACGCTGGGCGATGAGTCAGCGGCATCAAAGCAGCAACTGGCTAAATTTCTGGCTGATATTGCCGGGGTGACGATAGATCGGGTGCAGGTCATCACCGGAGCGCGGGAGATTCCGGCATTACCGTCAGAACTGGTTGCGCAAAATTGCGCCAGCCCGCCGCTGGGGACGTTGTGGCAACAATCACCCGCCGACCGTTTCACCGCGTTGGCCAGCGATCCGCGCCTGCGCAAGCTCCGCGCCACGTTGGTAGAGCGCCCACATCGTCTGACTAATTTAGTGCCGCAATTAAATAATCCTCAACGAGATGCTGGCGCGGCACGACAGACAACGTTGCAATGGCTTGATCTCTGCACCCAAGCCACGAGCGCCAGCGGCGAGCCATTTTTGCCACTGCGGGCGCACCTGTTCCAACGCACTGTGAGCGGGTTGTGGGCGTGTGCCAATTCCACCTGTTCGGGACGCACGAATACGGCACTTGACCAACCGACGTGGCCATTTGGCGCGATCTTTTTAGAGCGCCGCACCCATTGCCCACATTGTGAAATGCCGGTATTTGAAGTGGTGCAATGCGGCGAATGTGGCGCGGAGTATTTAATTGCTGAAGAAATCGAGCGCGATGGTGCAAGTCAATTATTAGCCAAGCAACACAATCAGAATGAAGACGAGTTTCAGCAAGAATTAGAACCGCTGTCAACGGATGACGAAGATGATGACGATGTGATCCGTTTTAACTATGTCCCTCTTAATCACCCGCGTTTGCTCACTCATTCCCAACAAGCCGACCGACACAATTGGAGCTTGAGTGCCAAGAATGTGCTTGATTCCAGCGGAAGCGATGGCATTCATATTCATTTCAAAGATGGTTTGCAATGCGCCGTGTGCCGCAAATCCGATAGCAAAGGTCAATTATTTCGCCCTGTGCGCATCGGTGCGCCATTTCTACTCAGTACCGCTATTCCCACCTTATTAGAATCACTGCCGCCGCTATCCAATAAAAATAATCCGGGGCCATTAGACGGGCGGCGTTTAATCAGTTTTACGGATAGTCGGCAAGGCACAGCGCGATTTGCGGCGAAATTACAGCAGGAAAGTGAACGCGATTATGTGCGCAGTTTGCTGTATCACCAACTCGTTGCGAATGCGCCGGCAGCAGCTACTCCCGCGCAAATTGCCGGATTGGAAGAGCAAATTCAAACTCTGGAAGGCGCTGTCAAAACGATGCCGGCATTGCGTTCGATATTAGAAGAACAGCTTCAGAAATTGAATCAAATGCAAGCGCCAGCCGTCGGTCGCATGACTTGGCAAGCGGCCGAAGATGCGGTATTCAGCGCCAACGATTTCAAACACTGGTTGCTGCCGTCGTTAAAAGAATTGACATTTGATCAATTGAATGATCGGCAGTTAGTAAAACTCTGTTTACTGCGCGAGTTTTATTTACGGCCGCGTCGGCAATTTTCGCTAGAAGGTTTGGGACTGGTGCGGTTGCATTATCCAAAACTCGATCAGTCAACATTGCCAGCAATAATGAAACAACGCAATTTTAAGCTAGATGAATGGCGGGCGTTGTTGCAAATCACCATTGACATTGTGCTGCGCGGCAGCAATTCACCCGTTGCTGTTGCGCCCGATGTGTTGCGGTGGTTTGGTTATTCCAGTCGCCCGAGTTTTTTGTTGCAACCCAAACGGAAGGTAACGAATCGTCACACCGAACGTGCTTGGTTTTCTACGGATTCACCATTTGCTAAACGCAGTCGTCTTATTCGCTATCTCAGCCAAGTGTTTCAATTGAGTCTTGATGTCGCTGAACAACGCGCTGAAATTGAGGAAATCTTGCTGGCACTTTGGGACGGACTACGTCCGCTTTTGACGCAAACTGAAAACGGGTTTCGTCTTGAGTTGGAACAGCAAGCCGAATTAACCGAAGTGCGCGAGGCGTGGTTTTGTCCGGTGACGCGCCGCTTGTTGCCGGTCGTGGTGCGCAATATCACGCCGTATTTACCCGAATTGCCTGCGCCAGCCGAATTAATCCATTGCCAGCGCGTGGAGATGCCGCGCATTCCTGATCCGTTTTGGTTCAATCACACCCCCGCCGATGCGGATGCGTGGCTGGAAAGCAATCCGCAAATTCAGCACCTGCGGAAACTCGGCGCGTGGCCGGACATCAGCGACCGCCTTGCCCGCCATCGTCGCTATTTCCGCGCTGTGGAACACTCGGCGCAAATTTCCGGTAGCAAACTGACGCAGCGCGAGCAGGCGTTCAAAGCCGGTCACATCAACCTGCTGAGTTGTTCGACGACGATGGAGATGGGCGTGGACATCGGCGGCTTGACCGCGATTGCGATGAATAATGTCCCGCCGCATCCGGCTAATTTTTTGCAACGTGCTGGACGGGCAGGGCGACGCGGCGAGACGGCGGCGTTGAGTTTTACCCTCTGCAAAGCCACGCCGCAGGGCGAGGCTGTATTTCAAAATCCGCTCTGGCCATTCGAGACCAAACTGGGATTGCCACAAGTTGCCCTGCACAGCCCCACGATTGTCCAGCGGCATCTGAACGCGCTGGCGCTGGCGTGGTTTTTGTCGCACCAATTGCACAACATCCCAAAGTTGCGAACCGGATGGTTTTTTGAGGCTGGCGGCAATCAAAGCACTGCGCCGGCTGACCAATTCGCCACTTGGTGCGTGACCAAGGCTCAACATGACGCGGATTTAACCAGCGGTTTTGCTGCCCTCGCGGATCGCACCTGCCTTGCCGGACGGATTGCAACGGATCATTTGAAAGAGATTGCCGCTGCAATGCAGCAGGTCAGCGCCCGCTGGCGGCGTGAATTGAATGCCTTGCTCGACCAAAAGCGCCAGATTCATACCAAAGACGGTAACAGCAAACCTGAGCAAGCAGTTGATTTACAATTGAAACGCCTGCGTGGTGAGTACCTGCTCGGTGAATTGGCCAATCTCGGTTTTTTACCCGGCTACGGTTTTCCCACCGATGTGGTGGCACTGGTCACGACCACGATGGACGATTTGAACAAACGGCACTCGGCTGGCGAGGATCACGACGAAGATCACGACAAAGATCACCGCACCCACCGCGCCGGTTATCCGAGCCGCAACCTCGCACTTGCCATCCGTGATTACGCGCCCGGCACCGACACCGTCCTCGACGGGCGGGTCTATCGCAGCGACGGCGTGACGCTCAACTGGCATCTGCCGCCCGCACTGGTCAGCGCCACGGCAATTCAACTGGACATCTCCACGGAAATTCAGGATTTGCAGTGGCTATGGCGCTGCCGTGCCTGCGGTGGCAACGGCACGAGTCGGGTGATGCCCGACTCCTGCCCACACTGCGACGCCGATGAACAGGTCATCACGCGCTATCGGTTTTTACAGCCGGCCGGATTTGCGGTTGACCTGCGTCATCAGCCGCATAACAACATCTCCATCCCGCAATACATTCCGGTGCGCGATCCGCTGGTATCGCTGACAAACGTGGATTGGATACCGTTTGAGCAACCATTGCCGGGGCGCTATCGCACCACCACTGCCGGTCAACTCGTGCATTACAGCGGCGGGCTGCACGGCAAAGGCTACGCACTCTGTCTGCGCTGCGGGCGGGCGGAATCTATGCTCACTGACGGACATAGCGGAGAAAAATTACTCGATTTGCACAAACGCCTGCGCGGCGGGCGCTTAAATGACCGTGAACAGCATTGCCCCGGCAACGATGCCGCTTGGGCAATTCTGAGCAATGTTTATTTGGGGATTGCCACGCAGACCGAGTTGTTTGAATTGCAACTGTGTCACACCGAATCAGGGCAAGGTATTGATAAAACCATTGCATATACGCTGGCAGTGGTGCTGCGGCGGGCGCTGTGTCAACACTTAGGAATTGCCGAGGAAGAAGTCGGCGTATTAGCCGCACCGAGTCGCGGTGTGAATAATGAACAAACCTATTCGCTGTATTTATACGATGTAGCGACCGGTGGCGCAGGTTATGTCAGTCAAACTGCTGCACATTTGCTAGATTTACTGCGAACCGCCTGCGATTTACTGGCTAAATGCCCAAAAAATTGCGACGTCGCATGTCAAGCCTGTCTACTTACCCACGACACGCAACATCATATTGATGATTTAGATCGGCATAAAGCATTAACGCTGTGGAGTGAAGAATTTCTGGCAGCATTAGCGCACCAAGAAAACTGATTTATTCGTGATTTCTGATTATTTCCGTTTATCTTTTTACCGGTTTAAGATAAACGGAATCTAATCAGAAATTCTTTACTACTCAAAGAATCACTACGATGTCCGCCCTCACTGATTTACTCGCGCATTATCGCAGTATTGCCCACACTGAAAGCGAAAAGGGCACCTATTTTGAGGAATTGATGGTCTGCTATTTACGCTATGAAGCGACCTATCACGATTTATATTGCCAAGTGTGGCGTTATAAAGATTGGGCGCAACTGCGACCAGATTTTGATGCCCGTGATACTGGCATTGATTTAGTTGCGCAAACTCGCGGAACCAATGAATTACACGCGATCCAATGCAAATTTTATGCGGCAGATTATAAAATTTGCATGAAAGATATGCGTAATTTTTTTACTGCATGAATTTGTGGAACAGGGTTTAACTGATTTGGAAACAGAATATCGCGCTGTGGCTGTTTTAGAGCGCGTCCTTACCGGTCAAAAAACCATTTATTCTGCGGCGGCAGTGAGAAAAGCACTTGAGTTAGATCATTGAATATACCGAAGCCGCTTTACGTCAATTGCGCAAATTGGATCGGCAAGTGGCGCGACGCATTCTTGATACAATGGAAGAACGCATTGCTCATGCAGATAATCCCCGTTGCATGGGCAAAGCATTGACGATTATCGTTTAATGTTTACAATTGAAGATGCAAAACTGCACATCTTAGTGATTGAAAGTGGACAGCGCCGCGAGATTTATTGTGATTACACTGCAATAAAAAATGCTTCTTTGAGCGCAAGGCAAGAACATCAACAATCACACTTGACACCGCAGCAGCATTCGTGTTTTTATTCGTTTTAAGAGGCGTAGCAACCTCGCAATTCAAAAGCGGATTCCGCACCCGTCAGACTAGCGGTTTTTAAACCCGACAAATTTATGGTCGGGAGTTTGCAGCGATATAACACTGGGAAACCTGAAAAGCTGCAAGCGGTGCCCTTTTGAGCCGTTGCTACCCTCCTGACCGCCACAGCCTTTGTGGTATGCGTAGCAAGTAATCAAAGGAGTTTATTATGGACAACAACGCCTCTTTGCCAGTCGTCGCTGGCGTTCAAATCATCGTCGATTCAGAAGGTCGCTACAACCTCAACGCTTTACATCGCGCAAGCGGGAATCAAAAGAAAGATTCGCCGAGCTACTGGCTTGCATTGGATTCAACGCAAGCACTTGTTTTTGCTGTAAAAAATAAAACTACCGTGATTCCGGTAGTTTCCCGTGAAGGCAGAAACGGCGGCACTTTTGCCCACGAACTGCTGGCTGTCAGTTATGCCGGTTGGATCAGTCCTGAGTTTCAGATTGAGGTCAACCAGACCTTCATTGATTACCGCACTGGTAAATTAAAACCCACCGTTGCCGATCCAGTTCTTGCGGCATTGGTGCATGGTCTGGTTGAAATTGACCGATTGAAACAACAGCAGGTTTTGATTACACGCAAAACCGAACAACTTGAATCCCGCGTTGAACACGTTGAATTGCAACATCGCAATGGCGTTCCGAAGGGTTATTTATCGCGTTCGCAGGCGCATCATTTATACGGAGTGGGATTATCGGAGAAAGTTTTTCATCTCGCTTTACAGCGTCTTGAAGTGCCAACCACGCCTTATGTTCATAATACTGAAGATGGCAATGAAGTTGCCACCTATGGTTATCTTGAGAGTGACATTGCTGCCGCAGTGCAGGTATTCCTTGATGATGCGATTCAAGCCACGCGCTATATGTGTAAATCGCCGTTATTAGAAGGCAAACGCTTTCGTTATAACAAATCTACAGTAACGCGCCGAACCCCACCGCAGCAATAATTCAATACGACTTGCGCTGTTATGACACTAGCAGCGCAATTTTTCCGCCAGATCAAGTGAATAAATGACAATGAAACATGCAATTGATCCTAAAATTGACTGCGTTTTTAAGGCGCTGTTGGGTTCTGAATCTAATC
>DYNM01000057.1 GCA_020721065.1 Thiocystis violascens | reverse complement strand
TCCAGAGCAGTCAATACCGTATCAGCCCCATACTGCCGCCACACGCCATGCGCCAAGGCCGCAAGGCTGGAGACGGGCATCACGGGCACACCCGCCCCAAAAGCCAAGCCCTGCGTCACCCCGGCGGCAATGCGCAACCCGGTAAATGCACCCGGCCCGCGCGCAAAGGCAATGCCATCCAGTTGATGCAGTGCTACTCCGCCCTGTGCCAGCACACGCTGCACCATGGGCAAAATCATCTGGGTATGTTCACGTGGCGTAAGTGCAAACTCTTCAATGACATCTCCATCCACGAAGAGCGCAGCGGAACAGGCTTCCGTCGAAGTATCAAGGGCAAGAATTTTCAATCCATCAAACCTTGGGCTTACGCTTGATACCGAAAATCACCAGCGAGTGATCGGTCATTTCAAAATCATGCTCTGCGGCAATCTTTTGGATGCGCTCAAAAATCACTGGGTCATGGAACTCCTCCACCAGCCCGGTTTTCACGCAGACGATGTGGTCATGCTCACCCTTGGAAATCAGCTCAAACACGGCTTTACCGCCTTCAAACTGATGGCGGCAAACAATACCCGCCGCTTCAAACTGGGTCAGCACGCGATACACCGTGGCGAGGCCAATATCCTCTTCGTTATCCAGCAATAAGCGATAAATATCTTCTGCCGAAAGATGCTGATCGGCGTGCTGCTCCAGCAATTCAAGAATGCGCACGCGCGGCAGAGTCACTTTCAACCCGGCTTTTTTTAGATCATTAGCTTCCACGATTTGTCCTTATTAACGCTTAAAAACGAGCTTTTCCGCATGATTCACAACCTGGCCAACGCCTCATGCACGCAGAAATACTAGATGCAAACCGACTTGGCGTGTATTTTAGCGCGGATATTTTCCATCATCGTTACACAACACCATGCAACACGCACGCCTTCTCCTTCTTTCCGCCGCCCTTCCCTGCCTGTTGAGCGCCTGCTCAACCAGCTCCATGCCCACATTTTTACAGCCTTACCAAATGGACATCAACCAAGGCAACATCCTTGACGATGACAAAATGGCGCAACTCAAACTCGGCATGAGCAAGGAACAAGTGCGTTTTATCGTCGGCACACCGATGCTTGATGATATGTTCCATGCCAACCGTTGGGACTACATTTATTTCCACAAGGCCGGCAAGGACGCACCGGTGCAACGTAAATTCGCTCTGTTCTTTGACGCGAACGGCAAGCTGGAACGCTCTGAGCCGCCATTGAGCGAGCTGCCCACATTGCCACTGAATACCCTTTAACCGCCACCTTTTTTCAACTTCTTGCCCTCTTCGGCGCGTTTCTGGCGCACGGCTTTCGGGTCGGCAAGCAGCGGGCGGTAGATTTCCACGCGATCACCCTCGCGTAACTCGCGCTGCGGTGGCACGACTTTGGCAAAAACCCCCAGTTTGCTGGCACTCAAGTCCAGCTCAGGATAGCGCTCCAAAAGCCCCGAACGCTGCACGGCCTGTTCCGCCGTTGTTCCTACAGGAACCTTGAGGCGCAACAAGGTTTGCCGCTCAGGCAAGGCATAGGCCACTTCCACGCCAATCAACCCAGACTCAGCTAACTCAGATTCGCCGGCCATACACCTGCTCCGCTCGGCGCTGGAATGAACGCACCATTTCCCCCGTGACGGTGGTAAACACCGGGCCAACAGCAAACTCAATCAGCTTGTTGGTGAATTGAAACTCAAGATCAAGGCTGATTTTGCAACCGTGCTCGCCCATGGGGCTGAAACGCCAAAACCCGTGCAGATGCTTGAATGGCCCATCAAGCAGGCGCATTTCGATCATTTTGTCCTGCTGCAAAAAGTTGTGCGTGGTAAACGTCTTGCGCAGCGCGCCCTTACTGATGGTCACGCTGGCAATCACTTCATCGTCCGACTTTTGCTGCCGCCGAGAATCGCTGCACCAAGGCAAAAAGTGTTGATAATCCCCAACGGCATCTACAAGTGTAAACATCTCAGTCGGCGTATACGGCACGATAGCCTCACGATGCAAACGACTCATCCGAGAATACCCAAACCGTAGAGGAAGATGACCACGATACCCAAGGGCGCAACATAACGAGTCAGCACACGCCACACGGCGTACATACGCGGTGACAGCCCCAATTCAGCAAAACTTATTTCGCGACGCATCATCCACGTAGCGAAAATCGCAATCAACAGCCCACCGAGCGGCAACATAATGTTCGAGGTGGCAAAATCCAGCAGTTCAAAAAATGTCTTGCCGAACATTTTGAACTCGTTCCAATGGTTGAATGACAGCACGCTGGCAACACCGAGTAACCACGCGGCCAAACCTAGCCAGATGCCCGCCTTTACCCGTGTCCAGCCGCGTTTTTCCACCAAGTGCGCCACGGCAGGTTCAATCATCGAAATCGACGATGTCCACGCCGCCAAAGTCAGCAGCGCAAAAAACAGCGTCCCCACCAATACGCCCAAGGGCATTTGTCCAAAGGCAATTGGTAGGGTCTGAAACACCAACCCAGGTCCGGCAGACGGCTCTAAACCATTGGCAAACACCACCGGATAAATTGCCAAGCCCGCCAGCAACGCAATCGTCGTATCCGCCGCCACCACAAACAACGCCGTCTGCGTAATCGACACCTTATCCGGCATGTACGAGCCGTAAGCCATAATCAGCCCCATGCCGATGCTCAGGGTAAAAAACGAATGTCCCAGCGCCACCACGACCGAATTGGCCGTGAGCTTGCTGAAATCAGGGGCGAACATAAAGTTAAAGGCTTCTACAAAATGCCCGGTGCTCATGCCATAACCCACCAAGAGCAGCAAAATCACAAACAAGGCCGGCATCAGCAATACAGTAAAAGCCTCCAGCCCGGCGCGCACCCCGCGCACCACCACCAGCAAGGTAATCAGCATGGCAAGGCTATGCCAAA
>DYNM01000056.1 GCA_020721065.1 Thiocystis violascens | reverse complement strand
CGATTCTCCAATCAAGCAACGGGCATTTTCATTCAGTCAGGTTGAAGCGGTGGGTAAGAAGTTGGGTTGTCAACAGCGGCAATCCAACCTACGCAGCGCGTATCAGTATTTCATTGATCAGCGTTTGATAATGGCATCCATTTATTTCGGCACGCAATTTGAGAGAAGCCAATACCTCATTTTCTAATAGCAACGTCACACGGGTTTTGCCAACCGTTTCTGCTTGTAACTGTGCTAATGCAGGCACTGCCGCGACGGGTTGTGCATCGGTAAAATCCATCTCGGCATAGCGTACAAAGAGAGGATCAGAATTGTTGCTCATAGCGCCTCCGTTGGGGTTGATTTACTTTCCACGCCGAAATCAAGCGAATACGCTCGCCGCGTAATGTCCACACAACGACCAAAATACGCGATTTGGCACCCATGCCGAGTGTGATAAATCGCTGCTCTTGTTCGGTATCGCTATCTTCACGAGTTAGCGCATACGGATCAAACAACGCCTGACTTGCTTCTTCAAACGTCACTCCTTCATGGTTGATAGGATTCGCGGCGGCTTTTTCAGGATCAAATTCGATTTCCATACCAAATCATAGACCAACTCACACCCACAAAAAACCCGCCGCCCGATTTTTCAATCAAGCGGCGGGTATTTTCATTCAGTCAGGTTGAAGCAGTGGGTGAGAAGTTGGGTCACCAAACAGCGACAACCCAACCGACGCTGCTATTTACCATTGATGTGGAATAAAATCGGTTGGGTTTTGAATTGATGCGGAATTGCCAGTCGCACGAATACTAAATAAGCCACGCTTTTCGAGCATTTGTTCAGCGCCCGCATCCGCAGTGAGCCATGCCATTGCACCATAAATCTGATTATGTGCATAACGCGGAATCCAACCTTTTAATTGATTGAGACGCTCAATAAAATTTTTAACATCCTGCGGTCTTAATGTCGTTTTCACTTCGACCACAACCACTTCAGCGCCATTGTGCGCAATGATGTCGAATTCGTAATTACCGCCATCTGGACATTTACCTTTGAGTCGCATCGTGGTATCCGCAATAAGAATGCCGCGATCGCGTAGCAAAGCAACTAAATCGCCTTCAATCAGCGATTCCATCAATTTGCCCCATTGACTGGTAAACAGTTTTTCAAGCTGATTCAGTTTGCGGTCGGTGTCCTGAAACTTGCGCTCAGTTTCTTTCTGCGCTTCGGCAACTTCCCGAAATAGACCGAGAATTTCTTCATAAGTCACTGACATGGCGGATTACTCCAGTTAGTGGCGATTGTTGCGATGAGTATAAACCCAATTCCTCCACCCACAAAAACCCGCCGCCCAATTTTCCAACCAAGCTGCGGGCATTTTCATTCTCATCTCACCCAGTCAGGTCGCCAAATAGCGGCAAGCTAACCTACGCCGCCTGTTCTACTGAAATCTGCAGCATAGCTTCAATGCTGAGATGATAATCTAGTTCGTCCCATTCAATTCCAGTGGCATTGCAAATAAAACGATACCGATTGAGTGTTTTAATTGATGTTTGTTCAAGCTCCGGATACCAACACAACGGTGTTGAAATAATGCGTCCGTCAGCGAGTTCAACATGAAGATGTTGGTTGTCAAAGCGAACCGCTTTACCGGCTAAACCAGTCATTCCAAACCTCCAGAAATGTATGCTGATGTTGTTTGACCAATGCCACCGCCATTTTTTCATCTTTTGGTTTAAGCGTTGAGGTGATCACTTGTGCGGTACGCATTTCAATTTTAGCCCATGTATCGCCTTTTAAAACATGAACATGGGGTGGCGGATGTTCATTGGCATAGAAAATAAATTTAAACCCATTTTGATTTAATAGTGTTGGCATTGCTTATCTGCTCACTCAATAACCTTGACTGAGTATAAACCCAATTCCTCCACCCACAAAAAACCCGCCGCCCAATTCAAAATCAAGCGGCGGGCATTTTCATTCAATAAACGGGTCACGCCTCGCAGCGCAACCCAATCGACGCGGCTAGGCAGCAATGCGATTGTCATGCGTCATATCGCCCAAGCCATCTAATAAACCAGCGATCGAAATATCTTCATCTAATGCGTCCCAGTGAATCCCGCGTGGACTCAACTCAAACGTGTTGCGCTGTTCATGCGTTGCCGATAGCAAGCGCGGAAACCACACCAACGGCACGTCCGTCCCGCAATTCAACCCACAGCGTGTTGTCATCCACTCGGGCGGATTGAGGTGAAATATTCATACCATTCTCTCCGTAATTACGTTTGATGAATGTCAACGAGTGCTGCAATTTTACGCAAGGTTGGCGCATTAAAGCCATCATTTCTCGCCAGTTGCACCTGTGGTTCTAACCAGAATTTTGCTTCAGCGCCGGTGCGCCTGACATGAATATGGGCTGGTTCACGCGGATCACCTTCATTCGCATAAAAGAACTTTTTGACTCGCGTGTTGTACGTCAATGCCAACTAAATTGCTATCTGCATCAAAATCAAGCACCACGCCATCCGTCACTTCATCAGAATCAACTGCGGTTCGTTCACACAGATGAATATAAAGAGAATCGGTGTTTGGATCATAAGCAAGTCTCATGGCTTAAATCTCCTATCAGGAAAAGCATTCAACGTCACACCATCCGCAAGTGTGACCACGCGCAAATAACGTTGTAATTCAGGGACAAACCACCAGTAGCGAATACGCCCATCGTCTGCTTGTATTTCACATCGTATCGGCATTTGAATTGCGGCGAGACACTAATGCAATTAAATATAAGGACGTTTAATTAAAACATCGCTGCGAAAGTAGTCAGTCATTTGACAGTGGTTAACATCATATTCATCGCGCATTAAATAGTTTTTCCTCCCATTAAAATAAACCCGCCGCTCAATTCAAAACCAAGCAACGGGCATTTTCATTCAGTCAGGTTG
>DYNM01000055.1 GCA_020721065.1 Thiocystis violascens | reverse complement strand
GCCAAAGGGGGAAAGCCATGCACCAAGGCTTTGTGTACCATGCAGCAACCCAGCCACCCCAAGCGCTAACCCCATGCCCCTATTCCTACCGAAAATCCTTGCCAAACACCTCAGCCACGCGCCCATTCCCGCCGCGCACTTAACCGCCATCAGCCATTGGCAGGCCAGCATCAACGACGGCAGCCTGAAAAAACTGGGTGAAAAACAAGCGCATGGCGCGTTTGTCCAGACCTTTCTAGTCACCCTGCTGGACTACACCACGCCCGCCACCCACGCGCACTACAGCGCCAGCTACGAAATGCCCATCAAAAAAGGCGGCATTGTCGATGTCGCCTTGGGGCATTTTGGCAACGACATCGAGCCGCGCATTGTTGCGCCCTTTGAACTCAAGGGACTGGACACGCCCAACCTTGACGCCATCATGCCGGGGCGACACAAAACCCCGGTGCAGCAAGCCTGGGAATATGCCAACGCCAGCAAAGGCGCGAAATGGGTGTTGGTCAGCAATTACCGCGAAATTCGCCTCTACGCGGTCGGGCATGGCATCCAAACCTATGAAAGCTGGGACGTATTAACCCTCGACCAGCCCGCCGAATACGCCCGCCTGCGCCTATTGCTCTCCCAAGACAGCCTTTTGGGCGACACCGCCAGTCAACTGTTGCACGCCACCGAACAAGCCGACAAAGACATCACCGCGCAGCTTTACGCCGACTACAAAGCCGTGCGTGAACAGCTCTTGGTGCACCTGATGGCCGACAACCCGCACCAAGCACCGACCGCACTGCTGACCCCCGCGCAAAAACTGCTCGACCGCGTGTTGTTCGTCGCCTTTGCCGAAGACCGTGGCCTCATCCCCGACAACAGCATCAAAAATGCCTACCAACACGCCGACCCCTACCACCCGCGCCCGATTTACGACAACTTCAAAGGCCTGTTTAACGCCATCGACAAGGGCAACAGCCGCCTGAAAATCCCCGCCTACAACGGCGGACTTTTTGCGCACGATGCCGAGCTTGACGCACTTACCATCAGCGACGCGCTCTGCGAAGCCTTCAAAAACATTGCCGAATACGACTTTGCTTCCGATGTATCGGTCACCGTGCTGGGGCATATTTTCGAGCAATCAATCAGCGACCTGGAAGAAATTTCTGCAAGTATTGCCACAGGGCAGCCGTTTTTAAGCAAAAGCGGCAAAGCCAGCGCCGTAGCGGGCAAACGTAAACTGCATGGCGTGGTTTATACGCCCGACCACATTACCGCCTTTATTGTCGAACACACTCTGGGCGCGTATATCCAGCAGCAGTTTTTAACGCTATTGGCAGACTATGGCAGCGCCAAAGACGATGGCAGTATTGCCTGGAAAAAGGGAAAACAAACCGACTTACTGTTTTGGTACGCATGGCAAGAGCGCCTGCAACAGATCAAAGTGGTTGACCCCGCCTGCGGTTCGGGCGCGTTTCTCGTCGCCGCGTTTGATTATCTACACGCCGAATATCGCCGCGCCAACGAAGCCATTGCCAGCATCACCGGGCAAGCGGGGGTGTTTGATCTGAATAAAACCATTCTGAATAACAACCTCTTCGGCGTAGATATCAACCCCGAATCCATCGAAATCAGCAAACTCTCGCTCTGGCTCAAAACCGCCGAACATGGCAAACCCCTCACCAGCCTCGATAGCAACCTCAAAGCGGGCAACAGCCTCGGCCTGACCGAACCCGTCGCCGGCGACAGCTTTTGCTGGCACAGCGCGTTTAGCGCTATTTTCGCCACGGGCGGCTTCGATGTGGTGCTCGGCAATCCGCCCTATGTGCGTCAAGAGCGCTTTAGCGCCTTAAAACCCTGGTTACAAGCCCAATATGCCGTCTATCACGGCGTAGCCGACCTTTACGCCTACTTTTTTGAATTGGGCGTGAAGCTGCTCAAACCCAAGGGCATGATGGGCTATATCTCCTCATCCACCTTTTTCAAAACCGGCAGCGGCGAACCTTTGCGCCAGTTTTTATGCGCTCAAACCGCGCTGCAAAGCATCGTCGATTTTGGCGATTTACAGATTTTTGAAGGCGTGACCACCTATCCCGCCATCGTTATTCTGCAAAACAGCCCGCCCGCAGCCGCGCACCCGTTAGCCATGCTGGTGCTGCAAAACGACTTGCCCGACAACCTCAACCAAGCCTTTACCCAACAACAAAGCCACATGGCGCAAAGCCAGCTTACGCGCGACAGTTGGCAGCTTGAAAACGCAGAACTCGCCAGCCTGCGCGCCCAACTCACCACAGGGCATAAAACGCTGAAAGAGGTTTACGGTTCGCCCTTGTATGGCATCAAAACGGGCTTGAATGAAGCCTTTGTGATTGACCGCGCCACCCGTGATGCCCTGATTGCCGCCGACCCGAAAAGTAATGATTTGATTAAACCCTTTTTAGAAGGCAAAGACCTGAAAAAATGGCACGCCCAGCCGAGGGATTTATGGTTGATTTTTACCCGGCGTGGCACGGATATTGAGCAATACCCGGCGATTAAAGCGCATTTAGAACAATTCAAAACACGACTTATGCCAAAACCTAAAGACTGGCAAGGCGCATGGGAAGGGCGCAAAGCCGGCCCGTATCAGTGGTGGGAAATTCAGGATACGGTGGGGTATTACGAGGAGTTTGCTAAAAATAAAATTCAATATGCCCACTTCAGTGCAGCACCATTGTTTCATAGAAATTCAAACGGAAGTCTGTCAAACGATAAGAGTTACATTATCCCAACCAATGATTGGTTTTTGTTGGGTTTGTTAAACAGCAAACCATATTGGATGCTTATGACTGCGCTCGCCCCTTTTGTGCGCGGTGGGTTTTATGAATTACGCGCTCAATACATGGAAACCCTGCCCATTCCCACCGCCACCGACGAACAAAAAGCCCACATTGCCGAACTGGCGCAAG
>DYNM01000025.1 GCA_020721065.1 Thiocystis violascens | reverse complement strand
ATTTTATTTATCAGCACCATTGTATGGCTTGTTCGCAACTGCGTAACTCCTAGTATCTTATTCTCTCACTTTTAGAGAGATAGACAACCTCATAGCCATTCGAATTCCCGTCAAAACCACTGACCGCTTGATCGAATAGCTGAATATACTCATCTAGAGTGAGCGCATTGAGTGGCTTATTTGTTCCATAGTCCCTACTAGCCTCTGCAACGCCACCTGCTGCTGCAGCTTGGGTTTTTTCTGAAGCGAGATAATAATCCCTCTCTAAACTATATCCCGAAGCTAATTGTTTAGCGCCTGGATTCACGAAATGACGAGAGCCTTTATTTTCCTGACCGCGTACAGTTCCTCCCTGGATAGATGCTGATTTGTGTCTTTCAAATGATGCTTGTCCAAAATCTAGTCTTTCAAGAGCTTTTAGTGCGAGCTTATTTAATGGAGCTATTACCTGTCGGCGCCGGCTAGAGAGGGCTATCTTTTTCGCGCTTCAAACTTAACCACCAAGCGGTTGCTTTAATCAATTGGCTAAGTGCTGCTTTCTTTGCGTTCACGTCATTCAAAACGAGAGAGCTTTCCCAAGCGAGATACGCGGCGTCAATAAGAGCCATATTGCTCCCTCGTCCCTTGATCGCCTTTTCGACTTTAGAAATGATACCTGTCGGTTTTAACGTAGTAGCGTTAATAAACGATTGGTGTGTAGGTATTCCCATCCGATCAGGCATAATAGTTATTCTCCATAGTCTAATTCTGTTAAAAACGAGAAAAATAGATTGACTACACTTTATTTTTCATGGGTTCGATTACTCAAACCCATATCCAAATTTACCATCAATCACGCTAACATGCACCCGCTCAATTGATTTACTTTTCATCATTCAGGCTAAAATGCTGCATTCAACTCTTCACTTCTCACCAATTTCCAATTGCTGGCAAATCTATTTACAGAGACTATCTTTGATCTCTGAATGGCGCGGAACTGGTGCTTGCTTTCCATTGCGCGTATTCACATAAATGTCATGTCTACTGCCGTGACGTTTCAAATAGCAACCGGCAGCAATTAGTTCTCGCAAAAACCGGTTGCGATTCATGCAATCTCTAAAAAAATACTCTTGGTTTGCGTTTGCTGATGAACGTCACCGCGAGCATCTTCAGATAAACATCGATAAGCATCAGCGATATTTTCCTCAAGTTCGGCAAGCGTTTCACCTTGACTAAATACTCCGGGAATTTCTTGCAGCTTACCGACGTACCAACCATCGTCTTGCCAAAATTCTAATGTGAATTGATGCTTCATGCTGTGACACTCATAAATCATTCAAACTCATACCCAAATTCACCCTCAATCACACGCACGACCTGCAACAGTTAATGGAAACTCATCTAAATAAAGTTCGGTAGCTTCTTGAAGATTGGTAATTGCTTCTTCAATTGTTTCTCCCTGAGTTGTTGTGCCGGTTTCAGGGTTAAAAGCAACGTAACCACCTTCAATAGCAGGAATCAATACGGCTGATAATTCTATTAACGTACCTTTTTAGGTGCTGCTTGTCAGCCTAGCATAAATCACCGCTTATTTATAACAGTCAATCTCACTCAAACCCATATCCAAATTCACCCGCAATCACACGCACATGCACCCGTTCAATCGGCTTGCCTTCTATCATCCGCGTTAAAAATTCCTCGCTGATTTTTGGCAATACTGTATTGGTTAAGAATGGCACCAGCTATTTTTTTATGGCCAATAATCCGATTAAAAATAAGCTGTATTTTGCTTAATTTGAACCTACGTTCTTTAGTTTTATAAGCATGTTATGCTGAAGTCGATTTTTGACATTGGATAAACCCAAACAACCAGGAGTGATGTTCTTCACTACGCCTTTAGACATTTCAAGACCTTCTACCTGAAGACGTGAATCAGCTATCAAACTTCGTGCATCTTCAATTAGCGGATCGACATGGTTTTTCTTAAGCGATTCAACATCACGTTGCCAAGCCGGAGCGCCAATGTCTTCTATTAAAAAGTTGATAACACTGCTCGTATTTGAACACGCAATAAAATAACAACCCGCTATCGGACAAACATCGAAAATTTCTGACGTAATTTTAGCGCCCGTGTTAAGAATAGCGTTTGCTTTACGCATTTCTTGAACTTCTCTAGCAAGAGTATAAATTTGCAGAGTCAGCACACTGGTTGCTGTCAACATTCCTTGCAGCGGCGTTATCACAGCACTCACTGATGGAATACCAAGTGAAAGAGAATCTAAAGCAATAGATGATAGCTTTACAGTAACATCTGCCGTGTATATTGCAGACAACTGCGATTGGTTATCGCGTTTACGTTCGATTAAAAGACGTAACGCTTTTGCAGCTGCTACGGGATCACCAGCAGCAAGTGATGGCATATGTTCATCAAAATGCGACAACTTATATTGTTCTTTTATTGCACCATATCCGTTCTTAATTGCCTTGAACGTGTTAGGTGCCAGTGAAACATAAGGCGCTATACTGGATGTGAACTCTAAGATGAAATTTGGAATGATTTCAGCTAAAAGTGCTAGTACTTCTCGGGCGACTTCTACAGGAAACTCACTTAAAACTTCTGCGATCAGTTGATCAACAAATAATTTTATTTCATTTATTAATGGTCTTACAGTTGACATTGCAGCATTTTTTGCCACGCCTAACGCATTTGAAGCTACTGCATCAGCAGTTTTTTGTGCCTGCTCACCAGCTTTCTTCAGTTGTCTTTGCATACCAAAAACTGTCGTTGCTAAGGCGGTCTTTGATAAATAAAACTGTCTAGAATCAAATAGTTGATGTAGCGTTTCTTCTCGTGCCAATCTTAAAGCCATTCTAGCAGCTTGATCAGGAGCCCATTCCTCAATCCCATAATAAGGCTGGTCAGATATATCTTCTAATGCTGAACTATTTCGCGCACCAAATATCTGAAGGTCTAAATCACTCACTGCACCTTTTTTATTGCGCTCGTTAATAATCCAAGCAGGTTTACCTGCCAAAGCATCATAACCTTTCCACATTTTCCATTGATGAAGTGCGAGCTTCAGAGTTACCAAATCAGTATCACTCTTCGTTGAATGGTACTTTTTGAGTGCTTCATCAATTGCTTGAAGACGATTACTGCGCGGTTTAAAACTAACCGCAGTATCTTTCATCCAAGTGTCATACAACATTACATAAGGCATTTTATATCCTAAATTTTTTAGTAAAGCTCGGTAGCTTCTCGAAGATTGGTAATCGCTTCTTCAATTGTTTCTCCCTGAGTTGTTGTGCCAGTTTCAGGGTTAAAAGCAATGTAACCACCTTCAACAGTAGGAATCAATACGGCTGACAATTCCATTAACGTACTACTTTCTTAGGTGCTGCTTGTCAGCCTAGCATAAATCACCGCTTATTTATAACAGTCAATCTCACTCAAACCCATATCCAAATTCACCCGCAATCACGCTCACATGCACCCGTTCAATCGGTTTACCTTCCATCATCCGCGTTAAAAATTCCTCGCTGATTTTTGGCAATACCGTATTGGTTAGGATCGCATCAATCATCCGCCCGCCGCTTTCTAATTCGGTACAACGCGATGCAATGAGTTTAATCACCTCATCATCGTAAGTAAACGGCACTTTATGATTATCTTGCACGCGCCGTGCAATCCGTCCCAATTGCAACCGCGCAATCGCGCCAATCATTTCATCATTCAGCGGATAATACGGAATCGTTACTAAACGACCCAATAACGCTGGCGGAAATACTTTTAACAACGGCTCGCGCAGCGCCTTGGCAATATCTTCCGGTTCTGGCATCAACTCAGGATCAGCACACAAACGACTAATTAGTTCCGTTCCGGCATTGGTAGTCAATAAAATCAGCGTGTTTTTGAAATCAATTACCCGCCCTTCGCCGTCTTCCATCCAGCCTTTATCAAACACTTGAAAGAAAATCTCATGCACATCTGGATGTGCTTTTTCGACTTCATCCAATAAAACCACTGAATACGGACGCCGCCGCACTGCTTCGGTTAAAACGCCACCTTCGCCATAACCGACATATCCGGGTGGCGCACCTTTTAAGGTCGAAACCGTATGCGCTTCTTGATATTCACTCATATTGATGGTGATGATATTTTGTTCACCGCCATATAACACTTCTGCCAGCGCCAGCGCCGTTTCCGTTTTACCAACGCCAGAAGTTCCCGCTAACATAAATACGCCAATTGGTTTATTCGGATTATCCAATTTGGCGCGAGAAGTTTGAATACGCCGCGCAATCATATCGAGCGCATGACGTTGTCCAATAATGCGCTGTTCCAACGTATCGGCTAATTTCAAAATCGATTCCACTTCATTCTTCACCATCCGCCCCACCGGAATTCCCGTCCAGCTTTCGACGACGGCAGCGACGGCCTGATGATCGACGGTCGGCAAAATCAGCGGATGATCGCCTTGCAGCGCGTGCAATTGCGCTTGTAACCCTTTGAGTTCACTCAATAATGCAGCGCGGTCGTCCGCAGTTAATTCTGGCGGCGTCGTATCCGCAGCGGCTGGCGCGTCCACCGTGCCAGCAACGCCGCGCAGTTGCGCTCGCAGCGCCAAAATCTGCGTCACCAGCGCCTTTTCCTGTTCCCAGCGCGTTTCAATGTCCGCCAGATGTGCTTGTTCTACCGCGAGTTTTTCCGTCGCCACCGTCTCCCGCTCGGCAGTGTCAATCCCAACCACCGTCTCGCGGCGAATGATCGCCAGCTCGTTCTCCAACGCGGCAATCCGTTTGCGGCAATCGTCCACTTCCGGCGGCACCGCGTGTTGGCTGATGGCAACGCGAGCGCAGGCTGTATCCAGCAAACTTACTGATTTATCAGGCAATTGTCGCGCTGGAATGTAGCGATGTGACAGCCGCACTGCCGCCTCCAGTGCCTCATCCAACACCTGCACCCGATGATGTTGCTCCATCGTCGTCGCCACGCCGCGCATCATCAAAATCGCCTTGTCTTCGCTCGGTTCCTCAACTTGCACCACTTGAAAACGCCGCGTCAGCGCCGGGTCTTTTTCAATGTGCTTTTTATATTCCGCCCACGTCGTCGCTGCGACCGTGCGCAACGTGCCCCGCGCCAGCGCCGGTTTCAGCAGATTCGCCGCGTCGCCGGTGCCCGCTGCGCCACCCGCGCCAACCAGCGTATGTGCCTCATCTATAAAGAGAATGATCGGTTTTTGCGACGCTTGGACTTCCTCAATCACCGAACGTAGCCGCTGCTCAAATTCACCTTTCATGCTCGCGCCCGCTTGCAGCAGCCCAACATCCAAGGTGCGCAGCGTCACGTCTTTGAGCGGCGGCGGCACATCGCCAGCAACGATTTTGTGCGCAAAACCCTCCACGACGGCGGTTTTGCCCACGCCCGCCTCGCCAGTCAAAATCGGATTGTTCTGGCGGCGGCGCATCAAAATATCGACAATTTGGCGAATTTCGGCGTCGCGCCCGACGATGGGATCGAGCTTGCCGCTACGAGCTTGTTCAGTTAAATCAACGGTGAAGCGTTGCAGCGCCTCCTGTTTTCCCATCGACGCAGGCGCAATCGCGCCGCTGGTTTCGCCGGGCGCAGCAGCGCCGATTTGCGAACCATCCTGCGCCGTCATCGTTTCTTCTGGTGAACCGCCGACGATCTCATTAAACCGATCACATAATGTGTCGAGTTTAATTTTATCGAATTCTTTAGAAATCGCTGGCAAGGTATTTCGCAAGCCGGGCGTTTTCAAAATACCAATCACGAGATAACCGGTGCGCACTTGCGATTCTTTATACATTAAAGAACCATACACCCAGCCGCGTTCAACCGCTTCTTCAACATGCGCGGATAAATCAGAAATTGACGTTGAGCCACGCGGCAACCGATCTAGTGCTTCGGTAATATCTTTAGCCAACCGCGAGGGTTCTAAATTAAACTGTTTGATAATGCGATGTAAATCAGAATCAGGTAATTGCAGAATTTGATGAATCCAATGCACCAATTCAACGTAAGCATTGCCGCGCAGTTTACAAAATACGGTGGCGCTCTCAATGGCTTTGTAACCAAGACGGTTGAGTTTTCCAAATAAAGCAACGCGGCTGATGTCTGGCATAAATAAAACCTAATAGAAATTTGAGGCAATAATCACCCGCACTAAAACAAGCGCAAGCAATTCAAATTAGCTTGTTGTGAGCATAAACGACACTTGTAAAGCCGTCAATCGTCAGCGTTCAAAAGCAATGCCGATTTTTTTGAATGACAACCGCTGCGTTCATTTACAGTTGTGAATATCTTGGTATCAAGACTAGAATGCGCGGTTTTCTCTATTTAATTTAAAAATATGTGGGAGCTGCAATGACTGCGGTCACTAACCTTCATTATCAAATCACGCCCGGCGGCACCTGTACTGGGCAATGGCGCGTGCCCGGCGATAAATCCATTTCACATCGCGCCATCATGTTGGCTGCGCTCGCGGAGGGCGATACGCGCATCAGCGGGTTTTTAGAAGGCGCAGATGCGCTGGCGACGTTGGCGGTGTTTCGTCAGCTCGGCGTAGCGATTGAGGGACCGCACGGCGGCGAGGTGCGGGTGCGCGGCGTGGGAATGCGCGGGCTGCAAGCGCCAACTGCGCCGCTTGATCTGGGCAATTCGGGGACGTCGATGCGGCTGTTAGCGGGTTTGCTTGCCGGCCAAGCGTTTGGCACGACGTTGATCGGCGATGCGTCGCTGTCACGGCGACCGATGCGACGGGTGACGGAGCCGTTGGCGCAGATGGGTGCTCAGATTGCTGCCAGCGCGGACGGCACTGCGCCGCTGGTGATTACGCCAGTCGCGCAGCTCGCCGGTTTGGATTACGCGCTGCCGGTCGCCAGTGCGCAGGTGAAGTCGAGCGTGTTGCTGGCGGGGCTGTATGCGGAAGGCGACACCTGCGTCACCGAACCCGCTCGCACCCGCGATCACACCGAGCGGATGTTGACCACCTTTGGCTATTCGGTGCGGCGGCAGGGGCTGCGCGTGTGTTTGACTGGCGGCGGGAGATTGAGCGGTTGTCGGTTGACGATTCCGGCAGATATTTCTTCGGCAGCATTTTTTATGGTGGGCGCGAGCATTGCGCCGGGTTCAGATGTGTTATTGCAAGAAGTGGGCATCAATCCCACGCGGGTTGGCATTATTAACATTTTACGAGCGATGGGCGCGGATATTGAATTGATTGATCGCCGTACTTGCGGCGGTGAACCGGTGGCGGATATTCGCGTGTGCTATGCGCCATTAAAAGGGATTCAAATTCCGGTCGATCAGGTGCCGCTGGCAATTGATGAATTTCCCGCCATTTTTATTGCGGCGGCTTGCGCTGAAGGTGAAACAATTTTAACGGGTGCGGCGGAATTGCGCGTGAAAGAAAGTGATCGGATTCAAGTGATGGCGGATGGTTTAACGCAATTAGGAATTGTCGCTGAACCGCGTTCTGATGGCATTCGGATTGTTGGCGGTCAAATCACTTCCACTGCGATGAGTGGACCAATTCAAGCACACGGCGATCATCGGGTAGCGATGTCTTTTGCAATGGCGGGTTTACGCGCCAGCGGCGTGATTGATATTCACGATTGCGCGAATGTCGAAACCTCATTTCCCGGCTTTGCGACGCTCGCTGCGAACAGCGGATTAAATATCGTGGAGCAGCGGACGTGATTCCGATTATTGTGATTGATGGCCCCGCTGGCACTGGCAAGGGCACAATTGCGGCATTGCTGGCGGCGCGGCTGGGCTGGCATTTATTGGATAGCGGGGCGCTGTATCGGGTGCTGGGTTTGGCGGCGCTGCAACAGGAGATCGCGCTGGATGACGCGCCAGCATTGGCAACATTGGCGACGACGCTGGCGCTGCGTTTTGACGCCGGGCGGGTTTTTCTTGCTGGCACGGAGGTGACTGACGCGATCCGCACTGAGGCGGTGGGGATGGCGGCGTCGCAGGTGGCAGCACATCCGCCGGTGCGCACGGCATTGTTGGATTGGCAGCGCCAGTGCGCCCAATTGCCGGGCTTGATCGCGGATGGGCGCGATTTGGGGACGGTAGTTTTTCCAGCAGCGGGGCTGAAGATTTTTTTAGATGCCAGCGCCGAGGTGCGGGCGCAGCGGCGGTATAAACAGTTGATAGAAAAGGGGTTGAATGCTAACCTTTTTGAACTGATTGCAGACATTCGCCAGCGTGATGATCGTGACCGCAACCGCGCCATTGCTCCTTTATGTGCGGCGGCAGAAGCGGTGGTGGTGGACTCCACCGCGTTGTCTGTAACGGAAGTGTTTGATCGAATCTGGGAAGAGGTGAGGCGCGTCTTTCCTGATTTGATGCTGTGAATTCTGTTGCCGCATGACCACGCAGATTCATTTCACAGGTCGGTGTTGATTGCACCGGCCTTTTCATTTCACTCATACCCCTCGCCCCGGAGTCGGGCGGAACGGCGCGCCGTTTTTTAGGATACTTGCATCCCATGACCGAAAGCTTTGCCGAACTTTTTGAACAGAGTCTCAACACCACCCAGCTCCAACCCGGAGCAATTCTCATGGGCACGGTGATTGAGATCACGGCAGATAATGTCGTGATTAACGCCGGACTGAAATCCGAAGGCGTCGTGCCCCGCAGCCAGTTTCTGAGTCCCGAAGGCGTGCTTGAGGTCGCAGTCGGTGATGAGGTTGCCGTCGCGCTGGACGCCGTCGAGGATGGTTTCGGAATCACCCGACTGTCCCGCGAGAAGGCCAAACGCTTCGCGTCGTGGGATTTCTTAGAAAAGGCGTTCGAGAACGCCGAGACCGTGAAGGGCATGATCAACGGCAAGGTCAAGGGCGGTTTCACCGTCGAATTGGGCGCAGTCCGCGCCTTCTTGCCCGGCTCGTTGGTCGATGTGCGTCCGGTGCGCGACACCGCGTATCTCGAAGGCAAGGAGCAGGAATTCAAGGTCATCAAGCTGGATCGCAAGCGCAACAATGTCGTGGTTTCGCGCCGCGCCGTCGTTGAGGAAGAATACAGCGCCGAGCGTGATAGCTTGTTGAAAAACTTGGAAGAAGGCATGGAAGTCAAGGCGGTGGTCAAGAATTTGACCGATTACGGTGCCTTCCTCGATATGGGCGGCATCGACGGCTTGCTGCATATCACCGACATGGCATGGCGGCGCGTCAAGCATCCGTCCGAAGTGGTTGAAATTGGCGACGAAATCAACGTCAAGGTGCTCAAGTTCGACCGCGAGCGCCAGCGTGTGTCGCTCGGCCTCAAGCAGATGGGTGAGGACCCGTGGGTCAACATTTCGCGTCGCTATCCTGAAAGCACTCGCGTCTTCGGCAAGGTCACGAACATCGCCGATTACGGCTGTTTTGTGGAGATTGAGGAAGGCGTTGAGGGGCTGGTACACGTTTCCGAAATGGACTGGACCAACAAAAACATCCATCCGAGCAAGATCGTGTCGCTCGGCGATGATGTTGAAGTCATGGTGTTGGACATCGACGAGGAACGCCGCCGCATTTCGCTTGGCATCAAGCAGTGCGCGTTGAATCCTTGGGACGAGTTCGCAGCGACCCACAAAAAAGGCGATCACGTTTCCGGCAAGATCAAATCCATCACCGATTTCGGCATCTTCATCGGTTTGGACGGCGGCATCGACGGATTGGTGCATTTATCCGACATTTCGTGGGATGAAGCTGGTGAACAAGCGTTGCGCCGCTACAAAAAGGGCGACGAGCTGGAAACCGTCGTGCTGTCAGTCGATCCCGAACGCGAGCGCATTTCGCTGGGCGTCAAACAGCTTGACCGCGATCCGTTCTCCAGCTTTGTGGCAACCCACGAAAAGGGCTGCGTCGTCACCGGCGTAGTCGCTGATGTGGACCCGAAAGGCGCAACCATTACTTTAGCTGATGGCGTAGAAGGCTATTTACGCGCTTCTGAAATCAATCGGGATCGTATTGAAGATGCACGGGCGGTATTAAAAGTCGGTGAAGAAATCGAGGCGAAATTCCTCGGTGTTGACCGTAAAAACCGCACCCTGTCATTGTCAATGAAAGCGAAAGATATGGAAGAAGAGCAATCCGCTATCAAGGGTTATTCGCGTGATTCCAACAGTGGCACAGCGACCTTGGGCGATATTCTGCGCGAACAGATGGAAGAGGGACAACGGGGCAATTAAAACCCCGCTTTAGAATAGTATTTGAATGCGGGATTCACTTTTGAATCCCGCGAGTTTTTTCTAGGACGCGACACCAATGACAAAATCGGAGCTGATTGACATTTTAGCCGCCGAACAAGACCATCTTCCGTATAAAGATGTTGAGGTGGCAGTTCGTAAAATGATCGAACGCATGACGACAGCATTAGCTACTGGTGAGCGCATTGAAATTCGTGGCTTTGGCAGTTTTTCATTGCATTACCGTCCAGCCCGCGTGGGACGGAATCCTAAAACTGGTGAATCTGTTGCACTCGCTGGCAAACATGCTCCGCATTTCAAACCCGGTAAAGAATTGCGTGATCGGGTGAATGAAGCATTTCAAGAAATACATCACGCAACATAGTGATCTGTCACCGCGCTTTTAATCCCTTCTGCTTGACCGACCTCGAACCGCAAAGATTTTAATAAAAAAACAACGTGTCGTTAGCGTTGCATTTTTTATGCGCTTTGCGGTTCATGGTTCCAATGTTCCTGTTGTTCAATCAAGCTGCGTTCATTCGGAAAACGACAGCAACAACGCATTCCATGACCGCTGTCACTTGTCATCAATAGCCGCGCTCCGTGGCGATTTAAGACATGTTTGACAATGGCTAATCCCAAACCAGTGCCACCAGATGCGCGTGAACGAGCGCAATCCACACGATAAAAGCGTTCAGTTAAACGGGGTAAATGCTCTTGCGCAACGCCCGGTCCGTTATCTTCCACACTGAATAACACCGCATCATCAGCGCGTCGCCATTCAATCCGAATTAACGTTCCGACTGGCGTATGACGCACCGCATTAAAAATCAAATTAGAAAAGGCGCTGCGTAATTCCGGTTGACTGCCACGCAACAATAACGTTTCATCAATATGAAGCTCAAACTGATGTTGTCCGCCACTCAAGGCTTGCGCTTCCTGCACAATGAGATACAACTCATCCGGCACTGCAACTGGCGTACATTCTTCTTGATGTTCCTGCATTTCCAAGCGCGATAATGTCAATAAATCTTCAATAATTGAACGCATCCGCTCAGTTTGATTTAACATTAACCGCAGCGGGCGCTGATGATTGTCGGGTGTAGTGGGCGCATCAATTAACGGCTCCAAAAATCCCGCAATAACTGTTAATGGTGTGCGCAATTCATGTGAAGCATTTGCCACAAAATCGCGTCGAATCATATTCAAATGATAAATTTTAGTGATGTCGCGTCCCACGACTAAACGTTGTTTTTTACGTTCACCAAAAGGCGTAATCCGCAGCGATAACATCAGCGCCCGATTGTGAATGGGCGCAATATCTAACGGGCGCATATATTCGCCCGCTTCAACGAAAAGGTCTAAATCAGGATTAGTGAGAATCTCAGTAAAGCGTCGTCCATCATCATCCGGCCAATGAATATTCATTAACCGCGCTGCGGCTGGATTTGCCCATTCAATTCCGAGTTGTTTATTGAGAATAACCAGCGCATCGGGTACTGCATTTGCAGCTTCTCGAAAGCGGCGGGAAAAGCGAATTTGTCGTTTACGACTTTTGCGTCCACGCTGTTGATAACGGGCGATACTGCGATAAATATCACCCCACAATCCAGAAGGAAATGGTGGAATTAAGCGATGCTGGCGGCGAATTAATAACGTCAAATACACCAAATGATAGAGATGACGCACTAAATACGATAAAAGAATGAGTGGCCAGAGCCACGCAAATGAAATTCCAACCAGCCACAAACCGCCGCTAAGAACAATTAGCGGGAATAAAAAACTTAATTCGATGAGGAGAGAGCGAAACATAGACGCTCCCATAGCAATGGTAGCCAAGACCGTTAAGTTTTATCTGAAAAACGATAACCAACCCCACGCACGGTCTGCAATAAGCGATCATGGCCGGTGGTTTCTAATGCTTTGCGCAAGCGGCGAATATGCACATCCACCGTGCGTTCTTCGACATAAACTTGATCGCCCCACACTTGATCAAGTAATTGTGAACGACTAAAAGCGCGGTCTACATGCGTCATAAAAAAGTGTAATAAACGGTATTCAGTGGGGGCTATTTCTATCGGAGTACCATTTACGCTAACGCGATGACTGATGTGATCAATCCGTAAGCCGCCAATTTCAATATCATCAGTTGATTCATCGGGACGGGTACGACGTAAAACAGCTTTCACTCGTGCTACCATTTCCCGCGATGAAAACGGTTTAGCAATATAATCATCTGCACCAGTTTCCAAACCTTTAACGCGATCTTCTTCTTCACCGCGGGCGCTAATCATAATAATAGGAATGAAGCGGGTTTTGGGATTTTGTTTCAATTGGGTAGCAAGTTCTAAACCGGAGCGCCCGGGCAACATCCAATCCAAAAGAATTAAATCAAGTTCTTCCGTAGCTAATAATTTACGCGCATCATCAGCATGTCCCGCTTCAATCACCCGAAACTGTGCGTTTTCTAAAGCAAAACGAATGACTTCTCGAATATCCGGCTCATCATCAACGATTAAGATGGTTGCCATGCTCATCAGTCCCTAAGCAAAATAAAATAGGTTCGCGCAACGGCGAGCCAGCGATCAATATGAAGAGCATTTTATTGACATTGAGTTACAGTCAGATGACTGTGAACAATCATCACCACTGAAGCTAAAAAAGGATTAACGCATGTCTAACGCCACCTTAGTTGTTCGCACGGCGCTTTATCAAGGGCGCGTGATTGAATTAACCCGCGATACGGTGCTATTACCGAATAGCGATCAAGTTGAACTTGAAATTATTCATCATCCGGGTGGTGCCGCAGTTGTAGCACTTGATGAACGCCAATGCGTGTGTTTATTGCGGCAATTCCGCCATGCTGCATCCGGTTGGTTATGGGAATTGCCGGCTGGACGCATTGATCCGAATGAATTGCCAGCAATGACAGCGCAGCGCGAACTCACTGAAGAAGCGGGAGTGACTGCCGCAGTTTGGAATTCATTGGGCATGATGCACAGCTCGCCCGGGATATTTACTGAAATCATTCATTTATGGTTAGCGCAAGAACTAACGCCAGCGCCACTTGCGCACGAATACGGTGAAGTGATTGAAATTGTGTGGGTGCCATTACTTCAAGCCTTAGAATGGTGTCACGATGGCACCATTACCGATGGCAAAACTTTGATTGGTTTATATCGTGCTCTGGCTTTTTTACAAAACGCGGCGGATTTACTCGCTGAAGCGCAGGGTTGTTGAATAACCACCAATAAAAAAACCGCAATCTTTTTTATAAAATGCGGTTTTTATTGGCACCAAAACGGGAATTTTACTGTATTGAAATAAAATAGGTTCCCGTTTTAGTTGGGCGATAAGCGCGAATTTTAACATAATAGGTGCCCGGCTTTAAGGTGCGGATAATTTTGGCGGCATAACCAAAACCATCATCATCATCATCTTCTAAAATCGCCGTTTGACTGTTGGGACCATAAAGCTGCATGTAATTATCCAATAACGTACCTTGCCAAGTCTCAATGCTATAGCTTTTTGTAGTTTTGATAACCACCTGATACCAATCAACGTCACCGCTAGAAGCGATATTACCAAGACTGAGATTTCCACCAACTGTTAATAGTACAGGTGTTGCGAGTGTAGTTGTGAGGGCACGATAACCAGTGTTTGATTCACTAAACGCACTGGTGCCAGCCGTATTTGTTGCTTTAATCCAATAATAATATAGTGAACCTGCAATTGCCGTTTTGTCTTCATAAATCAACGTCGTTGCAGTTGCAATCTGTTTTGCAGAGGCTTGATGATTGATCGTATTACGCCAAATGCTATAACTTGTGGCATTTGCAACAGCATTCCATGTAATACGCACCAAGTTTGTGTCATCGCCATCACTTGCATTCACTGCTGTTGGTGCTGTTGGTTTAGTGACAGTGACATTATTTTCAGCACCACCTGCACCGAGCCACTGTTTCAGTTTTGTATTATACGCAATTTCAAAACGCCCATAGGTTGAAACGCCATATTCATCATAGCAAGAGTCATTTCCACCCCATAAAGTTCCAATAATTTGATGAGCATCATTAAAAAGTGCCGAGCCACTGCTACCGTTTTCGGTTGCACCTTGTGACCAATCAATGTCGATATAATTGCCACTACTGCTTGATGCGGTGTAGCAATAAAAACTTTCATCATCATCGTTTGTATAACAATCTTGATACGCATCAAGTTGTCCAAAGCTGATTTTTTTAAGATCGCCATCAGGATGATGAATGCCAGTTACAGCATCATTTAACAACGGCGTTGCGGTAGTCCAACCGAGATAAATAACGCCACTTGGTGGTTGTTTATTTAAGCGCAAAAATGCAGTATCTGTATTCGCGCTGGCATATAACAGTTGTGCGCCGCCGGTGAGTTTGGTGTAGCGCGAATCGCGCAGACTACTGTGACAAGAAGCTGATTGATAAAACCAATGTGTTTCTAACGTTGAAGCGGCAGTTTGTGTGGAAATACAGTGATTTGCTGTTAAAAAATAAGGAACATTAGTTGCTGCATCACTATCGTTAATTAAACTTCCAGTGCAGCGATAAGAGTAACCACCGCTGGTATAAACCATTTTAGCAACGCCATTGGATTCATCATCCCAGTTTGCATAACAAGTGACATCTAATTGACAAAAACCTGCCGTTCGAGCCGACAACGGGTCTTGAAAAAAATAACTAAGACTAGGAATTTCTAGTTGCAGTGCTGTATTCTCAGAATCAGCGGGAAGATAAATTAGTACCGTTGCGCTTTCACCCGTTATGATTGGACTCCAATAGGTTTGTCCAGCACTTGACTGATCGCCGGCAGCGCGATTGGTGGCGATGAGTTGGTTGATTTCTGCGCCGGAAATTGGTGCTGCTACAGGATCACTCTCAGTTGCTGTAAAAAAAGCGAGTTGGGCGCTATCTGGAAGTTGTTTAATCAATAGCCCTAGCCGTATTGCGACCGCGTTTTTTGCTTCAATTGTTAGCCCTAATAATTGCCCACCATTTGATAATGGAATGTGCAAAAATTGGTTAAAGACATCATTGCCAGTCAATTCTGCTAATGTGACGTTAGTCCCAATTAACGGCGGCGTGTTTAAGTTACCGCGCCGTTGTGCAGCATTCACGGGAGCAGGTGCAGGCGCTGTGAATACTGGCAATTGCGAACGGAGCGTGGTGATGGTGCTAAATGGCGTATATTGTGATTGCGTCAATGCGCGACTATTCCGAAAATGGTCTTGATAGGATTGCGCAGGAACTGAAATCACTGGCGCTGCTATGAGAATGCTGCTGGCGGATAAGCAACTCATCAATAGCAGGTAACGTGAGGTATGAATCATCGTGGTGCTCCGTTAAATAAAGCTGATATTGAGTTGATTCGTTTTAATTGTTGCAATGATGCGATGGTGTTGATGAGCGTTGTGTGGTTGCCAAGATGCGCAGTTGTTTTGTATAAAGATGATGACCTGTGATGTGTAAAATTTAGCAACTGCGCCCGGTTTGGAAATGCAACGGCGTTGCCTTTAGTCTCATTCACGGCGTGGTCGATTCGGTTCATCACGCAATTCTGTTTAGTCGATATTCCGGTGCGATTTCCCAAAGTCACCCAATCCCATTTTGCAGCTCCTCCTGTTCCAGTTTGCGCTCCTGCGCTGTGGCAACGCGTGGTGTTGGCATTCGGTCACTTATTGGCAACTGGAATTGCTCATTTATTACAACTTGCGTTTTTAATCAGTGTGAGTGCGGCAATTTTTGTGCAAACAACGTTGCCAGAAATTCCTGATGTGCAACGCTTGCGCACCATCGTTTTGCAACAACCACTCCAAGTATTCAGCAGCGATGGTGTTTTTATGGGTGAATTCGGCGTTGAACAGCGCCAAACCGTGCCTTTAACCGATATTCCTAATTTAGTAGTCAACGCATTTTTAGCAACGGAAGATAATCGTTTTTTTGAGCATCGCGGTATTGATGTGATTGGAATTGGACGGGCGTTATTAAGCTATTTAGAAACCGGTGAAAAAACGCAAGGTGGCAGCACGATTACTATGCAAGTTGCGCGTAATTTCTTTTTGTCATCTGAAAAAACCTTTCAACGTAAGCTCATGGAAGTATTATTAACGCTGCATATTGAACAACAGTTGAGCAAAGAAGACATCCTTGAATTGTATTTGAATCAAATTTTTTTCGGGCATCGTACTTATGGCATCGTGGCTGCCGCCGCACTTTATTATGACCGTCCGCTGGCGGCACTGACGATTGCTGAAATCGCCATGCTGGCGGGTATTCCTAAAGCGCCATCGGCAAATAATCCACTCACCAATCCAACGCGAGCAATGGCGCGGCGTGATTACATTTTAGGACGAATGCACACATTGGGTTATCTCACCACTTCGCAATTACAACAAGCACTTGCCGCGCCTAATACCGCTCATCTGCATCGGCGCGAGATTGAATTGGATGCTGGTTATGTCGCCGAAATGGTACGGGCGGAAGTTGAGAGTTTTTATGGCAGCGCCGCCGTGACGCAGGGTTATCGGGTCACGACGACCATTGACTCGCGGCTGCAAAACGCGGCGCAGGACGCCGTGCGCACTGCGTTACGTCAATATGATCGGCGGCACGGTTATCGTGGACCGGAAGCAACGCTGAAGGTGACGGAATTGGCGGAATTACAGCTTGATGATTATTTGGCGACGGTGAGCGCAATCCCGACCTTGACCCCGGCGGTGGTGCTCAAAACCAGCGCCAGCGCCACCGAGGTCTATCTCGGACAAGGGCAGCGCGTGAGTCTCAAACCGAGTGCGCTGGCGTGGGCGCGGAGTCAGCGCGATCTCGCGCATTGGCGTGGCGCTCGCCGCAAAGCTGCTGCCTCGGTGCAGGTGGGCGATTTGATTCGGCTGCGGCGCACCGCTGCGGGTAACTGGGAATTGAGCCAGATTCCCCGCGTCGGCGGCGCATTGGTGGCGGTGGCACCGGATAACGGCGCAGTGCGGGCGCTGGTCAGCGGCTACAGTTTTAATGACACCCAATTTAATCGCGCAGTGGAAATGCGCCGTCAGCCCGGTTCCAGTTTTAAGCCGTTTGTGTACGCAGCGGCGCTGGCAAAAGGTTGGACGCCGGAGCGCACCATCCGCGATCAAGCTGTCGCCTTGCCTGCGCATCTGCGTTGGAATCCGCAAAATTCTGATCACCGCGAACTCGGTCCGATTCCGCTGCGCAAGGCGTTGGCGCTGTCGCGGAATCTCGCCAGCATCAATCTCTTGCAACAGGTCGGTCTCACCACCGCGCAAACGTTCATCCGCCGCTTTGGATTTGAAACTGAGGCGCTGCCAATGGGTTTATCGCTGGCGCTGGGCACGGGCGCAGTGTCGCCGGTCAAGCTGGCGGAGGGTTACGCGGTGTTTGCCAACGGCGGTTATCACGTTATTCCCTATTTTATTCAACGAATTGAAGACGGCGACGGGCGGATTTTATTTGAAGCGAAACCACCGCAAGCTGCGCCAGCTCCGGCGGCAACTGCGCCAGCGCCACCCGCTGCCGAGCGGGTGATCTCGCCGCGAGTGGCGTATCAAATGACCATGATGCTGCGCGGCGTGATCGCAAATGGCACTGGCTTTCGCGCAAAACGGCTGGGTCGCAGCGACATCGCGGGTAAAACTGGCACCACCAACGATATTCGGGATTCATGGTTTGCTGGCTTTCATGCCAGCTTAGTGAGCGTGGCGTGGATGGGGTTTGATGACTTCGGCAAGCTCGGCTGGGGCGAAGAAGGCGGCAAAGCTGCGCTGGGGATGTGGGTGGAATTCATGCAGCAGGCGCTGGACAAACAACCGCTGGTCGCGCTGACAGCACCGCTGGATACCGATGCCAGTGCCGATATTGCTGCCGATGACGCGACAGATGGCGCTGCTGAAGACACCGCACCAGCTCCGGCCGCCGTCGTGCCAGCAGAAGAGACTGCCAACACACCTCCAGTCACACCGCGCCCGCGTCGCCAGCGCCCAGCGCCAGTTGCGTCACGTTCCGCCACCGCTGCGCCAGCAAAAGCGAAATCTCCTGCGCCTAAATCCAAACCATCAGCGCCACCACGTTCGGCACCCCGCGTGATGGACGATCTGTTTTGAGTGGTCACGACTGCGGGTTGCTGCAAACAATTGTCGGTGTTTAGTTGTCAGTTGTCAGTAAAAAGCACGGTGATCATTGACAACGGATAACTGAATCAATCGCTTATATCGTAATTGCCTCACGCCAACCGATACATTTTTTAACTGCGTCACTCTTCAGTGAATTGAGCGCAACCATGTTCAACTGTTTTTCTTCGGCTCTGGATACCAGCACTTCCGCCAACGAGCCGCCACCAATGCGCTGGTCACGTTGGCTCGTATTAGCAGTAGCACTCGTGTTGATTGGCGGGGGACTGTCAATTTGGTGGCTGCTGGTGCGGGCAGATCATGAGTTGCAGGCAGGGTTATTGGCGCAAACACAGATCATGGTGCAAACGCTCGACACCCAGAACTTGCAGGCGCTCACGGGCAGTGCTGAAGACCTCAAAAAACCCGAATATCAACAGTTATCAGCGCAATTGATCGCCCTACGCGCATTCAATCCGCGCTTGCGCTTTGCCTATTTGATGGGGCAACGCACCAGCGGCGAGGTGTTTTTATTTGCCAACAGTGCGCCATATGGATCGCCAGATCATGTGATGCCCGGTCAGCCTTATGACGACATCACGCCCGGGTTACAGCGCGTCTTTGATGATCAAGTGGCGCTGACAGTGGGACCAGAAACGGATGCGTGGGGCACTTGGATTTCCGCCTTGGTGCCGGTTGCCAACCAAGACGCACCCGCCACCCAACCCGCAGAAGTCCGAACACTGGTGCAGCAAGCAGTCGAGTTTTATCGCACCAATGGGCACGACCGTTTTGTGCAGGAATGCCATCAAGTCAACAGCCGCTTCCATCAAGACAAGATGTTTGTTTTCGCGTATGACCTCAACCTGACGTTACGCGCCCATGCCGCCCAGCCCACCGCCGTCGGGCTGACGTTAGTCCCGGCAGCAACACCCACCAGCTCCAGCACGTTACGCAACAAACTTCAAGAAATTGTGCTCACCAAAGGCTCCGGCTGGCTCGATCATCCAGACCTCAATCCGGCACTACCGCCATTCATTTCACAACTGACTTATGTCGAGCGCGTGGGTGATCTCATTATCGGCGCAAGCACCACCAACGCCGCTGACTTCCGCCGGGCGTTGTTAGGAGTTGACATTGATGCAACGGATTGGCTTTTAGAAGTCACTGCTCATGCCGCAATTCCGATTGGTTTGGTGTTGGTGCTGCTGATTGGCATGATCACGACGTTGGCACTCACGCAGCGACGACTCGCCAATCCGCGCCCGATTCTGCGGCGCTTGCTGCCGCCGCTGACCGTCATTTTGATGGTGCTCACTGCCAGCACCAGCACGGTGTTATGGCAACAACATCAGTATCAACTCAATGGCACTCTCAGCAGCCTCAGCGCCCAAATATCTAATAATTTTAAAGATTTATTGAGCCAACAAGCAGATGGACTCGCCATCGCGCTCCAACCACTAGCCGCTGATGCACGCTTGCACAAGGCGCTGCAAAGCGGCGACCGCAAACGCCTGCGCACGGCGTGGCAAGCGTTGTATCAACAACTGCACCGCGACTATCACCTCAGTCATCTTTATGTATTGGATCGCCAGCGCACCTGTTTATTGCGGCTGCACAATCCCAATCACTTTGGCGACCGCATTGATCGTTTTACCACCCGTGAAGCGGAGCGCACCGGCGCACTAGCGGCGGGAATTGAGATCAATTCGCTCGGCACCCTCACGTTGCGAGTGGTGCAGCCGGTGATCGTTGACGGCAAAACGCTGGGTTATATCGAATTTGGTAAGGAAATCGAGGAGGTGTTGCACCATCTGCAACAGCGTTCGGGTAGCCAGTTGGCAATTACCTTGCACAAATCGTTGTTGGAGCGCGAGGCGTGGGAACACGGAATGCGGCGTTTAGGGCGCGAGGCGGATTGGGAACGCTTGCCCCACAGCGTGGTGATCTATGCCTCCCAAGGTCGGGTGCCAGATGCGTTCGTACCTGCGCTTGATCCGCCATTGGCAACGCGCTACCAACAGCACCCGCAGCACCAAGTATTTGCTGGACATGATTGGTATTTGTTGGGCACGCCGTTACACGATGTCAGCGGACAAGAAGTCGGCACCTTGGTGGTGATGCACGATTTCAACGCCGAACAGCACGCTTTCAAACGCTTTCTGACGCTCGGCAGCACGATGGGAGTCGTCATGCTGGCGCTGTTGTTGGGGATGATTGTGGTGCTGTTGCGCCGCGCCGATCAGGACATCCTCAGCCAACAACGGGCGTTGTGTGCCAGCCGTGAGCAGTTTGCGCTGGCAATCAAAGGTTCCAACGATGGCATCTGGGATTGGAATCGAGAGACTGAGCGCGTGTTTTTCTCGCCGCGTTGGAAAGACCAACTCGGCTATCGGGATGAGGAATTGCCCAATCTCCCGGACAGCTTTTTTGGACGCTTGCATCCCGACGATGTTGCGGTGGTCAACAATGGGTTACAGCGGTATCTCAAAGAGCGCCAACCGCTGTACAGCGTTGAATTTCGCCTGCGCCACAAAGACGGCAGCTATCGTTGGATTAATGCGCGAGGCGCGGCGATTTGGAATGACGACGGCGTGCCTTTTCGCATGGCGGGTTCTCACACCGACATCACCGAGCGTAAACGGGCTGAAGAAGAGCTGCGGCGTGCCAAGGAAGAGACTGAATTGCTCAACGCGGATTTGGAACTGCAAACCGCGTTTGCGCAGGAACAGGCAGCACGAGCGGAGTTGGCGAGCATGGCGAAAAGTGAATTTCTCGCCAATATGAGCCACGAAATTCGCACCCCGATGAACGGCATCATCGGCATGACCGGTTTGTTGTTTGATACCGCTTTGACTGATGAACAGCGCCACTATCTCAACATCGTCAATGACAGCGGCGCAGTGCTGTTGCGGCTGATTAACGACATTCTTGATCTCTCCAAAATTGAAGCCGGCAAGCTCGATTTAGAACTGTTGGAATTTGACTTGCTGCGGCTGGCGCAGGACGTGCGCGAGGCGTTGCAGTTTCAAGCTCAAGTCAAGGGTTTGGAATTCTCCTGCACGGTGGCTCCTGATGTGCCGCAATATCTGTGCGGTGATCCGGGGCGACTGCGGCAAGTTCTCATCAATTTGATCGGCAACGCGATCAAGTTCACGCCCAGCGGCGCGGTCAACAGCACGGTGGCGGTGCTGCTGCATACCGAGGAACAGGTGTTGTTACGCTTTGCGGTGCAAGACACCGGCATCGGCATTCCTGAAGACAAGCTCGGTTTGCTATTCGACAAGTTCACGCAGGTTGACGCTTCCACCACGCGGCGCTACGGCGGCACGGGTTTGGGGCTGGCGATTTCGCGCCAGTTGGTGGAATTGATGGGCGGCACAATTGGCGTGACCAGCGTGGAAGGTTTGGGATCAGAATTTTGGTTCACCGCGTTGCTGGCGCTGCCCAGCACCGAGGCGAAGTTGCCGCTGCCAACCCTGTCAGGGGCAACTGCCGCGCAACAATTCGCCAACTGTCAGGCACAAATTTTGTTGGTAGAAGACAACATCACCAATCAGCAGGTGGCGCTGGGCATCCTCAAAAAGCTGGGATTAAACGCAGAAGCAGTGCTGAATGGAGCCGAGGCGTTGGCGGCGCTGAGTGTGCAGGCGTATGACTTGATTTTGATGGATTTACAGATGCCGGTGCTGGATGGTTTGGAGACCACGCGGTGCATTCGGGCGCTGGCGGCGACGGTACACAACCCAAAAGTTCCCATCATCGCCATGACCGCCAACGCGATGCAGGGTGATCGGGAACGTTGTCTGCACGCGGGCATGAATGACTATGTCGCCAAGCCAGTCACGCCGCAGCAGTTGGCAGCGGTATTGCGCAAATGGCTACCGTGTTTTGCGGTGACGTTGGCGAATGCGCCAACAGCAGCGCCGGCGGCGACACCGTTGATTTTTGATCGTGACGATTTGCTGGCACGGCTGTTGGATGACATGGCGCTGGCACGGCGCGTTGCCGAAGGATTTTTAGCAGATATGCCGTTACAAATCAATGCGTTGCGTGAAAGTTTGGCAATTGATGACCGCTTAAAAGCGCGGCGACACGCCCACACAATCAAGGGCGCAGCACTCAATGTCGGCGGACAACGCTTGAGCGCGGCAGCGGCAAATTTAGAACGGACAAGCGCGTATGACGATCTTGCTCAACTCACGCAACAAGTGTTAATCATCGACACTGAATTAACGCAATTGCGTGACAGAATGAACACAGAATTAGGATTAAATACTGCGACGGAAACGCTGCTTTAACGGACGCACATCAACAATAAATACCACGATAAAAAAGATGCTGAAACAAACAGTTGCAGTTATCCAGCTTGACCATAAACTGTATTCTTGCCACAGATGCTGCGCGAATAGCAACGCAACTGCCAAACCAATATAACCGCCAACACGTTTGAAATCATAAGGCACTGGATAATAATGGCGACCTAATAAATACGACATCATCACCATCGCGCCATAACAGACTAAATGCGCCCACGCAGCACCCACATAACCATAAAGTGGCACCCACCATAACAACAAAATAATCGTGATTGCAGCGCCAACTAACGACACACCAGCACCGAGTAAAGTGCGATCAGTCAACTTATACCAAATCGACAAATTCACATAAATACCGAGTAAAATGCTGGCTAATAACAGCACCGGCACCACGCTTAACCCGCTGCGATAGTCACTGCCAACAAAGTATTGAAACAGATCAATATAAAGTGTCACCAGCAAAAATAACGCCGTGCAGCAAATCACAAACCAATTGAGCACCAACGCATACGTTTGGCGAGCATCGCTCTGTTGTGCATAATTAAAAAAGAACGGTTCACCCGCGTAACGGAAGGCTTGAATAAACAGCGCCATTAAAATAGATAACTTATAACAGGCGCTATAAATACCGAGCTGCGCCATGTTGGTTGCATCGTCAAATGGCAACAGATATTTTAATGCTGCGCGGTCGAGCATTTCATTGATAATCCCCGCAAAACCAATCACAACCATCGGCAGAGAATAGCGCAGCACGCGCTGAAACAGTTCCAGATCAAACCACGTTAGCGTGATGCGCAATTGCGGCGTTAATAATAAAAGTTTTAAGCCACTCGCAACGAGATTGGCAAGAAATACATAACCCACGCCTAACTCAGGATTCCATAATGCGCCGAGCACTGAATTGGGATCATGCACAAATGCTTGCCGACAGACGCTAATAAAGAAAACCGTTAATCCCACATTAACGCCAATTTCTAATAATTTGAGCGTGGCAAAACGCGCTGCGCGTTCTTCAGCGCGTAAACGGGCAAAGGCAATCGCGCCCATTGAATCAAGCGCCAAAATTGCTGCGCACCATACAATATAATTGCTGTGTTCTGAATGGTTTAATAATTCGGCGAGTGGTTGACGTTGCCAACACAATAAAAGAAAAAAGCCGACATTCAGCACCAGCAACGTGCTAAATATGGTGCTGAATACGCGCTCAGATTGCCATTCACCGCTGGCGCGAAAACGGAAATAACCCGTTTCTAATCCGAACACTAAGATCACAGCAAAAAAGCCCATATACGCATAAAATTCGGCAATGACGCCGTATTCTGCGGGGGCAAAAGTGTAGGTTAATAACGGAACCAGTAGATAATTGAGAAAGCGCCCGAAGACGCTGCTGACGCCATAAATAGCAGTTTGTGAAGCGAGTTTTTTAAGCGGGTTCAAAGTGAAATATCCCAATAATACAATTCATCTTTTTTCTTAATAAAAGTTCATTTTTGATCAATCCCCCTTTGAAAAAAAGGGGGCGGTGATTTGAAGATTTAACGGCGCATCAATTCTGGCACCGCCAGCGCAGCGCGGTGAATGTCGGCGTTGTAATACTCGGTCGCAAACGGCTTTTGTTGCGCCGCTGCAACGTCAAATTCCGTCAGCGACACGGTGCAGCTCGCCAAGGTCGCGCTCCACCAGCCTGATGGATAAATTGGCTGTGGAAACAACAACGTTTGCGTGTTGGCGAAACCCGCGCTGCGCATCGCGTTGTGCATGTCGCGCAAAATTTGTTGGTGAAACAAAGGTGATTCGCTCTGTTGCACCAAAATCCCGTTGGTGCCCAACACGCGCTGGCAGTCGGCATAAAAGGCGCTGGTGAACAGTCCCACCGCCGGCCCGACCGGATCGGTGCTATCAATAATCAAGACATCGACGCTGCCGGGTGCGGCGTTTTGAATCCAACGCACGCCATCTTCAAACAGCAATTGCGCTCGCGGATCGTTATTGGCAGCGGTCAATTCGGGGAAAAACCGCTCCGCCAGCCGCGTGACCTGCTCGTCAATGTCAATCTGCACTGCGGTTTCCACCGCTGGATGTTTGAGCACTTCGCGCAAGGTGCCGCAATCGCCACCGCCGATGATGCAGACCCGACGCGGCGCGGGATGTGTGAAGAGCGCCGGATGCGACATCATTTCGTGATACAGGAAATTGTCGCGGGTTGACAACATGGTGCAGCCGTCAATCACCATTAAATTGCCAAAGCCGGTGGTGGCGTAAATTTCAATGAATTGAAATGGCGTTTGTTCCGCGTGTAAGCGTTCGGTAATTTTGAGTGAAAAGGCGCTGCCGTCATTCTCAGAAATTTCAGAAAACCAGCGATTTGAATCAAGCATGTTTCATTTCCAAATAAGTGATCAAAATGCGCAATAGAATACCGTTGTCGGTGACTTGAGTTTCTATTAGGTGCGGTTCGCGTTAATAGTATTGCGGTGAGATGTGACTGTTTATTGAACTCGGCGCGTTATTCTTCTTTTTTGAGTAAACCAGCCAGCGCCGCAAAGGGATTATGCGTGGTTTGTTTACCCATACCTTGTTTACCGCCGCGTCCGGCTGCGAGTGCCGCTAAATGCTCTTCATATTTTTGATGTTCATTGTCGTGGCAATACACGCATAACAGCTCCCAATTGCTGCCGTCGGGCGGGTTATTGTCGTGATCCATGTCTTTGTGATGCACCGTCAATTCCCGCAAATTATCGCGGGTAAAGGTACGCGCACAGCGTCCGCAAACCCAATCATAAAGTTTGAGCGCCTGTTCCCGATAACCAGCGGCGCGTTCCTCGCTGGCTTTGCGGGCGTCGGCGACGACGCGGTCGAGTTTGGCGCTGTTGATCGGTTTGCCAGTTTTACCGTGACGGGCGGGAGGCGTGGTCATGGGTGGATTCCTGTAAAAAAAAGTTGGCGGTTGTCAGTCGGTGCGATGATACGACGCTCGCTCGCTGCGGTCAGTGCCCTATATGAGTGCATAATGTCGGTCAATATGTATTGTTTGAGACCGTCAACCATGTTGCAACGCCGCCGTCATTCCGCACTGCCTCGCGTCACTGAAGAACCCGTGCGCCTCCAAAAACTCCTCGCTGAAGCCGGCCTCGGCTCGCGGCGTGACATCGAAAGTTGGATCGTCGCCGGGCGGGTGCGCGTCAATGGCGCACTGGCCAAACTCGGTGATCGCGCCACCAGCGCCGACCGCATTCGTGTTGATAACCGGGATGTGAAACTCAAGCGCCAGCGCGATACCGTGCCGCAGATCATTGCTTATCACAAACCGGAGGGCGAACTGGTTACGCGCCGTGATCCCGAAGAGCGTCCCACCGTGTTTCGCCACCTGCCGCGCCCCAAAGACGGACGCTGGATTGCGGTCGGCCGTTTGGACATCAACACTTCTGGCTTGATTTTGTTCACCACTGACGGCGACTTAGCGAATCGGCTGATGCACCCGTCGCGGGAATTGGAGCGCGAGTACGCGGTACGCATTCTCGGTGCGGTGCCGCCCGGGACTTTGGAACGGCTGACCAGCGGCATTGAATTGGAAGATGGTATGGCGAAATTTGACGCTGTGACTGCGCAAGGTGGCACCGGCGCAAATCAGTGGTTTCACGTCGTGCTGCACGAAGGGCGCAACCGTGAAGTGCGGCGGTTGTGGGAAGCGGCTGGCTGTATTGTCAGCCGCTTGATCCGTATCCGCTACGGCAACATTGAATTGGGACGGCGCTTGTTCACCGGCAATTGGCGTCCATTAACCGACAGTGAACAAGCGACCTTGATGGGTTTGGCAGGTTTGACGGTGCCGGGAGCGCGTCAAGTGGGCGCTCATCGCCACGCGCCGCCGGCGTCCAATCATCCCTTTTTGCGGCGATAACGACCGCTGCCAGAACGCGCTGCGGCGGGTTTATTCCGCTGCTGGCGCGGCAACCAAAGTCACGACAAAGGTCACGGGGACTGCCGTGCTGATCGCCGATAACCCCGCCAATTCCCGCAATTTTTCCACGCCTTCGCTCATCCCGAACTTCGCTGCGTCCACAACCACCGGCTTCACACTCGCCACCAGCAAGGTTTCCGCAGTCAGCTTCGCCACTTGCAGCGTCAGCGTCAGCGGCTGCGCCAGCCCGTGCAGCAACAGTGAACTCTCGGCGTTGACCTGCGCGATCTCGCCGACTTGCAAACGGTCGATGACCTGCGGATCAAACTGCGCCCGCAACACCGCTTCCTGATAATTCGTGGTGTCAAACAAAAATTGCCGCATCCGCTCGTTGCGGATTGGAATCAAAGTCTCAACGCTATCCAACGGCAGCCGAATCAGCGCCTGTCCATTGGCATTGACGCTGCCAGTCATGGTGCCAAAAGTATTGAGTTCGGCGACGTTATTCGCCTTGATAGAAATGAAAGTGAGATGAGACCGCGCTGGGTCAAGCGTCCAATCCGCAAACGCTGACGAAGCGGTACAACAAGCAGATAACAGGCACACTGAAAATAAATGACGCATGAGTTGCTCCAATACTGATAATCACGATGACAAGTTGGTGCTAACGCAATTGGATACTGTGAGCGCCAAAAACAAGTCACATCTCAAACAAGCAGTGACAAGACATCTCGTTTTACTCAAAAAGTTTGCAAGTATCTTTTATTATCAATGCGCTTGATTCAGATACCATATTGCGCAACTTGGAACTGACAACGTTAATTTAAGCGGACTTGATCAGCACACGAATAAGCTATTTTTACACTGAGAGACTACTACAATTTTATGTCACACGCATCATACGAATCCCTGAATGCTGATCGTATTAAAAGCGCAATGTCTGCAACTGGACAAATAGCACTTCATCATCTTGCTCTGTATCAACAACTTGATTCCACCAATAGCGAATTACAGCGCCAAGCTGCCAACGGCGCACCGTCTGGAACAGCTTGTCTTGCTGATTGCCAAACCGCCGGACGCGGACGACGCGGGCACATTTGGCACTCACCACCAGCAGTTAATCTTTATTTATCATTACTATGGCGCTATTCATTGCCACCCGCCGCCCTCGCGGGTACGAGCTTGGCAGTAGGCGCAGTGGTTGCGGAAGTATTGCAAGCCGCTGGCGGCAACGATCTTCATTTGAAATGGCCAAATGACGTGTTATGGCGCGGGCGCAAAGTAGCAGGATTATTATTGGAAGTGAGCGGCAATTCACAGGGATCAAGTTTTTTAATTGTTGGTATTGGCTTAAATGTCCACATGACCGCTGCTGTAGATAATGAGATTACACAACCTTGGATAGCGTTAGCAGACATCGTTGAGCGCCCACTGAATCGCAATCAAATAGCTGGACAATTATTAGATGCGCTCATCAATGCTTTAGAGTGTTATGGGCGCGAAGGTGTCGCGCCATTTCTTACACGCTGGCGACAATTTGATGCTTGGATAGGACATCCCGTGCAATTGATATGCGCCAATCAAATCATTAACGGTATTCATCATGGCATTGCAGAAGATGGCGCGTTGCTATTAAAAACTGCCAACGGTATGCGCACATTTCATGCCGGTGAAGTGAGTTTACGCAAACAATAATACAAATAGACGATCAGTGATTTTAATCAATATAGTCATCGGCTCGCCGTGCATCACCACGCACCTTGGCAACGGGATAACGAATAGCGTTAATTGCGATTTTTTCGTTAGCTGCTGCAATCAAATCAATGTCTAATCGCTCCGCCAAGCGAATGAGATACAGCAGAATATCCGCCATTTCATATCCGACCTGCTGTTTCTTTTCATCGCTTAAGGTTGCGCTTTGTATTGCCGTCAACCATTGAAAATGTTCTAGTAATTCTCCGGTTTCACCTGCCAACGCCATTGCTAAATTTTTTGGCGTGTGGAACTGCTCCCAATCGCGCTCACGCGCAAATTTCAATAATTGGGCATTTAATTGATCAAGGCTGTCTGTCATCACGATGTTTGCCAATGCGGTGAATATCAATACAGCATTTTTAACAATGTTTAATTGCGCAAATGCTGTTCAAATCATCATTCCTTTTCAAGCGACTATTGAGCGGCATTGATTGCCTGTAATCGTCCTCGTGCCCGCGCAATTGCTGCCTGCACCTGATGAGGTGCAGTACCACCAAAATGATCACGAGCAGCCACAGAACCTTCTAATGTCAATACCGTAAACACGTCATCTGCAATCATGGTAGAAAACTGCTGCAATTCGCTTAACGTGAATTCAGATAAATCACGTCCTTCGCGTACTCCAAACGCCACTGCTTTACCAACAATTTCGTGTGCATCACGGAAAGCAATACCGCGCCGCACTAAATAATCTGCTAAATCAGTCGCTGTACTAAATCCCCGTTGTGCGGCGGCTCGCATTTGTTGGCGCTGACAGGTGATATTACCCATCATATCAGCATATACGCGCAGCGCACCTTTTAGATTATCAACGGTATCAAACAGCGGTTCTTTATCTTCTTGATTGTCTTTATTATACGCCAGCGGTTGACTTTTCATTAAAGTGAGCAACCCCATCAAATGCCCAAAAATGCGTCCAGTTTTACCGCGTACTAATTCAGGCACATCTGGATTTTTCTTTTGCGGCATGATGGAAGAGCCGGTGCAAAAACTGTCAGCGAGTTCAATAAAATTGAATTGCGCAGATGACCATAAAATGAGTTCCTCAGAATAGCGCGAGAGGTGCATCATTAAAATTGCTGCCCCTGCTGTGAATTCAATCGCAAAATCCCGATCTGATACCGCATCAAGTGAGTTTTCAGCGGGTCGCTCAAAACCTAACAATTGTGCGGTGTAATGGCGATCAATTGGGTAAGTTGTGCCAGCGAGTGCAGCAGCACCTAAAGGCATCACATTTAAGCGCCGCCGACAATCAATGAACCGTTCATAATCACGTTCTAACATCGCAAACCATGCCAGTAGGTGATGTCCAAATGTAATAGGTTGCGCAACTTGCAAATGTGTAAAGCCGGGCATAATTGTATTCACTTCGCGCTCGGCTAAATCAAGTAATGCAGTTTGTAACCGCATAATTTCTAAACAAATCTCATCAATTTCAGCGCGGAGCCATAATCGCACATCGGTTGCCACTTGATCATTGCGCGAGCGTCCAGTATGTAGTTTTTTACCGGCTTCGCCAATTCGTGCGGTTAATGCAGTTTCGATGTTCATATGTACATCTTCTAACGGAATTAACCAATGAAAAGTTCCAGCATCAATTTCTGCTCGCACTGCTTCTAATCCGCTAATGATTGCGTCGCGTTCGGCAAGCGTCACGATGCCTTGTTGTGCCAACATGGTAGCGTGTGCAATTGAACCTTGAATATCATAGGCATATAGCCGTTGATCGAAGCCCACTGAGGCGGTGAACGCTTCAACAAAGGCATCAGTTGGCGCATTAAAACGTCCCGCCCAAGGTTTGGCAGTCATTGTCATATCGTGCATTGAGAATTCTCGCAAAGTTGAATGAATTGTGAATGCTAGTTGTCGCTGTTATTGCGTTATGGTGCGCAAGTGTGGAGTGAACCGCCAATAAATGATGATGATGAATCCAATCCACAGCGCGGCGAGCCAACCAATGATGCCATCATAATGCCCAACTAAGTTGGCAAGTGGGGCATTGCTATTATTATCAGTGAGCCAGCGCGTTAATTGAATCACCAGCACCCAGCCAGCATGAATTCCAACGCACCAGCCAATATGTCCGCTGTGTTCGCGTATAAGAGCAAGTAAAATGCCACAAAATAATAAAGTAGTGAAACTGTCAAGCTGGTGCCAATTGAGCGCATCAGTGAAGGTGTGGGTGAATAGAAACCATGCGGTGTTGCTATTCAATACGGCGTCAACAGGCAATGCGCCGGGTTTGAGAAAGTGTATTGCGGCATAGAGTAACGCCGAGCCAATGATTGCAGCGTGTATTCCTTCTCGGGCGCGAATGGCGCTATAGAGTGCGCCACGAAAAAAGGTTTCTTCCATGAGACCAATGAGTAAACCACCCAATAACGCTTGTGTCAGTTTTGGGAATAATTCGAGCCAAATTGTCGGGGGTGGGTTGGGAATCCGAATGGTGAGTGTTAATAGCGCCAGCACTATTACTATTAACATGGCGCTGCCAATGAGACTGCCATACATGAGACTGCGCCACCACATGCGCCGCGTGATGTCATAGCCTAGCGCGGCGCGTGTGGTGAGAGCCAATACGGATAATAATGGCCAAATGCCAATCACAATGAGAAGTTGCGTGAGACGGCTCATCATTCGCTGTGGTTCTATAGTGAACCAGCCGGTTGCTACTAATGAAGGGGTTAGTAGTGTGGCGACTATGAAGCAGAATAGAAGGAAGGTAAAAAAGATGAGGGTGCTGCGCATTGCTAATTGGTGCTGGGTGAAGTGGTGATTCAGGTGGTGCTGGAATCAGTGATGTTTAATGGGCAGCAAATGGTAAACGTCCGTATAGCCGGGTTAATTCGCGTAAATGGGCGGCGGTGACGGTAGTATTTAATTGCTGGTCACAATAGCGCCATTGCCAATTACCGCTGGCAATGCCGGGGCGGTTCATACAGGATTCAGCACCTAAACCTAATACGTCTTGCAATGGAAAGAGTGCGAATGCGGCCACTGAACTGAGTGCAGCACGAATACCGTCCCAATGAATGTCTTCGCCGCTGCTATTGAGATAGCGACAAATCTGATGTTGGGTGGCGGGATCACGTTCTGCCCACCAGCCTTGTAAGCTGTTGTTATCGTGGGTTCCGGTGTACACCGCTTGGCGGGGGCGATGATGATGGGGTAAAAAAGCGGAGCGCCCAAAATCACCTTCAATGCCTTCAAAGCCGAATTGCAATACGGCCATGCCGGGCAGTTGCAGCGTGTCGCGCAGCATTTCAACATCGGGGGTGATGACGCCCAAATCTTCGGCGATGAGCGGCAAATCGGTACCCAGTGCGGCTTGAAGTGCTTGAAATAGCGCCAGCCCCGGTCCTTCTACCCAGCGTCCGTTGATGGCGGTTTCTTCTGCTGCTGGAATTTCCCAGTACGCCGCAAAGCCGCGAAAGTGATCAATTCGCACCAGATCAACCAGTTGCAGCATTCGTTGTAAGCGATTGATCCAAAACTGATACCCGTCAGCGGCGAGAACGTCCCAGCGATACAGCGGATTGCCCCAGCGTTGTCCGGTGGTGCTGAAATAATCTGGCGGGACGCCAGCGATCACGGCGGGATGTCCGCTGGCATCGAGCGCAAACCAGTCGGGATGTGTCCAGACTTCGCTCGAATCGTGGGCGACAAAAATGGGGATGTCGCCGATCAAATGGACGCCGCGCTGATGCGCGTAGGTGCGGAGGGCTTGCCACTGTTGGAAAAAGACAAATTGGGCGAAGCGGTGCAGTTCCAGTGCCTCACTGTGCGCGGCACTCCAGTGCGCGAGTGCTTCTGGCTCGCGTTGCGCCAATGCGGGTTCCCAGTCTGTCCATGGCAATTGTTTGTGATGGAGTTTGAGGGCGCAATACCGCACAAAATCTTCCAACCAACCCGCTTCTGCGGCACAAAATGAGGTAAAAGCCAGACGATCAGCAGCACTGGCACCAGCATTAAAACCATCCCATGCTGTCTGCAAAAGCGCGTGTTTCCACGCACTGACTGCCCCAAAATCAACCTGCGCGTCAGGAAATTCAGGACGCGCTTCCACTGCCGCCGCCGTCAGCCAACCGGCTTGCACCAAGTCTTGGGGACTGATGAGCAGCGGATTGCCAGCAAAGGCAGAAGTGCATTGATAAGGCGAATCCTGATAACCAGTTGGTCCCAGTGGCAACATTTGCCACAACCCTTGACCGGCTTCGGCAAGGAAATCGACGAAATGGCGGGCGCACGGCCCAAGATCACCGATCCCAAAAGGGCTGGGTAACGACGTAGGGTGGAGCAAAATGCCGCTGGTGCGGTGCATGAGAGGATGTCTCCGTAAGTTCAACCAGATCAGTCTACCGCTACTAAATATCTAACAAAATCTATACAAAAGCGTACAAATCTCGCTTTGATATATTCACACCGTCAACGCAAAAGCCATGATGAAACTTTGGTCTTACTTTGCTCTGGTGTGCATTTAAGGTCAGGCTGTAACGTGTCCAGACCATGTCTTTCGATACGAAAATGAAGTTTTACACTCTTGAGCTTGGTTTTCGCCCGACGGTTTGAGCCCTTCACTTTCTTGGTCAAAGCGTAACACATGACAGTCAAACGCCGCAGAATGGCGCTGGCGTGAGTCTCGAAGAATCGGCATATCTGTGAAACAATCGCTCAACTTGGTTGCCGTTTGTTGAACGTTGTTGACGGCACCGTCTCAATTAATTAACGCTTGATTATGATGCAAAAAATAGCATGAACCTGTGTCAAATAACGGCAAAACGCACACACAGTTGGTGTTTCATTTTTAATAGTTGGTTACAACGCTGATGAAAATTAGCAAGACCTTGATTGAAACAACGCGCTTGCGGGAACAAGCGCGGCGTATTTTGCATGATCACTCTTTTGATAGCGTATTGGCTGAATTCAAACGCGGTGAATTTAGTTTGGATATGCTGTTAGAAGAGCTGCATATTTATCACGCCGAGCTACTCATTCAACAAGACGCCTTGCGTGATAGCCAAGAAGCCAATGAACTGGCGCTCACACGCTTTATACGTTTATATGAAAATTTACCCTTGCCAGCATTATTGGTGTCGTGGCAAGGGCGTGTCAAAGAAGCCAATACCGCCGCCACCAGTTTGTTGGCACTCAATCGCCAATTGTTCAGTCATCTTGCTAATCCTCATCATGTATCGGTATTAGAAAATGCGTTTGAACAAGCGCGTAGTTTTGGCAAAGCTAAATGTTTAGAAATTTCACTACATGGTTTAAATAATACGGCCTTAGTTGCTGATTTAACACTCATTCGCTTGCCTGGTACGATCAACGAAAACGCAGAATTTGTCTGCACAGTTGTTGATCAAACAGAACGCATTGCGCGTGAAGAACGTTATCGCCAACTGACGTCAATTATGACTGATGTTGCGTATTCTTGCGTTGACTCCGGTACGGGCGTTTTACAAGTCGATTGGATGACAGGCTCTATTGAAGCACTCACTGGCTATTCAATTAGCGAAGTGATCGCGCAAGGATGTTGGCGTTTTCTGGTGATTGCCGATGATATTGATGTTTTCCAAACACACGTTGCGCAAATTCAACCCGGACAAAGTAGCAGTTGTGAGTTACGGTTGCGCCACCGTGATGATTCAGTGCGTTGGGTGCGAGTGACAAATGAATGTGTTTTAGAACTTGGACAGAATTCACGCCGCCGTATTTATGGCGGTTTGATCGACATCACTGCGAATAAACAGCAATTGACTGAAATTCAACGATTGGCGTTGGTGATTGAACAAAGCCCCAGCATTGTGGTGATTACTGATTTGCAGGGCACGATTGAATATGTCAATCAACGCTTTTGTGATGCGACCGGTTATACGCGCAAAGAGGTGTTTGGTCAGCCAGTAGAATTGTTGCGCTTCAATAGCGCCGCAGATGCGGTTGAAGAAACCATGTGGCAACTGTTGGCGGCGGGACAGCCGTGGCGTGGTGAGTTTCAAAATCGCAAAAAGTCTGGCGAGGCGTATTGGGAACAGGCGCTCATCACGCCGTTGCGCAACGAAAATGGGCAAGTCTCCCATTTCGTCAAGATGGCGGAAGATGTCAGCGAGAAGCGAGCGTTATCGGCGCAATTAAGCTACGTCACACGTTACGATCCGCTCACCGGATTGCCTAATCGCATTTTGATGCGCGAACGGATTGAGCACGCCTTGCTGGAGGCGGCACACAGCGCGTCTCACTTGGCGGTGTTGTCGGTTGATTTGGATAATCTGAAATTTATCAATGACTCGCTGGGGCACGCTGCTGGGGATCGGTTGTTGCAAGCCGTCGCCCAACGCCTGCGGACGTTGTTGCGAGAAGAGGACGTGCTTGCCCGTCTCGGTGGTGATAATTTTTTGTTGTTAATCACGCAATTGCGGCAGGTGCGCGATGCTGCCAGTCTCGCTGAACGGATTCAAATTGCGTTGGATGAACCTATCGCGTTTGGTTCTGATCGCGCTCATATCACTGCCAGCACCGGCATTGCGCTGTATCCCGAAGATGCCAGTACGACCGACGCGTTGATTAGTCATGCCGACGCTGCGTTGCACATCGCCAAAGCAGATGGGCGACACACCTATCGTTTTTATACCGCGACGTTGAATCAACAGTTGTTGGAGCAGTTTCAGTTGGAGCAGGCGCTGCGGCTGGCGTTCGAGCGCGATGAGTTGGTATTGCATTATCAACCTCGCGTCGATATGGCGACCGGCGCGGTGTTGAGTTTGGAAGCGTTGGTGCGCTGGAATCATCCTGAGTGGGGATTGGTGCCGCCGGGGCGCTTTATTCCGATGGCGGAAGCGACCGGCTTGGTGGCACAGGTCGGACCGATTGTGTTGCGACTGGCATGTCAACAAATTCGGTGCTGGCGGCAGGATGGAGTGCCACTGGTGCCGGTGGCGGTGAATTTGTCCGCTAATGAACTGTATCAGGAGTATTTAATTACTCACATTCAACAGGTGATTGCGGAATACGCAGTGAGCAGTGCTGATTTGGAGTTTGAGGTTACTGAAAGTGCGGCGATGCACTCAATTGAGCAAGCGGTGCAGATTTTGTCACGGCTGCGCGAATTGGGGTTTGCACTGTCATTGGATGATTTTGGCACTGGCTACGCCTCGCTGAGTTATCTCAACCGTTTGCCGATGCAGGCGCTCAAAATTGATCGCTCATTTTTGGCTGATATTACGGCGGCGGATATTGCGCCGGGAGCGGTGCCGACGCAGAGCGTGACCATCGTCAAAGCCATCATCGGCTTGGGAGCGAATTTGGGGCTGCACATCATCGCGGAAGGCGTAGAAACTCAAGCGCAGCGCCAGTTTTTAATCAATCACCGCTGTTTTGTAGCACAAGGTTATCTCTTTTCTCATCCGCTACCCGCAGCCGAGGTCACGCCGTTACTCACCGCTGGCGTGGTGGCAATTCCGGTTTAGCGGTTGTTATCTGGCTTTGGCGCACTGCCCACGCGACGGCGGCGGCGTGGCGATTAGCTGCGACGTCGTGAACGCGCAGCACGGTAACGCCGGCGGCAACGCCCAGCGCGGTAGTCGCGCAAGTGGCAGATAGCAAAGTGGCTGGCGCGGCATCGTCACCCAGCGCCGCCAAAAATCGTTTGCGACTCGCACCGAGTACGACCGGAAATCCCAGTGCCACCAGTTCTGAGAGTCCCGCCAACAATGCCCAGTTATGCTCAAAACGTTTGCCAAATCCCAGCCCCGGATCGAGCACAATCTGGCGCGGATCAACGCCAGCGACCAGTGCTGCGGTCACGCGAGCAGTCAAATGTACACAGACCTCAGAAACCACGTTGTCGTATTGTGGATGTATCTGCATATCACGCGGCTGACCTTGGCGGTGCATCAACACGATGGGCACGCCATGCGCGGCAGCCAGCGGCAACATCTCTGGATCATCACTCCCGGCGGAGGTGTCATTGATCCAATTTGCTCCCGCCGCCAACGCCGCCGCCGCCACCTGCGCCGAGGTCGTGTCAATGCTCAACGCCACCCGCGCTGGAATCCGTTCCCGCAACTGCCGCAGCACCGGCACCACCCGCTGCTCCTGCACAGCGGCTGGCACTGGCTCTGCACCGGGGCGAGTTGATTCACCACCAACGTCAATCACATCCGCCCCTTGCCCACACATCGCCAACCCGTGCGCCACCGCCGCCTCATGCGCAAGATAACGCCCACCATCAGAAAAGCTGTCGGGCGTGCAATTAAGAATACCCATAATACTCGGCGGGTCAGAATGACGGGGCGCACTATGAATCATAATACATACCTGTTTTAACAGTGAATTGATGCCACGATATCCATATAAATAACACCACCAGAGGAACAACTGATGCCCAAACAGCCACCTGATGAACGGCGACATGCGGCGCGTAAATTATGGGAAGGGCAGGTGCAATTATTACCATTGATTCCAAAAATTCCAGTTTTAGGAATTGAACAAGTGTTAGGGCAAGATTTGAGCGAAACCGGGCTACAAGTGCAAAGTAAACGCGCCCTGCCCTTACAAACAACTGTGTTAATTGAAATGCACGTTCCAGACTGTCAACAAGGTATTCAAGTGATGGGCGCAGTGAGTTGGATTTCACCCGCAACCAACAACCAATGGAATTTAGGGATTGAGTTTTCTGATGTCGGTGATAGCGCACGCCACAGCATTCGCGCTTTACTAGAAATGGATAACATCTATTGCGTTGAACCTCAAACTGTCGTCGCCAATTGCCGATAGATGTCTAAATACTGCTGCGCCGGTTGCCGCCAAGAGAAATCATACGCCATTCCATTGACGCGCAACTGGCGAAAATACTCTGGATAAGCGTGCCATAAACCAATGGCGCGTAATAACGCACTGTCCAAACCGGCGGCGCTGAGTTCATCAAATACATAACCATTGCGCAATTCAAAAGGCTGCTCAGAATAATTGGCATCAAACACCGTATCTGCCAAGCCGCCCACGCGCCGCACCACCGGCACCACACCGTATTTCATCGCAATCATTTGGGTTAAACCGCACGGTTCATACAGGCTTGGAATTAAAATCATATCCGCGCCCGCATAAATCAAATGCGCTAACTGCTCGTTATAACCTAATTCTAAATGACAGTCGGGATTAGTGCGTGTTTCCTGTTTTAATTGCGCAAACTGCGCCGCAATTGCCGGATCAAGCGCAGTGCCAAGCAACACCACTTGACTATTATTTGCCAAAGCCGTGCGAATACCATGCGCCATTAACGCCACGCCTTTTTGGTGATCAAGACGGCTCACAATTGCAATAATGGGTTTACGGTCTGTTTGTAATCCTAACTGCGTGCGCAGCGCCTGCCGACTGAATGCTTTATGTGGTAACGTATTGATATTAAACGGCTGTGGCACCAGCGGATCGCAGTCTGGATTCCAAATTTCATCATCAATACCATTTAAGATGCCGCCGAATTTATGCGCATGAGTTTTGAATAGCGGCTGCAATCCCATTCCTTGCTCAGTGTGTTGAATTTCCCAAGCATAACGCGGTGATACCGTATTCACAAAATTAGAATACACAATGCCGCCCTGCAATAAATTAGCTTGTCGTTCGTCGTGCGGATCACGCAGTCGATCTGCTTGTAATAAGCGGCGCGGTTCTAAACCCACTTGCTGCAAAAGCTCTGCATTCACTTGTCCTTGATAACCAAGATTGTGCAAGCTATAACAGACACGAGTGCGGTTCATTCCCAAGGCTTGATAAATTTCATATAACAGCACCGGAATTAAGCCGGTATGCCAATCATTGCAATGTAAAATATCTGGCTGGCGTTCAGAATGTAAAATGAATTCCAACACTGCCCTGGCAAAAAAAGCAAAACGGACGGCATCATCGGTTTCGCCGTAAATGCGCCCACGTTGAAAAAAGCCTTGCGGTGATTGCGGATCAAACAATACACAATTGACGCCAGTTAAGGTGGCATTGAAGACGCGACAAGTGAAATGATGTTGATTAAAAGGGACGCGCAAGTCGGCGCAGATTTCGTGTAGATCGTGCAATTCGGTTGTGCGCAAAACGTCATAATACGGCAGCATAATCTCGACGGTTTCGCCACAGTTGCTTAATTCTCGCGCCAGTCCCTGTACAAAATCACCAAGTCCGCCCGCTTTAGCAACCGGTGCGCATTCGGCGCTCACCAAGATGATGTGCATTGTGTGACTATCCTAAAACAGATGATGCGTAATGATAACCGCAACTGCGATTTTATTTAACCCGATAATTGCGCGGTTATTCTGGACGCAATCTGCTGAGTTCTGGCGGGGGATGTTGTAATAAGGCTTGCGTTAATAGTGCGGGATCATCAACTTGAATCAACAATTGAAAACGTCCACCTGCGCCAATGAAATAACGCTGTCCAAATAAGTCAATTTCAGTATTGGGTTCGCCGCTGCCGTGAATGCGCAATTCTGCTTCAATCAATAAACCCGCATGACGTTGAATGGCGCGTCCATAAATCAACGTAGGAATACGCGGCGCGGCGGTGTCAGTGTTGGTCAAGCTGCTGGCTGGCGGCAGCGCCAGTTCTGGCAGTGGAAACACCGGTTCCAGCGCGGTCAGCGGTGGGTCAAGATGCGGATCAAATGACAGTTCCAGCGCCAGCTCGGACAGTGACGCAGGTTTGGGCGCAGGTGCAGCGGCGGGTTGCGGCGCTGCGCGGGTCATTGGCGGCAGCGCAGTGTGAACGGCGGCGGGTGGTGGCGCGGTGCTGGTGGCGGCGAGCCGGTTG
>DYNM01000043.1 GCA_020721065.1 Thiocystis violascens | reverse complement strand
CGATTGAAATTGCCGGCTTGAGCAAAGCCTTTGCGGAACACACCAGCGATACTCAGTTCTGCGCCATCGGTTCAGTCAAAAGTAACATCGGCCACTGCGAAAGCGCGGCAGGTATCGCCGGTGTGAGCAAAATTCTATTGCAATTCCAGCATCAGCAACTCGTGCCATCGCTACACGCGCAACAACCCAACCCGGAAATCAATTTTTCTAACACGCCGTTCATGGTGCAGCACACTTTAGCCACCTGGCCTAAACAAAACTCCCCCCGCCGCGCCGGCATTTCTTCTTTCGGCGCGGGTGGCGCCAACGCGCATCTTATCCTTGAAGAATGCCCAGAGCGGGTTGAGCAAAATGTTCCGGCGTTGCCGCTGTTTGTGCTGTCGGCGAAAAATACCGAACGTTTACAAGTGTATGCGCGAAATTTCCTGGCGTTTCTGCACACCCACACACCTGATCTCAATGAATTGCTTTATACCCTGCAAGTCGGGCGCGAGGCGCTGGAAGAACGTTTGGCGTTTCAAGCCGGTTCGTTGGAAGACGTGCGCGGCAAGCTACAAACTTTCCTGGACGGCAGGGAAGACGGGATTTACCGGGGCAATATTAAAACCCATAAAAACGCCCTGACGCTATTTGAATCGGATGATGATTGGCATAGCCTGGCGCAAGCCTGGCTGGCGAGCGGCAAATACCACAAGGTATTGGAAGTTTGGGTCAAAGGGTTAGCCCTGGAGTGGCACAGCTTGTACGCAGACGCCAAACCCCGGCGCGCCAGTTTGCCGACATATCCGTTTGCTAAAGAGCGCTATTGGCTGGCAGATACGCCAGCGCAATGGTGGGCAACGCAACAATGTTGCCCACCCTACCAAGCCGCCCCGGCGGCGGTAGACGTGCCGCAATTGTTGCAGCGCCTCGCGCCGCACGATACTACCGCAGTTGCCGGGTATGTGGCGCAAGCCGAGGCGTTGGATGCGCTGCTGGGTCCGCTCATGCAGGCGCAACTGGCAACCATAGACGAAGCGGCGATGGCGCCGCAGTATCGCCAATGGCTGCATACCACGCGCACGGTGTTTGCCCAAACGGAACAGGCACTTGACGTTGACCGCGTGTGGCAACATTGGGACCGCTATAAGGCCAGCGCGGCAGCAGTGCCCATGCAGGCGCGGATTGCCTTGGCGGAGGCTATGTTGCGCGTGTTGCCGGCGATTTTGACCGGTAAAACCCCGGCGACCGATGTGATGTTCCCCAACTCGTCAATGGCTATGGTGGAGAACATTTATAAAAACAATGCGTTGGCCGATTATTTCAATCATATTCTCGCTGATCTGGTGGCCGCTTATATTGAGCTGCGCCAGCACCAAGACCCCGGCGCGACCGTCCGCTTGTTTGAAATCGGCGCGGGCACTGGCGGCACCAGCGCGATCATTTTCAAACGCCTGAGCGCGGCGCACAAACAGCAGATTCAGGAATATTGCTATACCGATTTGTCCAAAGCCTTCCTGATGCACGCTGAAGCCAACTATGGCAAAGACAATCCGTTCTTGCGTTACCATATTTTCAATGCTGCGTTGCCGGTGGAACAGCAAAGCGGCATCGAAGCCGGGGCGTATGATGTGGTGATTGCCACCAATGTGCTGCATGCCACGCGCAATATTGAGCAGACCCTGCGCAATGCTCAGGCGTTGCTCAAACCGCACGGCGTGTTGTTGTTGCATGAATTGGCGCAAAACTCGTTGTTTTTGCACCTGACGTTTGGCTTGTTGGAAGGCTGGTGGCTATTTGAAGATGCGCCATTGCGCATTCCCGGCTCGCCGGCGCTGGCCCCGGAAACCTGGCAACAGGTCTTGGCGCGGCTGAATTTTGCCAATATCGCTTTTCCGGCGCAGGCGCAACACGCCTTTGGCTTGCAAATTATCGTGGCGGAAAACGTTCTTTTGGCGTCGGCGCGACGCCAAACCATGCACGGCCAGGACAATAGCGCACCAATCGCGGTAAATGATGCGCTTCCTGGTGTCGGCGCCTCCTACGCGGATTTGGAACATCAAGTTAAACAAACCATCTGTGACCAGCTTTCCGGCGCTCTGAAAATCGAGGCGGCGCGGATTGACCAGGACGCAGCATTTTCTGATTACGGCGTGGATTCAATTACCGGCGTGCTGTTTGTCGATCGGCTCAATCAAGCGTTGGCGCTCAAGTTGGACACCACGGTGATTTTTGACTACGCCTCAGTCAACCGCCTGGCCGCACATCTTTTGGCGGCGCATCAGGATAGTTTGGCTTCTCTCGTTCCCACGCGCCGCGTGGAAATGCAGTCACCCCGCGCTGCGGGGCATCTCAAAGCTGCACCGCAGCGCGGTGATACCGTGTTCTCACGCGGCGGGTGGGCACCAGAAAATACGCATTCCCACCGGGACGGTGGAAACGAGAATCAAAATGCTTCCATCGCCATCATCGGCATGAGCGGGCGTTTTCCGCACTCCGATTCACCGGAGGCGTTATGGCAACATCTTGCCAACGGCGATGATCTCGTCACCCCTATCACGCGCTGGGATGTCGCCGCAGAAGTTGACAATATCAGCCGTGACGGCGGCTTCTTGCAGAACATTGACCAGTTCGACGCGCTGTTTTTCAACATTTCCGGCAGTGAAGCCACTTACATGGATCCGCAACAACGCCTGTTCCTACAAGAAGCCTGGAAAGCGCTGGAAGATGCCGGGTATGCCGGTACGCGCATTGAAGGGCAACGCTGCGGTGTGTATGTGGGCTGCGCACAAAGCGACTATCGCCAGCTTTTCCCGCAAGAGGTGCCGGCGCAGGCGTTTTGGGGCAATCTGAGTTCGATTATCCCGGCGCGCATCGCCTATTTCCTGGATTTGCAAGGCCCGGCGCTGGCGGTGGATACCGCCTGCTCTAGTTCGCTGGTAGCGATCCACCTGGCTTGCCAGGCGTTGTGGCAAGGTGATTGTGAAGTGGCGCTGGCCGGCGGGGTGTTTCTCAATGTCACGCCTGATTTGTATGTGCTGGCGAACACCGCCGGCATGCTGTCGCCGACAGGACGCTGCCACACCTTTGACAGCCGCGCCGATGGCTTTGCGCCTGGCGAAGGCGTGGGCGTGTTGATGCTCAAGCCGTTGGCTGCGTCGATGGCGGACGGTGATCCGATCCACGGCGTGATTCGCGGCATCGGCCTCAACCAGGACGGCGCGACCAACGGTATCACTGCGCCCAGCGCCAAATCGCAAGCGCGCCTGGAGCGTGAGATTTATGACCGCTTCCAAATCAAGCCTGAGCAGATCACGCTGGTGGAAGCGCACGGGACGGGCACGATTTTAGGCGATCCCATCGAAGTCAACGCGCTAAAAAATGCCTTCCGGCATGACACCGCTAAAAAGCAATATTGCGCACTGGGCAGCATCAAAACCAACATCGGCCATGCGCAATTGGCCGCTGGGGTGGCGGGCGTGATCAAGGTGCTACTGGCAATGCGCCATCGTCAGATTCCGGCATCGCTACACTTCCAGCACTGCAATCCCAACATTGATTTGGCAGACAGCCCGTTTTACGTCAATACCGCACTCAAAGACTGGGACGTGCCGGACGGCATGCCGCGTTTGGCGGCAGTGAGTTCGTTTGGCGCGAGCGGCACTAACGCGCATATCGTGCTGCAAGACGCGCCGGCGCGCGCAGCGCGTCCGCCTGCCAAACCAGCGTATCTGCTGGCGCTGTCGGCGCGTAGCGATGCGCAGGTGCGCCAACAAGTTGAACAATTGCTGGCCTTCTGCCGGCACCACCCAGAGACCGATTGCGGCAACTTAAGCCGCACTTTGCTGTTGGGGCGCCGGCATTTCAAACACCGCATGGCGTGTGTGTTTGGCACGCTGGACGACTTGAGTGGCGCGCTGGAAACCTGGCTGAACAGCGGCAAAGCGCCCCAGGTATATAGCGCAGCGCTCAACGACGGCGAGCAACACACGCAGCCCTCCCTGAAAAACTATGGCAATCAATGTATTGAAGACAGTTTACACGCCAGCGGCAGCCACTACCTGGAATTGCTGGCTACCATCGCCGATCTTTACATCCAGGGATATGCGCTAAATTTCGAGCGCTTATTCCAGGGCGCGGGTTACACCATGCTGTCTTTGCCAACGTATCCGTTTGCGCAACAGCGTTATTGGGTCGAAGCCGCCGGTGAGACCAATGAGGTCGGGCGGAGTCAGCGCAACGTATCCACCATTGGGCGCGGTAACGCGGAGCATGCGCGGCCCAGTCCGCTGATGACCCTTGAAGAATATTGGGCGGACGCGGCGATTTCCACTGACGCCACGCGGCGCATCAACACCCTGGCTTGCGTGGTCAGCAACGCTACGGTGATTCCGCCGTTGCGCCAGGCGTTTGCGCAGTGTGCGCCGCATTTGCGGTTGTTTTTCATTGCGCCAGAGCAAACCGCACCGGCAAGCGATGTTTTATGTGCCATTGACGTGCAAAGCTATCGGCAAGCGCTGGCGCAAACCGGCAACCTGGATGCGCTGGTGTATCTGGCCGATGCGCAGGATGCGCGCGACTACGCGCCGCTGGTGTCTCTGCTGCAAGCGCTTGCTGCGGCAGGCTTAACCAGCCTGCGCGTGGTATTGGCGGCACGCTTGCCGGAAACGCTTGAGCGTTGCTACGCCGAAGCCTGGATTGGTTTAGCGCGTTCGCTGAAACTGGCGCTACCCAAACTCCAGTGCGCGGCGCTGTATCAAGAGGGCGAAGCGCCGTTGGCGGAGTTAGTACATACTCTCTGGCAAGCATTGCGTAGCGCCACACTGGAAAGTTGCCGCTATCAAGGCGGCCAGCGCGCGGTGTTGCGCATCCGCGAAACACCTCTGCAACCGGCTGCCAGCCGTTTCAAACGTGGCGGCGTTTATTTTATTTCTGGCGGCTGTGGCGGTTTGGGCGCTGTGCTGGCGCGTTATTTAGCGCAACAATATCAGGCCAGGCTGATTCTCTCCGGGCGCTCGTCGTTAGATGCCGCCAAGCGCACGTTATTGGCCGAGTTGCAACAAGCCGGCGGCCATGCGGTGTATCTGCAAGCCGATGTCGCAGATGAGGTAGCGATGCGGCAAGGTTTGGCCGAGATCAGAACACACGCGGCGTTTGCCAAGATCAATGGCGTGCTGCATGTGGCGGGGGTGGACGCCAGCGCGGGCAGTGTGCTGGAGACTGACATCGCGCAGTTTAACCAGGTGTTGCAGCCGAAAGTTGCCGGTACGCTGGTTTTAGAGCGCCTGTTTGCCGCAGAACGCCTAGAGTTTGTCTGCTATTTTGCTTCGGCTTCGGCGGTACTGGGCGATTTCGGCTCGTGCGATTATGCGCTGGCCAACCGTTTCCTCATGGCGTTCGCTGCCTATCAAAACCGCGCCGGCAACACGCCGCACTACGCGGTACTCTGGCCGTTGTGGCAAGACGGTGGCATGGGCTTCAACTCGGCAGACAATACCCAACTTTATCTGCAATCCAGCGGCTTGCGTACCTTGCAAAGCGAGGAAGGCATGGCGCTGTTGGAGCAAGTGTTGGCGCAAGATGCCGTGCGCCTGCCGTTGGTATTGGCCGGCGACGTAGGGCGGATTAAGCGCAGTGTATCCGCCACCACACCCCAAAACCTGGCAGGTTTTGAAAACCCGCTGGGTTCACACGCCGCGCGCCGCCCGGAACTCAAAGGCTTAAGCCTGGCACAATGCCTGGAATATGACTTGAAACAGCAGATCAGCACACTGCTGAACATTGCCACCAAGGACGTGGCAACGCACGAAAACCTCGCGGAATTTGGCTTTGATTCCATTAGTTTAGCCGAATTTGCCAGCGCGTTGGGCTACTTCTACGGCATTGAAATCACGCCCGCGATTTTCTTTGGTTATTCCACCATCGCCGCGCTGGTCGAATATTTTCAAACCAAACACCTGCCGCTGGTGGAGCGTTTTTACCGCCAAGAGACCGCACCCGCCAGAAACCTGGTGGGTTTACCGCCAACCGTAGGGCGGATAAGTGTAGCGCCATCCGTCTTTCCAACGCCGCCACCTGCCCCCCACGCCGAACCCATCGCCATCATCGGCATGAGCGGGCGCTTCCCCGGCGCGCACAATCTTGAAGAATTCTGGCACATCCTGCTGAATGGCGAAGAAGCGGTGCGCGAGATTCCGCCGGCGCGGTTTGATTGGCGCAAACAGTATGGCGATACCGCGGGCAAAATGGCCTGGCGCTGCGGTTTGTTGCCGGAGATTGATGACTTTGATCCGCTGTTTTTTGAAATGTCGCCGCGCGAAGCCCGCTCGTTAGACCCGCGCCAGCGTTTGCTGTTGCAGGAAGCCTGGAATGCCTTGGAAGATGCGGGGTATGGCCCGGCGCAAATTCAAAACCACACGATGGGCATGTTTGTCGGCGTGGAACGCGGCGATTTCTTGGCCCGCGCGGAAGATAAAAGCCTGGGCGCGGAACACGACGGCATTCTCGCCGCTCGCCTGGCGTATGTCCTCAATTTTGATGGCCCGGTGATGGCGCTCAATACCGCCTGCTCGTCCGGTTTGGTGGCTGCGCATCAGGCGTGTTTATCGCTACGCGCCGGTGAATGCGACACCGCCGTCGTAGCGGGCGTCAATCTGATGCTGTTGGCAAAAACTTTTGTTGAAATTCACGAGACCGGCATGCTCTCGCCCAGCGGGCATTGTTTTGCCTTTGACCGCCGCGCCGACGGCATGACCCCAGGCGAAGCGGTGGTGGCGCTGGTGTTCAAGCGCCTGAGCGACGCGCAACGCGATCATGACCCAATCTACGCGGTGATCCAGGGTAGCGCGATCAATTACGACGGCAAGACCAACAGCATCACCATGCCCAATGGCAAAGCGCAAGCCAAGTTACTCAAATCGGTATACGACACCTACGCGATCAACCCGGAACACATCGGCTACATCGTCACCCACGGCACCGCCACCAAACTCGGCGATCCGGTGGAAATCAATGCGCTCTACGACACCTTCAAAGGTTATACGGACAAAACCGACTATTGCGCACTGACGTCTTCCAAAACCAATTTTGGCCACACCTTTGCCGCTTCCGGCTTACTCAGCCTGGTGAATCTGGTGCTGGCGCAGCAGCACTGGACGATTCCCGCCAGCCTGCATTGCCAGCAGGAGAATGCTTACATCAACTGGGCGGAGTCACCGTTTTATGTCAACACAACGCGCCGCGCCTGGACCGGTGACGCGCGTTTGGGCGCGGTCAGCGCGTTTGGCGTCAGCGGCACCAATGCGCACCTGGTGGTGGCAGGGTATGCCGCCCAGGCCGCTGCGCCGCTTGACCCTGGTTTCCATCCGCTGTTGCTGTCCGCCGCGACTAAACAGGCGTTACAGGAAAAGGTTGCGGCACTGCTGGCGTTTTTGCAGAAAAATCAGCCGGATCACATCGAGATGGCAAGTGTGGCAATGACCCTGGCGGAACGGCGGCAGCATTTCCAATACCGCTACGCGCTGGTGGTACAGGATGTGGAAGATGCGGTGATGGTGCTACAACAACTGCAAAACGACGAAAAATTGCCGAAGATTTTCTCCGGCAAGGTGCGCGCGGAGTTCACCGGCCAGGATTTAATCCGTTGGCAAATCAATGAGTTGCTGACAAACCGCACATCCAGCGCACAAGAAGTCGCCTATGCCCTGGCAGAATTCTATTGCCAGGGCTATGCCATTCCCTTAAGCCGCTGGTACGGTCTGGACGCGCCGCTGGCGGTGCATCTGCCCGGCTATCCGTTCGCCAAAGAACGCTATCCGATAGCAGTCGCGGAAGTCGGGCGGATAAGCGTAGCGTCATCCACCATTTTGAAATTACACTCGTTGTTGCACCACAATACTTCAACCCTGGCAGAACAGCGCTTCAGTTCAACCTTTGACGGTAGCGAATGGTTCCTTGCCGAACACCAGGTGCAAGGCCGCGCAGTGCTGCCCGGTACGGCGTATCTGGAAATGGCGCACGCCGCAGTGCATCTGGCCGCCGCCGAAGGTCAGCCTGGCGTTATCGTGTTGGAACACCTGGTTTGGGCGCAACCCATCATGGTGGATGCCGCGCCGGTGACGGTGCATATCGGCCTGTATCCTGAAGCGTCCGGCAATATTGCTTACGACATTTACACGCAAATCGAGCTGAATGGCGATCTCACCGTACACAGCCAGGGCAGTGCCCGCTTGGAAGCGCCGGCAGACCTTCCCGCGCTTGATCTGGCTGCGGTGCAAGCCGCCTGCGCGGTGCGCACTTTGTCAGGCGAGGAATGCTATGCGCTGTTTGCCAACGCCGGTTTGCACTACGGCGCGAGTTTCCGGGGCATTGACACGCTTTACCTCGGCGAAGCCCAAGTGCTGGCCAAACTGCATCTCGCCATCGACGATGAATTCGTGCTACATCCCGGCATGTTAGACTCTGCGCTGCAAGCCTGCGTGGGGCTAACAGCAACTTCATCGCAGCCTGAAACCGAACTGCCTTTCAGCATAGACCGAGTGGAAATCTTTGCCGCCTGCGTAGCGGATATGTGGGCGTGGGTGCGGCTGGCGTCTGACGTGGCTGGCGTGAAAAAATTTGACCTTGATCTGTGCGACACCCACGGCGACATTTGCGTGCGCATCTTCGGCTTTGCCACGCGCCGGCTGAAAACCGCAACCGAAAACCTGACAGGTTTTCAAAACCTGTCAGGTTTAGACAACGTTGAGGCCAGGCTGTTGCTGCCCCAGGAAAAACCGTTTGTGCCCATCCTGAGTGAAAGGCCGCCCGCCAAAGGCGAAACCCTCGTGGTGCTGGGCGGCAGCGCATCCGCCAAAGAAGAAGTGTTGCAACGCTATCCGCACGCAGAGATGTTGGAGCGGACGGCGGAAGAGACGCCGGAAAGCCTTGCGCAACGTTTATCCAGCCTGCCGGACATCCATCACCTCCTCTGGCTTAACAGTGCGCAACCCTTTGAAATACAGCAGGTAAATGCGCAACAGGAAACCGGCGTGCTGTGGCTATTCAAGTGCATCAAAGCCCTGCTGGCGCTGGGCTACGCAGAGAAAACCTTGAACTGGACACTGCTGACCAGCGGTGTCAATGATGCTGCGATTCACGGCCTGGTTGGTTCAATGGCCAAAGAATATCTCAACTGGCGTGTGCGCTTAGTGGAAAGTGAAACGGCCATCGAACTCTCCACGCTGTTCAGCCTGCCGTTCGATTCCGCCGGCGATGCGCTGATTTACCGCAAAGACCAGTGGTATCAAGAAGTCCTGTCACCGGTACAAGACTTCGCGCCCAAGGCCTCGCTGTACCAAAAACACGGCGTGTATGTCGTGATTGGCGGCGCGGGCGGCCTGGGTGCGGCTTGGAGCCAGTACATGATTCACCGTTACCAGGCACAGATTATTTGGCTGGGGCGCAGAGCACAAGACGCGGACCTCACCGCGAAAATTGACCAGGCCGGCGCGCCGCCGCCAGTGTATATCGCCGCCGACATCAGCGATCTGGCGGCGCTACAAGCCGCCTATGCCCGCATCAAAGCACAATATCCGCGCATCAACGGCGTGGTGCATTCGGCCCTGGTCCTGGCGGACAAAAGCCTGATGAACATGACCGAAGCAACATTCCGCGCCGCGCTTGCGCCCAAAGTGGCCGGCACTGTCAATCTGGCGCAGGTATTTGCGCAAGAGCCGCTGGATTTCATGCTGTTTTTTTCGGCCATGCAATCCTTTACCAAAGCCGCCGGGCAAAGCAACTACGCAGCAGGCTGCGCGTTTGCCGATGCGTTTGCCAAACACTTTGCAGGCACTGCCAATTATCCCGTCAAAGTCATGAATTGGGGATATTGGGGCAGTGTTGGCATTGTGGCTTCAGCACCATACCGAGAACACCTGGCGAAACAAGGCTTGGCTTCAATAGAAGTTGAAGAAGGCATGGCGGTCCTGGAGAAACTCCTGGTTGCGCCAGTGAATGCGCTCGGTTTTATTAAAACCAACACGGCTTTTGCCTGGTCAAGACTGGATAATAGCGTGTTTGTGGATATTTATCGTTAATTTGAGTATTCACCTTACGCACCACCACCCCTAGCCCCTCCTTGTTAAGGCGGGGGACTGACCACCACCCCTAGCCCCTCCTTGGTAAGGCGGGGGACTGACAACCTTTCTTTCGCCCCTCCTTAACAAGTGGGGGTGGTTGAGTTAACCGTGCGTAAGGTGAGTGAGTAGACAAAAAAGAGGGATTGTCATGAAAAAGAAAAATGTATTGTTTATGTCCTTGGAAGTTGATTTGACTGCTAGATACAATTTAATCCTGCCTTACTTGGCTGGTTATGCTTGTCTTGATCCAGAAATTGATGCCTATTGGAGTTTTGATTCTTATAGAAACTCCGTTCATATCTCTCCTGAGCAACTAGAAGCTGATATGTTAGAAAAACATGCAGATATCTATGCGATCAGTTGTTATGTATGGAATACGGGGCTGATCAAACAGGCGCTTTACCGTTTTCTTGATAAAAAACCGAACAGCAAAATTATTCTTGGCGGGCCTCAGGTGTCTTGGCAAGGAAAAAAATATCTCTCTGCAAAATACCCTCATCTGATTATTTGCAATGGGGCGGGCGAAAAGGTTTTCAGAAACTATCTGAAAGAACTGATGAATGAAAATGCCGACTATAGCAGACTCAAAGGCGTGTGTTTCTATCGCGGCGATACCCTCATGATGACTCGGAATGAAGAGCGGCTCACCAGCCTTGATGAGGTGCCATCTCCATTTTCTTCCAAGTTTTTTGACAGTAGCAAAGGCTATATTGCCGTAGATTTGGAAACATCGAGAAATTGTCCTTTTTCTTGCTTGTACTGTTGTGCAAGCACCGACAACCTCACTGCTAAAGAAAGCAAGCTGGTGAAATTAAGCCTGGAAAGAACCAAATCAGACATTCTGGAGGTTGCCAAAAATAGTATCCAATATTTGGGCATTGTAAACCCGAATTTCGGACTATTCTCTGAGGACTTGGAGGTTGCCAGTTTTATTGCCGACTGTAAGAAAAAATACGGTTTTCCAACACATATCTTTACAGGCACCAGCAGAAAACATTTTGATCGTCTTAAGAAAATAGCAAAACTATTCCATGACGCCGGTATTACCGCAGGTTGGGAAATACCCGTGCAGACCTTAGACGATACTGCAATGAAAAAAACCAACAGAGTACAGAATTTCAGTGATTATGTATCGTTGACTGAATTTATGAACCAAGAAGGTATTAATTCTTATGCTGAATACATCTGGCCATTGCCTGGTGAAACACTTGATTCATTCAAGACCGGCATCGCCAAACTGTGTAGAGCAAATTCGCATGTAATATTTGTTTATCCATTCACCTTTACCAATAATATTGGCATGGAAAAATATAAACTCGAATATGGTATTGAGACGGTTGCCTCTGAAATACCTTATAGTGAAGATGAATTTGTAATAAAAACCAATGAAGTGAGTTATGAGGATAACCGGAATGGATGCCGCTTTGTCTTAGCGGAAATGGTTCTGTACAGTTTGCGTGCTTTGTTTATGACGGCGCGATATCTCGACAGTAATCATATTGAAAGTTATCGCGGATTGTTCGACCGCTTTGTGAGTTTCATACTGTCAAAAGCAGAGGTGTCCGATCATTGCTACGTTGAATACATGAAAAAAGGGACGAGTCCGAATGAAGAGATTCTCGGCGCGATTATCTATGCTGCATTATATTCAGACATAAAATGGTTTGATGAGATATTGTTTGAATTTGCATCATCTCAGACCTGGTGGCAGGATAAAAACGCGCAATTGTTTTTTGAGCTTGATTTACTGAACAGAGGATACCTGTATAAGGGAACAATGGATGCAAAACAGCATTATGTTTTTAAGCATGTGAAGATGTTAGACACAGCCGCTGGTAGCTACTTCATTGAGATACCAACATCCGCCATTGGAAACATTAAAGAGATGCTTGGTATTAAAGCCTCTTTTGATTCTAACCGTATAGAAGTCAGCCATAATCAGAAACAAGCAGAGCTTGATACAACTGTTTCGATAAAAGAAAAGTTATTTGAATGTACATTTGTATTTATCAGTCTCTTTTCTTATCTGCCACAATGGCGTGATTACCATCAGGTATCAGCACATTAAGCTGTAAATAATAGACGTGTTGCGCGTTAAGTAATATAGTAAAATTCATATAAAATTGTACGTACCCTCTGGAGTGCAATAAGAAT
>DYNM01000007.1 GCA_020721065.1 Thiocystis violascens | reverse complement strand
GCGGTGGATCGACTATATTCTAAAGCTATTTTTGGTCAACTGCGTAACTCCTAGTGTTTTTAACTGCCAATTCAATTATTCACAACCGTTCTGGACAGCGAAACGCCCGTAATTCCTGCACATTAAACGGATTGCGCACACTCGCCGCCCGCAACTCAAACTGCGCTGACAATTCACCCAACGCAAAAGTCACCTGAAACTTTTCCGCCTGCTGCGTCGGCTTCAGCGCCGACCGTTCCAACACGCGAAACCACGCCCACGCGCCCTCCTCCGTCACACTGGAACCAATCCCCATCGTGTCCGTGAACGCCAGCCGCACTCGCCCGGTGCTCTCAGGAGCTGGCCAGAGCAACTGCTGACGGCGCGGCGGCCCTTGCCGGTAATCCACCGTCTGCCCCTCCACATCCAGCAACAACTGAATCGCCCGCGCATCCATTCGCAGCGGCAGCAAACTAAACTGCACCGCCGGTAATTTTCCCTCGCCACTAAAAAAAGTATTCCGCAGCGTCTGCGCCCGTTGAAACTGCGCCAGCACCTCCAGCGGAATCCCAATTCCCTTCTCCGTCCACGTCCACTGCGCCCGACTGGTATTCACCAATGGCGCGAGATGCTGCTGAAAAAAAGCATCAATCATCCCGCCGGGACCCAGCAACTGACTGAAATCAAACAGCGTCGTCTCCCGCGCACTGTCTTTGACGAACGGATAACGGTCGTTAATCGCCTCCTGACAAAACGGCACAATCTCACTCGTCCACAACCGATTGAGCTGGGCACGCATCCCGCCAGCCGTCAACGTCGCCGCATCCTGCGCCAGCGTCGCCACCACACTCTGCACCGGCAGCGGCAACTGCTGCGCCAACGCCTTCGTCTCCGCAATAGCCGTCGTCTCCGCCACCAACGTCGCCCGCCCCGCCGTCAGCGCTGCTGCCACCGCCGTCAAATGCAGCTCCAACTTGCCCAAACTGGTTTGCACCTGATCGAGCTGGCTGCGCCCCTGCGCATTCGCCCGCACCAAGTCATGCAGCCACTTGAACTGCTGCGTCACCGTGCGCTCATCTACCCCACCTTTCGCAGAGCTTCCTGTTGGCAAAAGAAGATTGGGGGGAGATTTGAGATTGGGCAGTTGGCTCATCAGCCCACCTGCGGCGAGGGGATTTGAAGCAACGGGGACTTGCGGAGGTTTATCCAATTCCGTCTGCGCTGCCGCCGCTACCAACAAACGCCGCCAAGGTGATGTCACCGGGTCTGCCAACACATTCAACACCTGCGCGGTGTGCGCCACATCGCGCCCCGCCACCACCGCAACGTCATCCAATAACGCTTGCCACACCGTCACATAATCCCGCACATACCGCTCTCGCACTGCCGTCAGCAACTGCACCGCCGCTGCTGAACCCGGCTGCAACTGCGCCGCCGCTCCCAACACCCAACTGTCAGCCGCCGCTGCGTCCAGCAACCGTTGCAGTGCTGGCACCACGCCGAAGTAATACCCTTCGACCGTGTACAGCGCCGGAATTCCCTCCGTGAGCGCCCGCCCACTGCGTCGCACCAACACCACCGGCGCGTATTCTCCCGCCGCCGCGCTGATCGTGAAATCGCGGTATTGCGCACCAATCCCGTCACGCTTGAGCTGTTCATACAACCGCTCAGTCAACGGCGCACGATTCAACCGCGCTCGCGCCGCCTCAATCACCGCTTGATTTAGCGCCAGCACTCCCGCTTGCACCCGCCAGTCCAGCAATGCCGCCAGATGCCCGCGCAGCGCCTCGCGTTGCGCCAGCGTCGTGGCAGTCGGCAACTGCTGTTGCCAATCCTGTTCAATCCAACTGCGCACCGCAGCGATATTCGCCTCAACCTCACCCGTACCCGCAGCGAGATTCCCCAACAGCAAATACACCCGCAACGTGTCATACAGCAGTTGCGGCGTACCGCTGCCGCTGGCTTGCCGTAACTGCTCTTCGAGCCGCCACATCACACGCGGCAACAGCACCCGCTCCAACAAATGGCGATAAGTGCGCTGCGCCGGCTCGCCCAACTTCTCACCTTGATACAGCCCTAAACCCAAATGCCACTCCACCGGCAATTGATGCTGCGTGTACCCAAACGGCAGCGTCCGCGCCGCATCCAGCAGCGGTAACGTCCCCAGCAACTCGTGCGGATCAGCGGAGATCGTCTGCAAATGCCCCTCAAGAATCGTCACCCGCTGCGTCACTTCCGCAATCAGCGCCTGATTGCCCAAGTAACTGGTCGTCCACGCGCCAGCGCCGCTGATTCCCAGCAGCGCAATGACCGCCATCACACCGCGCTGTTGCCAGCGTCGCCGCTGTTGCCGACGCGGATCAATGCCCACCAATCCGGCTTCTGCGAACACCACCTCACGCAGCAGCCGCGTCAGAAAATAGCTTTTGCCCGTTCCTTTGAACGGCAACACGCCACTGCGTCCAAGCCCAAAATTGGCGGCATACGCGCCCAAAATCCGGTCAATCGGCGTACCCGTTTGGGTGCCGCTGGTGAAATACACCCCGCGCCACAACGGCTGCATCTCAAACCGTGACGGCGTGAAGATGTCCGTTAAAAATGGTTCTAATACGCTGGTGAGTGCCGCAAATTGCGTGGGAAAAGTAAATAAAAACGTGCGCTTAGTTGGCTCGCGTTCCTGTTCAAGCCGAGCGAGCAGACGCTGGTTTAACCGCTGTTGAAGCTGGGTCAATTCCAGCCCGACGACACTCAGCGGTGCTGGCGCACCAGCTTCCAGCGCCAGCGGCAACGTCATCCCCCACACCTGTTCGCGCCCTTCTTGCCCCAAATCCGCGAAAAATTCGCTAAATCCCGCCACCAAGTCGCTTTTTGTCAGCACGACATACACCGGCAGCGCGACCTGAAAGGTCTGACACAATTCCTGCACCCGCTGTCGAATCGCCAACGCTTGCCGCTCGCGGTCAACTTGCGGCTGTTGCAACAACTCCGCCACGCTCATTGCCACCACCACGCCATTGAGCGGGCGGCGCGGGCGATATTGTTTCAACAGCGCCAAAAATTTCTGCCACCCCGCTTGATCCACCTGCCGATCACTGTCCTGTGTGGTGTAGCGCCCTGCCGTGTCAATCAAAACCGCCTCATCCGTAAACCACCACTCGCAATGCCGCGTTCCCCCGCAGCCTGCCACCGCATCAGGTCCCAAGCGCTCCGCCAACGGAAACCGCAGCCCGGCGTTTTGCAGCGCCGTCGTTTTGCCGCTGCCGGGCGGACCGATGATTAAATACCAAGGCAATTGATACACCCAACGCCCACCCAGACGCCGCTTGCCGTCTGCGCTCTTCAAAGTCGCTAACGCAGCGCGGAAACGTTCCTGTATCGCGTGCTGCTCCGCCGCGCTCGCCTCCGCTTCGATCTCAGCATCAGTCGCTAGTTGTTCCACCATCTGCCCGTTGCGACGGCGCTCCATCCACACGCCGATCAACGCGATCACGCCCCAGATGCTCAACAACGCGACGATTGCCAGCAGCCGCGCTTCCATCGTTGCCAGCGGATCGAATTGACCAAAGTGGAGCAGCGGCCCCGCAAACCAAATCAACACTCCAGTGGCGCTCATTCCCAGCAGCGTCAACACCAAAGGACTCACCAACCATGCCACCAGCGCCATCAGAACTTGCCTCCCACAGCACCGGCTGCGCCGTATAACCGCGTTCCGTTCGTTGTCTCATTCATCATCATCGTCTCCTGACTCATGCTGGTGATTGACCATTTCAATCCCGTAGACTCATCCCTTCATTCCCTTTGCCTGTGGTTTCCACCATGAAAGTCTCCGTTGAGTTTGACATCACGCCTGAAGAAGTCCGCAAAGTCTTTGGTTTGCCAGATGTGGAAGCGTTCCAGCGCCAACTGCTCGACGACGTGCGGGAGCGCATGACCAGCGGCGTTGACGGCTACGATCCAGTAAAACTCTTTCAACCGTATCTCACCGGCTCGATGGCATCTTGGGATTTGTTTCAAAACATGCTGACCAATGTTGCCAAACTGTCGGGTGGCTCAAAAACCGATTAAGAATACAAGCACTTGCTCACGTTGGCAGTTGCTGATCAATCCAACGCTGCCAACGTTTGCCCATCAGCGATTCGTTCGCCCCATCCCCGCGCCGCCGCAATCACCTTTGCCGTCGATAACGAAATCGGCACACCATCGCGCACCACCTGCTGCCCGCGAATCCACACTTGCCGCACCTGCTGCCGACTCGCCGCATAAACCAATTGCGAGCCGGGATGATAGACCGGCTGCGTGTGTAAATCGTTGAAATCCAACGCAACAATATCCGCCGACTTGCCCACTTCCAGCGAACCAATTTCATCTGCCAAACCCAGCGCCCGTGCGCCGTTGATCGTCGCCATTCGCAGCGCAGCAGTGGCAGACACGGCAGTTGCCGAACCCGCAACGCCTTTGCCGAGCAGCGCGGCTGTGCGCATTTCTCCCAATAAATTCAAATCGTTATTGCTGGCTGCGCCGTCAGTGCCGAGCGCGACATTCACGCCCGCTGCCAGCAATTTCTCCACCGGACAAAACCCGCTCGCCAATTTGAGATTGGATTCCGGGCAATGCACGACGTGCGCACCGGTCTCCGCCAGCCGCGCAATTTCCGCGTCATCAAGCTGCGTCATGTGAATGGCCAGCAGCCGCGAATTGATTAGCCCGAGTTGGTCAAGACGGCGAAACGGGCGCTGTCCGTGATCGCGTTCTGATTGCACAATTTCATCATGCGTTTCATGCAGATGCAGATGAATCGGCACGTCAAGCTGCGCGGCCAGCGCGTTAATCCGCTGCAACGGCGCATCCGACACGGCATAAGGCGAATGTGGCGCAAAGGCGACGCGAAGCAGCGGGTGGTCACGATACGCCGCGTGAAGCGCCAGCCCTTTCGTCAAATAGGCGTCAGCGTTGGCGGCATAACCGGTCGGGAAATCGACCACAATCATGCCAATCACCGCTCGCATTCCCGCATCTGCGGTCACTTGCGCGGTGATTTCGGGATGAAAATACATGTCGTTGTAGCAAGTCACGCCGCCGCACAACATTTCCAGCACCGCCAACTGCGTCCCGTCGCGCACAAAATCAGGATTCACCCAGCGTTGCTCGGTCGGCCAGATGTAATCGTGCAGCCACGTCATCAACGGCAAATCGTCCGCCAATCCGCGCAACAGCGTCATCGCTGCGTGGGTGTGCGCATTGACCAAGCCCGGAATCAGCACATGGTCTGGTAATTCAACGACTTGCTGCGCGTGAATCGACTGCCGCGCTTCCGCTGCCGGCACAATCGCCACAATCCGCCCGTCGGCGATGGCGAGCGCGTGGTCAGTCAATTGGCGATTGTCCCGATCAACGGGAAGTATCCACTGCGGATAGATGACGAGTTCAGCCTGCATCGGTGCGTCCTTTGGTTATAACGGGGAATCAGCGAGAATGCGCGGCAACATGCCACATGGAGCGAATGATGAAAACCACTGCACCAACCATTCCCACGCCCGATGATGCCGCGCTGTGGCACGACGGGCATTTGTATCTCGCCGATCAGCGGATTTTGCCGCAGCGGGCAGAATTTCTCGTTTACGATCAAGCTGCTGCCGTCGCCGAGGCGATTCGCGCAATGGTCGTGCGCGGTGCGCCAGCGATTGGAATTGCCGCTGCGTATGGCGTGGTGTTAGCCGGACGCGCTGCGTTTGCGACGGCTGGCGCGGGCTGGAAAACGGCAATCACGGCGGATTTAGCCCGGCTCGCAGCATCGCGCCCGACGGCGGTCAATCTGTTTTGGGCAATTCGGCGGATGGAGGCGTTGATCGCGCAGCTCGCTGACGGCGATCCGACTGGCGCGTTGTTAAACGAAGCGTTGGCGATTCATCAAGAAGATCGGGATGCGAATCGGCGCATCGGTGAGTTGGGCGCGGCGCTGATAACGCAACCGACTGACATCATTACACATTGTAACGCTGGCGCGTTGGCGACTGGCGGTTATGGCACGGCGCTGGGCGTGGTACGCAGCGCGTTTGCGGCTGGCAAAATTGGGCGCGTGTTTGCGGATGAAACCCGCCCGTGGCTGCAAGGAGCGCGGCTGACAGCGTGGGAATTGATGCACGACGGGATTCCGGTCACGTTGCAGGCGGACTGCGCGGCAGCGAGTTTGATGGCGACGGGAACGGTGGGCTGGGTGATTGTCGGCTCGGATCGGATCGCGGCAAATGGCGATGTGGCAAACAAAATCGGCACTTATGGTTTAGCGGTGCTGGCGCGGCATCACGGAATCAAGGTGATGGTGGCAGCGCCGACGTCGACGGTGGATATGAGCATCGCCAGCGGTGCGGAGATTCCAATTGAAGAGCGCGATCCAGCGGAATTGCTGGGCTGTAGCGGGCAGCAATTAGCGCCGGTGGGCTGCGTGGCGCGAAATCCGGTGTTTGATGTGACGCCGGCGGCGCTGGTGGATGCCATCGTCACTGAGCGCGGGGTGGTGTTGAATCCGACGACGGAAAAGATGCGGGGGCTGATGGGGTGAAGTTTGATAACCGCATCATGCTGGGAGTGGTGATGCGGTTATTTTGTGGTTATATTTGAGTCGACAACACAAAGTATGACAGCGCCACAATTAACAGGATTTTATCCTTTAGATATAAAACACTAAGTGGTTTATCCTACTGCTTGAAGTACTAATAAAAGTGCGTCTGTCGAATAATGTTTAGTGGTAATCTTTAGAGACGATCACATTGCTATTAAAAAAAGCAATTCCTAAAGACTTGTCTGGCTCTCTAACAACACAGTTTGGATTGGCAACAACTTCCCCATACATTTCTGCGTTGTTATCTGTTTGTCGGCAGCGACGTGCGGCAATGATATGTTTACCATCAACACTAGCGGCAGCGATCTCCATCTGACTTATTGCATTCTTAAAACTGTTTTTATGCTTGTGTTTTGCTAAATAACCTAGTACGTCAATGCCGCCGTCTAGCCACATGACATAAACCCAACCGTCGTATGCGGCTGCATAACGAATTGCAACGCCTAAATCTTTACTGGTGGAAATGCCTCCTGTCATTTGTCCACCTGACGTTATTTTAATTCCTCCAGCGAATCTGGGTTGGAAACCTGTATTAAAAATTGATGCCGGTTCTCGGGTGTCTGCTCGAAATACAATACGCATAAAAATCTGACTGCCGATTTAATGCAAATTAAACCTTCTTACTATTTTGTGTCAAGCACTTTAATTCTAAGGACAAGCCACAGATTTTGAAGAATTTTCTCATATTCTCTATGAGAACTAATCTACTGCCACTATCCACTGTTTTTTAGCGCACATAACTTACTAGGCAACATCAGCGAGTTTTTGCGCAATACCTTTACCATAGGTTGGTGGCGGTAATGGTTTACCCTCTTGTTTCCATAACGCCAACCATTCATCAACAATTGTACAAAGTTCGGTATAAACAGTTATTTCATCATCGCCATGACAGCATGAACCGATAACGCCGGGACATTGACCAACAAAACATTGATCTTCATCTGACCATTCGACAATTTTTAAATATCTAGTACTATCTTTCATTGAATTTTCATCTAAATCAATAGTAATTGATTTTTTTAGTTGTGACGTATATGGATTTTTCCGAGAGTTGCTAAAATCGTATTCTTCGCGCATATCAAAACCTTAATTACATTTTTATTTCACTGTTCCCTGCTTTTATTTCCACAACCGCTCGATCAAAATCTATAAGGTCGCCATCATCTTCTTGTTTGGATATGTCATAAGCACGAATATCATCTAGTTCTTCAATGATTTCTTGCCATTCAGAATATGGGATAACGACAGATTTTTTATTCAAATTTTCATCGACAATGTATTCAACATGTATGTTCATTAAATGCCATTTAGTTAAATTGCCGTGATTTAGTGCTATTTATTCTGAAATCTAAAAACTGTGAGAGCCAATTTATCGTCATTATTTTCCACCACGATTTTTAAATCTTGCTTTTTCAAGATCGCGTAACAATGCTCTAAATTTTACGAGGCATAATTTTTTGTGTTTTGATACTTTACCGTGATGATAAAAGTAAACAATTCATTCGTGGGCACCACAAATTTTGAAAAATTTTCCCGTATTTTCTGTAAGAACCAATCCAAAACCGTACCTTTATTTCCACGCGATGTTTATTTTTTTGTTTCTGCGCAATCACGCAAATACAAGTTAAATTATTTTGATGCGGAATTCCAAAATTCGACAGGCTTTGAAGTAATCTTCATTAAGCCAATGAATAAGATTTTTTGAGTTGCGGAGTATGTGGATTTTTCCGAAGACTTGCTAAAGTCATATTCTTTGACGCATGTCTCGAAGTACAAACGAAGTGGTAAACAAAATAAATGTTTATTCAGTTTACATTTGGCTAATTTATTCAGTTGAGTGATTTAACATTTCATGTGAAGGTTGTTATTAAAACTCATTTGAATATGATTAAAAAATGTTTTTAATTTCAAATTTTTTCTTCTTCCATTGTACCAAATACATTACACAGGTTCAGGAGTTGTGTCAAGCGTTTTTTTGCAAATAGCTACAAAATCCTCAAAGAAAATTCAATAACGCATTATAAAAACCAATAAAATCAGCACATTTCAACACTTTTAGGAACTGCGCAAAGATGTTCTGAATGATTCAGCAGGGCGCAGTGATCTTTAATGTTTTGATCAATAATTTTCGGCAATAACACTTTTTACTGACAATGTTTTTAACTGCGCTGTAAATTGATAAAACAAATTTTTTATTTTATATCTTTATTTAACACCGTTCACATAAACCGCGCTCCACCGCAATCACTGCCGCTTCAACGCGTGAATGAATATCAAGTTTACGCAGGATTGCTTTCACATGCAGCTTGACGGTGCCATCGGTAATTCCTAAACAACGGGCAATTGTTTTATTACTTTGACCTTCAGCAAGATGACACAGAATTTCTTGCTCACGCGGCGTGAGATCAGCAATGCCGCTCGTTGTTTGCGCACCACGCGCTTTTGCTTGCACTGCGCGTGCTAAGACACTTGCCAATTCAGGCGCTACCACCGTTTGACCGCGCACAATTTGCCCTAATGCTGCAATTAACGCTTCCGGTTCCATATCTTTCAGCAAATATCCCTGCGCCCCGCTGCGCAGCGATTCAATCACATCGCGTTCTTCGGCGCTCGTCGTTAACATTGCAATTGGCATGTGTTGCTCGGCAGCGCGAAGTTGACGCAGCAATTCTAAACCGGTCACTTGCGGCATTCGCATATCCAATAAAATCACATCCGGGTGAGTATCAAGCACCCGTTGTAAACCAGTGCTGGCATCTCCTACCGCAATCACTTCTAAACCGCGTCGCTCTAATAATTCTTGCAAGCCACAACGAAATAAAGCGTGATCATCAATTAACAATACGCGCATTAATGTAACTCCAGCGACCGGCGCAAACGACGCCGACAAATCGCAAACATGATTTCAGTTCGAGTGCCATCACCCGGTTCACTTTCAATTGTCACTGTCGCACCAATGCGGCGAGCGCGTTCATTCATAATCGTTAAGCCAAGATGTTCACCAGCAGGCGTGGGCGCTGGCGAATCACTAAATCCAACACCATCATCTTCAATTAACAATAAACAACGTGGTTCTGAAGATTTTAAATCCGCATTCGTTTCTTTTATGACAAGAGGAGATTGAGATTTTTCCATTGTCAGCAAAACCCGCACTGTTTGCGCTTGCGCATGTTTACGGATATTGGTCAGCGCCTCTTGCACGATTCGCAGCAGTTGTAATTCCACACTCGCCGCCAATTCAAACGGACGACAATCATTTTGGAACAATACATGCGCTCCGGTATCGCGCCCCAATTGCTCCACCAATTTCGCCAGTGCCGGCACCAAACCGCGTCGATCTAACGGCGCTCGAAAACTCGCCAACAATTCCCGTAGCTCGGTGTGCGCCTCATCCAGCCCGGCGCGGATACGGGCAAGATCGGTGTGTGCCGCCGCCGTCACCGGCATTTCACCCAGCGAATCGCTCAACATCCGACATTGAAACCGCAAACTCGCCAACGTCTGCGCCAGCGAATCGTGCAGCTCATGCGCCAGCGACGTGCGCTCTTCAATAATCGACAGCCGCCGCGTTTCCACATCCGCCCGTTGTTTGGCAATCGCCACGCCGAGATGATGGCCAACGGTAAACAGTAAATCCATGATGTCTTCACGAGCCGTCACGCCCGCCCGATCTACAAAAATGGTGTACGCGCCGAGCTGTTCGCCGCGATGCTCCAGCGGCACCGTCACCACTTCAATCTCACGACTGCTCAACATCCGGCGTCCGTCAAGTTCGGCGCAATAACGCGGCTCGCGGTCGCATAAAATATCGCCCGGCGTCAACACCATCCCGCACAAACACAGCGTCACCGGCGTCATCTCGTGCTCACGCACCAGCACGTTATCCAGCCCAATTGAACCCAACAGCCGCCGTGATCCATTCGGAGCCAACACCCGCACCGTCGCTGCTCGCCCGTTAATCATTTCCTTCAACACTCGCAAAAAGCGCAGCAGCAATTCCTCCACACTTTCCGCCTGCTGAATCCCTGCCGCCACGTCGTACAGAATTTTCAGCGAAGCCGTTTTCTGCGCCAGCCGCATCGTCTGCCGCGCTACGCGATTATCCATATCTTCATATAAATCAGTGAGTTCTTCATTCAGCGCCCGAATATCCTCGGCAATCCCCGCCAACACGCCGTGATCACACAGCGCCGCACTCGCGCCCGGCTCACCCTGACAGACTCGGGTCAGCGACGTTTCCAGCCGCACCAACGGAATCAATAACCGTCGCCGCAGTTGCCACCACAGCACCGCTAAACCGCTCGCGCCCGTGACCAGCGTCACCGTCAACAGCGCATCACCCGCCTGCAGCGCCAGCACCAGCGCGATGGTGAATGCGCCGCTGACAGTCAACAGCGGCAGCCACAACTGCGCTGTGCGCAGCAACGCTGTCACGCTGGCGTTGAGGTTCAATGGTTCAGAAGTGCTGTCAGTCACCGGCATGATTCCCATGTGGTGGCGGCAGAGTTGCCGTTGCCGTGTATAGCTTCGCCATGCCCAGCGGACGGCGGCGGAAGCGTTTGTATGGCCACAGATATTGCGCCGGGCAGATGCGCACGCAGTGCTCAATGCCACGATTGAGCGCGGTGGCGGCTTCGACATCATCGGCGCTATCAATGCCAGCTGGCGCAGGCTGGCAGTGCAGGCGAAACCCGCCATCCTCTAATCGCTCGGCAAACATGAATATCACCGCCGCGCCGCTGCGCCGGGCGAGGCGATTGACCAGCAACATGGTGAAGGCAGGAACGCCAAAAAAGGGCGCAAATACCGCGCCTTTATCCGCTTTCGGTTCTTGATCAGGCAGGATGCCGACGGCACCACCGCGCTCCAACGTCTGCGCGAGCATCCGAATGCCTTTGCCCGTCGTCGGCGCAAGTTCGGCCCCGCTGCGGCTGCGAGCCGTGCGAATCAAGGCATCAAGATACCGCTGTGGTTTGTACAAAATCGTGGTCACACCCTGCGCTGCCAAATACAACCCCGCCAATTCCCACGCGCCCAGATGCGGCGAGAGCACGATCAATCCTTGTCCGGCAGGACGTTGGAGCAATTCAGCGCCGCGCACTTCGCGGATGTGCGCCAACACTTGCGCAACCGGACGCTGCCAGAGATAAGCAATCTCAAAATAAGTGGTGCCAAATTCGCGTAAATTGCGCTCGCACAGCGCCAATTGTTGCTCGCGGCTCAATTCTGGCAGACATAACGCGATGTTAATCAAAGCATTACGGCGTTGCCGATTCGGCCACTGTGCCAGCAGCCAGCCGCAGCTCGCGCCGAGGCGTTGACTAAGCGTCAGTGGCAGACGAGCGATGAGGCGGATGAGTTGTTGCGCCAGCCAGTCGTTGATACGGATGGTCAGAAGGTGAGCTGAATGCGCCACGAGGTTGGCTCCTGATTGCGACAGCGACGATGCAATCTCTAAGATAAAACGTCTTATCACCTTAAAACGATGCTGAAAAAATGACTACTGATGAGCTGCCGCACAGCCTGACGCCACAAGCAGCGTGGGCATTACTTGAAACTAATCCACAGGCTATTTTGGTGGATATTCGCTCGGCGATGGAATTTCTCTTTGTCGGACATCCCAAAGGTGCGGTGCATGTGGCGTGGATTGATGAGCCAGATTGGGACATCAATCCCAATTTCGTGACTGAAATCCGCCAATTGCTGCTCGGTGGTGCTGCGACCAGCGCGGAGGTGCCGGTGATTTTGATTTGTCGCAGCGGCAAGCGGTCGTTGGATGCGGGAGCGGCGTTGCGCCGCGCCGGACTGACGGAGGTGTATCACGTTGACGAGGGTTTTGAGGGCGAGCGCGACGAATGTCATCATCGCAGCAGTGTTGGTGGTTGGCGCTTTCACGGCTTGCCGTGGGAACAATGTTGATTGATTTTGCATGAATTATTGTGGCGGCAGCGATCAAGTTTTAGGCACCAGCGCCGCTATTGATGCCAAGTCACAAGCGGCAAACAAGGATTCCAAAATGCTCACTCCTCTCCCGATTCACAGCTTGTCATCACTTCCCACCACGTCCGCAGTGCGTCCCGTGTTGGTAACTGCCGCGCCACCTGCCGCCGCGCCAGCATCTGCTATCCGCACCGCTGACGACATTCTTGATGATCTCGCCAACCGCTTGGAGCAGGATTTGGATTATCAGATTTTGCGCCAAACGCTCAATTTAGAAACAGAAACGGCGTTGCGCCGCCGTGTGGCAGAAACGCCGCCACCCGCGCCTGCTGCAACTGTGCGCACCGAGGAAATCGTGACCGCGTCAGCGCAGCGTCAGGAACAAGCCGCCAGTTTGACCGTGACCTTTGCCAGCGGACAGCAGCGGGTGATGGAGGTCAGCGTGGAAACGGCTGATCCGCTGGTGTTGGATTTGTCAGGTGCGGGCGTCACGACCACTGGCGTTGACGCTGGGGTGCAATTTGATTTGAACGGCGATGGGCAGCAAGAACGCATCAGCACGGTTGCCGGTGATACTTGGTTGTTGGCGCTGGATCGCAACGGTAATGCGCAGATTGATGATGGCAGCGAACTGTTTGGCGATCAGCACGGTGCCGCGCACGGGTTTGCGGAGCTGGCGCGTTATGACGCGGATGCGAGCGGCGTAATTGATGCCAATGATGCGGTGTTTTCTCAGTTGCGGCTGTTGCAATTAGGCAGTGACGGAACGCAGCGCACCCAGACGTTGGCGGAAGCGGGTGTGACGGCGCTGGAACTTGGTTATCAACACACGCGCAAAGCGTTGAATGTGTATGACACGGTGGCGCAGAGCGGTCAGTTTCAGCGCACTGACGGCAGTCGCGGTGAAGCGGCGGATGTGTTGCTGGGCTACCGCAGTTTAGGCTAGTGCGCCCGCCGTTAGTTTCTGAAGCGATGCTGCTAGACTAGAAACAACTTGACTCATTTATCTGGGAATCCAGCTATGCAGCAGACTTCGGAGATTCTGTCACTGTTGACGGAAATCGACCTGATTCGAGACCTGACGCGCTCGCAGCGTGAGGAGTTGTCGAAACACTGCGCAGTCAGCGAGTTGGCACCCAAAAAGCGGATTCGGCTCACTGACATCGAAGGACATCGCCTGTTTTTGGTGGACGGGCACGCGGTGCGCTTGACCAACGGCATTACCGAGCGTTTGGAAAGTTATCAGGGCTTGAGTGATCCGATTAACCTGTTTGATCAAAGCAAAGATGGCGACGACTGCATCATCACTGAAACGCCTTGCCTCGTGCTCCGCATTCCCATTCAGGCGTTGGAGTCCGCACTCAGCGCCAGCCTCGAAGTCAACGATATTGAACTTGATCCCGCCGAGGGTGAGTTTCTCGCCGCGCTGTACGAGTTAATCACCAGCAATCGTTTGGAATTGCCCACCCGTCCTGAAGTCGCTCTCAAAATTCAGGAACTCACCAACGATCCTGATGCCGGTGTCAGCGAACTCACCGAGATCATTCAGCGCGATGGCACCATTGCTGGTGCCCTGCTCCACGCGACCAACAGCCCCCTGTTTCGCGGTACCAAAGAAATTCAATCCGTGCGTGATGCTGTGCTGCGTTTTGGGTTTCGTAACACGCGGATGTTGACCACCAATTTGGCGTTGCGCCAAGCGTTCAAAGCCAAACACAACGTCACCCGCGAGGCGATGGCGCAAGTGTGGAGCGAAGGCGTGTCGTGCTCGGCTTATAGCTATTTATTGTCTGACATTCTTGGCATTCTCAACCCTGACCGGGCGCTGTTGGCAGGCTTGGTGGCGGGGATTGGTGCGGTGCCGATTATTCAATTTATCGAAATGCGCGATCCGCGTCCGCAACCCGATCAGATTGCAGCGTTGATTGCCAAGTTGCGCAGTATTACTGGCGTGTTGGTCATCAATTATTGGGGCTTGGGTGAGGATTTAGTGGCGGTGGCGGAATACTCGAATCAGTGGAACTATCGCGCCACGCCACCCACTTACGCCAGCATCACCACGGTGGCGCGGTGGGCGATGCTGCAAAGCCAAGGATTGCCACATCCGGCAGCAGCGGATGTGCCTGCGTTTGCGACTTTGGGCTTGTTGCCGCCGCCGTTGCCGGGTGAACCCATCGCGCAATTGCTCGGCAGCGAAAAGACGCTTGAAACCTTGAAATCAATGTTTTCTGTGTGAGCTTGGCGCCCACGCGCTGGATTAACGGAGAGTTATCGGGTGTCATCATCACTCACCATCGACGCTTTAATTAAAAAAACCGGACGTTTGCTGGCGATTCCGCGAGTGGTGGGCGAGGTGCTCAAGCTGCTTGATGATCCCAGCAGTCGGCAGGCGACGATTGCAGGCTTGCTGACGCAAGACCCGGCGCTCGCCGCCATCGTGCTGCGACTCGCAAACAGCCCCGTCTTTGCCCCATCGCGCACCGTCGATTCGATGGAACACGCCATCACCTTGTTGGGGCGCAACAACTTGCGTCGGTTGGTGATTGCTGGCGCGGTGACGCAGGCATCAGATCGGTTGCCGACCCAAGAATTATTGCCGCTGGAGGTGTTTTGGCATCACTCCGCCTATTGCGCCGTGATTGGGCGCTTGCTGGCAGAGGTGGAGGCACCATCTTTGATCGGCACGGTGTTTTTGGCGGGGTTGCTGCACGATCTGGGACAGTTGGTGTTGTTTTCGCAGGAACCGGAAGCGGCACATCGTGCCTTTTTGCGCAGCCTGAGTGATCCCAACGCACTGACGCCACAAGCGGCAGAAAGTGCTGAGTTAGGATTTGACCACGCCGAATTGGGCGGCGCATTGGCAGAAGAATGGGGCTTGCCAGACAGTTTATGTGCCTGTCTGCGCTTTCATCATGCACCCATGTTGGCACCAGAAGCAGTGCAGTTACCGGTGATTTTGGTGCATTTAGCCAACACTGGGGCCCATTTAGCAGAATTGGATTCACGCGATTGGCGCGATGCACCACCGGTAGACCCGGCAATTTGGACGCGGCTCCAACTTCAACCCACGACGCTGCTAGAGCTTCTTGATCAAGCGCAATATCAGGTATTGGCAGTGGAAGCACTGCACGATCCAAATTTGAATTAACAACGAATTGAATTGAAGCAGTATTTAGTTAAGTCAGCATCATAAAATCGCTGCGTGAATATAACGCAGCGATTTTTTAATCAAAAAAATTACACAGTTTTATAAATCTCCGCCCCGTCGCTGACAAATTCCCGCGCTTTTTCTTGCATTCCCACCGCGACTGCTGTCGTTAAATCATCCAATTGATGTGCTTGCGCATAATCGCGCACATCCTGCGTGATTTTCATTGAACAAAAATGCGGTCCGCACATTGAACAGAAATGGGCGACTTTATGCGCTGCCTGCGGCATGGTTTGATCGTGGAATTCTCGCGCCCGTTCGGGATCAAGTGACAAATTGAATTGATCATCCCAGCGAAATTCAAACCGCGCTTTTGATAGCGCATTATCACGCAATTGTGCGCCGGGTAAACCCTTCGCTAAATCCGCAGCATGAGCAGCAATCTTATACGTCACAATCCCATCGCGGACATCTTCTTTTGTCGGTAAACCGAGATGTTCTTTCGGCGTGACATAACACAACATCGCCGTACCATACCAACCGATATTCGCCGCCCCAATTCCCGAAGTAATATGATCGTATGCTGGCGCAATATCAGTAATCAATGGCCCTAACGTATAAAACGGCGCTTCACTGCAATCCGCTAATTCTTTAGTCATATTCTCTTGAATCATTTGTAACGGCACATGACCGGGACCTTCAATCATTACCTGCACATCGCGTTCCCACGCAAAGCGGGTTAATTCGCCCAGCGTTTCTAATTCAGCAAATTGGGCGCGATCATTTGCATCTGCAATTGAACCCGGACGCAAACCATCGCCTAAACTAAATGCGACATCATACGCCTGCATAATCTCGCAAATCTCAGCAAAATGGGTGTACAAAAAGTTCTCTTGATGATGTGCTAAACACCATTTAGCGAGAATAGAACCACCACGCGACACAATACCCGTTAAACGATCCGCAGTCAGCGGGACATAACGCAATAACACGCCAGCGTGAATCGTAAAATAATCCACACCTTGCTCGGCTTGTTCAATTAACGTGTCGCGCATGATCTCCCACGTTAATTCTTCTGGACGTCCCTCAACCTTTTCCAGTGCCTGATAAATCGGCACCGTACCAATTGGCATCGGCGCATTACGCAAAATCCATTCTCGCGTTTCGTGAATGTGTTTGCCGGTGGACAAATCCATTAACGTATCGCCGCCCCACCGCGCTGACCAAACCATCTTTTCGACTTCTTCCGTAATAGAAGAACTGACCGCTGAATTGCCGATATTGGTATTGATTTTCACCCGAAAATTGCGCCCAATAATCATTGGTTCCAATTCAGGATGATTGATATTAGCGGGAATGATGGCGCGACCGCGTGCAATTTCACTGCGCACAAATTCGGGCGTAATCAATTCCGGCAGCGCGGCACCAAAACTATTACCGCGCTGTTGGCGCAGCAGCTTGGTATAACGCGGATCGGCGCGTAATTCATTCAGTCGCAAGTTTTCGCGCAGCGCGACATATTCCATTTCTGGAGTCACGATGCCGCGCCGGGCGTAGTGCATTTGCGTCACAATTTGCCCGGTTTTGGCACGGCGCGGGGTGCGCAGATGCTCAAAACGCAACTGCGCGAGCGTCGGATCACTCTGGCGAATGTGACCAAAAGCGGAGCTGGGGCCGGTCAACAATTCGGTATCGCCGCGCTCGGCAATCCACGCCGAGCGCACGTCCGTCAAGCCCGCCATCAAGTCGATGTGGGCGTTCGGATCGGTGTACGGGCCGGAAGTGTCGTAAATAAATACCGGCGGATTGTCTTCAAGTCCTTGATTTGTTTGGGTAGGCGTCAGCGTTACCTCGCGCATCGGCACCTGTAAATCAGGACGCGAGCCGGTGACATAAATTTTGCGCGAGTTGGGAAACGGCTGGGTGACGGCGGCGGACAAACGGGCGGTAGTGCGAACAAAATCAAGCGGAATGGCGCTCATCGGGGTTCCTTTGAAGGCTGAAACGGAGCGCACGCGGCGCTAAACAGGCAGATAATGAGAGGACAATGGTGTGATGCGATGGCTTGCGATTCAATTCAACTGTCCTTAATCCTTAGAGCAGATTATGCCTAATTCGGCTGCGCGGCGCACAACCAATCACACTGGTCGTCTTATTCTCACTCCGTATGATGCGACTGCTGCACCAGATAGCGCAGCGTTAATTGCGGCATTAACGCATTGCCAGTTGATTGGTGCGCCATTATCATTTTCAATGATACCGGAACTGCGCAAATTTACAATTGGTGAACAGTTTTTTACACTGTTATCATTTACCGGTTGTGCCGTAAACATTGCTACAACTGGCAGTAATTCATTCTGTCATGTGGATTTACCGCCACTTGCTAAGACGCCTATTTTATACACTGGTCGTAATACACGCCCGCCACGTTGTCCGTATTGCCGTAGCCGTGTTATTGATTGGCAGGAGCGGTTTTATTCCGCACTGAATCGTCCATTATTAACGGTGCAATGTCCACAGTGTGCAATGCTTGCGCCATTGATACAATGGGAATGGAAACAGCAGGGCGGTTGTGGACGACGTATTATTATCATTGAAGAAGTTTTTCCACATGAAGCAACGCCTAGCGATGAGTTATTAACGCAATTGCAGGCAAGCAGCGGGGAAAGATGGCGCTATTTTTATATGCAGGATTGACATAGGTTTCATTTGAGTGGTTTAGTAACTATCTTGTCTTACTCCGCAGCGGAGCCGCTGTGCCGGTGGCGTCATTTTTCATCAGGTGACGCGGGGCGGCGCGGTTGTGAATAAACAGCCTGTTGTGCATTCCAATTGCAGGCAGAATATAATTGCATGGCTTTTTTTATTGAACCAAGAAGGTAACTCACAAGATGACTGTTGAAGCGCATAAGGAAACATTGGAATTCAAAGCCGAAGTCAGCCAGGTGCTGGATTTGGTGATTCGCTCGCTGTACTCAAACAAGGAAATCTTTCTGCGCGAGTTGATCTCGAATGCCTCGGACGCTGCCGAGAAGCTGCGTTTTGAAGCCTTGAGCGATGGCGGGTTATACGAAGGTGACGCCGAGCTGCGCATCCGCGTGGAGGTCGATAAAGACGCCGGCACCCTGACCATTTCCGATAACGGGATCGGGCTGGGACGGCAGGAAGTGATGGACACCATCGGCAGCATCGCCAGCTCCGGCACGCGCCGTTTTGTTGAGGCGCTGTCTGGCGAACAGGCCAAAGACAGCACGCTGATCGGGCAGTTCGGCGTCGGTTTTTATTCCGCTTATATCGTCGCCGACAAGGTGACGCTGCGCTCGCGTCGCGCTGGCCTTAGTGCGGAACATGGCGTGTGTTGGGAATCGGATGGACGTGGCAGCTATACGCTTGAAACTGTTGAGAAAACCACTCGCGGCACCGATGTCATTTTGCATCTGAAAGACGATGAGAAGGAATTTCTCGACAGTTGGCGGCTGCGCTCGATCATCGGCAAATTCTCCGATCACATCGCGCTGCCGGTGGAGATGCGCAAGGAGTTGTATGGCGAGGAGGCGGAGGCGAAAAAGGATGAGCCGCCAGAATATGAGCAGGTCAATCGCGGTACGGCGCTGTGGATGCGCTCGAAGTCGGAGCTGACGGAAACCGATTATCACGACTTTTATAAGCACGTTTCCCACGATTTCGAGCCACCGCTGGCGTATGCCCACAATCGCGTTGAAGGTACCAACGAATATACGACGTTGCTGTATGTGCCCAAAAAAGCGCCGTGGGATTTGTTTGATCGTGAGCAAAAACATGGCGTTAAGCTCTACGTCAAGCGCGTGTTCATCATGGATGAAGCCGATAAGTTGATGCCGCACTACCTGCGTTTTGTGAAAGGCGTGGTCGATTCTGATGATTTGCCGCTCAACGTGTCGCGGGAATTGCTCCAGCACAATCGCAAGATCGACACCATCCGCCAAGCCAACACCAAGCGCGTGCTCGGCGTGTTGGAAACGTTGGCGACTGAAGATGCGGAAAAATACAACACCTTTTGGGATGAATTCGGGCGCGTCATCAAAGAAGGTCCCGCTGAAGATTTCGCCAACAAGGAGCGGCTTGCCGGGCTGATGCGGTTTGCCACCACTCACAGTGATAGCAATGCCCACCGCGAAACGTTGGATGGTTATTTGGAGCGGATGCAGGAAGGGCAGGAGAAAATTTATTACATCACAGCTGATACGGCGGTCGCCGCTCGCCACAGTCCGCATCTGGAGGTGTTCCGCAAAAAGGGCATTGAAGTGCTGCTGCTGTCGGATCGCGTGGATGAGTGGCTGATGAGCCATCTCACTGAATATAAAGGCAAACAGTTTCAATCGGTGGCGAAGGGCGATCTCGATCTTGGCGAGCTGGCGGCGGCGGAAGAACAGGAAGCCAAGGATAAAGCTGCGGCTGAACATGGCGCGTTGTTGGAGCGGTTGAAAACCACGCTCGGCGAGCGGGTGGAGGCAGTGCGCCCGAGCACGCGGCTGGTGGAATCGCCTGCCTGTTTGGTGGTCGGCGAGTACGACATGAGCGCGAATTTGGCGCGAGTGCTCAAGGCGGTTGGGCAAAATACGCCCGAAAATAAACCCACGCTGGAGGTCAATCTGGAACATCCGTTGCTGAAACGGCTGGAGCTGGAAAACGATGCGGAGCGGTTTGACGATCTGGGCTTGATTTTGTTTGATCAAGCGCAACTGGCAGAAGGCGGCCAGCTTGATGATCCAGCGGGTTTTGTTGGACGCCTCAACGCGCTGATGTTGAAAATGATGGCGGACTAAATCCGTCTATTGTCCCCCGTATCGCGGGGGACGTCGTGCCAAGTGATTGACAATGCAAGCCGAATTCAAGAAGATGCGCGGTCTTAAACTGTATTAAACGCGCAGTTAAACAGCCAGATTTTTTAGGAGCATCCATTGGCTAATTCACCGCAAGCCCGTAAACGCGCCCGTCAGTCCGAAGTTCGTCGTCAACGTAATGCCGCACAACGCAGCACTTTGCGCACTTTCATTAAAAAAGTGATTAAAGCAATTCGCGCTCAAGACAAAGAAGCTGCGACTGTTGCCTATAAAGAAGCAGTACCGCGTATTGATCGCGCTGCGCGTAAAGGCTTAATTCACATGAATAAAGCAGCTCGGCACAAGAGCCGACTCAACGCGCATATCAAAGCGATGGCTTGAATTCAAAAAAACCGGCGGCAGCCGGTTTTTTTATGTCTGCAAGTTTGCGTGTTTGCAGCTAACTTTTAATTCCCACTCCGCGCCGCAACAGCGATAAACTCGTCGCCGTTAAAATCACAATAAAGAGCGCCACAATTCCAAATGCCACACTCAACGGAATATCGCTCACGCCCAACAAGCCATAGCGAAACGCATTGACCATATAAAGCACCGGGTTAATGAGTGACAACGCCTGCCAAAACGGGGCTAATAAATCAATTGAATAAAACACGCCGCCTAAATATGTCAGTGGCGTGAGCACAAAGATCGGCACAATGGAAATATCATCAAAGCTGTTGGCATATACCGCGTTAATCAAGCCGCCCAAAGAAAACAAAATTGCCGTCATTAAACAAATCAACAGCATCACCAGCGGGTGTGCAATGTGAATATCGGTAAACAGCATTGCCACAATTAACACTGACCCGCCCACCACTAAACCTCGCGCCACTCCGCCAGCAACATAACCTGCCACAATGATCCAATTCGGCGTTGGTGAGACTAATAGCTCTTCAATATAGCGCGAAAATTTGCTGCTATAAAAAGACGACACTACGTTGGAATACGCATTGGTGATTAAACTCATCAGCACCAAGCCCGGCACAATAAAATCAAGATACGCAAAGCCATTCATGGGACCAATGCGCTCACCGATTAAATGACCAAAGATGACGAAATATAAGGTCGTCGTGACGACCGATGGCAGAATTGTTTGTACCCAAATGCGCGTAAATCGCAGAATTTCCTTGGTTAAAATCGTTGAAAATGTCACCCAATAGCGCGGCCAGTGATTCGTCATAGATAATGTCGTTTCTTTAGTCATTGCAGCATTAAAAACTGTTTAATCATAATCTCGATCTTTCCACTGCCGTAATGCAGTGAATACTTCAATCGCAGAATGTAATGTTTGCCCCGCCGCCCGTTCCGCAGCGGTAATCACTGCGGGTTCATGAGTGCGTAAAAAGGGATTGGTTGCTAATTCCAACTCTAGCAATGAAGGCACCGTTGGTTGTTTTAATTCCCGTTGGGCGGTTTCAGTATTCAAACGCGCCGCCAACGCCGCATTTTGCGGTTCAACCCACTGCGCAAAACCCAGATTTGCCAGCGTGTATTCATGGGCGCAATAACACTGCGTTGTCGGTGGCAAGCTCGCAATGTGCGTTAATGAAGTCGCCAATTGTGCAAAGGTGCCATCAAATACCCGCCCACAACCCGCTGCAAATAGCGTATCACCACAAAATAAATGCCCTGCGCTGAAATAAGCGACATGCGTTGCGGTATGACCGGGCACAGCGAGTACTTCAAAATCCGTATTTAATCCCGCGAGTTGAAAATGCTCGCCGCCATGCACTCGCGTTGTGAACTGTGGAATACGCGGTTCATCGGGCGCATAGATGTGTACCGATGGAAATGCTGCCTGCAATTGCGCCACGCCACCAATATGATCGTGATGATGATGGGTTAATAGAATCGCCGTTAAAGTCAATTGTTCGGCAGCAAGCGCAGCAAATACTGGTTGGGCTGCACCCGGATCAACAACTGCTGCGTTGCCGTTGTCAGTTGTGAGTAACCAAATGTAATTATCAGCAAATGCTGGCAGTGGGCGACTATGCAACATGGTGAATTGTACTCTGCAATGACATTGATTTAATGCTGGTCTGTGATGCCGCGCCGATCAACCAATTCTAAAAACAGCCGTTCCAAACGGTTTTGTTTATTGCGTAAACTAATCACTTCAATGCCGTTGCGCGATAACGCATCAAATAAACCGTTAATCGTATGCTCGCGGTTCATTTCGACTTCTAAGGTGCAATCATCCAATTGCTGCAACACAAAGCCGCCCAGTTCTGGCAATTCCGATACCCGCCCGCGTAAATTTAATACAAACGTTTCGGTGTGCAGCGTATTGAGTAAATCAGCCACGCTGCGGCGTTCGGCGATTTGACCTTGATTGATAATGGCGACATTGCGACACAAACTTTCTGCTTCTTCTAAATAATGCGTGGTCAAAATAATCGTGGTGCCGTTGGCGTTTAATTCGCGCAAGAATTCCCACATCGAACGCCGAATTTCAATATCCACGCCCGCCGTCGGTTCATCCAGAATCAATAAACGCGGTTGATGCACCAGCGCCCGCGCAATCATTAAACGCCGTTTTAAGCCGCCAGATAAAGTGCGCATTTCGCTATCACGGCGATCCCATAAATCCAATTGACGCAGCGATTTCTCGGCACGAATTTTAGCCTCGCGGCGGGGGATGCCGTAATAGCCAGCTTGATTGAGCACTACCTCGAAAACCGGCAAAAACAGATTGAAATTGAATTCTTGCGGCACCAAACCAATACACGATTTGACGCTTTCAGGATCACGATCAAGATCGTGTCCGAAAATGCGCACCGATCCTGATGTTTTATTCACTAATGAGGCAATGATGCCAATTACCGTCGATTTACCTGCGCCATTCGGGCCGAGCAGTGCAAAGAAATCCCCTTCTTCAACGCTTAAATCAATTCCTTTTAGCGCCTGAAAGCCGGTTTTGTACGTTTTGGTGAGTTGAGTAACAGCGAGTGCGGGCATTTTTTAGTAGCCACTTGGCAGTTGATGAGGCGGAATTGAATTAGGCGCGTTCAATTGGAAAAGCAAGCACGGCGTCAATGTCTGTTGCGCCCGTCGCAAGCATCAGCAGCCGATCCAAACCGAGCGCAACGCCCGCGCAATCGGGCAAACCAGCCGCGAGTGCGGCTAAAAAATGCCCATCAACTGGCGGCAGCGGCAACTGCTGCGCGTGGCGCTCGGCTAAATCCGCTTCAAACCGAGCGCGTTGCTCCCCGGCGTCGCCGAGTTCCGTAAAACCGTTTGCTAATTCAATGCCTTGCAGATACAGCTCGAACCGCTCGGCGACCGGCACGGCGTCGGGACGAATCCGCGCCAGCGCCGCCTGACTCGGCGGATAATCACAAATAAAGGTCATGCCGTTGCGACCTAAATCAGTTTCTAAACAATGCGTTAGCAGCAAATCTAGCCAGCCATCGTGATCTAATTCCAACTGCGCCGTCGCCACGCCCGCCGTTTGCGCGATTGCCCGCATCTGGTCAACGCTCGCCGTCCACGGATCGAGTGCCAGCCGTTCCCAAAACAGCTCGCGGTAACGGATGATTTCGACCGTCAGCGCCGGTTGTTCCAGCGCCAGCCGCACCACCGCTGCGACCTCGTCCATCAATTGCCGGTAATCCCAGCCGGGGCGATACCATTCCAGCAAGCTGAATTCGGGATGATGCCGCCGTCCGCGTTCGTCATCCCGAAACACTTTGCAAATCTGATAGATCGCGCCGCTGCCGGCTGCCAGCAGGCGTTTCATCGGGAATTCCGGCGAGGTGTGCAAATAGCCGCAATGCCCGCCGCTGGCGCGGTGAACGCTGAAACTTGCCAGCGCCGGATCGGTGACGGCTGCGGCTGACAGCAACGGCGTTTCCACTTCCCACACGTCGCGCTCCGCAAAAAACTGCCGCAGCCGAGCGAGCAGCCCGGCGCGAGCGCGAAGCCGCGCCAGCGTGGCGCTGGGTTGCCAGTCAGTTGCAGCGGAGATGGTCATCAGCGGGCGTCACTCTTTGGCGCGAGAAACATATTCGCCAGTGCGGGTATCAACTTTGATCAGCTCATCGGTCTGCACGAACAGCGGCACGCGCACCACTGCGCCGGTTTCCAACGTCGCCGGTTTACCGCCGCCGCCAGAAGTGTCGCCCTTCAAACCGGGATCAGTTTCGACGATGCGCAGCACCACGAAATTGGGCGGATCAACCGCGAGCGGCACGCCATTCCACAGCGTGACCCGACACATATCGTTATCTTTAATCCACTTCGCCGCCTCACCGACTGCTGGCGCGTTGGCGGTCATTTGTTCAAAGCTCTCCGGGTCCATGAAGTGCCATTCTTCGCCATCGTTGTAGAGATATTGCATGTCCGTATCATGCACATCCGCTGCTTCAACGGTATCGCCGGATTTGAAAGTCTTTTCGACGGTGCGTCCGGTTTTCAGATTGCGCACCCGCACCCGATTAAATGCCTGACCTTTGCCGGGCTTAACGAATTCGTTCTCAACGATGTTGTACGGATCGCCGTCCAACATGATCTTGAGACCGCCCTTGAATTCACTGGTACTGTAAAAAGCCATGCCTTCCTCATTATCTATGCCGCGAAATCGTCCAATGGTAACGCGAAGCCTGAATGCCTGTCAGACCGAACCTGCGCCAACGCCGAGTTGGATGCACACGCTCACCACCGCGATCACCGACGTCAGCGAACTGCTCGACGCGCTGGAACTTGAGCCAGCGGATATTCCAGACCTTGATCTTGACCCCAGCCCCTTTTGCCTGTTGGTACCGCGCAACATTGTCGCCCTGATGCAGCCGGGTAATCCGCACGATCCGCTGTTGCGCCAAGTGTTGCCTCTCCACTGTGAAGAAACGCGCATTGCCGGCTATGTCACCGATCCGGTCAACGACACTGCCGCACTGCACGCGCCGGGGCTGTTGCGCAAATACAACGGACGCGCTCTGCTGCTGACGACGACCGCCTGTGCGCTGCATTGCCGCTACTGTTTCCGCCGCCATTTGCAGCCCGCCACGCTCGGCGTTTCCAAACACCACCTCGCGCTGGCCATCGCCCAGATCGCGCAAGATGAATCGTTGACCGAAGTCATTTTGAGCGGCGGCGAACCGTTGCTGCAGGACGACGCCGCGTTGGAAATGTTGCTGGCGCAACTCGCCGCGATTCCACACCTGCGCCGCGTGCGGATTCACACCCGTTTACCGACGCTGATTCCAGCCCGAATCACGCCGCAATTGTGCGCAATGTTGGCCAATTCGCGTCTGACGCCGGTAATTGTGCTGCACGTCAATCACGCGCAGGAATTGGGCAGCGCCGCCGCCGCCGCGCTCCAACAGTTGCGACACGCGGGAATCAGCGTATTCAATCAAAGCGTATTGCTGCGCGGAGTGAATGATAATTGCGCAGTGCTGGCACAATTGAGTGAACGTTTATTTGACTGCGGCGCGGTGCCGTATTACCTGCACCAACTTGATCCGGTTGCGGGTGCTGCGCATTTTCAAGTCAGCGATGTTACCGCCCAGCAATTATTGGAACGACTCCGCGCCCAATTACCGGGGTATTTAGTGCCGCGTTTAGTGCGTGAAATTCCCGGCGCTGCTGCAAAATACCCGCTGTAAATCAGCAGCACAATAAAAACAACGCAGTGAAAAGAACGGTTTTTTAAGTGTTACGCTCATCTCATTCACAACAGTATCAATTATTTTGGAGGTGAATTATGGCTGTTGCTTTGAAAAAAGGTGCAAATCTATCCCTATCAAAAACAGACCCCAGTCTGCGCCAAATTTTAGTTGGTTTGGGCTGGTCAGCGCGAGCAACGGATGGCGATGACTTTGATCTTGATGCCAGCGCCTTTTTATTAACCAATACCGGTAAAGTCCGCAATGACGGCGATTTTGTTTTTTATAACCAACTCACCTCATCTTGTGGCGCAGTAGAACACACCGGCGACAATCGTACCGGCGCGGGAGATGGTGATGACGAAGCCATTAAAATTGATCTCGAACGCATTGCAGACGAAATTGTGCGCATCGTGATTTGCGTCACTATTTACGATGCCGAACAGCGTTACCAGAGTTTTGGTCAAGTCTCGGATGCGTTTATTCGCATCGTCAATCTCAACTTACTTGACGCGCAAGGGCAGCCGCGCCCAGAGGCTGAAGTAGCACGATTTGATTTATCTGAAGATTACAGCACTGAAACCGCCATGATTTTTGGCGAAGTTTATCGGCATCGCGGTGATTGGAAATTCAAAGCAGTTGGTCAAGGATTCAAAAACGGTTTAGAAGCGTTATGTCAACAATTTGGCGTAGCAGTTGTTTGACGTGCGCGACAGCCTGATCAATAACCAGTTGAGGAATAAATAATGCGCAGATTGCCCGTGTATTTAGTGCTCGACACCTCTGGCTCCATGAGTGGTGAACCGATTGAAGCAGTTAAAAATGGTGTGCAGCTTTTAGTATCAACCTTGCGTCAAGACCCTTACGCACTCGAAACCGCGTTTTTATCCGTGATTACTTTTGATAGCAACGCTCGCCAAGTAATGCCACTGAGTGAATTAGCAAGTTTTCAAGCGCCTAATTTAGTGGCAACCGGAGTCACTGCATTTGGCGCGGCATTAACATTACTGGCAGAACGGATTGAAGCGGAAGTTGCAAAAACTACCGCTGATACTAAGGGAGATTGGAAACCATTGATATTTATGATGACTGACGGTTCACCAACGGATGATTGGCGGCGTGGTTTAGACAAATTAAAACAGGTACGCACCGGAATGATCATTGCCTGCGCCGCCGGGCAAAATGCAGAAACCACGATATTAAAACAGATCACTGAAATTGTGGTTGCACTCGACACCGCTGATGCCAACACCATTAAGGCGTTTTTCAAATGGGTGTCTGCATCAGTATCGACCGGCAGCCAAAAAGTCGATCAAGCGCGTAAAGAAGTCACCGGTTTAGATGATTTACCGCCGCCGCCACCGGAAGTGAATTTAGTTCTTTGAGGTTTTCATCATGGGAATTTCACTGCAAAAAGGTCAAGGCATCAGCCTTAAAAAGAGCGAGCATGATTTTTCAAAAGTCACCATTGGTTTAGGTTGGGATATTCATTCAGCACAACCCGGTTTAATTGCGGGATTGCTCAATAAATCATCACCAAATTGTGATTTAGATGTTGCGGCTTTTCTTTGTGAAGCCGATGGCAAGGTACACAATCTGGGGCACGACACCAACGGCAAAGCTACCTTGATTGATAGCGATGTAATCTTTTTTAATAACTTATCTCACCGCTCTGGTTGTTTATGGCTGACCGGTGATAACCGTACCGGCTCAGGCACTGGTGACGATGAACAAATCATCGTGAAACTCAACGATTTACCGACGCAATATGTGAAAGTTGTTTTTGTGGTACAGATTTATCAAGGCATTAAAAACAATCAAAGTTTTGCCAACGTGAATAATGCGTTTATTCGCGCAGTGGATGCACAAGGACAAGAAATGGTGCGCTTTAATTTATCGGGCGGTGCCTATAACGATACCTGTCGTTCCTTGCTTTTTGCTGAATTGGTACGCGAATCCAGCGGCTGGATATTTAAGGCAATTGGCACTGCATCAGCATCAGATAACTTCGTGGATTGGCTCAAACAATACGTTTAAGCTGTCATTATTTTCACTTTCGGGGCATTCACATGAGCTTGCGCCGCCTTCCGGTTTACATTTTGCTTGACACTTCTGGCTCAATGCGGGGTGAGCCAATTTATTCCGTTAATGTTGGTTTGCAAGCCATGTTGAGTGCCTTGCGGCAAGACCCCTATGCGTTAGAAAGCGTCCATTTATCAATCATCACCTTTGATATTGCAGCGCGTGAATATCTGCCACTCACGCCGTTAGCCGATGTGCAAATTGATGAGATTCAGGTTCCCGACGCTGGTGCAACTTTTTTAGGTGCCGCGCTGGAATTGTTAATTGCGTGTTTAGATCGTGATGTGAAAAAAAGCACAGCAGACATTAAAGGTGATTGGCGTCCGTTGTTATTTATAATGACCGATGGCAGCCCGTCTGATTTACATGCGTTTCGCCAAGCGATTCCTGCATTAAAACGGCGCAATTTAGCATCAATTGTCGCTTGCGCGGCGGGTCCTAAAGCCAAAGAAGACGCATTGCGTGAATTAACGGATCGCGTGGTCATGCTTGATATAATGGATGCCGCTACTTTTTCCGGGTTTTTCAAATGGGTATCGGCAAGCGTGGCGGCGGGATCAAGCAGCGCCGGAATCAATGATGCAGTGACGTTACCGCCGCCCCCGCCCGAAGTGCAGTTAGTCCTTTAGACGTGGCTGCAATAGCATTGCATCTATTGCTCAATGCGCGATGTGAAGTAAACAATTGATCTTGTTTTTTATTCGGAGCAACCAATGCGTAGACTTCCCGTGTTTTTTGTTTTGGACTGTTCAGAATCAATGGTTGGTGATTCCTTAAAACAAATGGAAGAAGGAATGCAGGCGATTGTACGCACCTTGCGGACTGATCCTCATGCGCTGGAAACGGTTTATCTTGCCGTGATTGCTTTTGCGGGATTAGCTAAAACAATTGTGCCGCTCATTGAAGTGTTTTCGTTTTATCCACCAAAATTACCGTTAGGCAGCGGCACCAATTTAGGCGCGGCGTTGACCGTGTTAATGAATGAAATAGATCGCGCTGTCGTGAAAACCACGCCAGAGCAAAAAGGCGATTGGAAGCCATTGGTATATTTATTTACGGATGGTCATCCGACTGATGATCCAGGTCCGATGATTGCGCGGTGGAATGCGCACTATTCCCGCCGCGCTACCTTGATTGCAATTGGTTTAGGGCGTGATGTTGATTTTTCGATCTTGCGACAATTGACTGAGCATGTGATTCAGTTTGAACCAAATCAAACTGGTGATTTTACCCGTTTCATCAATTGGATTAGTGCCTCAGTTGTCGCGCAAAGTAAAAGCGTTGGTGAGGGAATTGAAAAAGATTCATTACCCACGCTTGATTTATCTTTTATGCAGTTGATTAAAACGCCGCCGCCCAATCTTGCCGACAGCAGTTGCGTGACGTTAGTCGGACGTTGTCAGAACACACGCAAACCGTATTTGATTAAATATGAAAGCGAGTTACATAATCTCGCCAATCTGGATTTTAAGATTGCGGTGCCGATGTATCGTTTAACTGGCTGTTATCCGCTTAGTGAAGATTATTTTGAGTGGTCAGACGGATTGACAGTTGAATTAAAAGTGAATACCGCCAATTTATTAGGTGCGCCGGGTTGTCCCTATTGTGGCAATAGCATTGCTTTTGCAGTATGCGGCTGTGGCAAGCTCTTATGTATTAACGAACCGGGTGAAGCAGTTTGTCCTTGGTGCAGTGAAACAGTGAATTTTCAACCGCATTCTGGCAATGAACAACATGGCTTTGATGTTGGGCGGAGTCGAGGTTAAAAATGACGGCGCAGCGCCCTGAACTCACCCAAAAACAACGTGTACAATTAACAGCGTTAATACAGGGATTGTTTGAAGCAAATGCCCGTCCTTTTTTTGAACGACGCGGCTGTTCGCCAGAAGCACTCGATGATTTTGTTCAACGCGAAGAAGTGCTGAATCAAACGTTTCAGTTTGTAAAACAGTTAATGAAAATTTGGAAAGCACAGTATCCCAATGACATTCCGCTTAAACCTCTGCCGCTTTCATCCACTTTGAATAAAACTATGCCGCAACCAATTACATCACCTATTCAGGAATTGGCAACCAGTGCTGAAGAAATTATTCCACCTGAGCCGGTAAAACTATCAAAACCAATTCCGCCGCGCTCGCCAACTGCGCCTGCGCCAACTGTGCGTTTTACGCTGCCCAACGCCAAGGTCGGCGTGGCGTACCACGCTCGCGTGGAGGGACACACGGCTGAAGGTGCGGCGCAGGTTGTGGAGCTGCGGCTGCCGGACGATCTCGGTCTCCATTTTGATGCCGAACGTGTTGAATTACATGGCATTCCGACGTTGGCAGGTGAGCATGTGTTGCGCTTATTGTGGACGCTGGATCGCCGCGAACGCTATTCGAGCGAGTGTATTTTGATCGTCAATCCCGATCCCAAAACGCTCTGGCAGGTGAAAGAACCCGCCGCTGATGCGCCTTATCCAAAAAATCACGCTGTATATCAATCACTTACTGGCTTTGGCTTTCGTCTCGCTGCTGCGAGTCGGCGCGGGCGCTCGCATGAACACGCCGGAACCTTCCGCGATGATGATTTTGTCATTGAATTGATTGATAAAACCGACTGGGCGCTGTTGCTCGTTGCTGACGGTGCGGGCAGCGCCAACTTTTCGCGGGAAGGCTCGCGGTTAGCGGTAATGACAGCGCGAGAACAATTAACGCGAGAATTATCTACAACTACCGGCGCAAAACTGATTGAAGCATTAAATCATTGGGATCACGATCCTGATGCGAAACAAATGATTGGCAGCGAATGTCATTATTTATTTCATCGGGTCGCAACGCAAGTGGTGGAAGCAATTGAAAAAGAAGCGCAGCACCGGAATAGTGAAAGCCGCAATTATGCAACCACATTATTGGCAGCAATTGTAAATCGGCAGGGCAATGATACCTTTTTGGCGACCTTTTGGATGGGCGATGGCGCAATTGCTGCGTATGGGCCACGCGGCAAAGTGCGTTTAATGGGCACACCAGATGGCGGTGAATTTGCCGGACAAACGCGCTTTTTAGATCGCGCTGCATTAAATGATCATGGTTTTGCAAAACGTATCGGCATCGGGCGTTTTGCCGATTTAACTGCGATTTTTTTAATGACTGATGGCGTTTCGGATCCGCGTTTTGAAACGGATCGTGGTTTAAGTGAAGCAAGCAATTGGGATGCGCTGTGGGATGAATTGCAACCCATTTTAACCAGCGCAAATCCAGAGATCGCGTTATGTGAGTGGCTGCATTTTTTCACTGCCGGTCATCACGATGACCGGACTTTAGCCGTGCTGTGGTGAGTGATTACAGTTATGTCAAAAATCATTACTTGCACTACCCGCGACGGTCAATCCATTGCCTTTGTTGATGACATCATTGGCTCTGGTGCCATGAAAGATGTTTATTTTTCACCGGACCGCTCTTATGTCGTCGCGTTTTATAAAACGCCGCAGGATTATCAAGCACAAGAACGTTTACAAATGATTGTCGGCAAATACCGCGAGAGCATTTTTAATCAAATCGGTGGCGAGTATTGGCAGCATTTATTTTGCTGGCCGAGCGCGATGTTAGAATATGAAGGACGGCTAGGCTTGATTGCGCCGACGTATGCAGCGCATTTCTTTTTTGAGCATGGCTCAAAAAATAATGACATGCTCAGTATTAAAGGCAAAGAAAAAGAGGGCAAATGGTTTGCGGCTGCCAATTTGCGCCAACGCTTTGTTGATCCGCGTGAGTTGGGCAATTGGCTGAATCATTTGAAAGTCTGTTTATTACTAGCACGAGCAGTGCGCCGGTTGCACATGGCGGGGCTGGCGCATTCTGATTTATCGTATAAAAACGTTTTGGTTGATCCATCACGCGGTTTAGCTTGCGTGATTGATGTGGATGGATTGGTGGTGCCGGGTAAATATCCGCCCGATGTTGTCGGAACGCCAGATTTTATTGCGCCGGAAGTGGTGAGCACCAGTCATTTATTGAAAGATGATCCCCAGCGCAAATTGCCGCGCCGTGAAACGGATTTACACGCGCTGGCGGTATTGATTTATATGTATTTGCTCTATCGTCATCCTTTGCGCGGTAAAAAAGTGCATGATGTCGCTGATGAATTGCGCGATGAACAATTATCAATGGGTGAGCGGGCATTATTTGTTGAACATCCCACTGATGCCAGCAATCGTATTCACACCAAAACCGCAAAACCCACTGAATTGCCGTGGGCGGATACTGAAAAGCTGCCATATACGCTCACGGGTCCGTATTTATCGCCGCTCTTTCGCCAAGCCTTTATCAATGGTTTACATGATCCTGCGCAGCGTCCATCGGCGAATGATTGGGAAACGGCGCTGGTAAAAACCGTTGATTTGATTCAACCCTGTCTTAATCCGCAATGTGCGCAACAATGGTATGTGTTTGATAATTCAACGCAGCCCTGTTGCCCATTTTGTGGGATGCCATTTCGTGGCAAATTGCCCATTCTCAATCTGTATTCTTCGCGCAAAGAGGGACAATTTCGTCCCGATAATCATCGCTTAATGGTGTGGACGGGACAGTCGTTATTTTGGTGGCATGTTAATACGCAAATCGCGCCGAATGAAAAGCTCACCGAAACACAAAAACAGCGCGTTGGTTATTTTGTTTATCATGCTGAACGCTGGTGGCTGGTGAATGAACGGTTGCCTGATTTGCTTGATGTCGCTACTAAAACACCGATTCCCGTTGGCAGCAAATTAGAATTGAAAGACGGTCAGCAAATTTTATTAGCCAAAGGCGACGGCGGGCGGCTGGTGGTCGTGCAGATGGTTGAATCTTAAACACTACGCAACTGCGTGATTGACATTGCAGCGGTTTTTTATAATAAACCGCTATTAAAAAAATAGGAGCAAGACTTGAGTGACTGATTACAAACACACGTTAAATCTTCCGCAGACTGGTTTTGCGATGAAAGCTAACCTCGCTACGCGTGAGCCAGAAATGCTGAAGCGTTGGGAAGAGCTGGATATTTATACCCGGATTCGCGCTGCTCGCGCTGGTGCGCCAACATTTATTCTGCATGATGGCCCGCCGTATGCAAATGGCGAGATTCACATTGGTCATGCCGTGAATAAAGTTTTGAAAGACATTATTATTAAAGCGCACACGCTGGACGGAATGAATGCGCCTTATATTCCGGGTTGGGATTGTCATGGGCTGCCGATTGAATTGCAGGTTGAAAAAAAGAAAGGTAAACCCGGTCATAAAATTACTGCGGCTGAATTTCGCATTGCTTGCCGCGAATATGCCGCCGCGCAAGTGGACGGGCAGCGCCGCGATTTCAAGCGCCTCGGTGTGCTCGGTGACTGGGAAAAACTTTATTTAACAATGGATTATGCGTTTGAGGCGGAGACGATCCGCGCTCTGGGTCAGATCATTGCCAACGGGCATTTGCAGCAGGGCGAGAAGCCGGTGCATTGGTGCATTGATTGCGGCTCGGCGTTGGCGGAAGCCGAGGTTGAATATGCCGATAAACAATCACTTGCAATTGATGTGCGCTTTCCAGTGGTCGATCCGACTGCGTTTGCGGCCTGCGCGAGCACCAGCCCGACTGGTTGCGGCGAGGGCGCGATGGCGGTGGTGATTTGGACAACGACGCCTTGGACTTTACCGGCAAATCAAGCAGTTGCGTTCAATGCCGAGCTAGATTATGTGATTGTGGAGGCGCAGACCGCGCATGGCAGCGAGCGCCTGATTCTCGCCGAAGGGCTGTTGAAAGATGCGATGGATCGCTGGCAAATCACGGATTACCGCGTGGTGGGCGACGGACGCGGGCGCGATTTCGAGGGTCAGCAGCTCAAACATCCGTTTTATGACCGCGCTGTGCCGATCATTCTCGGCGATCACGTCACGCTGGAGGCGGGCACCGGGGCGGTTCATACCGCGCCGGGGCACGGTTTAGAAGATTATCTCGTTGGGCTGCGCTACGGTTTAGCGGTTGATAATCCGGTTGGTAGCGATGGGCGTTTTTTACCGAATACGCAGTTATTTGCAGGTGAGAATGTTTTTCAAGCCAATGCGCATGTGGTTGAGGTATTAAAAGCGCATGGTGCATTATTATTGGAAACGCGCTTGACGCATAGTTATCCGCATTGCTGGCGGCATAAAACGCCAATTATTTTTCGCGCAACTCCGCAATGGTTTATCAGTATGGAACAAGCGGGATTGCGAAATACAGCGTTAAATGAAATCGGTAATGTCAATTGGCTGCCAGAATGGGGTCAAAGTCGCATTGAAGGGATGGTGCGCGGACGGCCTGATTGGTGTATTTCGCGCCAACGCACTTGGGGCGTGCCAATTCCATTATTCATTCATAAAGCCACTGGTGAACGGCATCCGCGCACGGCTGAATTATTGGAACTGGTGGCGAAACGGGTTGAAAAACACGGGATTGAAGCGTGGTTTGAATTGCATCCGCGTGATTTATTGGGCGATGAAGAAGGCGCACAATATGTAAAAATCACCGATACGTTGGATGTGTGGTTTGATTCCGGTGTGACTCATGCTTGCGTATTAAATCAGCGCGATGGTTTACATGCACCCGCCGATTTATATTTAGAAGGTTCCGATCAACATCGCGGCTGGTTTCAATCGTCGTTAATGACTTCGGTGGCTATGCACGGCTGCGCTCCCTATCGGCAGGTTTTAACACATGGTTTTACTGTCGATGCGAAAGGCGAAAAGATGTCCAAATCGAAGGGCAATGTCGTCAGTCCACAAACGGTAATGAAAACGCTGGGCGCGGATATTATTCGCTTGTGGGTTGCAGCAACCGATTATCGCAGCGAGATGAATGTCAGTGATGAGATTTTGAATCGCACTGCGGATGCGTATCGGCGTTTGCGCAATACTGCCCGTTTTTTACTCGCCAATCTCAATGGTTTTGATCCTGCAATTCATGTGGTTGCACCAGAAAATATGCTGGCGCTGGATCGCTGGATTGTGGATCGCGCCGCGCAATTGCAGACTGATATTATTGCCGCTTATCAGGACTACCAATTTCATTTAGTTGTGCAAAAGGTGCAGCAGTTTTGCGTGGTTGATTTAGGCGGGTTTTATCTTGATGTGATTAAAGATCGTCAATATACCACGCCAACCGATAGCCGCGCTCGGCGCTCGTGCCAAACGGCAATGTTTCATTTAATTGAAGCAATGAGTCGTTGGCTGGCACCGATTTTGAGTTTTACTGCCGATGAAATGTGGCGCGAGATTCCCGGTCAACGCGATGATACGATTTTTACTGCCGTTTGGTATAACCAATTATTTACGCTCACTGCCAACGATCCGCTTGATCGTGACTGTTGGGAACAGGTGATTGCAGTACGCGCTGCGATTGGACCGGCATTAGAAGCTGCAAGAAAAGCGGGAGAAATTGGTTCGGCGTTAGATGCAGAAATCACATTGTATTGCAGTGATGCTGTGTTGGCGCAATTAAAACAACTCGGCGCTGAATTGCGTTTTGCATTGATTGTGTCTGAAGTGGAATTGCTGCCGTTAAACGCACAGACAGCAGAAGCTAACACGACTGATTTAGACGGACTGGCGGTGCGCGTTTTGGCATCTGTTTATCCTAAATGTGTGCGCTGCTGGCATCATCGCGCTGATGTTAGTCAGCATTCGGAACATCCCGAATTGTGCGGACGCTGCGTGGATAATGTGACTGGTGCGGGTGAATTACGCCGTTTTGCATAAATGTTTAAGCCCCCTTTTCAAAGGGGGGCTTTTTGTGCATTCCTTTTTCAAAGAGGAATTTTTGATGATTCGCATGTTGTGGGCGGGAATCATCAACTCTTTTTGCGATTCGCAATATAAATTAACCATTTGTTTGTAAAGTTGCGATGCCTAAAACGATTAGAATGTTAAAAAATAGTCTATTGAAAGCAGGTTGCGTGTGTGAACAAGCCAAAGGAAGCCATACAAAATGGTCACATGATCTGTTGACTGATAAACTTATTTTATCTGGACATAGTGGCGCTGATGCAAAACCTTATCAAGAAAAACAGGTTGCTGGTTATTTAAGTGCAATAGCGGAGAAAAAATGATGACTCATTACAGTATTTTCATTCAGTGGTCTGAAGAAGATCAGTGTTATATCGCGTCGTTACCTGAGTTTGGGCCTTATGCACACACGCACGGCGCAACCTATGACGAAGCCTTGCAACAAGCTAAAGAAGTTTTGGCGCTGTTAATGCTGGAAACTACTCCATTACCACAACCCATGACCTATTTTTCTAATCAAGCGTCGTGCGTTTAGCGGCAAGTGATGAAACTCTCACTCATTTATTTCCAAATTGAGAATAGCTTTTTCGATAGTCACCCAATTTTTTAACCCGCCGAGTCGATTTGCAGTGATCCATTGCACGATCTCTAAAAACTCACAACTGAAAAACCCCCGAGCTTAAAATTCCATGCTAGACAAAAACTACGATCCGCAAGCCATCGAAACCCGCTGGTATCAATTCTGGGAAGCGCGGGGCGATTTCGTCCCGACTGCCGCCCGTCAACCGACTGCTGCGCCTTATTGCGTGATGATTCCGCCGCCGAATGTGACCGGCAGCCTGCACATGGGTCATGCCTTTCAAGACACGATCATGGACGCGCTGATTCGTTATCACCGGATGCGTGGCGAGCCGACGCTGTGGCAAGCCGGCACCGATCACGCTGGAATTGCCACGCAGATGGTGGTTGAGCGCCTGATTAACGCCGAAGGTCAAACCCGTCACGATTTCGGGCGCGAGCAGTTCATCAAGCGCGTGTGGGAGTGGAAGGCCGAATCCGGCGGCACGATCACGCGCCAGCTCCGGCGGATGGGCGCGTCGCTGGATTGGGAACATGAACGTTTCACGATGGATGACGGGCTTTCAACTGCCGTGCGTGAGGTGTTCGTCCGGCTGTTTGAGGAAGGCTTGATTTATCGCGGCAAGCGGCTGGTCAATTGGGACCCGGTGTTGCACACCGCCGTTTCCGATCTCGAAGTGCTGTCGGAAGAAGAAAACGGGCATCTGTGGGAAATGCGTTATCCGCTGACCAACGGCACCGGCGATCTCGTCGTTTCCACCACGCGCCCCGAAACGCTGCTCGGCGACTGCGCCGTCGCGGTCAATCCTGAAGACGAGCGGTATCGCCATTTGATCGGCGAATTTGTCCATCTGCCGCTGACCGGACGGCGCATTCCGATCATCGCCGATGAACACGCTGATCCGACGTTTGGCACCGGCTGCGTCAAGATCACGCCTGCGCACGATTTCAATGACCATCAAGTCTGGCTGCGCCACCGCGACGAGACCGCGATTGCTGACCAACCGCACGGCGGCTTAATCAACATTTTCACGCCCAGCGCCAGCATTCGCGCCAATGAACCCGAAGAAGGGCAACTGCTGCCCGCTGCGTATCTCGGTTTGGATCGGTATGAAGCGCGGAAGCGGATCGTTGCCGATTTGGAGGCAGCGGGATTGCTGGCGGCGGTCAAAGACCATCGCCTGCAACAGCCACGCGGCGACCGTTCGGGCGCGGTGATTGAGCCGTATCTCACCGATCAATGGTATGTGCGCGTGGCTCCGCTCGCCGCGCCAGCGATCAAAGCGGTCGAAAATGGCGAGGTGCGCTTTGTGCCCGATAACTGGAAAAACACCTATTTTGAGTGGATGCGCAACATTCAAGACTGGTGCATCAGCCGACAAATCTGGTGGGGACATCGGATTCCGGCGTGGTACGACGCCGAGGGCAATGTTTACGTCGGACGTTCTGAGCAGGAAGTGCGCGATAAACATGGTTTGGGCGCGGAGATCGCGCTGGCGCAGGATGAAGACGTGCTCGATACCTGGTTTAGCTCGGCGCTGTGGCCGTTCAGCACGCTGGGCTGGCCGGAATCGACCGAGCGGCTGGCGACGTTTTATCCGACTTCGGTGCTGGTGACGGGTTTTGACATCATCTTTTTCTGGGTAGCGCGGATGATGATGATGGGCTTGAAATTTATGGACGCAGTGCCGTTCCGCGAGATTTACATTCACGGCTTGGTACGCGATGCGCACGGCGACAAGATGTCGAAATCAAAAGGCAACGTGCTTGATCCGATTGATTTGATTGACGGCATTGAATTAGAGGCGCTGGTAGAAAAGCGCACGAAAGGAATGATGCAGCCGCATCTCGCCGCCAAAATTGCCAAAGCCACCCGTCAAGATTTTCCCGCTGGTATTCCTGCGTTTGGCACTGACGCGCTGCGCTTTACTTTTGCGGCGCTGGCGACAACTGGACGTGATATTAAATTTGATTTAGCGCGAACGGAAGGTTATCGCAATTTCTGCAATAAATTATGGAATGCCTCGCGCTATGTCCTGATGAACACCGAAGAGCAAGATTGTGGATTGGGTAATGAATCGCTTGAATTATCCGCAGCCGACCGTTGGATTCGAGCGCGATTAAATGCGACCGTTATTGCCGTCACCAGCGCAATTGATGTGTATCGGTTTGATTTAGCTGCGCAAGCGATTTATGAATTCACTTGGAATGATTTCTGCGATTGGTATTTGGAATTATCCAAACCAGTATTAACTGGCGATCACGCCAGCGCCGCCGCCAAACGCGGCACTCGCCACACGCTGATCACGACGTTGGAAACATTGCTGCGGCTGGCGCATCCGATCATGCCGTTTATTACCGAAGAGATTTGGCAGAAGGTCAAATCGCTGACGGGTGTGAATGGCGACACCATTATGCTCGCACCATTTCCACTTGCTGATGCTGGCGCGGATGATTTGCCAGCGGTGCGTGAAATTGATTGGGTCAAGCAGTGCATTTTGGGTATTCGGCGCATTAAAGGCGAAATGAATATTCCGCCCGGCAAACCGCTGCCGCTATTGGTTGCGAATGCGTCAGAACAGGATCAACTGTGGTTAAAAACAGCGCGTCCGTATTTAGATTTTCTCGCCCGCACTGAATCAATCACCGTCTTGGCGAATGAAGCAGACGCACCAGAAGCGGCAATGGCGCTGGTCGGCGCGATGAAGTTGTTAATTCCAATGGCGGGTTTAATTGATAAGGACGCGGAATTAAAACGGCTGGATAAAGAACTGGCGCGATTGACGGATGATAATGCGCGGATTGAGCAGAAATTGGCGAATGCCAGTTTTGTGGATAAAGCGCCAGCAGCGGTGGTCGCAAAAGAGCGCGAACGGTTAGCGGAAAATGCGGCAGCAATTGGGAATTTGCTGGCGCAACGCGACAAGATCGCGGCGCTTTAATGATTTTAGCCTCCTTTTATAAAAAGGAGGCTTTTTAAGTTTTTGATGAAATTAAAGTAACTGTTGTGGACTGATTAACTTTGGAGCAGCACCGATGTGTCGTCTTCATTTAATTTTATTATTCACGCGCTGGTTTTTAGTGGTTGGTTTTATTAGTAGTTTGAGCTTTCCGGCGGGGGCGGCAACCTATACCGTTACAACTACCGCTGACAGTGGTGCGGGTTCATTGCGGCAGGCGATTAGTGATGCGAATAGCACTTCTGATTTTGACGTTATTGATGCCACTGGTATAAGCGGCACAATTACATTGTCATCGGAACTTGAAATCAGGAATCCAGTTATCATTAACGGCTCAGGTAAAGATTCTCTTGTGATTAGTGGCAATAATTCAGTAAGAGTTTTTTATGTTAATTCAAGTAGTATCGGCGACGTCACGATCCAAGATTTGACGATTCAGGAAGGTAAAGCAATGGATGGTGCTGGCATTTATAATAGTGAAACTTTTAATAGTAGCCTGATATTAAGGCGACTCAAAATTGATGACAACCATACTTTAACAGGAGGTGGTTTATATCACGGCGGCGCTGTTTATAACAAATCTGAATTAGTAATGAGCGATGTTGTTGTTTCTTACAACAGTGCAGATGATTATGGCGGCGGCATTTATAACGCATCCACTGCAAATTTAATTTTAGTTCGTACTGAATTTTCCCATAATGAATGTTCTGCTTTTAACGGCGGCGGTATTTATAACGATAGTGGCACAGTGAGTATCACAGAATCAACATTTGATAGCAATTATCCAGCAAATGATGGTGGTGGGATTTTTAATTTTGCGTCGTCAATAGCAATTAATCAAAGCAGCTTTTTTAATAATGGCGCTTTAATCGGTGGTGGGCTTGCGAACGAAGGTTCAGCTAGTGTGATTAACTGTACCTTTACAAAAAATGATGTGATGAACGCGGGCGGTGCAATTGCTAACGCATGGACTGGTTCGCCCAGTTTAAACTTAATTAACAGTACCATTGTAGAAAACATTGCAAGAGTTAAAGGCGGCGGTATTTATAATAATGCCACCTTAACTGTTGCTAACAGTATTATTTCTAACAACAGTATACCCGCCGGTCTGAGCCCTGAAATTTACAACGATACTGCTGCAAATTTTTCATCAGCAGGTAACAATATCTTTGGCTTTAACGACGGATTAGGTATTGATGGTGCATTACCAACGGCAGGTACCTATTTAACTCCACCTGACGCATTATTGCTCAGTGACATCGTCGGCGATTTACAAGACAACGGCGGTCCCACCCAAACCCGTGCGCCGGTCTTTGGTGGATTAGCGTGGAATGCGGGTGATAATGACGCGGTGCCGACCGGTTTGGAATATGATCAACGCGGCGGTTGGCGTATTCTTAATGACACGGTTGATATTGGCGCGGTAGAAATTGGTACTGTGCCATTAAATGATACGGGCATTACTTCCTGTTCAGATGCTACTACGCAAAACGGTTTAGATTGTGCGGACACTGCTACTGATTTTCCCCGCCAAGATGCTGAATTCGGCAGTAATGGTTTTAATTTCACCAAATTGGATGCTGATGGAAATGATTTGCCAGCAACGGCAACCGATCACACTTGTACCCGCGATAATGTCACCGGTTTAATCTGGGAAGTGAAAACTGATGATGAATTGCGCGATAAAGATTGGACTTATACTTGGTATGATTCTATCGCAGGCGGAACTGTTAGCGGCACTACCAATTGCAAAACAACAGGGCGTTGCGATACGGAAAAATACGTTGCTGATGTGAATGCAGCCGGTTTGTGCGGTTATCACGATTGGCGAATGCCAACGATTAAAGAGTTAATGAGAATTGCGTATTTTAGCACTAATACTCCCACAATTGATCCAACTTATTTTCCCAATACAGTGAGTGGCGCTTTTTGGTCTGAATCTCCAGATGCTAATGATTCTGCTAAAGCGTGGTATATCAGTTTCAGTAGTGCTTCCGCTTATCTCGGAGGCCGGAACAATCCACGTTATGTTCGCCTCGTCCGCAGCGGACAGTCTTTTGATTCTTTTGTGGATAATGATGATGGCACTGTCACACAGATAAATACTGGGCTGATGTGGGCAAAATGCAGCGAAGGTGAGACCGGCACTGAGTGCGACGGTACAGGCACAGCAACAACGATGAATTGGAGCGAAGCATTGAACGCTGCCAACACTGCCAATTTAAGTGGTTATAACGATTGGCGCTTACCCAATGTTAAGGAATTACAATCTTTAGTTGATTACAGCGCAACTTCAACAATCAACGCCGACTATTTTCCAAATTCACCAAACTGGTTATTTTGGTCTGCCTCTTCTTATACTGGAGACGGCGAAACTTACCCGGAAATGATTAGCTTTTATGATGGTGCAAGCACCTCCGAATCTTGGGATGAAAATAGTGGGTATGTTCGCCTCGTGCGCGGCGGACTCTCTTTTAATACCTTTACATTAACGGTTAATAAAACCGGCAACGGTACCGTCACCAGCAATGGTAATTTCATTAATTGCGGCGCGATTTGTTCTCACAGTTTTTTAGATACCACGCGAGTCACGCTCACTGCTGAAGCCGATTCAGGCTCCGTCTTCACCGGCTGGAGTGACGACAGTTGTTCTGGTACTGGTGATTGCGTTGTCACAATGGACGATGATTACACCGTCACCGCCGAATTTAGCCCCCCTGCCACAGCCAATAGTCTCACGCCTGTCACCATGTATTCGTTGACCATCAACACGGTTGGCGATGGGAGTGTCACCGACGTACCGATACTTGCGGGCGTCAACGTGACCAATTTTAATTATTATTATAGTTTTAGCCATGATTTAGAGGTACTGGCTGACGATAAAATTCTCGTGGTTGGACAAGCCGCAGACGAATACTTTGCATTGGTGCGTTACACCACCGACGGTTATTTAGATACGACTTTTGGCAGTGATAATAACGGACGGGTCACAACCAATTTTGGCAATTACGACAGTGCTTATAGTTTGACTTTACAAAGTGATAATAAAATTCTGGTTGCGGGCAAAAGCGATGACAATGTCGCGTTAGTGCGTTATAGCGCGGATGGCGTATTGGATACCAGTTTTGGTAATGGCGGTCAGGTCGCAGTTGATTTAGGTGGCATTCCTAGTCAGGTTGACCAAACTGTGCTGGTTGATGCCAATAATAAAATTGTGATAGCGGGTGAAAATCAATTAGCACGCTACACCAGCGCAGGCTTTTTAGATACCAGTTTTGATACCGACGGCAAAGTCACAACGGTTTTTAATGGAGTGAGTGACGAAATCACCAGCATTGCGTTTGATGTTGGCACCAATGCTGGAAAAGTTTTAGTAGCAGGGACGATTTCCAGTGCTGCCACTAACGTTGATTTTGGTTTAGCGCGTTACAATGCAGACGGTAGTTTAGATACCAGTTTTGGTGGCGGTACGGGCAAAGTCACCACTGATTTTGGATTAAATCAACCCGAACGCGGCAATGCCCTTGCCGTGCAAAATGACGGCAAAATTTTAATTGCCGGATCAGCGAATGATTACAACGATTTTGCACTGGCGCGTTACAACACCGACGGCAGTTTAGATACCAGTTTTGGTGGCGGTACAGGCAAAGTCGTCACCAACTTGGTTGAATATGAACATGCCCTGAGCTTGACTATTCAAAGCAATGACAAAATTTTGGTTGCCGGAAAAGGCAATGACGGAGAAGGGAATGCCGGTGGCATATTGATTCGCTACAATACCGATGGCAGTTTGGATACCAGTTTTGGCAGCGGTGGCAGTATCACGGAACAATTAGGGCTCGGCTATGACGAGGATTACAGCGTCGCGCTAACTGCCGATGGCAGGATTTTGCTGGCAGCGGCAGATAATCGTACCGGCGGTACCGATCAATTCCTGCTGGCGCGTTATACCAGCAGCGGCACACTCGACCCGACATTTAATCAAATCAATTGCACCACCTCGTCGTGTTCATTCAATGTTGATAGCGGATCAATTGTCACTTTAACTGCCAAGCCCAATAGCGGTTTAGCCTTCAGTGGTTGGACGGATGCTTGTTCAGGGATTGGCAATTGCACCGTTGCACTAGATGCGGTAAGAATAGTCAACGCGACCTTTAATACCGTCACCGCTATTCCCGTTAATGACACCGGCATTACTACTTGTTCTAATGCAAGCGCAAATAACTTGCCGTGTCCCGTCGCCGGTTTTCCCGATCAGGATGCCGAACACGGCACCAATCAATTCAATTTCACCAAATTAGATGCCAGCGGAAATCCATTACCCGCCACTGCTACCAATCATGTGTGCGTGAAAGATAATGTCACCGGTTTAGTTTGGGAAGTGAAAACGGATGATGGTGGGTTGCGGGATAAAGATAACACCTACGACTTCAGTCAAGCCGCCACTTTTGCTAATACAGTGAGTAGCAACGGATTGTGTGGCTCGAATACTTGGCGAGTACCAACCGTTAAAGAACTGCTCGGCATTGTGGATTATGGCCGCACCGCGCCGTCAATTGATCTAAATTATTTCCCCAATATCGCTACCGGTAATTGGTATTGGAGTAGTTCCGCCTATGCCAACGATGCCGCCGACGCCTGGTATGTAGATTTTGGCAGCAATGGCAATTCTTTTGGCCATGACCGCAGCAATCCGCACCCGGTGCGCCTTGTCAGTGGCACACAATCATTAGATGTTTTTGTTGTTAATGGCGATGAAACTGTCACGCAATCCAATACCGGCTTAATGTGGGCAAAGTGCGCAGTTGGTTTAAGCGGGAGTGACTGTACAACCGGCACGGCATTAGGAAATGCAACGTGGAGTGACGCATTAACCGCCGCTAACACCTCAACACTCGGCGGTCATACTGATTGGCGATTGCCAACCGTTAAGGAACTGCAATCGTTAATGGATTACTCTCAATCAGAGCCAGCAATCGGCACTGATTTTCCCAATACCAATCCAAACGCTTGGCTATGGTCGAGTACGCCAATTGTCAATGCAGCAGATAAAACATGGTATATCCATTCATCAGAAGGCTATATTGGTGATTTGGCGCGGACAACCAATTCTAATATCCGCGTTCGCCTCGTGCGCGGCGGTCAATCATTCCAATCGTTTAATTTAACCGTTGCGACAACGGGAACCGGCAGCGGCACAGTTACTACTGATTTAACTGGCACTAATTGCGGCGCTAATTGCCAAGTGTTTAACGAACGCACGATTGTTGTATTAACCGCCACGCACGGGGTTAATTCCACCTTTACGAGCTGGAATGGTTGCATGCCATTAGTTGCTCATTCCGATCAGTGTTACGTTACAATGGATGCAGCAAAAACTGTCACCGCGAATTTTGCAATCACACAAAAAACACTTTATATTAGCAGATTTGGCAATGGGCGCGTCTTCACTGATGATAGTGCCATCAATTGCGGTGAGACTTGTTTTAATAATTTCAATTACGATACCAATGTGACACTCAAAACAAGTGCCGACGCCGGTTATGTATTCAGTGGTTGGAATGTTTGCACTGGCAGCGATAGTTGCATCGTCACGATGGACGGAAATAAAAACGTCACCGCAACATTTACTGCAATCACTTATCCAATTGCCATTACCATTGCTCCAACGGGCAGTGGCACTGTCAACTGTACTAATAATCCAGTTACCTACGGCGGCAATAGCACCTGCACTGCTGTAAATAACTCCGGTTATACATTTAATGGATTTAGCGGCGATTGCGCGGGATCGACTTGTGAATTAAGCAATGTCACCGCAAATAAAGCCGTGACTGCCAATTTCACGGCTATTCCCATCGCGCTCACTGTCACCAGCGCAGGCACTGGCAGCGGCACGATTACCAGCGTTCCTGCTGGAATTGATTGCAACACTAATTGCACTGCGAATTTTGCCAGCGGTTCCGAGATTATTTTGAATGCTACTGCTGCAACTGGTTCCACATTTACTGGCTGGAGTGGCGGCATTTGTTCTGGCACTGGCGCGTGTACAGTGCAATTAACCGCCGCGCAAACCATTACTGCAACTTTTCGCCACAGCGCCGCAACTTTAGGCTTGAATGATACGGGTATTAACACCTGCGGCAATGCCAACACTAATCGCTTGCCGTGTCCGGTTACAGGTTTTCCGCGCCAAGATGCTGAATATGGCACCAATCAATTTGATTTCACTAAATTGGATGTATCCGGTAATGAATTAGCTGCAACTGCCACTGATCATGCTTGTGTGCGCGATAATGTCACCGGTTTAACTTGGGAAATCAAAACCAAAGATGGTGGCAGTCGTGATCATAAATCGCTTTATCAATGGACAGAGCGGCTGGCTTATGTCAAAAAGGTCAATGCTGCTCATTTGTGCGGGTTTAATGATTGGCGGGTGCCTGATATTAAAGAACTCACCGGCATTGTGAGTTATCAACATGTGATTCCTAAACTGGCAATTGTAACCAGCTATTTTTCTGATTTAGATAAAATTGGCACCTTGGGATTTTGGTCAGAAGCAACCAGTTCTGATATAGCGAGCAGCGCCTGGTTTCTTTATTTTACTAACGGCGCAGCCAATTACGGCAAGCACAATAAAAAATATCACTTGCGTCTCGTGCGTGGTGCGCCAGCCAGCAATGTGTTGGTTGATAATAATAACGGCACCATTTCCCAAACTAATACCGGTTTAATGTGGGCAAAATGCAGTGAAGGTCAAACTGGCAATACTTGCGCAGGCACCGCAACGGTAATGACTTGGGAACAGGCACTTGTGACTGCCAGCAATTCTAAATTGGCGAATTATTCCGATTGGCGGCTGCCTAACATTAAAGAATTGCAAACGTTAATTGAATACGAACGCGATGGCGCTGTAAAGCTCAACAACATTTATTTTCCAAATACACCAAGTGGCGCTCTGTGGTCAAGCACGCCATTTGCTTTATATGCCCGTTATGCGTGGTATTTATATCCGAATGGTTATCTTGGTTCGCAGTTTCGTACCAAAGCTGTTCACGTTCGCCTTGTGCGCAGTCTGTAACTAAAAAAGTGCCTTTTTCAAAAAGATGAGGAATTCAAATCAAACGCATGACTCACGCGCTGACATAATTCGGCAGGCGTGCGAGCAATCAATTCTTCAGGAATGCCGGCTTTGTGCGTGAGATGCTGATGATCTTCAAAGCCATAAGACACCATAAACGGGTGCATTCCTGCGCCAATAGCGGCGCGATAATCTTTACGTTCATCGCCGCAAGCAAAAGCACACGCTGGATTGATATTGAATTGCTCACGAATCACGCGAAAGTGTGCAGTTTTATCCTGACTTAACGGAATATGCACCAAAAAATCTAATTCATCCGTATCAATGTCATGCCGTGCAAATAAAAGTCGCAGCGTTTCTTCTGGGTGTTGTGTGATATTGCGAGTGACGATCCCAACGCGCAATTGCGGTGCTGCCATCAACTGTTGCAGTAAAGGCGCAATCCCAGCAAACAATTGTGCTTCATGGCGATAGATTTCTGTCAAGGTTTCAAGCAGCATGTTACGTTTACGTTTACTGAATTGGCGACTCAAGTTTTTTGGCAACATTTTGACGCCGCCAAGATATTTGAATAAGTGACGACGTTTTTGGAAAGTTTCTAAATCTCCCAATTCCATGCCGAGCTGGGAAAACGTCGCCGCAATCGCATCAAAGGCGTTAATGGTGGTGCCGTCAGCATCTAAAATAATTAAGCGTTCGCGTTGATATGTCATTGATGAAAACCCGTGAGAGTGTCAATCTGTTTTTTGTAGTATTGATACGTTTCAATCGCGTGCGTTGTTAGAGTGTTAAAAAGTCGATTGCGAAGTCGTTGGAACAGATTTTGCCGGTGGCAAAACACCATCAGCGCGTAATTGTGCAATCATTTGATTCATTACTTGACTGATCGTTTGCTCGGAATCAGGGTCTAATGGTTGCGAACGCCCCGACCAAATTAACGCGCCAGTTTTTGCATCATATAAATTCGTTTCTAAGCGTAACTCTTGGCAATTCGTATAATAACCCGGGCGAATCATATCGCGTTGGATTTGCTGATAATAAGACAATAGTTGTTGATAGTTGGCGGGCACGGTATCGGTACGCAATGGCGGTGGAGTCGTGCTTTTTGTCGCTTCAGCAACTAAATGCGTCACCAATAAACCATCTGCACCAGCACGAAGCAAGGCTTTTTGCATCCCTTTATTTTTATCGCGTTTTGATTTTAAGCGCAGTGCCGAGCTGGGACGTGCTTCTAAACCCGCTGCTTTGAAGGCTTGAATAAAGTTTCCTTCATAAACATCCTTGACTTTCGCTTGATTCGCAACGCCAACCACAATTAACTGTTGATATGGCGCTGCTGGCAATTCTGGCTTTTTCCAAACAGAATTTACACCAGTGGCGCAGGCAGTGAGGAATAAAAGCAATACGGCGCTGATTGCGGCGCGTCCACATCCGGTTATGCTCATCATCTTAGTTTGAATCCTTAAAAATTGCAGCGGTTACGGATGAATTAACACATCCATTAACACCTGTTGCACGGTGTCGTTATCAAAGTCGCAGCCAGTATCGCGTTTGATCACAGTGCGAATACTGTTGACCACATCTTCCGTTAAAATCGCTTGAATTAAACTGTCTCGCGTCAAGGCGTTGACCTCGCGCCAGTATTGTTCTAACGCTTCTGGTTGTGTCATACCAAAGCGCGTAATCAATAATAAACGCTCGCAGTCTTCTAAGCGAATATCTGGCAATAAATCAACGTTAAATACCAATGTGGCATCAACGATGTTTTGGGTGGAGATATGATAAATCTGCCATGTTGACAAATTGGTTAATAATGCCCAGCGAATGCCAGAATAAGCGCCATAAGAGGTGGCTTGAAAAATATGTTTATCCCGCAGCGTTAATCCCGCTCGTTTGCTCTCGCCAACAATCACATCCACGCCATCAATCGCTAACACATAATCCGCTTTACGTCCTTGAATTTTCTGCTCGGCCTTCACTTCATCCATTGAATAGCCAAAGACATCAATCAAAATCCGATCTAAAATCATGCGGGTATTGCTTTCATTCGCGCCATTCGTCACTGCGGAATTGATTTGCGGTAAAAACGCTCGCAAATTGTGTTGTAATGTTGCCGCTTTTTTTGTCCATTCCTGTTTGGATGCAGCGCGATTGTTATACTCAATTAATTGCGGATCAGTATGATCGGTGACGGCAGCGGTTTGAATGTTGACGCCAAATGAATTTGCTAAAATATCTAAACCGCCGTTATAACCTTGACCAACGGCGCGGAATTTCCACCCGCCTTGATGCCGATAGAGTTCGCCGAGAATTAACGCCCGTTCTTTGCCCATGATTTTCGGTTGAAACCGCAGTAATTCATTGCCAGCAGCCGTGCTAATTTGAATTAAAAGCTGTTCCATCATGCCGCAGTGCGGACAACCCGTTGCATCCGCTGCGGTGGCAATGGTCATGGTGAAAATCACTTTCACAATATCAGCAGGCAGTTGATCTAAAAGTGCGCGAAATTGGCGGTGATTATGTGTGGTGGTGGCGAGCATTAAACCGCCGCAGGCGCTGGCAGTTTGATTATAAAAAATGAAATCTTCATCAGTTCTTATTTTGCCGCTGCTGTTAACTAAAAAGGCGCTGGCATCTGCTTCAATCGTGCTGCTGGTTTGCCAGCCAATCGCAATTCTAATCTGCGAATCGTTAATTGCTGCATTTGCGCCCTGTAATAACTCAATTGCCATTGTTTAATTCCATTTCAGTAATTTTTAGCCCCTCTTTGTTAAAAGAAGGGCTGTTGATGGTTAATTATCCCGCACCGTTAGCGCAATGATCTAATAAAAATTGCGTTAATAATCCAACCGGACGTCCAGTGCTGCCTTTTTCTTTGCCGCTCAACCACGCCACGCCCGCAATATCTAAATGCGCCCAACGATAGTTTTTAGTAAATCGCGCTAAAAAACAGGCGGCAGTAATTGCGCCACCTTCGCGCCCACCCACGTTGGCCATATCGGCAAAATTGGTGTCGATTTGTTGCTGATAGTCTTCCCACAGCGGCATCCGCCACGCCCGATCACCAGCGCGGTCGCCAGCCGTCAGCAACTCTGCCGCCAGCGCGTCATCGGGTGAAAACAGTCCGGCTGCGTGTTTGCCGAGCGCCATGACGCACGAGCCAGTCAAGGTGGCGACGTCAATAACCACTTCAGGATCAAAGCGTTGGCAGTACGTCAGCGCGTCGCACAGAATCAAGCGCCCTTCGGCATCGGTGTTGAGCACTTCAATCGTTTGACCGGACATGCTGGTGACGACATCGCCGGGTTTATTGGCATCGCCGTCGGGGAGATTTTCCGAGCTGGGTACCACGCCGATCAGATTGAGCGGCAGTTGCAGCGCACACGCGACCTGCATCACGCCCAACACGCTCGCGCCGCCGCTCATGTCGTATTTCATCTCATCCATTTCGTTGGCCGGTTTCAGCGAGATGCCGCCTGCATCAAAGGTCAAACCTTTGCCGACCAGCACCACCGGCTTGGCGTCCGCAGCGCCGCCGCGATAATTGAGCACGATCAACTTCGGCGGTTGACGACTGCCGCGAGCGACCGATAACAGCGCGTTCATGCCCAATTCCGCCATCGCTGCTGCGTCGAGCACGTCCACCGTCAACGCCGCAAATTGCTCCGCCAGCGCGAGAGCTTGTTCTGCCAAATACGTCGGGGTGCAGATATTGCCCGGCAAATTGCCCAACTCTTTGGCGAGCTGCGTTCCCGCTGCCAACGCCGTGCCGTGCGTGAGCGCCAACTCGGCGCAGCGCATTTCTGCATCCGCTGCCAGCCACAGCGCCAGCGCGGTGAGCGGCATCTTGGGTGCAGCTTTGTCCTGTTTGGTGCGGGTGTAACGATAGGTGCCAGCAGCAGCGAGCGTGACGACATCGCGGACGGCGGCGTATAGATCAAGACCTTCTGGCAACTGCTCCGGCAGCGCCAGCACCGCCGCGCCAGCGTGTAACTGCTGGAGCGCAGCGATGGCGGCAGTCAAGGTTTTGCGATATTTAGTGCGGGTGTATTCCGCGCTTTTCCCGAAATCAATCAACAAGATGCGTTCGGCAGCGACGCCGGGCAGCGCATACAACAACAAGGTGCGACCGGCATCACCGCTGAGATCGCCCTTCTGCCAGAGCGCGGCGAGTTGACCGGAGCTGGCGCGATCAATCGCAGCCGCTGCGCCGGTCAGCGGTTCTTGAGCGAAGACGCCGAGCACGAGGCACGGCGTGGCATGGTTGGCGAGGTCGCCGCTGAGGAGAGTGCAGTTCATCTGGGAGGTTCCTGTGTTGAGTGTTCAAAAGACGCCGGAGCGTGGTGGTTGATTCTAGTTGACGCGCTGACACGAGTGCTGCGGGATCAGGCGCGTAGAATCGGCAGTGCTGATTCACTTCACTTTAACTGGCGCAGACTGACTTGCGAATTATTGAGCGATATTTAGCTGGCGCGGTGATCGGCGGCACGCTGTTGACGCTGGCGGTGCTGTTGCCGCTGTTGGGCGTGATCCTGCTGGCGGACGATCTCGACGCGATTGGCACCGCGCACTACGGTTTGACCGAAGCGCTGCTGGTGATGACGCTGCGCCTGCCGCGTTATGCCTATCAACTGTTTCCGATTGTCACCTTGATTGGCGCATTGATTGGATTGGGCACGTTGGCGAGTCGCTCCGAATTGGTGGCACTGCGAGCGGCGGGAATGTCGATCTGGCAAATCGTGCGAGCGGGATTGTTAGGCGGCGCGGTGCTGGCGCTGGTCGCAGTGCTGCTCGGCGAGGTGATCGCGCCGCTCACTGAACAATACGCAACGACGCTGCGGCGCACCGCGTTAGCAGAAACGCCAACGCCAACTTCAGATGGATTGTGGGCAGTTGCGGACGGCGCTTACGTCAACATCCGCGAGCTGCGCAGCGGCACTGAAGCGCGAGATATTTTGATTTATCAAGTGGATACCGCGACGGGAACCTTGATCACGACTCACGCCGCCGCCGCGCAGTATCACGCTGGCGGCTGGCAATTGACCGACATCGCCCGCAGTCGCGTCAGCGCAGCGGGGGTGACGGTGGAGCGCCTCGCGCAGATGCGTTGGGAATCGCTGCTCAACCCGGAATTACTCAAAATCGTGATTGCTGATCCACAACTGCTGCCGGTGTGGGCGCTGTATCGCTACATCCGTTTTATGATGCTGAATCAACAAGATACGAGCCGATATGCGGTGGTATTTTGGGGCAAGGTGGTACATCCGCTGCTGACGTTGTCGATGATTTTATTGGCGACGCCGTTATTGCTGGGTTCATCGCGCAGCACGGGCATGGGGCGACGACTGTTTATTGGCATTTTAATTGGCATTTTTTATTACGTCATCAGCCGCACCTTGGCTTATTTGGCGCTGTTATTCGGCATGAATCCCTTTCTCGCGGCAATGATTCCGCCGTTATTATTTATTAGCAGTGCGCTGTTATTATTAAAGCGCATCAGTGAACGTTAACGCTGAGGAATTACAATGAATGTGCAGTTAATCATCAAGAGTTGGCGACAAGCGCCGAATTTAATTGCCCTTCTTAGCGGCGGGTTAATGGTATTGAGCTTTGCACCTTTTGCATGGTTTGTTATTGCACCATTGGCATTTGCTGGCTTGCTGCACAGCCTGCGCAATGCCACGCCCCGCGAAGGATTTTGGCGCGGCTGGTTATTCGGAATTGGTTTATTTGGCGGCGGCGTGTGGTGGATTCGGATCAGCCTGAATGAATTCGGCAATATCGACACTTGGCTGGCGTGGTTATTAACGGCGCTGTTTATCGCGCTGATGGCGCTCTATAGCGGAGTGAGCGGGTGGCTGGCGCGGCTGACAGTTGTCAGTTGTCAGTTGTCAGTTGCCAGTGATCAGGTGGTGAAATTGGCAAGGCGATGGAGATTTAGAACAGCGCGACCGCCAGCGCCCATTGCAGCAGACGCGCTCACACCACCAACTGACAACCGACAACTGACAACTGCCAACTTCTTTCTCATTCTCCCCGCCAGCTACCTCCTTCTCGAATGGGTGCGCGGCTGGCTGTTCACCGGCTTTCCGTGGCTCAACCTCGGCTACAGTCAACTCAACTCACCGCTCGCTGGCTACGCGCCCATCGGCGGCGTTTACCTCGTGAGTCTATGCGTTGCGCTGTCTGGCAGCTTGATTTGGGGCGGGCTGCATTGGCGCGGACGGCAACGTTGGATGGCAATCACCAGCCTCATCGCGCTCTGGCTCGGCGGCAGCGCGTTGCAAACGGTGCAGTGGACACAACCGAGCGGTGCTCCGTTCACCGCCGCCGTCGTCCAAGCCAACATCCCGCAGGCGCTGAAATGGACGCCGGAGGCGAGTGAGCAGATCGCGCAGGCGTATTTGGAGCTGACGCGAGAACAGTTTGGCGCGGCGCTGATTGTGTGGCCAGAAACTGCCTTGACCGATTTTTTGCACGACGTGCGCGAGCCGCTGCTCACGCCGTTGGCGGCACGAGCGCGGGAAGAAGGCGCAGAAATCGTGCTGGGTTTGCCGGTGTTGAATCTCAAAACTGGTCAGTATTACAACGGCTTATTGAGTATCGGTAGCCATGAAGCGTTATATGCCAAACGCCATCTGGTGCCGTTTGGCGAATTCATCCCGCTGCGCACCACGTTTGGCGCACTGGCCGAACTGTTTGATGTGCCGATGTCCGATTTCAGCGCCGGCACCAGCGCCCGTCCGTTGCTGCAAGTCGGCAAATGGCAAGCTGGCGCATCTATTTGTTATGAGGACGCCTTTCCGCACGAAGTCGCAGCCGCGCTGCCGGAAGCGCAATTTCTCATCAACGTCAGCAATGACGCTTGGTTTGGCGACTCGCTCGCTCCGCACCAACATCTGCAAATTGCCCGTTTTCGCGCTTTAGAAACCGGACGAATGCTGCTGCGAGCCACCAACACCGGCATCTCCGCCATCATCGACGAACGCGGTCAGGTTCGCGCCAGCGTTCCGACCTTTCAACGCGGCAGCGCCAGCGCAGTCGTGCAACCGCGCAGCGGTGCCACGCCTTTTGTGAGATGGGGAAATGGGCTGGCGCTGGGTTTGAGCGTGTTGCTGTTCATTGGCGGGAATTTCAAACAGTCAGAACGCTGTTTTTACTGACAACCGCCAACTAAAACAATCGCTTATATCGTAACTGCGTCACTCCTAGATCAAGATTAAGACCCCAAGCTGAGAAGAGTTTGCATTTAAGAACATCGCCGCCTACCATGCGAACCATTCTTATTCGTTGGCATTGGTTGGAGTTTTTATGCAGCATTTCATGCACTCTCACGGCAGAGGTTTTCCCGCATTTTCACCCGCCACCGCACCCACAGCGGACACGCTCAAAACCTTCCCGTTGACGATGGCCAGCGACAATGAACCCGTCTGCATTCACAGCTTGCACGGCGGCAAAAGTCTGGTATTGCGGCTCACTGAACTCGGCTTGAATCAAGGCGCTGAAGTTCGCGTCGTACAACGGCAAGGTGGCAGCGTCGTCGTCGCTCGTGGCGACACCCGCATCGCTCTCGGCGCAGGCATGGCCGCCAAAATTCTCGTTGCTGGAGCTGACACATGACGTTGACTTTGAATGATTTTATCAGCGGCGAGCGCGGACGAGTGCGCAGCTTTCAATCCGGCGGCGGCGCTTATCGGCGCACCTTGTTGACGATGGGCATCACGCCCGGCGTGGCGCTTGAAGTGGTGCGCGTCGCGCCGCTCGGCGATCCGGTTGAAATCCGCGTGCGCGGCACCGCGCTGAGTCTGCGTCGCGCTGAAGCAGCAGTGTTAGAAATGGAGCGCCTCTAAATGTCCAAGTCGCGTCCCTTCATCATCGGCGTCGTTGGTAATCCCAACTGCGGTAAAACGACGTTATTCAACGCCTTGACCAGCTCACACCAGCACGTCGGCAATTGGTCTGGCGTCACCGTCGAACGTAAAACCGGCAGCTATCGCTATCAGGACGCCGCTTTCACGTTGGTTGATTTGCCCGGCACCTATTCGCTCGACGTGTCGGCGCACAGCGTCTCGCTTGATGAACGCATCGCCCGCGATTTCGTCCACGCCCGCGAAGCCGATGTCATCTTGAACATCCTCGATGCCACCAGTTTGGAGCGCAATCTCTACCTCACCACCCAACTGCTTGAAATGGGGCGTCCGCTGGTGCTGGCGCTCAACATGATGGACACCGCTCAAACACGCGGTCTGCGCATCGACACTGCTGCGCTCGCCGCCCAAATCGGCTGTCCAGTGGTGCCGATTGTCGCCGCCAGCGGGCAAGGTTTGGAGGATTTGCAACGCACGGTGCTGGAAGTAGCGACTCGCGCTGCCAGCGGTGAACGCGGAATGCCGCCAGTGGCGATTCCGTATGGCGAACTTTTGGAAAGCGCCATCGCTGCCGTGCTCCCGCGCCTGCTACCAGTCGCAGTGGCACACAATGATCCGCCGCGTTGGTTAGCCGCTCGCTGGTTAGAAGGCGATGATCTCGCGCAGCGGCTGGTTGGCGAGCACATTCCCAGCCGCGAGAGACAACACCTGCTCGGCAGCGCAGCGGATGACCTAGATATTCTGGTGGCGGATGCCCGCTACCAATTTGCGCATCACGTCACCCACAGCGTCGTCACCCAGAGCGGTCAAGTCTCCCGCCCGCTCACCGACCGCATTGATCGCGTGGTGCTCAACCGCGTACTCGGCATTCCGATCTTTCTGCTCGTGATGTATTTGCTGTTCATGTTCACAATCAATATCGGCGGCGCGTTCATTGATTTCTTCGATCAAGCCGCCGGAACTTTATTTGTTGATGGCACGGCAGCACTGCTCACTGCATGGCAATTGCCCGCTTGGTTACAGCTCGTGGTGGCAGACGGCATTGGCGGTGGCATTCAAGTCGTCGCCACCTTCATTCCCATCATCGCCGCGCTCTATTTGTTCATGTCGGTGCTGGAGGATTCCGGTTACATGGCGCGAGCAGCTTTCGTCATGGATCGCTTCATGCGTGTCATCGGTTTACCCGGCAAAGCCTTCGTCCCATTACTGGTTGGATTTGGCTGCAACGTTCCGGCAATCATGGCAGCTCGCACCTTGGAACAACCGCGAGATCGCATCGTCACCATTCTGATGGTGCCATTCATGTCCTGCGGAGCGCGGCTGCCGGTTTATGCGCTGTTTGCGGCTGCATTTTTCCCCAGCAGCGGACAAAACGTGGTGTTTGCGCTGTATCTCATCGGCATCATCGCTGCCGTCTTCACCGGCTTTATTCTGAAACGCACCTTGTTGGATGGCGCAGCACTGCCGTTGGTAATGGAACTGCCGCCGTATCACCTGCCGACGTTGGGCGGCGTAGTACGGCGAACTTGGGAACGCACCAGCGGTTTTGTACTCCGCGCTGGCGCGTTGATTGTGCCGATGGTGCTGGTGCTCAACGTACTCAACAGCATTGGCAGCGATGGCAGTTTTGGCAATGAAGATTCCGAACGTTCCGTGCTGGCGGCGGTCGGTCGCACGTTGGCGCCAGCCTTCGCGCCGATGGGATTGAATGCGGACAACTGGCCGGCAACGGTGGGCATTTTCACCGGCTTGTTAGCAAAAGAGGCGGTGGTTGGCACTCTCAACGCCACCTATTCCGCGCTGGGAACGCCTGCTGGTGTGGCAGATGCTGCGGACGCAACGCCGTTTGATATGAGCGCCGGACTCACGGCAGCGGTCGCAACGATTCCAACTAATTTGGTGGCAGCACTGGGCAGTTGGGCGGACCCGTTGGGATTGGGTGATTTGAGCGATCCAGCCGCTGCTGCCGAAGCACAAGCCGTCACGGTGGCGATGGCAGAGCGTTTTGATGGCACGGCGGGCGCATTTGCGTACCTGTTATTCATCTTGCTGTACGCGCCCTGCGTCGCCGCAATTGGCGCGATTTATCGTGAAACTTCAGCGGGTTGGGCGCTGTTTACGACGCTGTGGACGACGGGTTTGGGCTACGTCATGGCGACGCTGGTTTATCAAAGCGCCAATTTTGCCCGTGATCCGGCAACGGCGACGGCATGGATGGGCTTGATGGTGGCTTTGCTGGTGATCACGATTGTGGGACTGCGCTGGTGGCCCCGCCGGCAGCGCCGTTTTCACTCCAGCCCGGCGTTGCATCACATTTAAGTTACAGGACAAGCAACATGCTGACTGAATTATCTCAGTATTTACGCACGCAACAGCGGGCGGCGCTGCGCGATTTGTCATATCGGTTTGACATTGCACCGGAGGCACTGCGCGGGATGTTGGATTTATTGGAACAGCGGGGGCGCGTTCGCAAATTGCCTGCGCACACGCCTTGCGGTGGCTGCACCAGTTGCGATCCGGCGCAGATTGAATTGTATGAATGGGTGGGTTAAAGAAGTTGTCAGTTGTCAGTTGTCAGTGAAGCGCGTTATTGATGAGTGGTTATTTTTTAATCCGATAATTAAAAAGAGTGACAACTCATCATCAAATTTTTAGGTTTTTAACTGCCAACTTAATTTACCGCCACAATGCGTTCTATCACCACTCCCGCCAACATCAATCCAAACAACGCCGGCACATAACTGACACTCCCATTCACCGCTCGCGCCCGTCCGCGCTCCAGCATTTCTGGCGGCAACGGCGGGCGCGGCAGTTCATTCGACCACGCCACCGTCAACGGTTCCGTCACGCCGCGCCGGCGCAGCCGTTGCCGCACCTGCCGCGCCAGCGGACAGTTCTGCGTCAGCGCCAACTCGCTGATTTGCACCTGCGTCGGATCCAAGCGCCCGCCTGCGCCCATGCTGCTGACAATCGGCACTCCGCTGCGCAGCGCCAGTTCCAGCAGCGCCAACTTGCTGTTTAAGCTATCAATTGCATCAATCACCGCCGTGAAATTCCCCGTCCGCAGCAGCGGTTCCAACGTCTCCGCAGTCAGAAAATCCTCCATCAGCGTCACCTGACAGCTCGGATTGATGTCCGCAATGCGCTCGGCCATAACCTCAGTTTTGCGCCGTCCCAGCGTCGAATGCAGCGCCAGCAATTGCCGATTCAAATTTGATGCCGTGACCAGATCGTGATCCGCCAACGTCAGCGCCCCCACGCCAGCGCGTGTCAGCGCCTCGGCTGCAAATGCGCCCACTCCGCCCAAGCCAGCGATAAACACATGACTGCTGCGCAGCCGTTCAATGCCCGTTTCACCAACCAAGATGTGCGTGCGGGCGTACAGCGGCAGCTCAGAATTGGCGCTCATGGCAGCCGCAACACCGCACGAGCGTTGGCAGTCGTGATCGCAGCGAGTTCAGCCGCCGCGCAGTCACGCAGTTGGGCGAGAGTGGCGAGAACGTCGGGCAGATATTCCGGGCTGTTGCGCTCGCCACGATGTGCCGCGCCACTCATCTCTGGCGCGTCGGTTTCCAACACCAGCGCCTCCAGCGGCAACTCGGCAGCCAGTCGGCGCAATTTTGTCGCATGAGTAAAAGTCAGCATTCCGCCAAATCCGAGCTTGAAACCTCGCGCCAAATACTGCTGCGCCTGCTGCCAACTCCCGTTAAACGCGTGAACGATGCCGGTGAGGTGCGGAAAGCGCCGCAGCGTCAACAACACTGCGTCGTGTGCGCGGCGCACATGTAATAACACTGGTAAATCAAGCTCTTGTGCAATTTCTAGCTGCATCTCAAACCATCTCGGTTGCGCCCCTGCTGCGTTGCCACCATAAAAATCCAAACCGATCTCGCCGATTGCCACCAGCGGCTGCCGTCGCCCACTTGCCGCTAATTCCTGCAAATCTGCGTCCTGATGCGCGGCGCAACTCAGCGGATGCACGCCCAACGCCGGATACAGCGCCAGCCCGTTTGGTGGCGGCGCTGCGCACAGCGCCAACACCTGCGACCAATGCGCTGCCGTGACGCCCGGCACGACGATAGTGCGTACTCCAGCAGCGGCGCAGCGGTGCAAAATAGCGGCGCGATCTAAATTAAACGCGCTGTGATCCAGATGGCAGTGGGTGTCGATTAACGTCATGTTCACAAGTGAAAGCCGCTTTTTTTTAATCCGGGTAAAATACGCAACAGGTGCGGTGATTGTATTGTGTTGTGAATTGATCACTATCAATTCAATCAGTGCGTTGTATTTTTATTGCGTCGTTCTTAATATGAACTTGTGTATAAACCACACAATATCCATTGTGACAACTGAAATCGCATTAAAGGACAGTTTGGAATGTTTGAACGCTTAAAAGAAGACCTCGCCTGCGTGTTTGAGCGCGATCCGGCAGCGCGGAATCGTTTTGAAATTCTCACGCTGTATCCGGGCTTTCATGCCGTGTTAGCGCATCGGCTGGCGCATCGCCTGTGGCAACGGCATTTCAAATGGCTGGCGCGAGCAGTAGCGAATATCGCTCGCTTGTTTACGGGTATTGAAATTCATCCCGGCGCGGTGATTGGACGGCGCTTTTTTATTGATCACGGCATGGGCGTGGTGATTGGCGAGACGGCGGTGATTGGTGACGATTGCACGCTGTATCACGGCGTGACGCTCGGCGGCACCAGTTGGCAAAAAGGCAAGCGCCATCCGACGTTGGGGCGCGATGTCGTGGTTGGTGCGGGTGCAAAGGTGCTCGGCCCGATTGAGATTGGCGACGGGGCGCGGATTGGCTCGAATGCGGTGGTCGTCAAAACGGTGCCAGCCGGCGCGACGGCGGTGGGAGTGCCGGGGCGGATTATTGAACCCGCCAGCGATGCGGCGGCACAACGTCGCGCTGACACGGCGCAACGCATCGGTTTTGATGCGTATGGCGCGACCCGCGATGCGCCCGATCCGATAGCCAATGCGATCAATCGGATGCTCGATCACATTCATCACATGGATCAGCGGCTGGAAGCATTAACGCTGGCATTGGAACACGGTCAAACGGTGCCACATTTCGAGCACGACGCTGATTTAGATGCGGTGGTGTTGGAATCGCCGCCACCACCGGCGTGATGTCCATGCGGATTTGAGCGAGAACATTGAATGAAATTGACCACCAAAGGGCGTTATGCCGTGACTGCAATGTTGGATTTAGCAATTGAACAAACGCAAGGGCCAATTCCGCTGGCAGATATTGCGGAGCGGCAAGTGATTTCGCTTTCATATTTAGAACAATTATTTGCCAAATTACGGCGTTGTCAGCTCGTCCGCAGTGTGCGCGGGCCCGGCGGCGGATATTTATTAACGCGACCGCCAGCGGAGATTTCAGTGGCTGATGTGATTCGCGCCGTCGATGATAATCTTGATACAACGCGCTGCGGCGGAGCGGGGAATTGCCAAAACAATCGACCTTGTTTAACTCATGCGCTGTGGTATGAATTAAATGAACGCATTGATAGTTATCTCAATGCAGTGAATTTGCAGCATTTACTGGATCGACACAACGCGCCACCCAGCACTGTAAAACGGTCAAGCCAACGCGCTAAAATAATGCAATAAGCAAAAAGACGCTGCCGCTTCCATTTTCTTTTTCAGCGACCCATTACGCGGTCGCTTTTTTATGTTGTTTTTATTATTGCACACTTAGTAATCACACTTGACACCGCAGCAGCATTCGTGTTTTTATTCATCGTAAGAGGCGTGAGACCCTCAAAGCGGATTTCGCAACCGTTAATCAAGCGATTGTTTTAATACCCACCACATTTTGCTGGTCGGGAGTGTGGCAAATACAATACCGATGAACGTTGGAAATAGCCACGCGGAACTTTGACCGTCTCACCCTCCCGACTGGTGCAGTCTTTGCGCTAATTTGAGTGGGATTCAAAGATGAATACAAACTGCAATTCCCTCCCCGTTATCGCCGGAATAGAAATTTCGGTCGATTCAGAAGGTCGCTACAACCTCAACGCGCTTCATAAGGCCAGCGGTCTTGGTGATGAAAAACGCCCCGGCAGTTGGACTCGCTCACAGCAAGCTAAGGATTTCATTGCTGAAATTATCAGTGCACAAATCTGTGCAGTGCCGCTGATAACAGTAGTTGGCGGCAGTAACCCCGGCACTTTCGCCCACGAACTGGTCGCTATTGAATACGCTGGTTGGATCAGTCCAGCATTCCGAATCAAGGTCAACCAGACCTTCATTGATTACCGCACTGGTAAATTAAAACCCACCGTTGCCGATCCAGTTCTTGCGGCATTGGTGCATGGTCTGGTTGAAATTGACCGATTGAAACAACAGCAGGTTTTGATTACACGCAAAACCGAACAACTTGAATCCCGCGTTGAACACGTTGAATTGCAACATCGCAATGGCGTCCCGAAGGGTTATTTATCTCGCTCGCAGGCGCATGTTTTATACGGGATAGGCTTATCAGCAGAAGTGTTTCATCTCGCTTTACATCGCCTTGAAGTGCCAACCACGCCTTATATTCATCATGCTGAAGATGGCAATGAAGTCGCCACCTATGGTTATCTTGAGAGCGACATTGCCGCCGCAGTGCAGGTATTCCTTGATGATGCGATTCAAGCCACGCGCTATATGTGTGAATCGCCGTTATTGGAAGGCAAACGCTTTCGTTATAACAAGTCTCAATTAAGACCGCAGTAACAGCGTGCCATGATTGCGCTGTGATTGAATGGCAGCGCAATTTTTCTGAGCTGGCAATGCTCAAAAAGAATAACCTGTGATTGCGTTGTCCATAACATTGCTTCAGATGCCACTCCGTTCCCATTCCCTCTTTCAGCGATCCGTGCGGTCGCTTTTTTTATGCGGTTTAGTTCTTCAAAAAAGGCGACTAAACCAGCTTCCAGCGCATTGTCCGGCACCTGTCCAGCAGAATTCACTTAGCAAATGGGTTCCGATGTGGAATAGTTTGCACATCGCAAGCAATCCAGCGCCGCCGTTCAATCAATTGAGTGACGCACTGTTGGCGGTATTCGTAGCAGTGATTTGTTTGGGCTTGCCGTAAAAATTTTCTGTTCAATCTCGTTATCTCAATCACAACGTTAGCAAGCATCAATGTGAATACAGTACAGCGCGAGCCAAGCGCATGTTAGTGATCTGTCACTGGGTTATGCAAGTTGCCGATTTGCCCCGATAACGCAGCAGCATATTCGTCCGGCAGGTGTCCATCGCCAACAGATTTTTGCTCGCTAAGATACACCTCAACACATTCAACCAACGGGAACACATCTTATGATCGGAACAATTGCATTACTTCTTGGTGCTGTTATCGGCGGTGGCGTTTTGGTTTACACCATGAAAAATTTTCTGCTTGGCTTTGTCAAAAATATCGTGATGCCAGCTATCAAGCGCATTGCGGTTGCGGCAGCGGACATCGTGTTAGCAGTTCTTCAGTTGATTGAGGGCACTGTCACCCATACGACGCAGGCGATTCGTAAAATCGTTAGTAACTTTAAAGATAAGGTTCTCGGTATTGTTTCCAGCTATCAAAAAGTTTCCTATAACGAAGTTGCGGTCACTACAGACACTTTTGTCATGGAAGGAAATCAGTTGCGCAAAATCAGTACCAATCAGCGTGTTGGAACCGATGATGTTCCTGATTACATAAAGGAAAAACTTGCACAACGTAGCCGAGTAGAAATGCACCATGAAGAAGACCTTCTCAACGAAGTCAACCGAACGGTAAGAGTATGATTGATGATCGGTAAACTCAGCGTTCGCCATAATCGTGAACTGACCAGTGAAATTGAATGACGAATTCATCATTAAACCACAGGAGAATATGACGATGTTAGACATGATTGCTAATCAGATTAAACAAGGGTTTCAACAAGGACTTCGTAGTCTTTTGGAGTTGAGTTTTGAGGATGAAGTGGCTCAAGTGGTTGCGCACATGCTAACCAAGCGGCTGTCCCGCCCAACCGATGAGATCGCCGCTGAGGTGAAGCAATGGATCGTTGGAGAAAAACCAATTGCATTGGATCAAGTCGTTGCAGTGGAAATCACTCTGAACTTAAACGATAACAAAAGTTGTCACTATCAAATCAATTGCTATCTGATGAATGATGCTGAGGAGACGCTCATGCGATTGCACTATCCAGAACAACCCGTTGAGATCACGCGCTTGGAACCAAAATTGCGCACTGCATTAACACAGAACAACCACTGTCTGATTGCGCTGCAATAAGCGATTCAATCACTCGTCATTCAACTTTTTGAGGATAAAATAATGTCACTTGGCTCTCACATGATTCGCCCAAACTCTGCCTCCGCTGCGAATGATAAAGCGGCACCCGCTCGCACCTCTGGAACGGCTGCATCATTAACGCCTAATGCACCTGCGTTAATGGCACGTGAGGCTAGAGAGCGGCTGGAAAATGTGTTTGTATCTGCGGCAGTGCGGGAACAAATTGATTTGTGCATGGCGATGATCCGCGACTATGATTTATTATTCCATGATTGGGAGTTGTCGAAAATTGATCCTCGGCAACGCGGCGTAACGCTGAATTTCTTTGGTCCGCCCGGCACGGGCAAAACCAAGATGGCGGAGGCGTTGGCGCATGAATTCGGTAAAAAGATCATTGAAGTGAATTACGCTTCTTTGGTTTCCGAATTGCAAGGTCAAACGGGTAAGAATATCGAGGCGATTTTTACCAGCGCACGAGAAGAGAATGCCGTGCTCTTTTTTGATGAAGCGGATTCATTGCTGTCGCGGCGGGCAGAAAATGCGAGTCGGGGTGGAGATCAAGATTTGAATACTGCGAAGACCATTATGTTCAAACAGATGGATCGGTTTGATGGCATCATCATCTTTGCAACCAATTTGTTTCAAAGTTATGATGCAGCTTTCTTTCGGCGGATTTTGGCGCATATTGAATTCAAATTGCCCGATCAAGCGGTGCGGCAGCAATTGTGGGATTCAATGCTGTCAACGCGGGTGCCCGGACGCAATGCACTCGATATGGAGGCGCTGGCGGCGTATTCCGAAGGTTTGTCGGGTGGCGATATGGTGAATGTGGTGAAAAAGACGTTGGGACGTTTGTTATTGAAAACGCCACGAATCTTGGTATTGGATGATTTACAAATGGGTATTGATGAGATCAAACTGGCGCGGCGGCAGCACCAAGGAATTGAGGAAGAAATTCTGGAGGGTGAGGAAAAGGAAGCGGCATTGCGCAAACTGGAATCGCTGCGCCAACCATCTGATGATGACATTGCACCAATGGCAGCTTGATTGGGTGTTTGGTTATGACTGTTCAATCTGAAAACATTCAGGAAAATAATATGAGCGATCAGCATGATTCACTGCTGCAGCGGGCTAACAATGGTGATGCTGAAGCACAACTAAAATTAGGACTTAAGTATAATTATGGTTTTGAAGTTACCCAAGACTTTTCTATTGCTTGCGAGTGGTATTTGAAAGCTGCCAAACAGGGAAATGCTTTGGCTCAACTTAATCTAGGTATCCTTTATTTAGAAGGGAATGGCGTTACGCAAAATTTTACTGCAGGTGTCAATTGGTCTCGAAAAGCTGCTGAACAGGGATATGCTTTGGCTCAATTTGTTTTAGGTGTTTGTTATTTAAACGGAGAAGGCATCTCCCAAGATTTAGCTGTTGCTACTGAATGGTTTCAAAAAGCTGCTGAACAGGGATATGCTGAATCTCAATTTGTTCTAGGTGTTTGTTACACAAAAGGAGAAGGCGTTCCCCAAGATTCAGCTACTGCCGCTGAGTGGTTTCAGAAAGCCGCTGAACAGAGAGATGCTGGCGCTCAAAATTATTTGGGTGTTTGTTATACAAAAGGAGAAGGCGTTCACCTAAATTGCTTCACTGCCGCCGAATGGTTTCAGAAAGCAGCCGAACAAGGAGACGCAACAGCTCAATATAATCTGGGCATTTGTTATACAACAGGAGAAGGCGTCACCCAAGATTTTACTATTGCTGCCAAATGGTTTCAGCAAGCTGCCGAACAAGGAGATGCAAATGCTCAACATAATCTGGCTGTTCTTTATTCGGAAGGAAAAGGCGTCACTCAGGATTTTACTATTGCTGCCAATTGGTATCTTAAAGCTGCTGAACAAGGTTTCATAGAAGCAATGATTGGTCTTGCCTTTGCAAGTTATAAACAAGACGTTAACTGTGCAGAAATCAATTTTTGGTTAAGTCGTGCTGCTGTAGATCCAAACTTAACAAATTGTGAATTAGAAAGTAACGTTTTTCAAATAACGGAAACAATAATTTTTGATTTTTTGCAAAAAAAATCTGAAACATTCATGCCAGCCAAAGTCTTATTGGCAGTGGTATCTGCTCCTTTTATTAAAGCTAAACATATTTATACACAACAAAGATTAACACAGATGACTTTATTAAATGAGGCTTGTTCAAAAAATGATATTGCGGCGCTTTATCATCTCGGCGCACTCCATCAGGAAGCACAGAAAATAGAATCAGCGTTGGATTGCTTTCGGAAGGTGATTGATTTAGTCAAAAAGAAGCAATCTTCATGGATGGGTTCATTTTCTGATACAAACTTTAGTTTTAATCAATTGTATCCAACAGATGCTAAAAATCGCTTGGCGATGTTCGCGCAAGAAAAGATCAACGCAATTCGAGAACAACAGCATCAAGCAGAACTCATTAAAGCCGAGCAGGAAAAACGCGCTGCCCTTGAAGACCTGATGTCAATGTTTGCCCACAAATTTCGCGGACCGTTGGATAGCATCGTGTATAATTTAGGGCATCAGGGCGATATTCGGCTGTATCAACAAGCCGCATTTACCATGCGCGGTCTTTTGGATATTTTTAGCCTCATTTCAACTGATGCAGAAAAATTAAAAACGCGCTTAAAAAAAGACACTCAAGGTGATGGTGATTTACATCAGGTGTTGACTCTTACGTTAATTAATCTCATGCAGCAACTGCTCACCACTGAGGGACGCGAAAAGATTCGCCAGCATTATTGGGCTTATGCGGTTCGCAACCAATTGGTGCCGACAGAGACAACGCGACTTAATTGGTTGGAGGACTATGAACACATCGAAGCGCAGCTTAAAAACCAATGGGAAGCAGAATGGGGTGAACTTCTCAAAATCATTCCAAATCTGGAACAATTACAGCATTGGATTGGCGAGCATTTAGCACCAATCACCGTTGCGGGATTTTCTCAGGAACCCATTCGGTTTCAACTGTATGGAGCCACGCATTCTTTTTTAACCATCGTGCTGAATGAGTTGCTGCTCAACGCATTTAAGTATTATGATAGCCCCGAACGCCATCCCGTGCAGATTGAATGGTCAGCGGAAAGCGGTTTTTGGCTGCTGCGCCTTATCAATCCGAGCACGCGCACCGAATGGCGCAATACCAAAGGCAGCGGCAAAGGTCATCAATTCCTTGGGCTATTGGCAAAGCGCATTGAAGGACGTTTTGATCAACCCAAACTTCAAAACAGCTATACCGCTGAGTTCTTTTTTCCGTATTGGTCATTCGCAACAGCGGAGTAAATAATGAGTCATTTTTTATGGGTTGAAGATTTCGAGAACAATCCGCAAGCGACCACGCATGACGTGTTTGGCTCAATTCTCCCTGATACCTATGCCATTCCAGACAGCCGTCATCAATTAAAAAGGACACTGCGTGATTATGGCATTCAGGTTGCGTTGAGTTTTCAGGACGGCAGACAGTTTATCGAAAGCCCCGCAAGGATGCGCGATATTGATTACATCGTCTTAGATATTGATTTACCAGCTTGCAGTGAGGGTGATACAGAAGACAGCAAAACCCTAAAATATCTCCAAGATTGGCACGGCTACCAACCGGATGACACTGACGCCAGCGCCGATGAATTAAATTTGAAAAAAGCCAGCTTTAGTCTTAAAAAAATCGCTGGTTATCATCTGTATATTCAGTTAGTGATGGAGCTTGGTTTTCCCCGCGAGCATATTTTGATTTGCTCTAATCATGGAGAGAATCTGCTGTCTATTCAACAAGCATTTCATGGCGCAAAAATGGTCGCGCCGATCATTTATACCAAATCCGACTCCAGCATTCGCAATGCAATTTTAGAATGCAATCACAATCCATATACGGCGCTGCGACGCGGAATCATTGCATCTTGCCAGTGGGTTTTAGATTGGCTACACGATGATGATCAAATTGCCATCAATCGCTTTATTGAAGATCACAATCGTCACTATTGTCAGGACGATATTCGCCTCATCTTTGAATCCTTGCAAGAAATACTGCCGCGTCGTGAGCCGGAGCCAGAAATTAAATACGCGTTATTTCGGCAATTTATCCGCGCTCTATCCCATGCGTGGGAAATAACGCCTTGGCCAAAGGAAAAACCAGAGCGTCCCGCAGCAATGCTGTTGAATGCCCGTATTCTCAAAACCTGTCGCAATTGGAGCGCACACGGCAAGATTTTTAATCAAGCACTACCAGAAACACTTTTGGCTTATCTGATGTTAATGAACTTGCGGGCGATGCTTGCACCAGAAACATCCATTATGCTGCATGAACGGGTATTGTTGTGCGTCTTTACCGTTACGCCCAGCGGTAAGGAAACCCGCTTGAATAGCAAGCATGAAGAAAAGTTAAGAAAGACCTTGGCATCGCTGATTAAGAAGTACAATTATTCCAAAAATGTAACGCAACAGATTCCTACCGCAATCACTTTTGACAATGGATATCAGAAAAAACATGAGTTTGATCGCTTATTGAACGAGTGTTTGAATGATCCCATTTTTATTGAAACCTATGCTGAAGAATTATTGCGTGGTTTATTCCTGCTGTATTGGACGTTGAGTAATTCCAAAGCAGAGCAAGACGAATTCCACACAGAATTAGATCGCGCTCTTAATCAATGGTGTTTTCCTCATTCAACATCGACTGATATTTCCGTTTGAATACAGCAGTATTTCATCAAGCAGGCAATTTGAATGGACAACTCCGCATCACAGCTTTTGCAAATCATTGTGCAGGAACTGCCTACTCATGCCGAAGAAGGCGCTGTTGCTACTGATAAAACACGCGCCGCATTGCTTGATGTTTTCGCTGCAAACGGCGTGGAAACTTCAGCAGCAATTGCAGTGATCGCTTTAATTGAACGGCTGTTAATCAGCACCTGCTTACTCGAACCTGCCGCTCTCACGCAAAGTATTTGGCGTTGGATGTCTTATCCTGCATCGCTATTGGGACGCAGCTTATTAAATAGTTTGGCGGATGACCAACAGCGTTGGTTTGTTAAAGATTTCTGGCGTGATGACACTGGGCGTTATGAAGAACAGCGCCAGATTTTACACACGCTAGAAACTCGCCGTTGCAATTATCATGTCACTCGCACTGCGCAACCAATTCGCTGCGTTCATGTGGTGTGGGCTTTTTTACAGATTGAAGGGCGATTTTTATTTCATCAGCGTGAAGATCGCTTGCGCTCTGAAGTGGCGAATTATGTGCCGCTGGGTGGACGCTTAAAAGTGGATGATTTTCCTGATGACATCTCTCCCGCCCAACGCTTGCAATGGCTGCAATCGCCCCACGAAATCAATTTCACCGGCGTAAATGAACACGGTTTAGAACGTGAAATTGAAGAAGAAACTGGTTTATTGTTGGAACGGCACTACACCTTTACGCCGTGGTTGGTTTTAAGACCATTGCAAAAAATCGAAGGAAAAGCAGCAAATATGGCGTATACCGCTTATTTTATTCGCTGCTTTTGTGTAACGCTCAATCGTGATGGTTTATTTCATTTAATGAATCGCTTGTGCAGTGATGATACTTTATGTTGGCTCACTGCTGAGGATATTGCGCAAGGTGAACAACAAGGTGGGCGGCGGGTATTTGTGGATGCGTTGCAGCAGCATTTCGCTGGTAATCAACAACAGTTAATTGCTGCCTTGCAAACCATTCCCAATAGTTACGCCAATGATTGGCCACTCACTAAAAATGAAGAAGTGATTGTTCTTCCGTGGCAAGAAGATCAATTTTTGCGCGGCGTCGCAGGTAAAGAAAAAGCCATTTCCTGTACGTTAACGCACACTGAAAAAGCGATATTGCTGCATTTAGGCTGGCATGGACGTGGGTTAGAATGGACGCCAACAGAAGGTGTGCTGATTGGTTTGCAAGGCTGGATACAGCTTCAAGACGCATCTTTATTAGAACAGGTGCATCACATCGGCGTAAAACTTGAAAAAGCAAACTTAGCTTTATTGCAAAGTGGCGATCAGGGTTGGGTGCGGTTGCGCATATCGCCCAAACAAATCTTTTTTCGAGATTCAGTGTTTTCTATTGAAGTGGATAAAACTAATTTAGTTTTCAAAACTCGTTTAGAGGCAACGCCGCTTGGTCAACTAAAGATTTTTAACCAACACTTTGATTTAGCGAATCACGCTCCAACGCTAAAAGACATCCGCAATCAAGTGAAAGTCGGACAGGATGAACTCGGCGGATCAAAAAATGCGCTAGAAATGTTTGTGCAACGCAATATCATGGATGCCGGTCTTGAGCGTGTCGGTTTGCGTAAATTGTTGCCTGTTGAAAAGAAATGTTATCGTTTGGCTGGCGTGCGCGATAATTTTATAGAAAAACCTGAATGATGACAGTCATCATCATTCAGCACTCCCAACCGCGCAGCAGCGGTGAACGAGACTGAACCCGACACTATTCACTCTTTCAATAAAACTTAAATGGAGCATCTATTGCTGCAAGTGCTATGGCGTAACTTATTTTAAGTTGTTGTGTAAAATTTTTTATCTCAGTTAATGAAAGCGTTCCCGCAGTAGCATCCGCAGTGCCGTTTCTTGTCGTTCAATTGCGGCGACGAGAGCAAATTGAATCTCAGCGCGGTGGTGATTTTGCCCGTGTTCACTAACGCGGAAATAACGATCTCCATCGAAATGATCGGTTAAAAACCGGATTCCCAATTCAAACGGCAATAACCGAATCGCGTCATACAGCACGGCAATATCCGCTGCCGTCAACAATCCCACCGTCGCTGCGCCATAACCGGCAAGAATGTCGGCGCATATTTCTAAATCAAATTCCACCGCGCCCGCGCCGTGCTCACCGCTGCGGTTGCAACACGAGCGCAGACAGTCGCCGAGATCGTGTTGGATCAAGCCGGGCTGCACGGTGTCAAGATCAATCAGTGCCAGCGCCCGCTGCTTCTCTTCAGAAAACAAGATGTTATCGAGTTTGGGATCGCCGTGCGTGACCCGCAGCACAAGCTGTCCGGTGCGCTGTGCGTCCGTCAGCGCCGTTGCTAAATCGCGCCGCGCTGCGACAAATTCCGGCAGCTCGCCCCGCGCCAGCAATCGCGCTAAATAAACGGGCGTGGCGTGAAAATCCGGCAGCGTGACGTGCAAATGTGACGGCGGCAGTGTGGCGGTGGCGCGATGAAAGTGTCCCAACATCGCGCCGACTTCCCACGCCTGCGCCGAGGTGGTCAGTTGCGGCAACGGGGCGCTGGCGGCGATCCATTCCTGCATCCGCCAGATCGCGCCGTCGGTATCGCGCACAAAATCCGCGCCATCTCGCGCCGGAATCAAGCTCGGAATCCGCACCGCTGCCGCTGGAATGGTGGCGAGATGGGCGCTCAATACGCGCCAATTCGCCATGATCTGCTCCGGCGCGGGAAAGACAGTCGAGTTGAGGTGCTGGAGGACGAAGTGCTGATCGGCGGCAGTGACGCGAAAAGTCTCGTTAATCAGGCCGCGTCCCAGCGGAGTGATAGCGCGAATTGGCGACGGAATGGCGAAACGCGCAGCGAGCGTCATCATCAACTGGCGTCCGTGTCGCCCCAGCGCGACATCAATTCATGCGGGACGCCGAGATGATCCAGCACGCGAGCGACCATGAAATCGACCAGTTCATCCAGCGTCGTCGGTTGATGATAAAAGCCGGGCGCTGCGGGCATGATCACGGCACCGGCGTGTGCTAGTCGCAGCATGTTTTCTAGGTGAATCGTGGTCAGCGGCGTTTCGCGCAGCACGAGAATGAGTGGGCGGCGTTCTTTCAGCGCGACATCGGCGGCGCGTTCAATCAGCGAGCCAGAAAGACCGGCAGCGATGCGTCCGAGAGTGCCGGCAGTGCATGGGCAAATGACCATCGCGGCGGCGGGGTTGCTGCCGCTGGCAACGGGCGCTGTCCATTCTTGACGACCAAAAACGTGCAATTGCGCGGGAGCGGCGTGGAAATGTGCGGTTAAAAAGGTTTCGGCGTCGTGAGGACGCGCCGGAATATCCAGCCCGGTTTCCAGCTTCAAGACGATCTGCGCTGCTTGCGAAATCAGGAGATAAACCCGCACGTTAGCGCGAAGCAGGCAGTCGATGAGGCGCAATCCATACAGTGCGCCAGATGCGCCGGTGAGGGCGACGGTGATGGTTTTTGACCAAGGCATGTTACTGACAACCGCCAACTGGCAGCTCCGCCAGCAACCGCTGATGAATCCCGCCAAACCCGCCGTTGCTCATCACCACAATTTGATCACCAGCGCGACTCTCGCCGACCACCAGCGCCACAATTTCTGCCACCGTCGCGCAGGTCGTCACCCGCTCGCCGAGCGGCGTCAACACTCCGGCGACATCCCAACCCAAATCCGGCGGCGCAAACACAATCACCCGATCCGCCGCTGCCAGTGCTGGCGCAAGCTGCGCGTTGTGAACGCCCAGCCGCATCGTGTTGGAACGCAGCTCCACAATGGCCACGATCCGCTGCGTCCCGACGTGCTGGCGCAGCCCGTGCAGCGTGGTCGCAATCGCAGTCGGATGATGCGCAAAATCATCAAATACCCGCACTCCGCCCACTTCACCGCGCAGCTCCATCCGCCGCTTGACGCCGCCAAACCGACTCACCGCCGCAATTCCCAGCGCCACCGACACTCCGACATGACGCGCTGCGGCCAGCACCGCCAACGCATTGTTGACGTTGTGCCAACCGGTATGCGCCCAGCGCACCGTGCCGACTTTTTCTCCGTGAATCAACACGTTAAATGCCGAGCCGTCCGCTGCCAACAGTTCCGCCGCCCACTCGCCGCCTGCGCCAAACTGCTGGCGCTGCGTCCAGCAACCTTGCGCGATCACCGCGTCCAGCGCGGCATCGGCGCTCGGTTGAATGATCAAGCCGCTGCTGGGCACGGTGCGCACCAGATGATGAAATTGCCGCTGAATCTGCGCCAGATCGTCGAAAATATCGGCGTGATCAAATTCCAAGTTATTCAAAATGAGTGTGCGCGGGTGGTAATGGACGAATTTCGAGCGTTTATCAAAAAAAGCGGTGTCGTATTCATCCGCCTCCACCACGAAAAATGGTGCCGCGCCCAATCGCGCTGACACATCGAAATCTCGCGGCACTCCGCCAATCAAAAAGCCCGGCTCCAGCCCCGCCTCCGCCAACACCCACGCCAATAAACTCGCCGTCGTGGTTTTGCCATGCGTACCCGCCACCGCCAACACCCAGCGATCAGACAACAAATTGGCGTGTAACCATTCCGGCCCGGAGCAATAGCGCAGTCCCTGATCCAGCATGAATTCCACTGCCGGAATGCCGCGCCGCATCGCGTTACCCACCACGACGACATCGGGCGCAGGCTGGAGCACGGCGGCGTCATACCCTTCGCTGAGTTGAATGCCGGCCGCCTCCAATTGGGTGCTCATCGGCGGATAGACGTTGGCATCCGAGCCGGTGACGTGATGTCCCAATTGCCGCGCCAACAGCGCGATGCCGCCCATAAACGTGCCGCAAATGCCGAGAATGTGTAGGTGCATGAGTCAATTCTGCGCGATGAAAAAAAGAAGGGCGCGGCAGTCAGCCTGCGCCAAACAGTCCAGTGACCAGCATTACGGTGATGATTTCTAACGCGATGCTGGCGGCGATGCCCGCTCCCAGCGTGATATCGAAGGTGTGGCGGAAGATATGACCGCTGACGACGATGCCCCAAATCACCAGTCCGAGCAGCGTAAATGCGCCAATTAAAGCAAAATCAGTCTCTTGCAACGGCGGTGCGTTGAGGCTCAATGGCAACAGTGCTGCTAAACCGAGCACCGCGCTGCTGCCCGTCAACGCAGTCGCCGCTTGCAGAAATCGCGGCTGGCGCTGGCGCACACTCAACACGGCGTACAGCACCAGTAACGTGAACGCAATTTCGGTCGCACTTTGCAGCGTCGTCAGCCACCACGCCACGTCAGCGGTGAGACCGATCAAGATGCCGGCACCCAAATCCGCCAGCGCCGTGATACCCAATAAAAATGACGACGACGGTAAATCCTGCGGAACACGCCGCAACGCGCAGAGTTCGATAAAAAAACGGAGCAATGTTTGCACGATCACATCCCAAAATCGCTGGAAACAGCCGCAATGATACGCGCCAACTGTCATCAGGCCGCCATTGCTGGCGCATTTCCGCGCAGCAAAAAACAGCGTGTGCAGCCAAAGTTTCACAGTGCAATATCGCGTGAAAATTGTGATTCAATCATCACACCAACGGCACTCATTTATAGTCTGGAAAACAACTTATGTCAGCGCCCACAATACCATTATTTCATCGAATCATGGCAATTATTATATTGCTACCATTACCAACAGCGGCGATTGAACCCACAGTATCAATACCCATCGCACCACCAACAACTGATTCAGCACCCGCTCCCATAACATCAACACCCTTAAAAACAATGGTTGATCAAACAGCACTCACACACGGTTTAGATCGTGATTTAATTCATGCGCTCATTCGTGCCGAATCCGCTTACAATCCTCAAGCCGTATCACCAGCCGGCGCAGTGGGTTTAATGCAAGTGATGCCCGCAACTGCTGCTGATTATGGCGTTAATCATGCCGCTGCTTTATTGGAACCCAAAACTAACTTAAATACAGGAATGCGCCATTTTAAGCGATTATTAAATAAATATGGCAACATCGCCGCTGCGGTCATGGCATATAACGCAGGTGAAGGTGCATTAGAACGCGGCGGCGGCGTCGTCAATTATGCAGAAACACAACGCTATACCCATCAAGTATTAACCGCTTACTTAAAAAGCAAAGGCATTGCTCCCTATTCACCCGAAGCACGCGCTGCAACTGGTATTGATCTCAATCCAAAAATGGCCACTGCACAACCTACAATCAGCACACGCAAACACTCTAATCCAATCATTCGCACACCAGAACCTGAACCATTAGAAACCTATACTCCAAAACCAGATTTGCGTTGGCAAGCAACTTTCAAACAACCCGAATTAAAACCAGAATTAAAAGCACAACTAGAAGCGCAAAATCGACATTTACTGACGACGGTAAAGCCCCCTCCTGCACTCAATGTATCGAGTATGCGCATTCAAATTCCAACCCCGCAATACCTCAAACCACCACCGCGAGCGCAATTCACCAACAGAATGCGTTAAAGCAAATTTACATTCTGAAATGCCGCCAATAAAAAACCCCCGCAAGCGGGGGTAAAAAACATCAATCAGGTCAAAGCTCAATTGCGTGATTTATCAACCAACTTCTTCTCACGAATCCAAGGCATCATCTCCCGCAGCCGCGCTCCCACCACTTCAATTTGATGTTCTGCACCAAGCCGCCGCATCGCTTTCATTGACGCCGCCCCCGCCTGATTCTCCAAAATGAATTCCTTAGCAAACTGACCATTTTGAATCTCAGTTAATACGCGCTTCATCTCCGCCTTGGTCTCAGCAGTCACAATACGCGGGCCACGAGTGAGATCGCCATATTCAGCAGTATTGGAAATTGAATAACGCATATTCGCAATGCCGCCCTCATAAATGAGATCGACGATCAACTTCACCTCATGCAGGCATTCAAAATACGCCATTTCTGGCGCATAACCCGCCTCTACCAGCGTCTCAAATCCCGCTTGAATTAGTGATGTTAAACCACCACACAATACAACCTGCTCACCAAATAAATCGGTTTCGCATTCTTCACGGAAACTGGTTTCAATAATACCAGCGCGTCCACCACCATTCGCCGACGCATACGCCAGCGCAATTGCCCGCGCTTGTCCCGTTGCATCCTGATGTACCGCAATTAAACTCGGCACTCCGCCGCCTTGCGTATAGGTCGAACGCACCAAATGCCCAGGGCCTTTAGGCGCAATCATAATGACATCTAAATCATCACGCGGATCAATTTGTCCAAAATGAATGTTAAAACCGTGTGCAAAAGCGAGTGCCGCTCCTGCTTTAATATGCGGTGCAACCTGTTCCCGATACAGCGACGCTTGATGCTCATCAGGCGCAAGAATCATCACCACATCTGCATTTGCTACTGCCTCTTCAATCGCTTTAACCGTCAAACCAGCCGCCGTTGCTTTGGCAGCAGAAGCTGAATTGGGGCGCAAACCAACCGTGACTGACACGCCAGAATCTTTCAAATTATTCGCGTGAGCGTGACCTTGCGAACCGTAGCCAATAATAGCGACCTGTTTATTCTTAAGCAGTGACAGATCAGCATCTTGGTCGTAATACACGTTAATTGCCATGCAATTGATCCTAATGAAACCTAGTGAATTGAAAACAGCGTTGCTGCCAACGCAATAAAATTTAGCGTCACCCAAGACGCAATGACCGCATTAACACAAATAGTTCGTCAATGGTGCGCGACTGAATGCAGAATGATATTGCAGTTGCACCATTTACAATTACAACGTCAATCCTTTTTCGCCCCGCGTGATCCCCGTTGGACCAGAACGCACCACTTCAATTAACAATCCTTCGGGAACAGCGTCAATGAATGCATCCAGTTTTTTGGAAGCGCCAGTCAATTCGATGACATAACTGGTATCTGTCACATCAATGATTTTAGCGCGAAAAATATCTGCTAATCGCTTGAGTTCTTCTCGATCTGGACGTTCAGCTCGCACCTTGACCATCATCATTTCACGCTCAATGTGCGGACCATCAGATAAATCTAGCAACTTAACAGTATCAATTAACTTATTAAGTTGTTTTTTAATTTGCTCAACGATTTCCTCACTGCCAGTTGTGACCAACGTCATACGCGACAGCGTCGGATCATCAGTTGGTGCCACCGTTAACGATTCGATATTGTAGCCCCGCGCTGAAAATAGACCGGCAACCCGCGACAGCGCCCCAGCTTCATTTTCCAGCAACACGGCAATGATATGTCTCATGGTTATTATCTCGAAAAGCCTCTTTATTTCATTAAGAGGTTGGGATTTTTAATCAGGCTAATTCCCGCTCTGCCATACCAGGCGCGAGGTGCATTTCATGTTGACCTTTACCAGCAGCAATCATTGGATAAACATTCGCAGTTGGATCAACCACTACATCAAGAAATACCAAACGATCTTGCAATGCAAATGCCTCTTGTAATGCAGGTGCTAAATCCGCTGGTTGCGTCACGCGCATTCCCACATGCCCAAAACTTTCAGCGAGTTTGACAAAATCTGGCAACGCATCGACATAAGAATGCGAGTAACGGCTTTCATAAAACAATTCCTGCCATTGCCGCACCATTCCCATGTAACCATTATTGAGCAAGAGTATTTTAATTGGCAAGTTGTATTGCTTACAGGTCGCCAATTCTTGAATACACATTAAAATGCTGGCTTCTCCAGATACACAGGCTACAGGTGCATTTGGAAATGCTAATTGCACTCCCACCGCCGCTGGCAAACCAAATCCCATCGTGCCTAAACCACCGGAATTGATCCAGCGCCGAGGTTTATCAAAGGGATAGAATTGCGCCGCAAACATCTGATGCTGTCCTACATCAGATGTTAAATACAGATCGCCATTAGTCACTTGATGCAGAGTTTCAATAGCAAATTGTGGTTTTATCAAGGCGCTGGTGCGGTCATATTCCAAACAATTCAATTGCCGCCAACCATCAATTTTGACCCACCATTCCGTAAGATTTTGCGCTTCAGTACGGCGTTCTTGATACAGTTGCGTTAAATCTGCTAATACACTCGCAACTTGACCAACAATAGGAACATCTACGCGCACATTTTTCGATATTGATGATGGATCAACATCAATGTGAATAATTTTAGCGTGTGGGCAAAAATCAGCAATTCTGCCGGTCACGCGATCATCAAAACGCGCTCCAATTGCAATTAACACGTCGGTATCGTGCATTGCCATATTGGCTTCATAGGTGCCGTGCATTCCCAACATACCAATAAATTGGCGATCACTGGCAGGAAATGCGCCCAATCCCATTAAAGTACTTGTGAGTGGAAAACCGCTGGAACGCACCAATTCAATGAGCGATGTGGAGCCTTCACCAAGAATGACACCGCCACCAATATAAAAAATCGGACGAGTCGCCTGTAGCATTAACTCGACCGCTTTTTTAATTTGTCCGGGATGACCTTTTGCAATTGGGTTGTATGAGCGCAATTGTATATCACGCGGGTAATAATAGGGAATCTTAATACTGGGATCAGTGACATCTTTAGGGATGTCAATCACGACTGGACCGGGGCGACCTGTGGTCGCAATATGAAAAGCTTTGCGAATAGTCACCGCTAAATCACGCACATCTTTTACTAAAAAATTGTGCTTTACACACGGGCGGGTAATTCCAACTGTATCCACTTCTTGGAATGCGTCACTGCCAATTACCGGCGTCGGTACTTGTCCAGTTAATACCACTAACGGAATTGAATCCATATACGCAGTGGCAATACCAGTCACTGCATTTGTTGCGCCCGGACCGGAAGTCACTAAACAAACGCCGCATTTGCCAGTAGCCCGCGCATAACCATCCGCTGCGTGCGCCGCGCCCTGTTCGTGACGGACGAGGATGTGGCGCATTCCCCCATGTTTGAACAGTGCGTCGTAAATATGCAACACTGAGCCGCCCGGATAGCCAAACACTAGCTCGACGCCCTCATCACAGAGCGCCTGCACCACGATTTCTGCGCCGCTCAAGACCGCGCCCGTATCATCTGTTGTGGTTTTCATCACGTTCTGCGACCTCTCAGCAGTCAGCGTCCATGATTGGACGGCATCTCGAAAAGGTTTTGAAGCTACCTTGATCGTTAGAGGCGGTCAAGCCTGTTGCAGTGCAGCAAGCAGTGTTACACCGAACGCCCCACTTTCAACACGTTGAGGCGCGAATCTGATATGCCATAGGCGCAATCGTGAATGCTTTGTAAAAATTCCAATTCTGACCATGCTTCTGGCGGCCAACCCATTGGACTTCCTTGATCACCAAGAATTAAATCACGGAAGAATGATTCAAAAGCCGATACATCTCCCCAGCCTACAGTTAAATGATTCAGTGCTTCAGGAAATTGCGTTTCTAATACACATAAAACTCCACTTTTTCCAGCACTTTGCGCTTGATCTGTGGCAGTTGGATTTGCAAACACTGCCGAACGTATTTGTTCGGGAGAATTTATCAGTTCTGAGTTAGCATTATAACAAGTTTCTGGCAAGCTATTCAAAAGTAAATCCACAAATGTTTTAATAGCAGAGCGAGGGTGTTCAAATAGCAATTTTAGGGTATACAAGTCAGCCCAATCAAAATAACTTGAACTGAGTTTTTCAACATCAGTAATCCGTGCTCGCAACCGAATGACCGGTAAGCCACGCGTACCCGCAATTGATAAACGAATACTCTGATTTTTTTCATACGCACTAGATACCGTCACCGTATATCTACCTGTAGCAATTTGCACTAAAGTCCGGCGTAATTCATTAGTATCATTTACCGTCACTTCCAAATCTCGCACCAAAAATGAGTTAGTCTCTAAAGTACTAACTTGATCACCGTGTAGCATTTTTAATAGCCGCTCAAGACGCGAATGACTGCGGGGCGATAAACTATAAAAACGCGCTGCAATCAAATAACTACCGTTCTGTAATCGCTTAACCCGTACCAAATGCGCATCCGCAGTAATTTTTTCATTTTGCTTCCAAGGCAATACAATTCGCAATGAACCTGTTTCCTGTGGTGGTGGCTCCGCAATCACAAAAAGCACCCCACCCCATGAAATGTCTTGATTCACTGCGTTCATTGGTTCAATCATACGCGAAAAAGTGACTTTAATAGGGATATTGACTTGAATTCGCGTTTGAGTGCGCCGATCAGCAACGCTAATTTCACTGTGGATTTGATTCATAAAAGCTCCGATAAATATCTACTGCGCCGCAGGTCATACCGTAAAAGAGTTGTTTCCGGCGGAATGGAACCATAAACTCACCCGCTTTCACTGACAATGATCTTACTCATGCGCACCTCACAATTTCCACTGCATACCATCAAAGAAATCCCCGCCGACGCTGAAATTGCTAGTCATCGCCTGATGTTACGCGCTGGTTTAATCCGCAAACTTGCTGCCGGTCTGTATACTTGGCTCCCATTGGGACTGCGCGTATTGCGCAAAGTAGAACGTATTGTGCGCGAAGAAATGGATCGCGCCGGCGCTTTAGAAGTAGCAATGCCAGCTGTACAACCCGCCGAACTTTGGCGCGAATCGGGGCGTTGGGAACAATACGGGCCGGAATTGCTGCGATTTCACGACCGTCATCAACGTGAATGCTGTTTTGGACCAACACATGAAGAGATTATTACCGATTTAGCGCGGAATGAACTGAAAAGTTATAAGCAGCTACCAACTAACTTTTATCAGATTCAAACCAAGTTCCGCGACGAAATTCGCCCGCGTTTTGGGGTAATGCGAGCGCGAGAGTTTTTAATGAAAGATGCGTATTCATTTCACCTCAATGATGCCTCACTTGCTGCGACCTATCAACAGATGCACAGCACCTACTGTCGCATTTTTACTCGCTGTGGTTTGGATTTTCGTCCGGTGCAAGCAGATACTGGCAGCATTGGCGGCAATGCGTCACATGAATTCCATGTATTAGCCGCTGCTGGTGAAGATGCTATTGCTTTTTCTACTGCCAGTGAATACGCGGCTAACGTTGAATTAGCAGAAGCATTACCCTTGGCAACTACCTTACCCACTGCAACAGAAACAGCACGGTTAGTTGATACTCCCGATGCTCGCACCATTGCTGATTTGGTGACGCAATTTCAACAACCTATTACGCGCACGGTGAAAACGTTAATCGTCGCTGCCGCTGCAACAATGGAAGCAGAACTCATTGCTTTATTAGTGCGCGGCGACCACGAATTAAATGTCATTAAAGCCGAAAAATTACCGCAAGTGGCCACACCATTACGCATGGCAACTGAAGCCGAAATTCGCACAATAATTGGCGCTGGTCCTGGTTCACTGGGTCCTAAAAACTTACCGATTCCCTGTATTGTTGATCGTACTGTAGCAGTGACCGCCGATTTTAGTGCCGGTGCTAATCAAGATGGAAAACATTGGTTTGGATTGAATTGGGAGCGAGATTTACCCTTGCCAGAAGTTGCTGATTTACGCAATGTAGTTGAAGGCGATCCTAGTCCCGATGGAATGGGCAGTTTAACGATTGCACGCGGAATTGAAGTTGGACATATTTTTCAACTAGGACGCAAATACAGCGCCGCCTTAAAAGCAACTGTGCTTGGTGAAGATGGACGTGCAACTACTTTAACGATGGGTTGTTATGGTATTGGCGTTTCTCGCGTAGTGGCTGCTGCGATTGAACAACACCATGATGAGCGCGGAATTTGTTGGCCAACTCCAATTGCTCCTTTTACCGTTGTGTTAATTCCGATGAAATTAAATAAATCTTATCGGGTGCGCGATGTAACTGAACAATTGTATACTGCATTCCAAGATGCTGCGATTGATGTTTTGCTTGATGATCGTGATGCTCGCCCCGGTTTTATGTTTGCGGATATGGAGTTAATCGGGATTCCTCATCGCATCGTCATTGGCGATAAAGGTATTGATGAAGGTTATGTTGAATATAAAGGACGGCGCGATGAAGAGATGCAACTTGTGCCACTCACTGACATCGTGAATTTTATTCAGCAGCGGTTATCGTCAATGTAATAACCAGTATTTCACTAATAACACGAGATTCTATACGCATATATGAATAAAGAAGCGACTTTTAATCGTGATGAACTCCTTGCTTGTGGTCAAGGCGAACTCTTTGGACCCGGTAATGCGCAATTACCAACACCCAACATGTTGATGATGGATCGGATTGTGCGCATTGCGAATTTTGGTGGTGCCTATGCCAAAGGTGAAATTCTTGCTGAATTAGATATCACGCCAGAATTGTGGTTTTTTCAATGCCATTTCCCGGGTGATCCTGTGATGCCAGGATGCCTTGGTTTGGATGCGCTATGGCAATTAGTAGGTTTTTATTTAGGTTGGATTGGTAATCCCGGACATGGGCGGGCACTTGGTGTTGGAGAAGTGAAATTTACTGGTCAGGTATTACCCAATGCCAGCAAGGTCACTTACCATATTGACATGAAGCGAGTGATTACGCGCAAGCTAGTACTTGGAATTGGTGATGGCGTGGTGCAAGTTGACGGTCGTACCATCTACACAACCAAAGAACTGCGGGTTGGTTTATTTACCTCTACCGACGGTTTTTAGGTTTATTGTAGGTGTTTAATCGTTAACAATTATGCTCAACTGAATTGTTAACGATTGCAGGTTTTAGTCATTAGTCTTCGTTACGTTTTTGTTCTATCAGTGACTAAAAAAGAGGCGCAGATGACCCACAGTAATTATTGGCTACCACGTTGGTTATACTGGATTTTTCACCATCATAATCAGAAAAATGTCCCAAAACCGTTGCCGCAGCATATACTGAATTTGCATACGGCAGTTGATGTGTTAGATGTGCAATGGTATCCATCAGATTTAGAGTCTATTTACACAGCGTGGTTAATTGGAGTAAATGATTTTTGTGACTTACCATTGACTGATAGTGAAACTAATGCTTTAGTTTCATTACAACAAATGGTGAATGGTTTAGAAACGATGCAGGTTGTACCACGCTTACCTGCTATTATTCCGCAGCTTATGCACAGTTTGCGAGATGACACTGTTGGTATTGCACAGTTAGCACAACAAATTAAACGCGATCCTGTATTAGTTGGTGAAGTGATTTGTTTGGCTAATAGCCCTTATTATCGTCGTCAGCACAAAATTTCAAGCATTGAGCAGGCGGTATTATTATTAGGTCAAAACGGTTTACGACAGCTAGTTTCTCGAATTGCATTTTATCCAATTCTTAATTTACGCGCTGGGACGATAACCCGATTAACCAGTGAGCATCTTTGGACACAATCAGAGCAATGTGCATTGATTTGTCGTTGTCTTGCTGACCATAAAAAGGTAGATACCTTTGCAGCATATCTTGCAGGTTTAGTTGCAAACATTGGCGTATTATCTGGGTTGCATTGTTTAGATCAGTGTTTCAATGTACGGGCATCTGGTGTTCCACGCACACCAATTTTTTATACTAGATTTGCGCAAATTGCAAAACAGTTTTCTCATCGAATTGTCACCGAATGGACGTTTCCAGAGCCGATTATTTTAGCACTTCGTGAACAAACTGATGTGGACGCTACGGTGCCACAATCAATACTTGGACGAATTGTTAGTGCTGGTGATCATTGTAGTAAATACTGTTTGCTAAAAACGCCAATGCGGTTATTGCCAATGCGGTTATTGGTTAGCACGCAACAACCATTTATCAACCACCCTTGTTATAGCCCTTTCTTATAATGGCCATCATCACTTTTTATAGTTTAACTGTCGGTAGTCGCGGAAATCGTTTGTCACTTGCGTGTCGTTTAGTTGAGCGCATTCGGGCGCAGCATTTGCGTATTTTAATTTATTGTCCAGAACTTCAGCAGGCAGAACAGTTGAATCGTTTATTGTGGACATTTCGTCAAGATAGTTTTTTAGCACATGGTTTAGTGGGTACGGTTGATCCTGTATTCACTCCGGTGCTGATTAGTGTTGATGGTTATCCAGAAACGGAACAACAGGTGTTGATTAATTTGTCTTCAATCATTCCCAGTTTTGTTGATCGTTTTGCGCGGGTGTGTGAAGTAATTGATCTTGATCCGATACAACGTGATGCTGGGCGGGATCGTTTTCGCGTATACCGTGAACGTGGTTATGTGTTAGAACATCATTTATTGCAGTTGTAAAGTTATGCGATTATTAGCAATTGAAACTTCTGGAGTGTTGTGTTCAGCAGCATTATTAATTGATGGCGTTATTATACAGCGGTTAGAATACGCACCACGACGGCATGGTGAATTGATTTTGCCGATGATGTATTCAGTATTAGCTGAGGCGGAATTGTCACTATGCGCCCTTGATGCGTTGGCATTTGGATGTGGTCCGGGGTCTTTTACCGGAGTGCGGATTGCGACGGCAGTGGCGCAGGGTGTTGCTTTTGCGGCGGATGTGCCCGTGGTGGCGGTTTCTACGCTGCGGGCGGTGGCGCAGGGGCAATTTCGACGAGGCGGGCAGCGCCAAGTATTGACGGCGCTTGATGCACGAATGGATGAGGTGTATTGGGGATGTTTTATGATTGATGACAAGAACTTAGCGAGGGCATTAGCGCCAGAAGTGGTGTGTGCGCCAACGCAGGTGAGTTGTCCGTTAGCATCCACTTGGTTTGGTGTGGGGTCGGGTTGGGATGTTTACGCGGCGACGTTGGCGGCGACGCTGGGGACGATGTTGGCGGGTGTAAACGGTCACGATCATTGTGCGGCTGAAGATGTGGCGATCTTAGCGGCGGCAGATGTGGCGTCTGGTGGTGCGGTTGCCGCCACAGATGCTGCCCCGGTGTATTTGCGAAATCAGGTTGTTCGCAGCGTATGAATGGATTGGCGGCGCGAACTGGGTAAGCCGTGCTAAACTATTTCACATTAACCGCAGCTTTGGTGGCGTTTCGCGTTACACTTGTGCTGTGCGACGAGATCGCTGTCTCGAATTGCGGGTGGTGATGGTTGGAAAGAGCCATCAGGTCTGACTCAGTTTTAGGGTAAGTAACAGCTTGTAACTGTTGACTAAGCTCTTTACTTGTTTCAGAAAACCTACCTGTTTATAGTAACTTGACACCCGCTTAAGCGCGTCAATATGCTGTTTCCCGTGTTTTTAGCATCGTCCAGATACGCTATGGTTGGACGTTAATCCATACGCAAGAGTCATATCAGACCTTGAAATCCTTATCAAGGCAATGACAAAGACGGCGTATACAAGCCTTTGAAAGGTTCATAGGTTTTTAGTAGCGGTGATGTCTAAAGTGATTCCGTTCGGTTCCGAACGGGTATAACCCTGGTCGCTAGATCGGGTTTGAGTAATGCCAGCTGCGGCTGGTACGTCTAAAGTGATGAGGTTGATATGGCAGGCGAATTGGTTTCCGGTACGGTCAAATGGTTCAATGATGAGAAAGGTTATGGCTTCATTGAACGGGAAGGTGGCAAGGACGTATTCGTCCACCATAGCGCCATCAATGGCGCAGGACGCAAAACGTTACTCGAAGGTCAGCGGGTCACGATGGAAGTGACACAAGGTCCTAAAGGACCGCAGGCTGAGAATGTCACCCCCAGTTGATCGACGGTTCAACAGCGGGTTAGTTGCTGACTGAATAAAGTAATTACGGGGTTCACATGAACCCCGTTTTTTTGTCCAGCGTTATTTGGTTATTCGGCGTTTATTCTGGCAACCCACAACTGCGCAACACCTCAGTTAATTTACCAATCCGAATTGGCTTAGTAACAAAATCATTCATTCCTGCTTCCAAACACGCCCGCCGATCTTCTTCCGTTGCATTCGCGGTTAACGCAATAATTTTTGGTTGCTGTTGCGCTGGCAATAACTGTCGAATCTGACGACTGGCGCTAATACCATCCAATTCTGGCATTTGCACATCCATTAAAATCACATCATATTCTCGCGCTTGCACGGCGGCGACCGCTTCTAAACCATTCTTTGCTAAATCCGCATTTAATCCCAATGATTTTAGCATTTTCATTGCGACTTGCTGATTGATAGGATTATCTTCTGTTAATAATACTCGCAACGATGACGGCGCTGCTGCTGGCAGCGCAGTTGAAGTTGAAGCGGCAGGCGATGTTAAAGATGGTGCCGTTTGCATTTGATTAAAGACATAACGTTTTTTATCTTGTTCAGTATCAGCCCAAGTGCGGATGTCGGCGGCTTGCTGATCTAAACACACTGGCATCAATAACGTGCAGCGAAAAGTACTACCTAAACCGGGAACACCACGACTGTCCAAAGTCATTCCGCCATGAAACAATTCAGCAAGGCGTTGACAAATCGCCAAGCCTAAACCAGTTCCACCATAACGCCGCGTTACTGAATTATCTACTTGGCTAAATTTTTTAAATAACCGTGATTGCAACTCCAAAGGAACACCAATTCCGGTGTCCGTGACACTCAACATCAACTGATAGAGTGTACCCGCGCCCGCAATTTTTTTTGTTTTTACTACTGGCGCTGATAGTGCCTGACCAGTCAAACTGATGTGAATACTACCTTGCTCAGTAAATTTTACTGCATTATTCACCAAGTTAATCACAATTTGATGTAACCGGTGATCATCACCAATAAAAGCTCTGGGTAAATTGGGATCAACACTAAATTGCAAACTCAACTGTTTTTCTTGCGCGTAGTTTTTAATCAAATTAAGCGCACTGACAACGCAATTACTTAACACAAACGGTACATAATCAAGCTCCAACATCCCTGCTTCAATTTTAGAATAATCCAAAATATCATTGATTAACACGAGCAATGCGTTACCGCCGGTTTCAATGGTATTGACGTATTCCCGCTGCGTTACGTCTAATTGCGTAGTTGCCAACAATTCACTAACACCAATAATGGCATTTAGTGGCGTCCGAATTTCATGGCTCATATTCGCTAAAAATTCGCTTTTAGCTCGATTTGCAGCTTCTGCTTCCGTCTTCGCCTGTTTCAATTCAGCATCAGCTCGACCTAAGCGTAATTGCGTGTTAATCCGCGCTGCCAACTCACCCACATTAAAAGGCTTATTAACAAAATCAACCGCACCTGATGTAAACGCATTAACTTTACTTTCAACATCAGTACGCGCACTTAACATGATAATGCGTAAATGCGCCATTTGCGGATTTGATTTAAGTATTTCCAATACTTCAAAACCATCTAATCCGGGCATCATGGCATCAAGCAATACGATCTCAATACCAGTTTCAGACTCCAGCGTCACCAAAGCATCAGTGCCATCAGAGGCTTGCAATATATCGTATTGATCCTTAAATAAGTCAGTAATGAAATCCCGAATACTTTGTTCATCATCGACAACTAATAAACGTGGACGCGTATCCATTACTCGCGCCCTCGGAAACTTTCAATCAGTTCAATGATTTGTTCACGGCGGAAAGGTTTGGTCACAAAACCGTCAGCACCAGCTTCGCGGGCGCGTTCTTCATCAATCTGTTGTGTGGCAGCAGTGAAGATAATAATTGGCGTATCTTTAGTGTTGCTATTGCGTTTTAAGGTGCGACAAATGTCGTAACCAGAAATGCCAGGAATCCACGCATCAAGCAGCACGAGATTAGGCTTTTGACTAATAGCCTCTTTAATAGCAGTTGCACTGGTCAATGCACTCAGAATGTTGTAATTATCCTCCAGTAAATCCCGTGTAAATGTAATGACATCAGCTTCGTCATCGACCACCAAAATTGATAGCCGTTCATCTTCGGAAAGATCAATTATTGGCGCTTCTTCTTTTTCAAAGTGAATGACTTTAAATGCTGGTGCCGCATTGGTAATCACTGGCGCTGGCGTAGTGATCATGACAGAATCTGGTGGCATTAAAGTTTGATCTTCAGCAATGGGTAATACAACATGGAAAGTGCTCCCTTTACCAAACTCGCTCTCAACCCAAATGCGTCCTTCGTGCGCCTGTACAATTCCTTGTACAATAGATAATCCTAATCCAGTACCACCCGCCATAAATTCGTTCTTACCCGTGCGATGTTTCGTAATATCACCCAAGGTTGAGAACCGTTTGAAGAGCTTGCCAATGTCTTCCGGTTTAATTCCAATGCCACTATCGGAAACTGCTAAATGCACCATGCCATTTTCTATAGCAGTATGGATTGTAATTTGCCCATGATCTGGCGTGTATTTAATTGCGTTCCCCAACAGGTTAATCACTACCTGCGACAAACGATCTAAGTCACCACTCACCAGTGGTAACTGCTCTGTTAATTCCAACGTCAAAATATGACCGCGACTATCAAGATAAGGTTGTTGCTCATCCGCAATTTCTTGAATAACGCGATTGAGTGAAATTGGCGTGCGTTCTAATACCAATTTGTTTTCTTCAATGCGGGAAATATCAAGTAATTCAGCAACGATTCGTGCTAACCGCGTGGCATTGCGCGACACTGTATCAAGCATCTTGCGCTGTTCTTCAGAGATGCCACCACCTTTACCTTCACGAATTAAATCAACATAACCTTGAATGGCAATTAAAGGAGTGCGCAATTCATGCGATGCCATAGAGATAAATTTAGATTTTAACTGATCAAGCTCAAGTAATTCTTGGTTGACTTGTTCAATCTCTCTAATTTTGGTTTGCAGATCATTTGCCATCTGGTTAAAAGTGACAGATAAATCCTCAATTTCATCACCGGAGCTGATAAAGATACGATGCTCTAATTCCCCGGCACCAACTCGGCGCGATCCTTCAGCAAGCGCATGAATCGGTTTAGAAATAGTGCGGGCAAATAATAATGCAACCGGTACCAATGCGAGAATGATGCCTAACAATAACCAGATAAATGTTTGAATCAACGTTTGTGTTCGTTCACTCAACATGACATCAGTACGATCACGACTTTTCTCTATTTTTTGATTGGTTAATACTGCTGGCGCAATGACTTCTTTTACGGGAACTACCACCGCCACACTCCAACCTGTCACTGGAATTGAGTGATAGGCCATGAAATACTCTTGTTGGCTTTTAGAGTCAATGTAGGTGGTAAGATCGTGTGTTCCTTGCATCATGGTTGCAATAATTGCTTGAAATGCCGGATCACGCGCTTTATTTAATTGGTGAACAAATGCTTCATTCCGTTTGAATTCACCCGCAAAGCTGCCATGAAATTCAAGAAAATCAGCGGCGCGTTCTGGAAACGCAATCGCTTGACCAGTTCGTGAAATTAAAAATGCAAAACCGGTTTGTTCAACCTGAAGATTTAAAATACCTTTCACAATTTGATCAAGGGTAATATCAATTCCGGTGACTGCCACCACCTTATCTTTACGATAAACCGGCGCAATACTAGATACCATCCATCCTAATCCTGCTGGGTCCCAATATAATTCTGTCCATTCTGGTCCACGATCTGGATTGTGTTGTGCATCCGCTAAATAATAAAAATCAAAGGCAGTCACATCCGGGCTATGACTGAATTGCTTTGGTCCATCTGTCCATTTGAATTCACCACCAACAAAGGGCATACCGCGTGATAATTGACTGGCAGTGTTAATATAAAGCTGTACGGCATACGGATTGGTGGCGGCAATGCTATTAAAAAGAATATCCATGTATTCAGTAAAGTAAATTTCTTTTAACGTTTCTTTGCTCACTTGTCCTTTATTGTCAACGCCGTTGCCAAACACAGCTAACCATGAGTTTCGATTTTCTTGACGACTACCAAAAGAGTCATGTTCTGGTGCTGGCGCGTAAACACTTGGTTTAGCGTAGCGTTTTAAGGTGTCGTTATAATTATAAAGATAGGTGCCAAAATCAGCTAAACGTAGGGTATCAAATTGCACACGTTGTAAAATTTCATTCACATCTCCCGCATGACGTTCTGTAAGTGCCATTAAGCGGGTTTTTAGTTCTGCTGCCAGCGCAGCACTACTATCCGTCATTGCCAATTCTGCAATATCACGATTGGCTTGTGAGGCAATTTGCCCGATATTTAAGGTGCTGCGATACCCTACCCAACCAATGATTAACAACGGCACCAAGGCAGTTAAAATTAAAATAATGAGCAATTTGCTAGTAATGCGAATTTTCATAGTTTACTCCGTGCTGCTGCTAAGAAAATCTACTAAGATCACTAGCAAGTTGCTATATGACCAATTCAGTTTGTTGCAGCGGTAATGGCAAACGTTGTGGTGCAGTAATGCGCACCCGTTTATAGCGAGCATGATCACCACTCACGACGTTAATCTGTGAAGGCGCAACGCCAAAAGCATCAGCTAAAAATTGTTTTAAGGCATGATTCCCTTTGCCATCAACTGGCGGTGCTTGAATTCGCACGCGGTAATAGTCACCACTCGGATCAATGCCAACAAAACGATCATGCGGTGCTCGCGGTTGAACGCGCAGTGACAATTCTAAATCTTGACCATGCCAGCGATACCAAGGCATTGCAGTATCCATTAACAACTAAAAAGGATTGCCAACGAGCCAATTTAGTGGCGGAATTAACAGCATATTTAATAGCGTTAATCCAATCAGCACTAGCATGGGTGAAAGATCAACGCCACTAAACGCAGGAATTTGCCGTTGTGCAGGACGTAATAATGGATCGGTTAATTGTGTAAGCAAGATCACCATCGGATTGTACGGATCAGGATTCAGCCAACTCAGTATCACTCGCAGCAATATCGTAAACAGGAAGAGGTTAATAAAGAGTTCGACCATGTTTGGAATTGCCCAGCCAATTGCACCGAAGGGCAGTAAGCCGTGTAATAGCGCCAGCAGTGCTAATTCAACGGTGGTGAGCAACCAAATTAACACGAGAGATGCTACATCAATGCCTTGATAGCCGGGAATGAATTGGCGTAGTGGGCGCAATACCGGCGAAGTCGCTTTAACAATAAATTGCGATACGGGATTGTGAAAATCTGCGCGTGCCCATTGCAATAAAAAGCGCATGGCGACAATTGCAGTGTACAAACCAAACAGCGTTTGAATTAAAAACACTAGCGGGGTTATTAAATAAGAGCTACCCATCGTTAATTCACCAAAGTTTGTGATAATTCAGCCGCCCGATCCCGTGCCGCCCGCGTTGCCCGTGCAACCAGTGCTGCAAAATCAGCTTCTTGAAACACTGCCAGCGCCTGTTCTGTGGTGCCACCCGGTGAGGTGACTTGTTCGCGCAATCGCGCCGGTGAAGCGGCATGTTCCATCGCCATTTTTGCCGCTCCCAGCGCGGTTTGAATCGTCAGCAAGCGGGCAGTTTGCGCGTCCAAACCCAAAGCAGCACCCGCCGTTTCCAGTGCTTCCATCAATAAAAAGAAATACGCCGGTCCACTGCCGGAAATCGCCGTCACCGCGTCAATTTGCGCCTCTTCCGTCACCCAGCGAATCAAGCCGACCGCTCGCAAAATCGTTTCCGCCCGATTGCGTCCCTCAGCATCCACCTCCGCGCTGGCGTGTAACCCAATCGCGCCGGTTTGCACCATCGCTGGCGTATTCGGCATCGCTCGCACCACCGGCAGCGCCGCGCCAAACCACTGTTGCAACGCTTGTTCGGTCACGCCCGCCATCACCGAAATAATCAACGGTTTACTGTCTTGCACCGCCGCCGCCAACTCGCGGCACACCGGCGCTGCCTGCTGTGGTTTGACGCACAGCACCAGCACTTCCGCACCCGCCAACGCCGCCGTGTTATCGGCAAAAGCGCGTACCCCAAAATTGGCCTGCACACTTTCGCGCCGTTCCTGACTCGGATCAGCGACCTGAATACTCGGCAACGCATGACCATCGGCGATCAAGCCGGCAATCAAACTGGTGGCCATATTGCCGCCACCGATAAACGCAATTCTGGCTGTGGTCATCACATCATCTCCGCTACAAAAACTAACAATAGGGCTGCGAATATAGCGCGGTTAGCTCAGGCGAGGCAGATTGCCGCCGGGCGCTCAACCGTGTTGGAAACTAACCTGCAATTGGCGCAGTGCTTGTCCGCGATGACTGAGTTGGTTTTTCACCTCCGGCGCAAGTTCCGCCGAGCTGCACTGGTGAGTCGGCACCCAAAAAATCGGGTCATAACCAAAACCGTTGTCACCACGCGGAGCCGTCAAAATGCGCCCTTCCCAAGTGCCGTGACAAATCAACGGCGTCGGATCGGCAGCGTGGCGCAAATACACCACCACGCATTGAAATCGCGCCGTCCGCTCCGCTTCAGCAACGTCGGTTAAATCCGCTAACAGCTTGATTACATTGGCTTCATCGCTCGATCCCGCGCCAGCATAACGCGCCGAATAAATCCCCGGCGCACCGTGCAGCGCGTCTACTTCAAGCCCCGAATCATCCGCAATTGCCGCCAAGCCGCTGATTTGCGCGGCGTGACGGGCTTTGATGAGTGCGTTTTCAACGAAGGTCAAACCGGTTTCCGCCACGTCAGTCACGCCAAACTCCGCTTGTGGCACCACGCGCAACTGCGCCCCAATCAGCAATTGCCCGATCTCGCGCACCTTGCCGGCATTGTTGCTGGCCAGCACGATGGTGTGTTGAAGTCCTTGTTTCATATTGAATGTCTCGCTCGTCTCAACTCGCCAGTGCTGCCAATTGCGCCGCTTGTAATTGGCGAATTCCCGCCGTGCCCAGCGCCAGCAGCGCGTCCAATTCCTCACGACGAAATGGCACCCCTTCTGCCGTGCCTTGAATTTCAATGAAGCGCCCGTGCTCATCCATGACGATATTCATATCTGTCTCAGCGCCGCTGTCTTCGGCGTAATCCAGATCAAGCACTGGCTCGCCCTGATAAATCCCGACTGACACTGCCGCAATCTGCGTGTGCAGCGGATCAGTTGCCAATTCTCCTTTTTTAATCAAACCGTTCAACGCATCGCGCAGCGCCAGCCACGCGCCGGTAATTGACGCAGTGCGGGTGCCGCCGTCGGCTTGCAACACGTCACAATCCAGCGTGATCGACCGTTCACCCAGCGCGGTTAAATCAACAGCGGCGCGGAGGGAGCGTCCAATCAGGCGCTGAATTTCCAACGTCCGCCCGCTTTGTTTACCTTTTGCCGCTTCGCGGGGCGAGCGTTGGTCAGTGGCGCGGGGCAACATGCCATATTCAGCCGTGATCCAGCCTTTACCTTGCCCGCGCAAAAACGGCGGAATCTGGTTATCTACGCTGGCAGTACATAAAACGCGAGTGTCGCCACATTCAATTAACACCGAACCTTCGGCGTGGCGGGTGAAGTGGCGGGTGAAACGGAGCGGACGCAGTTCGTCGGGCTGGCGGTGGGAAGGTCGCATTGGAATCCTTAAATGTGCGTGGGTCATTTCAGTTGAAGCGATCAGTTAAATTGTTGTGATGAGGGAAGTTCGCTGAAACGTGAGCGCGGCGAGTCATCAACGTGTTTTGCCAGCACCGCCAATAACGCGGCGGCATCTTGCGGACGCTGCGCCGGGTCCATTTGCATCGCCCAATCGGCGGCGGCTAACAAAAACGGTGGATAACGTCCTTTTAATGCCTGTTGCGCCGGCACCAACAGGTCTAACTTTTGTCGTTCGGGAGCGGGAATGGGCGTGCGCCCGTCCATGCAATTGCGGATGCTGGCCCCGACTGCGTACACATCCGTCCAAGGGCCGAGTTGCCCGGCTTGAAAATACTGCTCCACGGGCGAAAACCCGGCGGTGATGACCTGTCCACCGCGAGAACGCTCCCGATTGAGCGGCTGCACTGCGCCCAGATCAAGCAGCAACGGTTGCTGCCCGTGCCGGAGATGAATGTTGCCGGGCTTGACATCGAGATGAACCATGCCGTGATGATGCAGCAGCGCCAGCGCATCCAGAATCGGAATGAAAATCTCCAAAATAGAAGTGGTGCTCAAACTCCCTTTGCGCTCTTGCAAATAGGTGGCGAGATTGCGCCCGCGCTCATTGGGCATGACTAAATAACCGGTGTCATACGCCAAAATAAACGACAATACCCGCACGATATTCGGATGTCGCAACAGCGCCAAGGCTTTTACTTCTTGAAAAAAGAGTTTTTTGCCGTAATAAAAGTTTTCGGTGTAATCAAATTTAATCGGGATGACCCGCAATAAATGATCACGCCGCGCAATTTTATTCGGCATGTATTCTTTGATGACGACCTCTTCACCGCTGTCTTCATCGGTCGCCAAATAGATGAGACTAAAACCCCCTTTCGCAATCTGCTTGATGACGCGATACGCGCCAACGGGGGTGCCGGGGGGGAGAGTCTCGCGGTCGCTGGCCATGAGTGCAGTTGCTATTGTCCGAGGAAACGCGGGTGAAATTCGCCCGTTATAATACCGCCTTCGTGCGCTCGGATAACCCCGCTGCGCATTTGCTTTTTCACCCGCTTCGAGACCTCATTGAACCACCATGATTAAAAGTATGACCGCCTTTGCCCGTGAAACCCGCAATGGTGAGTTTGGCGAACTCACTTGGGAACTGCGCACCGTCAATCACCGTTATCTGGAACCGCATCTGCGCCTGCCAGAAGAATTACGCAGCTTAGATGTCGCGGTGCGCACCCGCCTTGCTGCCCGTTTACAACGCGGCAAAGTGGATTGCAGCCTGCGCTACGTCCCGGCAGTGGGCGCAGTCGGCACCTTACGGATTAACCACGCCTTTGTAGAACAATTGCTGGCTGCCAATCAGGAAGTCGGTCATTTGATTGGGCGCGGTGCCGAACCTGCTCCATTTGAAGTGCTGCGCTGGCCTGGCGTATTGCAACAACAGGAAATCAATGTCGATCAATTGACGACAGCGGCGTTGGAACTGCTGGAGGTCGCATTGGACACCTTGTTGGCGACCCGCGAACGTGAAGGAGCACGGCTGGAAGTGCTGCTGCGTGAACGCTGCGACCGTTTGCAAGACAGCGTGACGCGGGTGCGGGTGCAGATGCCGGAGGTGCTCGCCAACGTGCGCAAACGGCTGGCGGATCGACTCGTCGAATTACGCGCTGAACTCGACCCGCAGCGACTGGAGCAGGAATTGTCGCTGCTGGCTGCCAAGCTCGATGTCGATGAAGAAATGGATCGGCTGGAGGCGCATGTTGCCGAAGTGCGCGAGGTGTTGACGCGCACTGAGCCAGTGGGGCGGCGCTTGGATTTTTTAATGCAGGAATTGAATCGGGAAGCGAATACGCTCGGCTCTAAATCTGCTGATGTGGCAGTAACGCGAGAAGCAATTGAAATGAAAGTGTTGATTGAGCAATTGCGCGAACAAATTCAAAATCTGGAATAGATCACGCCGATGAATGATGGTTTGTTATTGATTATTTCCGCACCTTCTGGCGCGGGGAAAACGAGTTTAATTAAAGCATTGCTGGCGCAGGATACAACGTTGGCGTTATCAACTTCCTGCACCACGCGCTTACAACGTGATGGTGAAACTGATGGCATTCATTATCACTTTTTAACGCCCACTGCGTTTCAACAAGCAGTTGCTGACGGCGCGTTTTTAGAATTCGCCGAAGTGTTCGGTAATTATTACGGCACTCGCGCTGCGGATGTCCGCGCTTGTTTAGCGGCGGGACGCGATTTGGTATTGGAAATTGATTGGCAAGGCGCACAGCAAGTGCGGCAACGATTTCCGACAGCAATTGGCATTTTTGTAGTGCCGCCGAATGTGGCGGAATTAGAACGGCGCTTGCGTGGTCGCGCTACCGATAGTGCGGCAGTCATTGCGCAACGCATGGCGCAGGCGCGTTCCGATCTCACGCATTATGTGGAATATGATTATGTGGTGGTCAATGATGAATTTGAAACCGCACTCCAACAATTGTCAGCAATTGTGACGGCTGAACGATTGCGGTTGACGCACCAGCATTCGCATTTAACCGCTTTATTCACAGATTGAATCATTCAGGATGTTTTGAAATGGCAAGAATTACCGTTGAAGATTGTTTGAAGCACGTTGATAACCGTTTTGATTTGGTGCTGTTGGCGACCAAACGGGCGCGGCAATTATCCAATCGAGTTGAACCGCTGCTGCCGTGGGCGAACGATAAACCGACGGTGATGGCGCTGCGAGAAATTGCGGCGGGTTATATTTCCAATGCGATGGTAATGGCAGCGCAGCGGGAAATTGATGAAACGGCGGCGGCGCAACAATTGGCGCTGGCGACCAGTTTTAAGCCAGAACCACCGGATGATTTGCCGCTGCCATCGCATAAAAAATCCTGATCACTGTTTTGATTGATGTAAACCGGAATCACGCAGTTGCAAAAGTTGTCAGTAAAAAATGTCGTTGTCACCGATTACTGATAATTGATGAGTCAAACCATCGCGTGTTTTTGCAAGTGTGTGACTCCTAAACGTTATAAAAAATAGGTACTTACCGTATGTCGTCCGCTATCACCGCATCCGATTCTAATACCGCTGTTGCGCTGATAACGGACAGCAAGACCGTATTAACGCCACCAGAACAGGCACAACGCTATCTCATTAGCGATTTATGCGCGTATCTCGATAATTATTTGCCAGTTGAACAAGTGCGTGAATGTTATCGCGCTTATTTATTTGGAGCGGAGGCGCATTTAGGACAAACGCGCAAATCCGGGGAGCCATATATTTATCATCCGCTGGCGGTGGTGCGCATTCTGGCGGAAATGCGGATGGATTATCGTTGTTTAATTGCGGCATTTTTGCACGATGTATTGGAAGATACCGCAATTGCAAAAGAACAGATGGCGGAATTGTTTGGCGAGGATGTCGCCGAATTGGTTGATGGCGTTAGCAAACTGAATCAAATCGACTTTCAATCACGGGCAGAAGCGCAGGCGGCGAGTTTGCGCAAAATGTTGCTGGCGATGACGCGAGATATTCGGGTGATTCTCATTAAACTCGCTGATCGTTTGCACAATATGCGCACGTTGGAGTCGATGAGTCCCGAAGCGTGTCGCCGTATTTCCCGCGAAACGCTCGACATTTTTGCGCCCATCGCTAATCGGTTAGGCATCAATTGGGTGCGAGTGGAGCTAGAAGAGTTGGGATTTCTGCATTATTGGCCGTGGCGGCGGCGCGTATTGCAGCGGTCGTTACATAAGCTGGCTGGCGCACGTTTAGAAGTGGTTGGCACGGTGGAAACGGCGCTGAAACGGGCGTTGCAACAGGAAGACATCGCTGGACGGGTGGAGGGACGCCGTAAACATCTTTACGGTATTTATAACAAGATGCGCACGAAACGGCGGCGGTTTGCCGATGTTGCCGACATGTTTGCGTTTCGCGTGACAGTGGATCGAGTGGACACCTGTTATCGGGTGCTGGGGCTGGTGCATAACCTTTATAAACCGGTGCCGGGGCGATTTAAGGATTACATCGCCATTCCTAAAGCCAACGGCTATCAATCGCTGCATACGGTGCTGGTTGGGCCGCAGGGCGTGCAGATTGAAATCCAGATTCGTTCAGAAGATATGCAGCGCATCGCGGAATCCGGTATCGCAGCGCATTGGATGTATAAAACTGGAGTACAAACTTCCGTTAATCCCACTGCATTGGCAGCCGATTGGCTGCAAAATTTATTGGAAATGCAGCGTGAGGCGGGTAATTCAGTTGAATTTTTAGAGCACGTTAAAGTCGATTTATTTCCCGGCGAGGTTTACGTTTTTACACCAAAAGGGCGAATTTTGACGCTCAAACGCGGCGCAACGGTGGTTGATTTTGCTTATGCGATTCATTCGGATGTGGGTAATCGCTGCGTTCACGCGCTGATTGATCGACGCATGGCGAATCTCAACACGGTGCTGCGCAACGGGCAGACGGTGGAAATCATCACCGCGCCGGGTAAATCGCCCAATCCGAGTTGGATTAATTTTGTAGTGACGGCTAAAGCGCGAATGAACATTCGCGGTTATCTCAAAAATGTGCAGCAGCTTGAGGCGCATCAGTTTGGGCAGCGCCTGCTCAACGCGGAACTCGCAGCATTCAAAACCGATCTTGAGCATCTTAATCTGGAACGATTGGCAGCGTATTTGGAAGACACTCATTTGACCAGTGTGGATGATTTGCTCAACGAAATTGGTTTAGGCAATCGACTGGCGGCTTTGGTGGCGCGGCGGCTAGTTGATAACGACATGCTGGAAACCAAAGCAGCGGAGCAGCAACCGCATCAACTGGCGATTCAAGGCAGCGAGGGGATGGTCGTCAACTTTGCGCGGTGTTGTCGCCCGATTCCGGGTGATGACATCCGGGCGCTGTTCAGTCCCGGACGCGGCATCGTGGTACATCGGGCGGAATGCCGGAACTTGGGCGGTTTGGATGCCAAACGTGATCAACGTCTTGATGTGCGTTGGTCTGAAGACGCAGTTGGCGACTATCCGACTGAGATTCGGGTGGAAATCGGCAATCGGCGTGGGGCGCTGGCGGTGGTGGCGGGCGCGATTGCGGAGCAAGGCTCGAACATTGAAAACGTCGTGTCGCGTGAAAAAGATGGGATGACGACTGATCTTGAATTTCTGCTCGTGGTGAAAAATCGCCAACATCTTGCCCGCATCATGCGGCGATTGCGCCAGATTCCGCTCATTACTCGCATCGTGCGCATCACGCGCTCCTGACCGCTCTCCAGCGACCTACGCGGCAATGCAAGCGATTTGTGCTGGTTTATTGACTCAGGTCAAGAAATTGGCATTTCGTAATCTGCACCATTGAAGTGCAGCAGCGTGAAAATTTTGTGAAATCAAGCCTCTTGTGCCAAATCGCGCACCTAAAAAATCAGGTTAAGAACAAGTGACAAGTCGTTGAAAAATTCTGCGGCGCGGATGCTTTTACTGACATTTTTATCGCTGTTTTCGCCCCCTCTTTTTTGCCCTATCCACATCATCTAGTTATCGCTACACTTGTAAACCACTATATGTAGTGGTTTGACCATTCTGTGCCAGCGTTTAGCGCAACCGCATTTTGCCCCGACATTTGCTCCCCGACCTGCAATCAAGACCCAGAGGAACCGCGATGGGAACCCAGACAGATTTTTTGGCGTTACCTCCGCACATTCTCAAGCGCGATGGACTGAAAACGCCCTTTGATGCGACTCGCATTGAGTCGGCGCTGCGTCGTGCCGGTCAAGCCAGCGGCGAATTTGGCGCAGATGAAGTCGCAGTGCTCACAGCGCAGGTTATTAAAGTGCTGGCGCACCGATTTGGTGAGGGGCGGGTGCCGGATGTTGAAAGTATTCAGGATGTCGTTGAGCAAACGTTAATTAGCGCCAATTATCTCAGCACGGCGCGGGCTTATATTATTTATCGTGAACAACGCCATAAATTGCGCGTTGATCATCGCACTTTAGTGGATGTCAGCAGCTCAATTGATGAATACCTTGATCGTTCTGATTGGCGCGTGGCCGCAAATGCCAATCAAGGTTATTCATTGGGCGGTTTAATTCTGAATACATCGGGCAAAATGATTGCCAATTATTGGCTCAATCATGTGTATCCGCCCGAAATTGGTGAAGCGCATCGTGAAGGTGATTTTCATATCCACGATTTAGATATGCTTGCCGGGTACTGCGCAGGTTGGTCGTTGCGTACTTTATTAAATGAAGGTCTCAATGGCGTCCCCGGTAAAGTTGAAGCCGATCCGCCTAAACACATGTCTTCAGCAATTGGACAAATCGTTAATTTTCTCGGCACATTGCAAAACGAATGGGCTGGGGCACAAGCCTTTTCGAGCTTTGATACTTATATGGCACCCTTTGTACGGGTGGATGGTTTGAATTATCCGCAGGTAAAACAAGCGATTCAGGAATTGATTTATAATTTGAATGTTCCCTCGCGGTGGGGGTGCCAATGTGTTGATGAAGAAACTGAATGTTTAACTGAACATGGCTGGAAACGCTACGACCAAATCACAGCAGGAGAACGGATTGCAACCTTTGATTGGCATAACAACTGTTTGGAATATCTCGAACCGCTGGGACTGAAATCTTATGATTTTGATGGTGAGATGTATGTGCTGCGCAATCGCACCCAAGAACAATGGATTACGCCCGGTCACAAAGTACTGCGCAAAGTGTTTAATTCAGAGAGCCGTTGGGTTTTAGAAGACATTGAAACCGTTGCGCAATTAAAATCGCCAATCGTGATTCCGAATGCTTGGGAAACTGCTGCGACACGTGAAATTGATGACAGCCTTGTGATGCTGATTGCTTGGATCGTTGCTGAAGGCAACTTTGATTTTAGCGGCGGACGGCGGCGTGTCAGTTTGTATCAATCAACGGGAAATCAAAAGAATACCGCTGAAATTGAGTGGCTGTTACAAGACCTTAATTTAAGCTGGCACGAATACGAACATACCGGAACCTATGCTAATTATCCAGTATGTCGTTATCGCTTAAATAAGGATGCAAGCAACTTTATTCTTAGTTATCTGGACAGTAAATGTGTTCCAGACCTCATTCGCACGCTATCTGTGCGGCAAATTCGCTTGTTTTTAGAGACTTATGTTAAAGGTGATGGTCATATCGAGGAGAATGGTCGCATCCGTATTTATACCAATAATCAAGCGAACCTCGACGTGTTACAAGAATTATGCGTTCTTGCTGGTTATGGCAGCACCGTCTATACGCGTAAAGATTCCGGTGTGCATGTACTTAATATCATCCGTAACCGTGAAACGTATATTCAGTTAATTACTCGCCGTCCTTATAAAGGAAAAGTATGGTGTCCTACAACGCGCAACGGTACATTTGTAGCGCGGCGACATGGAAAAACATTTATTACCGGCAATACGCCCTTTACTAATTTAACTTTTGATTGGGTGTGTCCAGAAGATTTGCGCAATCAAGTTCCCGTTATTGCAGGCGTAGAGCAACCATTTACTTATGGTGAGCTGCAAGCGGAAATGGATTTAATCAACCGCGCTTATATTGAAGTAATGACTGAGGGCGATGCCAAAGGTCGTATTTTTACTTTTCCAATTCCAACATATAACATCACTTCTGATTTTCCTTGGGAAGGAAAAAATACTGATTTGTTATTCGGAATGACTGCAAAGTACGGGTTGCCCTATTTTTGCTTAGAAGAAAACACGCTGTTATTCACACGCCAAGGAATTAAAGCGATTAAAGAAGTCACGCTGAATGATGAAGTCATCGGCAGCGATGGTCACTACAAACCAGTTAAGAACGTTATTAAAACAGCGCATAGCACCAACATTACTCTCACCACAGAGAATGGTTGCGCGATCATTTGTTCTGAAAATCACCGTTTTCCAACCGCAGCCGGTCTTAAGCAAGCTGCTGATCTGAGCCTAAATGACACGCTGGTCGCTGATAACTGTGCGTTAAAAATCACAAAAATTGAGCGCCGAATTGAACCAACAACAATGATTGATCTGGAGATTGACAGTGAAGATCACTTGTTTTTATTGGCGAATGGTGTTCTGACCCATAACAGTAACTTTGTCAGTTCTGATATGGACCCACACATGGTGCGGTCAATGTGTTGTCGGCTGCGTTTAGATGTTTCTGAATTACTAAAACGCGGAAATGGTTTATTTGGTTCGGCAGAACAAACTGGTTCGCTAGGCGTGGTCACGATTAACTGTGCGCGGCTCGGATTTACACATCGCGGTGATGAACGCGGATTATTAGCGCGGTTAGATACGCTGATGGAATTGGCGCGGAATAGTTTGGAAATCAAGCGTAAGTTAATTCAGCGCCACATGGATTCAGGATTATTTCCTTATACCAAACGTTATTTAGGGACGTTGCGCAATCATTTTTCAACCATTGGCGTGAATGGTGTGAATGAAATGATCCGCAACTTTACCCAAGATGCGGAAGACATTACGACGGTGCGTGGTCATCAACTGGCGTGTCGCCTGTTGGATCATGTGCGTTCGAGAATGATCGAATTTCAAGAATTAACCGGCAGTATGTATAACCTTGAAGCAACTCCAGCTGAAGGAACAACTTATCGTTTTGCCCGTGAAGATCAAAAACGGTTTCCTAATATCATTCAAGCTGGCACTCAAGAATCACCTTATTACACCAATAGCTCGCAATTACCGGTTGGATATACCGACGACCCGTTTGAAGCCTTAGAAATGCAGGAAACGCTGCAAAGTAAATATACCGGCGGCACCGTGTTGCATTTGTATATGAGTGAGCAATTGTCTTCGGCAGATGCTTGTAAACGACTGGTGCGACGCGCTTTAGAAAATTTCCGTTTGCCGTATGTCACGGTGACGCCAGTGTTTTCAATTTGTCCTAAACACGGCTACATCGCCGGTGAACATCATTTTTGCCCGCTGTGCGATCAAGAACTCATCGCCCGCAAACAGGCAGAACACAATCGCGCCGCACCCCGGCTCGACCTCGCAGTGCCGATTGGTACCGCTAAAACTGGATCATCAACCTCGCAAGGAGACTGCTCGTGAGTCAAACCAATACCATTGAACTCAAATCCGAAGAACGCACCGCGTGTGAAGTCTGGACTCGCGTGATGGGTTATCACCGCCCGGTGTCGGCATTTAACAACGGCAAACGCGCCGAACATGCCGAACGCTGCTATTTCTCCGAACATCCGCAACGGGCGCAGCAACAGTTTGCGCAACTCGCGGCATAAAGCCCCGCGTTGCGTCGGCTATCCAAGTCATGTCATGCACACCATTACCACCTGCGCATCGCTAGACCTCGGGCAAGCACCGACTTCCACTCCAATCACCGCCGCCGCTCTGCGGATCGGCGGGTTGACTCGCCTCACCACCATTGACTATCCCGGTGAATTAGCTGCGGTGATCTTTTGCCAAGGCTGCGCGTGGCGCTGTCGTTATTGCCACAATCCCGCGTTACTTGATCCCGATGCCGCGACCGCGTGGTCGTGGGCAACGATTCTCGCGTTTCTCAAGCAACGGCAAAATTTACTGGATGCAGTCGTGTTCAGCGGCGGAGAACCAACAACCCAACACGCGCTCGCAGCAGCGATGACGGAAGTACGGGCGCTGGGTTTCAAAGTTGGATTGCACACTAACGGCGCGTATCCCGACCGCTTGCGGCAGTTGTTACCGCTGCTCGATTGGGTCGGTTTGGACATCAAAGCCTTGCCGCTGGACTATCCAGCGATTACTGGCGTGGTCGGCTCCGGCACTCAGGCGTGGGACAGTTTGGCGCTGTTATTGGAAGCGAAGATCGCAGTGGAAGTGCGCACCACCATCATGCCCGGCTGGACACCAGCGGAGGTTGCGCAGTTGGCGCGGACACTGGCTGATGCAAGCGTGACACATTTTGCGCTGCAAGCCTGCGACACGATTCATGCCCTTGATCCGCACCTCAAGCCACCGCCAGCTCTCGCCACCTTCACCGCCCACCTTGACAGTGGACGCTTTACGCAGTTCACCACTCGCGGGATTTAATCTTGCTGCGTCACCCGCACCGCAGCTTGTAACGGCGGCGCATTGAGATCAGGCGCTTCATCAGGCATCGGTTCTTCATCCAATTCTTCATCAACTGGCGCTGGCACCGCCGCTGGCAACAACGGCGTCGCTTCTGGAAACGCAATTCGCGCACTCAGCACCGGCTGCGCCAGCAGCTCCGTCACCCGCTGATCGCGCCCATAGATATCGGGGCGAAACGTCAGCTTGCCTTCATTGTTAGCAAACGCAGTCAGGTAATACAGCAGCACCGGCAAACCCGTTTGCAGATTGACGTAGCGCGTTTTGTTACCACTGAGCACCTGATCGATGCGCCCGCGATCCCAGCCCGATTCCGCCAATAAAATCTCCGCCAACTTGAGCGGATTTTGCACCCGCACACAGCCATGACTCAGCGCCCGACTGCCGCGTCCAAACAAATTTTTATTTGGCGTATCATGCAGATAGACAGAGTGACGATTGGGAAACATAAACTTGACGCGCCCCAACGCATTCTTCGGTCCCGGCTGCTGCACCACGCGATAACGTTTGTAATTGCTGACATTACCGCCGCTGAATTTGCGCCCCGTTTGGCGATCTACCACCGTGTAATGCCCCGACACCTGCCCCATCGTCTTTTGAATCGAGATCGGCACCGTCCAGGTCGGATTGAGCACGACATGATTCATCAAATCGCGGAACATCGGCGTTGGCGAATCCTGCGCCCCCACGATCACCCGCGTACTCCACGCAATCGCGCCAGCGCGGACAACGTGCGCCTGATAATTGGCGACATCGACAAACACATAATCCGCCGCTAAATCATTGAATAACCAGCGCATTCGTTCCAAATTAAGCCGCACTTTCTCCGCTTTCACCGGATCGCCCGCCTGATTCAGCGCCGCCAGCGTGGACGGACCGACGATGCCATCTGGAAACAATCCCAGCCGCTCCTGAAACGCAACCACCTCAGCATGAAGCGCCGCGTCGTATAAATCAGCATCCGGCAGTGGCAGCGCCGTCGGCGTGATCAATTGGCCGTTGAGCACCCGCAGCCGCTCCCGCAGCAGCGGAATGCGCGGATCACGGTTGCCTTTGACCAATTTGCCACCAGTCGGCAATGGCGGCAGGTCGGCTAATTCCGCCGGGGAAATGAACTGCGCCAGCGCGTTTTTTAACGCCGTGTACCAAAACGGATGTTGAAACCGCGTCGCCAAAAAGTGCTGTAAATCAGGCGCTTCCATCGCACCGCGCATGTCATCCAGCAACTGGCTGGCGGGCACCGGATCGCGGTCATTGAACTTGGGATCAACCTCGGTCGGATCGAGCTTGCCAAACCGAGTGTGGTGAACATAGCGCAGAAGCGCGTCACTCAGCTTGAGGTCGGCGGCAATCCGTGCCGCTGGCGTCAACGTGGTCAACGCATCAGGTGCGCTCAACGTCCGCAGCGTGGCGGCATGAAAATCTTGTGGATCAAAGCCTTCGGCGCGACTGTCGCGCACCACCTGTTGAAGCTGCGCGATCTGCGCCGGTTGTGTCCACACCAACGTATTGCCGCGCTGCGCATAAAACTCCGCCAATAAGCGCCCGGACAGCAATGGCACACCATCCACCGCGACCGTTTTGGTATCGCGCAATGCTTCCAAAGTGTTACTAAATAAGGTTGATGATTGCGCCCACAGTGGCATGATTGCCAATAGTAAAAACGGGACGACGCGAGAAATAAATAAGCCCATTGCTCACCTTCAAAGAGCAGTTAAAGTTGTGATTGTATTCAGTGAAATAATCAACAACGTTGCGTATAAAAATGTTAATGCCGCAGTGTCAATTTGTATGCTCTGTAAAACGGGATTCATCGGCATTTGCATTCCAAAAATGCACCGGATCAAGATCATGCCAGCGATTGACAATGGTGCAAAACAACCGCGCAGTTTGTTCGGCGTCATACACTGCGGAATGTGCGGCGCTGTGTTGCCAATATAATCCCGCCGCCATCGCCGTCCGCGCCAGCACCGTTTGTCCAAACACCAAGCCACCGAGTGTCACCGTATCGAAAACGCTAAACGCATGAAATGGATTTTCTTTAAATCCGGTACGTTCTACCGCCGCTTTGACAAAACCCAAATCAAAATGCGCGTTATGACCAACTAAAATGGCGCGATTACAACCGGTTGCTTTGACCGCTTTACGAATGGGCAGCAACACGCGCTGGAGCGCATCCTGTTCGGAGATCGCATCCCGAAACGGATGATCGGGATCAATACGATTAAATGCCAAGGCGCGAGGGTCAATTTCTGCGCCAACAAACGGCAACACATGACACGCCAACGGCGCTGATGGTTCTAAATGACCGTCTGGCGTCATGCGGATGATGACCGCTGCAATTTCTAACAGCGCATGACGTTGGGCGTCAAAACCAGCAGTTTCAACATCCACCACTACCGGCAGAAAGCCACGAAAGCGCTGCGCGATTCCACTTAAATTTGATTCTTTTGTGTTCATTTGGACAGGATACGGGCGACAGCGATGAATGCCAAACATTGTGGCATTTTTGCGCAATGACACGGGACTCAACTGCGATCAAGATTTACGCTGTGATAGGATTCCACACAACGCAGCAATCAATGACTAAAAAGTGATCAAAATAATGGACGCATTCCGTTGGCACTGGTTAGGAGCACTCAGTGCAGTGCTGATCATCAGCGGCTGCGCGACCGTTTCCAAGCGCCCACCCGATCCCCGCGATCCGTTGGAACCATTCAATCGCGCCTTGTTCCGGTTCAATACCGACTTTGATAACGCCTTTTTGAAACCGCTGGCAAAAGGCTATCGCGCCGTGACGCCAGAACCGCTTGACCGCAGCATCAGTAACTTCTTTTACAACCTCGCGGACGTCACCTCGGCGGTGAATAACTTATTGCAATTCAAAATGTCCCGCGCTGGCAGCGACGTCGGGCGGGTGGTCATCAATTCCACCATCGGCGCACTCGGCTTGTTTGATGTCGCCACCAACCTCGGCTTGCCCAGTTATAAAGAAGATTTCGGGCAAACGCTCGGATATTGGGGTTTAGAATCAGGCGCTTACGTCGTGCTGCCGATTCTTGGCCCCAGCAGCGTCCGCGACACCTTCGGCTGGGCAGGCGACATCGTGACTGATCCGCTGACGCAGATTAAAAATGATCCGCTTCACGCCGGGCTGCTCGGCACACAAATCATTGATCGGCGGGCGGATTATCTCGCAGCAGGCGAGATCATGGATGATGCCGCCATCGACACCTACAGCTTTTGGCGCGACACCTATCTCCAGCGCCGCCTGAGTCTGGTTCACGACGGCAATCCGCCGGCGGTGGAAGGCAAGGATGATTTTTGGGATGAAGTTGATTTTGAAAGTAAAAAATAAACTGCGTCGCGCCTGTTCACCGCTCAACGTTGGCGGATGCGCTGCCAAAGTTGGTGCAGGCTGCTGTGGCTGGCGATGAGAATAAAGTGACTCCAAATCCCGAATAAAACCAACAGATTAAACGGCAATGAATGTTCGTTTTGTTGGAATTTGCGGAAAAATCGCGCCATACCGCGATGCTTGTGCCATTCCACCCGCACCGGACGCGCCTTGCTGCAATGTCCTTTGTGATGAATAAAAGTCGCGCTCGGCACGAGATAAATCCCCCAATTGGCGCGACTGCAACGGACAAACCAATCTAAATCCTCGCAGTGCAAAAAGTAGCCCTCATCAAGCAGTCCAATGGTGTCTAACGCCGTCCGCCGTACCAACATCGCCGCGCCCGAAATTGCCGCCACCCGCTGCGGTTGCGGCGGCAACGGTTGCGCGGTCAAGTTCAAACGAAACGGGCGCGTCGTCTCCGGCAGCCAGCGTTCAAGCTGCAACACCTGCACCAAACCAATCCAAGGATCAGGAATCACGCGCCGACTGGCGACTTGTTCGCGCCCGTCAGGATCGCGGACGATGCCGCCGATCATGCCTGCATCGGGAGTTGCGTTGGCAAAATTGAGTAATTGTTCCAACGTGCAGGGCGCAATTAAACAATCAGGATTTAATAATAACAATAAAGGTGCAGTAGCGCGTGCAATTAAACGGTTATGTGCTGCTGCGAAACCTAAATTAGCGCCATTTTCAATAATAGTTAAGTGTGGATTATCGCCATAACTGCGGCGCAATAAAAGTAGGCTGTCATCACTGGAACCGTTATCACCGAGCACAATTTCTAGTGCCAACTCAGTATTGAATGCTGAAGCAACGCACGCAGTTAATAATTCACCGCCGTTGTAATTGACGATTAAGATACTGAGTTGGGGTGTGCAGATATTGAGCAACTGAATTGACTATTCAATAACGGCGTAAGAGAGGTATGGTTCAAAAACAAAACGCTGAATCTTTAAATTCATCACATTGAGTGCTTCTAAAACTGCCTGCGTTTCTCCCGGCCATTTAGGGCAATTGAGTTCATCAAAAAGAATCACAGCACCTTTTGGCATTCGTGGCAAAAAAGTTAAAATTGCCGCTTTTGTTGGTGCATAAATATCAAAATCAAGATGTAACAAAGAAACCAAAGTATGTGGATTAGTCACCAAATAATGTGGCATGGTCTCACAAGCATCACCGCGTACGAGAAGAACTTTAGCGAGATGCCCAATCGTACGGTTTTGATCATAAAGATTGATACAATGCGTTAAATCAGAGAAAGAATCAGCCTGATAACCACCAATTCGATGTTCGTTTCCGGTTTCAGCATGATCAAGATCATTGGCATCAAGATTTGGAAAACCACTAAACGTATCAAACCCAATAATGCGCCGTTGCAGATTAAATGGTTCTAATGCAGCACTCATTTGTGCAAACCACATTAAGCTCCCACCCCAATTAACACCGCCTTCAATAATATCACCTTGGACAGATACAACTAATTGAAATACTTCGTACAGCGCGAGATAACGTGCAACACTTTGTCGTGTAAGATATTTTGGGAAATGTTCGAACTTATCCATCATAGAACCAGCACCATGCGTAATATAATGGTGCATTTGTTGCCGGTAATTTATATCGTTTGTCGTTGAACGACCTAATTCACGAAATGCTAAACAATCAGATTGAGAAATATTATCTGGCATGACGAATAACCACTGAAGTTGTATTTTTAACAATGGAATGCGCTGGAACGTGTGAGGTAAGTACAACACCAGAAGCAACCACTGATTTGGTGCCAATTTCAATAAAAGGCTCTACCGCAACTTGAGTACCAAACTTCACTCGATCTGCAACTGTTACTCGCCCAGAAAGTGAAGTACGCGGCCCAAAAGTACAATGGTTGCCAATCACAGAATGGTGCTCAATATAGGTTCCAGCAGCTAAAAAATTGTTGTTACCCAAATGCACACCTGTTGCAATATAACCGCCATGCACGATTAAATTTCCTGTACCAATTTTTACGTTTTGCCGTATTGCCACACTGGGAGCAATGACGTTTGCAAATGGAATACCTAATTGAGTGAAGCGTTCAAAAATAGCAGCACGATCATCAATATCACGCACGACAGTTGAAATCAAGCTATCAAACTTTTTTTCTTGCCAAAGTTGCATGACTAAACTGAAATCGCCAAGAACATCAGTTCCTAATATCTTAGCGCCTACCAGCGAAGAATTATTATCTAACACTCCAATAGCAGTTTGAGACGCTATACTAGATAAAATATCTAACACTAATGCTGCACCGCCGCCGCCGCCAAGAATGAGGATACGCTCTTGCGTTATTCCCCAAGAGTGTTGATGTTGTAAAGAAGGTTCTATTGCAATTTCTGCGGAAGGTGTTGATTGATGTTGAGCTACTACTTGTTTAATCAACTCTTCAGTAATACTAACATCAGGATATTGTGCCGCAAGCAAGTTTAAATCAATACCAAATCGTTGTGCGAGAATCTGTGCTTTTCTTGTCCATTTTGGTGTGATAACAGTTGGATTTTCTGTTGTTTCCACAACAGCATCTAAAACACTCACCTCTTCTTCTACTGATTGCGTAAGAAATCCAATGACAGTCCCTGTTTTATAAGCAATTCCCGTAGGAGATAAATGCCTTAAAATACCATTTGCTTCAGCGTATAAATCAACAGCACTTTTTGTTGTTTCTACAATACAAATTGCTTCATCTTTATTGACCATTGCCCCTTCTGGATACAGCCACCGTACCAGTATTGCTGAATCATCATTAACGTTCAGAAGCGGCATACTAATCGTTATAGCCATGAGAGTACTTCCATGATTGCGTTTTCTATTTTTAGGGCTGAAATTAGCACTTCTTTTTCCTGTTCACTTGCAGTTGGAATAACACACCGTTCGGATGTGACAACTTTAATTGGACAGTCAAGCTGTTTCCACAACTTTTCGTATAACATACCCGCAATCCCCACTGCCCAACCAAAATCTGCTGTACTTTCTTCTGCAATTACAACACGACGCGCCGCTGCTGCATATGGAACTAAAATGTCAATTGGTGCTGGGTCTATGACTTCCGGTAAGACTGCAATAATACGAACCTCCTCAACTGCTAAATCAGTTAGCAACTTTGGCAAGAAACGCGATGTTCCACCATAGCTTATTAAACATAAGTCAGGATTACCTACGGTATAGTTTTTGATTATAGCAGTGTGGTAGCCTTCTTCACTTGATTGTAAATTGACATGTATAATCTCGTTACTAACTTGCAAAAATTCTGAATACAATAATTTGTGTTCTATAAACAAAACAGGATTAGATTCATATTGAACAATCTGTTGAATCGTTCGACCGGGGTTATGGAAGTTACTAGGTGAAATTATTTTTAAGTGAGGTGTGCCAAGAAAAAGTTTTTCTAAACTCTGACTGTGAGTGGGACCATAACCGCGCCCACCACCCATTGGAGAACGAATGATAAGCGGACAACTGACAGCGGAATACATACTTGAAAATTTTGTTGCATGATTTATTATTTGATCGGCACAAAGTGTTAAAAAATCTCCAAACATGATCTCCAAAATTGGAACGTACCCGCGTAATGCTAGTCCTACTGCAACACCAGTAATACCCGCTTCCGCAATAGGTGTTGTGATGAGACGCCCCGGAAATTGCGTTGACAATCCAGCAGTCACCTTAAAAGCACCGCCGTAAGGGTCTATGATGTCTTCTCCAAGTAAAATGATACGCTGATCATTAGTGAGAAGTGTAAAAAGACCTTGCTGTAACTCTTTTAAGTAAGTAGGCATTTTTATGAAATTAAAAAGTGAGTTAACATGTCAGAAATACGTTTTTGACAACGCATTTTTATATGAGTAACAATCTGTTGTGTTAGCAAAATCTCAAGTTGTTTCAGTGGGTCTTTTTCTTGATTCATTGCTAATTCAGTGCTGCTACGCTGATCATCTCCTTTGCTGTGCGGTCCTAAACGATAGGTATGCAACACTAAACATCTCGGAGCGTTATCAATACGCATCTGCGTAATAAGTTCTTTTGCTGTGTTATAAACAGATTCTACATGATTACCATCAACAGCGATTCTAGGAACTCCAAACGCAGGAGATCGATCTTCAATTATACTGCCGTGTTCAAGTGTCCAAGGAGTGCTTTGTGCAATTTGATTTTGTTCCACGACAAGCAATAAGGGTAATTGCCATAATGCTGCCATATTTAAAGATTCGTAGATAATCCCTTCCGCCATTGCTCCATCGCCTACAAATACGACACTAATTGCATTTTCTTTTTTTAGTTTGTGTGCTAAAGCAATACCGGTGGCAACGGGAACCATGCCACCTAGAATGCCATTAGAATAAAAATTTGTAACATGTAAGTGTTGACTTCCGCCTTTACCATTACAAATTCCGCTTTCAAGACCTAAAATTTCAGCAAACAGTCCATACATGTTCTGTTCACTAAACATGAGAAAATGACCATGTCCGCGATGGTTAGAACAGACAGTATCTTGCTCTGAATTAAGCGCGGCAATGATGCCTACCGCACATGCCTCTTGTCCAATACAGGTGTGAACTGTGCCGCGTAAATACCCTTGAGAAAAAAGCCTTAGCAGCGTTTCTTCAAAAGTTCTGATTAACAACATCTTTTCATAAAAAAACTCAAGTTGGGCAGACATACATGTATTTCACAGTGAATTAAAAATGAGTTGGTAACAACTGTTTCAATAGTTGATCCAATGCCATCTGAGCAGCGGCAACGCTGAAATGTTGCTCCATAATGCGAATGCCATTGCGCGATAAGCGTTCCCAGCTATTCATATCGGTGTATAACCGCACAATTGCAGCAGCAAACGCGGGTGCTGTGTCTGCAATGAATACCGATTCTTCATCAATTAAAAACATGCCTTCCGCCGCCATTGGCGTTGCCACCACCGGTAGCCCGTGCGCAAGACTTTGATTGATCTTGCCTTTCACTCCCGCGCCGTAACGCAGCGGTGCAACGGACAGCCGACAGTGCGCAAAAAATGCTTGTACTTCAGGCACATGCCCATGAATGCTGACGCGTTCTGACGCCAGCGCCCGCAGATCGGCGGGTGGGTCGGCACCAATAATATGGCAATGCAGCGTCGGCAGCGTCGTCCACACCAGCGGCATGATCTCACGCAGCAACCAGCGCACCGCATCCGCGTTGGGCGCGTGCGCAAATCCACCAATAAATAGGAGGTCGTGACGCTCGGCAACCGGCGTGGCGCTGTCCGCAATCTGGTGAATGTTGGAGACGCAATGCACCTGCGCGTGTGGGCAATGTGTCTGCACCAGCTCCTGTTCTAACGGGCTAACGACCAGCGTGGCATCGGCAGCCGCGACCAGCGCCAGCTCTTGACGTTGGCGCAGCGTCGCCAGCCAGCGATTGCTCCAGTGGGGATGGAGTTCCGCCAGTCGCCCTTCGCGCAGGAAATGTAAGTCAACGGTATCAAAAACAATTTTTGCTTGCGGGCAGTGCCGACGCACGCTGGTCAACACGGCGCTGGCGACATCCGCCCGACTCAAAATCACCAGTTGATAACGGTTGCCGTCGGTGGCGAGATGCTGCGCCAGCGACCGCACCGCCGGACGTGACAGGCAGCGGATGCCGTGCGCAGCGAGCAACTGATGGCTGGCACTCGGCGCAGCGACATTGGCGGCTGCGCAGGTCACTTGCAGCCCAAGCGTTTGTAAAGTCAGCATTAAATTGAACTGGCGCAGGGAACCAGAATCGCGGTCGGGCGCAGGAAGGTGTTGGTCAACAAGCAATACTTGGGGTTGTGTGGTCAGCGGCGGGTCAACGGCGAGCGTGGGTTGAGATTGCCGCTGGCGCGTCATTAGCCACTGCGCACTGCTGGCGCGGCGGAGTTTGCGCAGCAAATGCCAAAATCCTTCCGTGTGTACGATCTGATACAGACGCAACATGAGGAGCAAAAACCGCTGACTGTGTGGTTGTAATCGCTGCATGTTATCCCGCCGGCGTGACTGCTTTTTTATGGTGCGCAACCATCGCAGCGTTTAAGAAAATCATCATATACCCGCCAAAATTTCTCTATAATCATCCCTAGATTGGACGCGGAACCACCAATCTGCGCTTGCCGAGTCCCGGTAGTCGCTTCTTTTTAGGGCGTTGACGCCCATCACTACAGATAACAGAGACTTTAATATGGCACTTGACCAGTCAGCACGTTACTCCGACTTGAGCCTGAAAGAAGCCGATCTGATTGCGGGCGGCAACCATATCCTCGTCGCATACAAGATGAAGCCCAAGGGCAGTATTGGTTATTTGGAAGCGGCTGCGCATTTCGCTGCCGAATCCTCGACCGGCACCAACGTCGAAGTGTCCACCACTGACGATTTCACCAAGGGCGTCGATGCCCTGGTCTATTACATCGACGAAGCGACCGAGGATATGCGCATTGCTTATCCGCTCGATCTCTTCGACCGCAACATGACCGACGGACGCATGATGATCGTGTCCTTCTTGACCCTGTGCATCGGCAACAATCAGGGCATGGGCGACATCGAATACGGACAGATGATTGACTTTTATGTCCCGGATCGCGCTATTCAATTATTCGATGGCCCGTCCAAAGATATTTCTGATCTGTGGCGCATTCTCGGTCGCCCAGTAGTGAACGGCGGTTATATCGCTGGCACCATCATCAAGCCAAAACTTGGTCTGCGTCCTGAGCCATTCGCAGCAGCGGCCTATCAATTCTGGCTCGGCGGCGATTTCATCAAGAATGACGAACCGCAGGGCAATCAAACTTTCTGCCCGTCCAAAAAAGTCATTCCGTTGGTGTATGACGCGCTCAAGCGTGCGCAAGACGAAACCGGTCAAGCCAAGCTGTTCTCCGCCAACATCACCGCTGATGACCATTATGAAATGTGCGCTCGCGCTGATTTCATTCTGGAAACCTTTGGCCCCGATGCAGATAAAGTCGCGTTTTTAGTCGATGGTTTTGTCGGCGGCCCCGGCATGATTACCACCGCTCGTCGTCAATATCCCGGTCAATACCTGCATTATCACCGCGCTGGTCACGGCATGATTACCTCGCCATCCGCCAAGCGCGGCTATACCGCATTTGTATTGGCGAAGATTTCCCGTCTGCAAGGCGCGTCCGGTATTCACGTCGGCACGATGGGCTACGGCAAAATGGAAGGCGGCGCGGATGACAAAATCATCGCCTACATGATTGAACGCGATGAATGCCAAGGGCCGGTGTATTTCCAAAAATGGCACGGCATGAAGCCGACCACGCCGATTATTTCTGGCGGCATGAATGCGCTGCGTTTACCCGGTTTCTTCGAGAATCTGGGTCACGGCAACGTCATCAACACTGCTGGCGGCGGCGCTTACGGTCATATCGACTCCCCGGCAGCGGGCGCAATTTCGCTGCGGCAGTCGTATGAATGCTGGAAAGCTGGCGCGGATCCGATTGAATTTGCGAAGGAACATAAAGAATTCGCTCGCGCCTTCACCTCGTTCCCGCACGATGCCGACAAGCTGTTCCCGGGCTGGCGCGATAAGCTCGGCGCAGCGGCTGAACACAAATAAGCCAGTGCGTTAATTGATTCAAAAAGCCTCCGTTTTACGGGGGCTTTTTATTGGGCGGCATTTACCCAATTCTCTCTTCACTCCTCATTTTTTCATTCTGAGCTACCCTGATGAATACTGACATCGCGCAATACCAAGTCAAACAGGAACCGTTTTATCAACCGCAAGGCAATGAAATCGCGCTCTATGAAGCTGCGTATCAACGCCGTTTACCTGTCATGGTGAAAGGCCCGACTGGCTGCGGCAAATCGCGCTTTATTGAATACATGGCGTGGCGGTTGGGTAAACCACTGGTCACGGTCGCGTGTAATGAAGATATGACCGCTTCTGATTTAGTTGGGCGTTATCTATTGGATGCGACGGGGACGCGCTGGCTGGATGGACCATTAACGATTGCGGCGCGGATTGGCGCGATTTGTTATCTGGATGAAATCGTCGAAGCGCGACAAGATACAACCGTTGTCATTCATCCGTTGACCGATCATCGCCGCAATTTACCATTGGATAAAAAAGGTGAAGTGGTCACTGCACATTCTGATTTTCAGCTCGTGATCTCGTATAACCCGGGCTATCAATCGTTGATGAAAGATTTGAAGCAATCGACAAAACAACGCTTTTCCGCTTTAGTATTTGATTATCCACCAGCCGAATTGGAAGCGCAGATTGTGGCGACTGAAACCGGAATTGGTGCGGAATTGGCGACGGGTTTAGTGAAGATTGCGCTTGCTGCTCGCAATTTGAAAGGGCATGGATTAGATGAGGGAATTTCGACGCGGCTGCTGGTGTATGCGGCGAATTTAATAGAGGCTGGAATTGCACCAACTGAAGCCTGCCGCATGGCGTTGGTTGATCCAATTACTGATGATGATGATATTCGTGCGACGTTGCATCATGCAATTGATGCGGTGTTTGGATAACGGTAGAAAACGGTTCAGTTCATCAAAACGTGCCATGGACGGCGAACCTTTTTAAAGAGGTAAACAAGATGTTTTATAACCGATTTTTTGTTATTACTTGCTTTGTTGTCACAACTTTTTTGTTTGTAATTTCCTGTTCAGAAGACAAAAATGATCTTGTTTCTTCTGTAGGTAAAAACGGCATCGAATCTTCTACCATTATCAAACAACTGCGCACTGCTGGTTGGACAGAAAAAGCCGCACAGGCAGTGATTTCAGTTAATCAAGATTATTTTGCTATGCTCACTCCAGAACGGCGCACAGCAATTATCTCTGCGTTAGAACGACTGGGAGCATTTGATTATCTTTCAATCATAGCACGGCTTGAGAATTACCCGGAATTGGCTGCGTTGTATGCGACTTCACCAACACCATTAGAATTAGATCATGCTTTTATAAGTGACGACTGCGCAGATGTCTATACGGGTATGTTTCAATTGATTATTGACCGCTACGAAAAACAAGATTTAACCAGTGCATTTCAACGGCACGGCAGAACAATTTGCCGTCTTGGTCAGCGCGGCATTCCAACTCCAGCAACACTATTTATGTTCGATCACACACAACCTGGTGCCGAAGAATACGCCCGTTGGCTTGATGATGCACTACGCGCTCAAAATGATGAAGAACGATTAGCCGAATTAATTGCTATGGCACTTAATCATGGTGTTGAGTTACGACAGCGCCTTGCTACCGATACAGAATTTCGCCGTCATTTTCGGACTAATTTATGGCCTGCATTTATTCGTGTAACAGATTGCGCAACAAAAGCTGATGGCGAATGTGACACGCCATTTGAGTTACTAGCTGACGAGCCTCGTGTATGGGATTTGTTAATGCAAGATGATGGTGAAATACTACTATCACGATCAGGATTATTAGCAGTTGAATTACTAACTGATGCAGCAGATGAGCAAGCATTTCCAATAGAATTGCGCCCACTTGTTAAAGAGTCTTTGCTTAACGGAGATAATTCCAGCATTAACGCACTGCTGCGTTTTCAAAACAATCCACTGTTTCGCCGTGTATTACTACGCGATGACTTGAATGAAGAATTGCGGCAACGCATTCTTGTCGAAATTAATAAAGTATGCTCAGAAACAGCCGCCCAATGTCCTTCTTTAGAAAACCGCTTGCGTGATCTCGGTTCTTTTTCACTAGCAACCCTGAATGAAGATTTAGCACCATCACCGGATGGTCTGCAAACATGGATACCGCTTTATGATACCTATTATGTGATGAAAAAATTCGCACAGGGACGCGACGTTTCTGACCAAGATGTGGCTCTTGCAGCATTAGATTTAACCAGCTTATTCGGTATAGGTACAGTTGGCGGTACAGTTGTCAAACAGACATTGAAAAAAAAGGTTGCTACAACTGTTGCACAAAAAACTGCTAAACGTACCTTACGCACTGCAAACAACAATTGGGTCGAGCAATTAGCGGGCAAAGGGCAATTGATGACTGCCGTGACTAAGGAATATTTGAAACCGATGCTTTCTATTCCTCGCCACATTGGTGACAAGATTGATAAAATGACAACAATTGACGTGACGCAACTAACACAATGGATGTTTACCAAAAGTGGTATTGGACGTGTTTCAATGAAAAAATTATCCGGGTTAGAAGCGCAAATATTCATGCGTCAAGATGTGCGTGTTACGATACACATCAAAGATGAATTAATCGACCAATTGAGAGAAGAACTAGCGAAAAAGGCGATTGAAGAATATCCTGCTTGGCAGGCGCACGTTTCTGCTTGGTGGTTTGAAACAGCTAGGAGTTACGCAGTTGACCAAAAATAGCTTTAGAATATAGTCGATCCACCG
>DYNM01000024.1 GCA_020721065.1 Thiocystis violascens | reverse complement strand
TTCATAAACGACAAGATATTCAAAATACGATTAGAGAAAAAGGGCATATTTTAGAATATTTGCCACCATATTCACCAGACTTAAATCCAATTGAACACTATTGGGCAAAAGCGAAGACGATTCGTAAAAGGAATCATTGCTCAGTTAAGACTTTGTTTAACAGTTATTTGTAATCATTTTATGTTGGATCGACTATATCACTCTCAAATCTTGTGTTAAAAACGGTTTTAACGCCATCAAGAAGCAAATGTATAGATGTCGAGATGTGGACGGCAGTTTTTACTAAATCCAAGCAAAAGCGTAATTTCTGACGAAAAGAAAGCATTGATTGATAATTTGCTTTTAGAGCGGCTTTCTTTAGCCGCGATTGCTCGAGTCGTTGGCGTCTCAGAATCTTGGCTACAATGCTATGTCAATAAAAAATATGAGTCAGTTCCACGTCAAGTTAAAGTAAAAAAAGTACAAAGGACAGCTCACGATTGAGTGTGATGAAATGTGGTCATTCGTGCAAAAAATCAAAAACAAACAATGGGTTTGGTTGGCAATTGACAGCCACACACGGGAAATAGTTGGCGCATACATCGGAGATAGAAGTGAAAAATCAGCACGTAAATTATGGGAATCTTTGCCTTCTGTTTATCGTCAACGCACGGTAAGTTATACCGATTTCTGGGCGGCTTATCCAATCGTCATCGCGCTGTTGGTAAGCAAAGCGGACGAACAAATCACGTCGAGCGATTGAATTGTACACTTCGGCAACGTGTTGCTCGATTAGTGAGAAAAAATTTATCGTTTTCTAAAAAACTTACTAACCACATTGGGGTAATTTGGTATTTTATACACTATTATAACGCATCGCTATTAACCAACAAAAACAGGTAATGGTTGAAACTTAACCCTATTGATCGTGGCACTACCAATAATTATAAGTTGTTAGTGAGATTTTATCCTGCCAATCAAGACACTATCAAAGTTTTAAGGAAATAACACCATGACCATATTATCAAACCCTGCCTTGCCTAGTTTTTTCTCTCAACTGCCTGCAAACTATTTTGTAGTTGATGGCGACAATATCAAAGATAAAGACTCGTTTTTGCGTGAGTTCTCAGCACAGTTGAGTTTTCCAGAGTATTTTGGGTTTAATTTGGATGCTTTTTATGATTGCATAACAGATATGTCGTGGGTCAATTTAGAAAATGGATTTTTAAATGGATTTTTAATTGTGTACAAAAATGCGCACATTTTTAGAACTGCCCAGCCAGAAGATTGGCAACAAGCAAGCGCAATTTTATTAGATGCCCTTGAGTATTGGAGTTAAAGCAGGAAAGGTAATGATGATTGCTTTTTTATAGCTAGTAAACTAGGCATACAGTATCGTTTTACACCACTGAGAGGAAGTTTAATGAATGAATTAAACGCAAATAGCTTGCGGTTTTCAAGATCAGCAAAGATTTTATTGAAGCAGGGCTGAAATTGGTATGAAAAAACACTGGACAATCTAAGAAGTGATAACGAGGAAAGCAAAGCTGCGACGATTACAGCCGAGATTAAAACAGTGTGATTTGCGGAGATGGATCGCGGATTAAATCGTTGCAAGACAATTGAATCGATACACCAACGTCATTGGTGCGTAATGTGATCCTTCAAAAATTATCAAGCGGATCAGCTTCAAAGAGCTATAAAACTCAACCCAACCCGCTTGACGATTTATCACGATCTCACTCAATCCAATAGCGGTGAACCTAGACCACCAATGGTTACAACAGCAAGTGGTGAAAAAGCATAACTGTTGCTTATGCCAGTTTCCACGCCCCAGTGTTCAATTCGCCGAATCAGAAGACGTGTTTGAATCTGTAATTAAGAAATCACTGTAATTGCGATCTCTAATCCATAACGGCGCACGACCAGCTCCACTCCATGTTTTACCCGACTCAGGATCACGATACTTGGCAGGACGGGTTGACTTAACACGAGTAGTGGTGACAGTCATCTTCGACTGCGGAAAAATGTCTTCTGCTGTGAGCGAATACTTGTCTAGCAATGCCCGTACATCTTTGATTTTAACGCGGCGTTCTTGCTTGCGGGCGGTGTCGATTTCCTTTTGCAGGAGTTCATATTGTTGAAGCAGTTTATCAAGGTTTGACATGGTTTAGTTCTCAAAATACTAGGAGGTGCTGAAAGATACACGATTCAGTTTAGAAAATCATCAGGTGTGATGAGATTTATCGCTTGGATAGCAGACGCTGTCCAGAACGTAATCTTAGGTGATAGCGACCGCTCACTAAGGTCGATATAAGTTTTTATTTTGTTTAGTGTTGCAAGAATTTATTTTATAGTTAGCAATGCCTTACTATAGCATTATCCACAACAGAAATCATCAAATCATGGCATAAAGCCTTGTTTTATAAGCATTATTGTATTCGCGCACGTTAAATACAGTTGCTAGTATTTATCGCGCTATAAAAGTACAACCTTGCTAAAAATTTATTTTAAACAGGTTTCAAAATGGCACAATCGTTTCCGTTGTCAAATACGGTTTCGCTATGCGCAGCGCGGTTGCTGTGTTCATCGGTGCAGCGTTTGAGAAGCCCATGTAGACTACCGGACAAGCAAGGTTTGGGTACCTGTGAAGCTGCTGTATGAGCGACAACAAGATAGGGCATGGTGCATTGAATCGAGAACTAAATAGATTAAAACTATTCAGCAGTCGCGTAACCAATACGCTTATGACAGCATCATCGACGTGATATAAAATGATTACACATGACCGGCAACTAAACGCTTAGTTAAGATGATCTGTATTCACTGAAGTTGATCGTTTGTTGCGATGTCTTGCGGGATTCCAACGAGATCAATGCGCAAGTCTAACTCCTAACCTAGAATAGTTCGATGTGTCACAGTTAAACTGTTTTTTGGTTTTAATAGGCAATGATGTTGTTTAATAGAATACGTCATTTGCGCAGACATAAAAAAACGGTGAGCTGATTTCTCAGTTCACCGTTTTTTATAACTGGTCGGGGCGAGAGGATTTGAACCTCCGACCACCTGAACCCCATTCAGGTGCGCTACCAGGCTGCGCTACGCCCCGGAAAGAACGCGCATGTTACGGCGTGGTGCAATCGGCGTCAACGCCGCAAGATTTGGAGCAATTCTTCTAGCTCCACGCGGACTTGACGCAAAATGTGCTGCGCCTGACTGCTGTCTTGTTTGATGTGTTCACCACTCAATTGCAACCGCGCCCCGCCAATCGTAAAGCCTTGATCATAAAGTAGATTACGAATTTGGCGCACCATCAACACATCGTGGCGCTGGTAATAACGCCGATTGCCGCGCCGCTTCACCGGCTTGAGTTGCGGAAACTCCTGCTCCCAATAGCGCAACACATGCGGCTTCACCCCGCACAGCTCGCTGATCTCGCCAATCGTGAAATAGCGTTTGCCGGGAATCGGTGACAACTCGTCGTCAACCAACAACTCGTTATTCGCCTTCGGTTCCAGCATAGGCTTCTACCCGTGACTTGAGCTTCTGCCCCGGTCGGAAGGTCACAACCCGCCGCGCAGTGATCGGAATTTCCTCGCCAGTCTTCGGATTTCGCCCCGGGCGCTCATTTTTCTCGCGCAGGTCAAAGTTCCCGAAGCCAGACAGCTTGACCTGTTCGCCGCGCTCCAGCGCCATACGAATCTTCTCAAAAAACATCTCCACAATGTCCTTGGCTTCGCGCTTGTTTAAGCCAAGCTCATCGAACAAATGTTCAGCCATATCGGCTTTGGTCAACGCCATATCTTCAATCCCTCAATCGTGCGCCAAGTTCAGAAGTGAGGCGATTCACAATCTGCCCCACCGCACCCTCAATAAAATCGTCAGTCAGTGTCTGAGAATAAGACTGTAAAATCAAGCCTAAAGCAAGGCTTTTTCGAGAAGAATCGACATTCTGACCCGTGTACACATCGAACACCATCACCTCGCGCAGCGTTTCATCTGCGCCAGCACGAACACAGTTCACCACCGCGTCGTGACTAATCGTCCGGTCGAGCGCGATGGCCAAATCACGGCGAATGCTGGGGAACCGCGAGATCGGCGCATAACGCGGCACAATGCCCAGCGCCAGCGATGCTAAATCCAATTCAAAGACAAACACATCGCCCTTCAGATCAAGCCGCGCTGCCAGCGCCGGATGCACCATGCCCATCAAACCAACCGGCAATCCGTCGCGTTCAATCTGCGCCGTCTGTCCCGGATGCAGCGCCGGATGTTCACCCGCCACAAAACGGAATTGCCCCGCTGCACCAGTCAGCGCCAGCACCGCCTCCACATCCGCCTTGAGATCGTAAAAATCCACCGCTCGCGCCGTGACGCCCCACTGCTCCGGCAAGGCGCTGCCACTCACCAAACCCGCCAAACCGAGCGGCTGTTGCAACTGTCCCGCTGCATCGTGGCGAAACCGCAGCCCCGACTCAAAAATCCGCACCCGCTCACTCTGGCGCGTCTGGTTATAACGCGCCGTGTGCAGCAGCCCCGCCCACAGACTGCTGCGCATCACCGACAACTCCGCGCTGATCGGATTTGCCAACCGCAGCGGCTGCGCCTCCGGCTCAAGCAGCGCCTGCAATTCCGGGCTGATAAAGCTGTAAGTGATGACCTCGTGAAAACCGCGATCCACCAGCGCCAACCGCGCCCGATCCAGCTCAAAACCCGCTTCTGACGCCGCCGTCGTCACCGTCGCTGCGCTGGCGTGACTGACCGGAATCTGGTCATAACCGTGAATGCGCCCGATGTCGGCGATCACATCCACCTCATGCACCAAATCAAACCGCGCACTCGGCGGCGTCACCAGCCAGCCATCGGCGACCGTTTCCAGCGTCATCCCCAGCCGCTCCAGCACTTCGACGCTGGTGGCAGCGGGCAATGCCAAACCGAGAATCTGGGCAATTCGCGCCTCGCGCAGATGCAGCACCGGCGGCTGCGGCAGATGTTCCTCCGCCGTGACGACCACCACCGGTCCCGCCTCACCGCCGCCGATGTCCAGCAATAACTGCGTCGCCCGTTCAATGGCGCGAACCTGAAGCTGTGGATCAACGCCGCGCTCAAAACGGTGTGATGAATCGGTGTGCAGCCCGTAGCTGCGAGCTTTGCCGCTGATGCACTGCGGCGCAAAAAAGGCGCTCTCCAACAAAATATCGCGGGTGTCAGCACTCACTGCCGTCGCCGCGCCACCCATGATGCCCGCCAGCGCCACTGCGTGACTGGCATCGGCGATGACCAGCGTGTCTGAGCGCAGCGTCACCGTGTCGCCATTGAGCAGCGCCAGCGTCTCGCCGTCCTGCGCCAGCCGCACTGCAATTCCGCCATTCAGTTTGGCGAGATCAAAGCCGTGCAGCGGTTGCCCGAGTTCGAGCAGGACGTAATTGGTGACATCGACCACCGGACTGATTGACCGCAAGCCGCTGCGCCGCAGCCGTTCTTGCATCCAGATTGGCGTGGTGGCAGTCGGATCAAGGTTGCGCAGCACGCGGCAGGCATAACGCGGACAGGCGGCTGGCGCTGCGAGTTGCACCGCCAATTGGTCAGCGTTGGTTGGCGTGACCGGCGCAATTGCTGGCGCAGTGAGCGCGACGCGATTGATGACCGCCACTTCGCGGGCAAGTCCGGCCACGCTCAGGCAATCGCCACGATCTGGCGTCAAATCGACCTCGATGCAGGGATCGTCAAGCGTCAGCCACTGGCGCACATCCGCGCCCACCGGCGCATCTGCTGGCAATTCCCAGATGCCGTTGGAGGTCTCCGCCAGCCCCAATTCGACGACTGAGCAAATCATGCCGAACGATTCGACGCCGCGCAGTTTCGCCTTTTTGATTTTGAAATCGTTGGGCAACACCGCGCCGATGGTGGCGACCGGAACGCGCATTCCCTCGGCAACATTGGCGGCACCGCAGATGATTTGCAGCGGCGCGTCACCACCGACTTCCACCGTGCAAATGCGCAGTTTGGCGGCATCCGGGTGCGGCACAATCTGCTGCACCAGACCGATGGTGACGCCACAAAATGCTGGCGCTGCCGGAGCGATGACGTCCACTTCCAGCCCCGCCATGCTGAGTTGATCGGCCAATTGTTGGGTGTTTACCGGCGGATTCACCCATTCGCGCAGCCACGCCTCACTGAATTGCATATTCCGCTGTCCTGTATTCAGTTTTCAATACTGATTGTTGTATTGAAAAAGCAATTAAAAAATAGTCGTAGGTTGGGTTGCCGCTTTTGGCAACCCAACAACTAACACCAAAATTACCGGAATTGAATTGAGCCGTCATTGCAAAAGTGCGGCAGTTTTTTATGCCTCGTTGTTGGGTTGCCAAAAGCGGCAACCCAACCTACGAGTGCTATAAAAAAGCATCAAGCGAATTGGCGCAAATAGCGCAAATCATTATCAAAATTGAGCCGAATATCATCAATGCCATAGCGCAGCATCGCCAGCCGTTCCACGCCCATGCCGAAGGCATAACCGCGATACCGTTCGGGATCAATGCTCACCTGTTTGAACACTTCGGGATAAACCATGCCGCAGCCGAGCACCTCCAGCCAGCCGGTGTGTTTGCACACGCGACAGCCGCTGCCGCCGCACATCACGCACTGAATATCGACCTCAGCGGACGGTTCGGTGAACGGAAAATACGACGGACGAAACCGCAGCTTCAGCTCGCGCTCAAAGAAATTGTTAATGAAATCATAAAGAACGCCCTTGAGGTCGGCAAAACTGACCTGCTCGTCCACCAGCAGCCCTTCGACCTGATGAAACATCGGCGTATGCGTCAAATCGGAATCACAGCGATACACGCGCCCGGGCGCGATGATTTTGAGCGGTGGGGTTTGCTCGACCATGACGCGAATCTGCACCGGCGAGGTGTGCGTCCGCAGCAGGCGCTCGGCGTCAAAATAAAAGGTGTCGTGCATTGCCCGCGCTGGATGATGTTCGGGAATGTTGAGCGCGGTGAAATTGTGATAACTATCCTCAACTTCCGGCCCTTCGGCGACTGCAAAGCCGGCTTGAACAAACAACCGTTCAATGCGCCGCAGCGCCCGCGTCACCGGATGCAAACTGCCCGGCGTCTGCCCGCGCCCCGGCAAGGTGATGTCAATCCGCTCGGCTGCCAGCCGCGCCGATAACGCGGTTTGTTCCAACGCGGTTTTGCGGTCGTCAAGCGCAGTTTGGAGCGCGACCTTGATTTGATTGATGGCGTTGCCGGCTGCTGGACGTTCCTCGGCAGACAAGGTGCCGAGCTGTTTGAGCAGCGCCGTTAATGCGCCATTTTTGCCGAGATAATGCACCCGCGCTTGATCGAGCGTTGCCAGATCGGGTGCAGCAGCGACCGCTGCCAGCGCGGCATCTTGCAACGCGGCGAGCGGAGTATCCGCCAGAGTATTGAGTGAAGTTGATTCGACCATGACGCGGAATGTTCTGATTTACTAAAAGAATAACCAACAAAAAAGGGAAAGACCTGAGCCTTTCCCTCATTCGTCAACAGCAGACGCAAACGGGATGGCGTCAGCTTAGGCTAAAGCTGCTTTCGCCTGCTCTGCCAGTGCTGCAAATGCCACGCTGTCGTGGAAAGCAATATCAGCCAACACTTTGCGATCCACTTCAATGCCAGCCAGTTTCAAGCCGTGAATTAACAGGCTGTACGACAAGCCATTCTCACGCGCAGCGGCGTTGATCCGCGCAATCCACAGCGCCCGGAATTGGCGCTTCTTCTGGCGGCGGTCGCGGTACGCATATTGACCGGCTTTGATAACCGCCTGTTTTGCAACGCGATAAACCTTACTACGGGCACCGTAATAACCCTTGGCTTCGTCGAGCAGCTTCTTGTGGCGGGCGTGGGCGGTAACGCCACGTTTCACTCTAGGCATTCTAATTCTCCGGTAACGTCAACTGCGATCAGCAGTAAGGAATCATCCGCAGCGCGGCACGAACATCTGACTTGTGCAGCCGTTTTGGAGCACGCAACTGGCGCTTCCGCTTGGTGGGCTTCTTGGTCAGGATGTGACGACGGTGCGACGAATGGCACTTCACGTCGCCGGAGGGGGTGCGCTTGAATCGTTTGGCGGCACCACGATTGGTCTTGATCTTGGGCATCAGTTTTACACTTCGCTATTGATTAAAATGGATTATTTCTTCTTGGGACCAAGCACCATCACCATCTGCCGCCCTTCCATGAGTGGCTGCTGTTCCATGATGCTGATGGGAGCCAGATCAGTCTCGATCCGCTTGAGCAGATCAAGCCCCAGCTCCCGGTGCGCATGTTCACGCCCACGAAAGCGCATGGTGACCTTGGCCTTGTCCCCTTCTTGCAGGAAACGGGTCAGGTTGCGTAGTTTGACCTGATAGTCTCCTTCATCCGTCCCCGGACGGAACTTCACTTCCTTGATCTGAACTTGCTTTTGCTTCTTCTTCGCTTCGTTTTTCTTCTTCTTCTGATCGAAGAGAAACCGCCCGAAATCCATCAACCGACACACTGGCGGGTCTTCCGTCGGCACGATCTCAACAAGGTCCATACTCGCCGTGACAGCCATTTCCAACGCTTCACGGGTGTTGACCACTCCGACCTGATGTCCATCCGCGCCGATCAGTCGAACTTCCGGGACGTTGATCTCCTTGTTGACGCGGTTTCTCTTTGGTGCAGCGATAACAAATTCCTCCAACAAAACACATGAAAACGACCGGCAAATCGCGCTGCGATGCGCCGTATCGCGCCAAAATTACAGGGTGCGGTGGGTGACGGCGTCGCGCAACTGCGCCATGAAGGCGGGGAGTGCGACGGTTCCCAAATCCGCGCCATGACGGTCGCGGACTGCCAGCGTGCAGGTCTCGACTTCACGATCCCCAATCACCAGCAAATAGGGTACCCGTTGCAAGGTGTGCTCCCGAATCTTAAAACCGATCTTCTCATTTCTCAAATCACATTCCGCACGGAAGCCATTGTTACGCAACGTTTTAGCGACTTCTTGGACATAATCCGCTTGGCGGTCGGTGATGTTGAGCAATACCACCTGCACCGGTGCCAGCCACAGCGGAAACAGCCCCGCGTAGTGCTCAATCAAGATGCCGATGAAGCGTTCAATTGAGCCGAGAATGGCGCGATGGATCATCACCGGCGTTTGTTTGCTGTTGTCTTCGGCGATGTAGTGCGCACCAAGACGACCGGGCATTGAGAAATCGACTTGAATCGTGCCGCATTGCCACGCCCGCCCAATGCTGTCGTGCAACGTGAATTCAATTTTGGGGCCATAAAATGCGCCTTCACCGGGCTGAACGCGGAATGTTAATCCCTTGTCCGTCAACGATTGTTCCAACGCCGTTTCTGCTTTATCCCACAACTCATCACTGCCAACGCGCTGATCTGGACGCAACGACAACGCTAAATCAATTTCGGTAAACCCAAAATCACGGTAGGTCTCAAACACCATATCAATCAAAGTCGCCACTTCGGTTTGCAATTGCGACTCGGTGCAAAAGACGTGCGCGTCATCTTGCGTAAACCGCCGCGCCCGCATCAAACCATGCAGCGTGCCGGAGGGTTCATTGCGATGGACAACGCCAAACTCCGCTAAACGCAGCGGCAGATCGCGGTGACTTTTTAAGCCCTGATTAAATAACTGAATATGACCGGGGCAATTCATTGGCTTAATGGCGAAATCACGCTCATCAAGATGGGTGGTGAACATGCCGCCAGCGAATTTGTCCCAATGCCCAGAGCGTTCCCACAACGAGCGATCCAATACCTGCGGCGTTTCCACTTCCTGATAACCGTATTCATCCAGCTTTTCGCGCATGTAGGTTTCAGCAAGCCGATAAATAATCCGCCCTTTAGCGTGCCAAAACGCCATCCCCGGCGCTTCATCTTGAAAATGAAATAAATCAAGCTGTTTGCCGAGTTTGCGGTGATCGCGCTTTTCCGCTTCTTCCAGCCGCGTGAGATACGCCGTCAATTCTTTTTTATCGCGCCATGCCGTGCCATAAATCCGCTGCAACACCGCGTTTTTAGAATCACCGCGCCAATATGCGCCAGCCACTTTGGTCAATTTGAAACCGGTGCCGAGCTTGCCAGTGCTGGGTAAATGCGGGCCACGACAGACATCAAACCACTCGCCCTGCCGGTAAATCGTCACCGTTTCACCGGCGGGAATGATGTCGGTGATGATTTCAACTTTGTAATGCTCGCCGCGCTCGGCAAACAATCGCTGCGCGTCTTCGCGTGCCCAAACTTCACGGCTAATCGGCAGATCGCGCTTCACGATCTCGTGCATCCGCGCCTCGATCTGCGCCAAATCATCGGGCGTAAAGGATTCGGCGCGAGCGAAGTCGTAATAAAAGCCGTTGTCGATGGCCGGCCCGATGGTGACTTGCGTGTCTGGATACAGCTCCTGCACCGCTTGCGCCATGACGTGCGCGGCATCGTGGCGCAATAATTCCAGCGCGGTGGCTTCATCTTTGCTGGTGATGATCGCCAACGTCGCGTCGGCTGCGATCAAAAAAGACGTATCAACCAACACGCCATCGACGCGCCCCGCCAGTGCAGCTTTAGCAAGCCCAGCGCCGATTGAGGCGGCAACGTCGCGGACGGTGACGGCTTCAGCAAATGAACGCTGCGAACCATCGGGAAGGGTAATTAACGGCATGGAACATCCTGAAATGGTCAGTGGTGATCAATACGAGAGATCACATGATTTTTTATTCACTAAAAAGTGAAAGTGCAATAAAAAAAGCTGTCTACTTTTAGCAGTCAACTTTCAGCTTGAATTGGCGCTGAAAGCGGATTGCTGAAAGCAGACAGCCTAAAAATGTGGTAGGCGCGATTGGACTCGAACCAACGACCCCCACCATGTCAAGGTGGTGCTCTAACCAACTGAGCTACGCGCCTGTCGTTGCGAGTGCGCATTCTACGGAAATAGTCTCTTAATGCAACTATTTTCTGTGCAGTGAGATGACTGCTGTATTGCTGTCACCACCGCACTTGCGCAGCGCCAGCTTATAAATCTTCAGTTTTTTCAATTGGGCGTTGCGTTTCTAAGCGCGTGGCAGTCAATTGATCTTCAGTGATATTTAATGTGGTTTTAGTCAACATTGCCACTGCTTCTACCAGCGCCAGCGCGTCTAATTGGTACTCGCGCAGCAAATACTGCCGACTTGCGCCGTGCGCGTAGGTGTCGCGCAAACCCAGCCGAATTAACCGTTTGCCCAATCCCTGCTCGGCAATCACCTCCGCCACCGCTGAACCTAAACCGCCGCTGATGCTGTGGTTTTCCAGCGTGATCACGCCATAACGCGCCGCCGCAATCGCCGTGCTCAGTTGCGGATCGGTGAAGGGTTTGAGCGTGGAGACGTGCAGATGCGCAATGGATATGCCGTGCTCTCGCAGCACCTGCGTGGCTCGCAGCGCCTCTTCAGTGCAGATGCCGCTTGAAATCACGACCACGTCGGTGCCGCTACTCAACACCCGCGCTTGATTCAATTGCAGCGGCGCGTCAGCCGCAAATAATCGCGGCACTTCCCCGCGCAGCATCCGCACATACACCGGCCCGTTGATCGCTTGCGCGACATCAAGCACCGATTCGACCTCGGTGGCGTCGCCACATTCTAAGATCGTCATATTGGGCAGCAGCCGCAGCAGGCCAATGTCATCAATCGCTTGATGCGTGACGCCGCCGGCAGTGGTGATGCCCGGCAAGAATCCAATCAGGCGCACCGGCAGATTGGGATAGGCAATCGACATGGCGAGCTGATCGAACGGGCGGCGCGTGAGAAAAACGGCGAAGGTGTGCAGATACGGCGTGAAGCCTTCTCGCGCCAGCCCGGCGGCAAATCCCAGCAGGTTTTGTTCGGCCATGCCGAGCGCGAAATACCGCTCTGGATAGGCATCTCGAAAGCCATCGGCTTCGCAAGATGCTGTTAAATCGGCAGTTAATACCAGCACTTCGGGACGCGCTTGCGCCCAGCGCACGAGGTTGGCGCGATGCGGTGATTGCACGGTGTCCATTTAGTTTGCCTCCGCCGTCAATTCGGCCAGCAGCCGTTGATAGGTGTCGTATTCCGCGCCGGGTTTGAAGCGGACGTAATGCAGCTTGGGAGCGCGTTCGCGCAGCCGCTCCAACCCGCGACATGGATCGGTTCGCGCAATCACGACCAGCGGACAAGTGCGAGCAGCATTGAAGGTCGCCGCCATCTCCAGCGCGTCGGGATCATGCCCATCAACCTCATGCACCTCCGCCCCAAATGCCCGCAGCCGCGCCGCTAACGGTTCAATCGACATCACCTGCGCCATCGGTCCATCGCACTGCTGCGCGTTGGCATCAATCACAATCCCGACGTTGCCCAGCCGATGCTGCGCCAGCGCCGCCAACGCCTCCCACGTTTGCCCTTCCTGACATTCACCATCCGACATAAACACCCACACCCGTCCGCTCTCACCGCGCAGCCGCCGCGCCAGCGCAATCCCGCCCGCTTGACTCAACGCCTGCGCCAACGATCCCGCCGTCACCTCGTGCCCCGGCGAATGCTCCGCGCCAATCAATTCCACCGTGCTTCCGTCTTGATTGAACTCGTCCAACGCCTCCGGTGCCAGTCGCCCCAACTCAATCAACAGCGAATACAACACCAGCGCGTAATGCACCGGCGAAAAAATAAACCGATCTAAATCAGGCGCTTTCGCCCCGTTATAACCCGCGCCAGTGAAAGCGTGCGGATTGTTGGCCGCCGGTACACCCGCAAAGCGTCGCGGCAGAGCTGGCGCTGTGCTCGCGCCCAAGCGCATCACCCGCAGATACAGCGTCGCCAAAATCTCGGCGGATGAACAGGCTTGGCTGAGATAACCGCCGTTGTGTTTCAACGTGTGTTCCAACACGCGCCGCCGCACAGCCGCAGCCACTTGCGGCACCGTCAATGCAGCGGAGGTTGTGTTTATGGTTGGAGAAAGTTGCGCCATTGCGAGCGTTCCTAAAAAAAGTCAGTCGTTTCATTGTGAATTGTCAGCAAATCGTACTGACGTTGGATGATTCAATGATAAAGCACATCAATTGCAAAATTATTGCTAATTATCACAACTCACCCGATATGCCGCCAGCGCCGCCGCTTTTATTTCAGCGGCAACTAATGGAAAGGTCGCTAGAATATGCGTAAATTCGTTTTCATTCAACCCGTATAAATGCGCAATTAACCCGTCTAATTCAGCGCGTAATTGCGCACGTTTTACCGCATCAGTCACGCCATCACGAAATGAACCTAAACCCACTGCGACCGCTAATTCATCAAATTCTGGCGTTGTGCAAATCAATTGCGCAGCGCGACTGACAATCGGATTAAACGCGGGATCGGCGGCGGTGAGGCGGGGGATTGGCGTTGGATAAACTAGAAATAAATTGAGATTTGATGTGACTTTCAAACGCAGAAAATAATCTATCACAAAACTATTTAACAGCGTTGAAATAAATACTAAAATCTTTGCATCATTTGGCTGCGTAGAACTAAAAACAGAATTACCGCAGAACACATGCGCTGGCAATAAATTTGATATTAAAGATCGTTCGTTAGTACTACTAGCAACTGCACGCATTCCCAACCGATAATTTTGATAAGCCAGCTCTTGCCCAATATCTGAATATCGTCCCAATAAATCCGCTCGCGCTTCATCTTCATTTAACCAGTATTTTGGTTTGCCCCATTGATGCGTAAATTGATGAATCATCTTGCCTTCAAATAACGGCAAGCGTCCTGCGCCCGCTTCTGTTTTGAATAAATGACTGTCATTGGTCATATCAAATTCACGGGTTAAACGCAGATTCCAAGTATTCTCGATCTTTTCACCGATCAGCGGAAACTTCAACAGTTTTTCAATAATACGAATATCAGCATCAGATTTAAATTCCATCACCGAGCGCGAATCAGGTGATGCCCGATTTATTAAATTTACAGGATAACTAAAATGCAGACTTTGAATTCTCAAAAAACTTTCAAGATTTTGCGGCGTAATAGCTTCGCGTGGATTGATACGAAACGCCGCCTCAAATGCGGAAGTTTTTTCACCTTTAGCAAAAATCATCAAACAGAACTTTTGTGCATGATGGACTTCATCAAAAATAAACTTCTCATTGCTCAATCCAAACAACACGGCAATCTGACAGTAATCAAACAACAAATCACGCAAACCTTTTGCGCCCAAATCGGTATAAATGCCAGACGGAATCACGATCCCGCACGCGCCGCCCGGACGCAACAAATTCACGCATTGTTCAGTAAACAGCTTGTATAAATTAATATCGCTGCCGGTTTTCTTTCCGTTCACGACTGCGGATTGAAACTTGAATTGTGGCGCAGCGCGAAACCACGCCGACTGGTGCGCAAAGTTGGATAAATACGCCAGCCACTCTTCCCGAATTGTGACATCCGCCAACAATTGATCTTGCGCCTTCTCGAATTCCTTAATCGTCATCTTATTTTTAGTGACCAACTCCGAATGTTCTTGGAAAAACTCCTTTGCATTCGGCTTCACAATTTCCCACGGTGGATTGGTAATAATCGCATGAAAACCGCCGGATTCTAACACCTGATTGAATTCAAAACCCCAATGAAACGGATGCAATGCTGCAATATCAGCAGCTTGCAACTGGCGTTTTTTAGGTTTGCCCATTTTATTCTTAGCAGCATCCCAAGTGGCTTGTTCAAAACGGATTCCACAGTCACCCATTTTGGTCAACAAAATCTCATTCAACACTGGCTGCGCTTCGGCTTGATTCAGTTCAATCTCGTGTTTAATTTGAGACAGATTCACACCATCGAAACTGGTAACGGTATCGCGGTATATTGTAATGAGGCGATTTTTTTCATTCACGAGTTCCCGATAACTTTTGTTCAACGCCAAACTGCCAGAAGGATTTTTCTTTGCAAATTCTTCGGCATCGACCTGCATTAACCCGATCAACGAATTGCCGGTCACGACATTAAAATCAATGTTTGGCAATGGCTCCAATTGCTCCACTGATTCCGCAGTTGCCACCAACGCCAAAAACAGCCGCAGCTTTGCAATTTCCACCGCCTCCTCAACGATTTCGACGCCGAACAGATTGCTTGTAATGATCGTGCGTTTAATTGTGTATTCCAGACTTTTCTTTGGATCATCCCATTTTTTAAGCGCGGTACTCAGTTCGACGTGCTTCTTAAATCCTCGTGCAGCAGCGATTGTAAAATAATAAATATCATAAAGCGTTTTAAGAGCTGCGATCAAAAACGCGCCAGAACCGCAAGCGGGATCAAGTAACTTCAACTTCGGCAATTCATTCAACACATACAAACACTGCGGCGCATTCAAGCGCCCAATTAAATCGCGGATTCCTTCACCGGCGCGTTGTGTTTCCAAACCACCGTGTTGATGGATACGTTCTACAATTAAGCGTTGAATGGTGCGCTCACACAAATAATCTGTAATTTGTGGGCGCGTATAATACGCACCAAACGACTTGCGTTGATTGATGTATTTTTCAAAGATATAACCCAACACATCGGGATTGATTTTGCGATCATCGCCGCCGGGCGTATCATCTAAATGCCACGAATAACTGTGAAAAAATTTGAATAACTGCGTAAATGCAGCATCAGGAATCTGCATTGACTGTTGATATTTAATTTCTAAATGATGCGGTAAAAAAAGCCCACCATTCAAAAAGCAAATCTCACCAATTAACTGCTGCGTCGCGGCGCTGCGTTGTTCTGGTGGTTTAGCAAACCCTTCAAAAAACAATGCCTGCAAAAACTCAGAATAAAACTGATCTGCGCCGCGCTGTTGACTCGCCGATAACTTATCTTGGAGATAGTTAATCTTGCCATCCAAAAAAAGTTTGCGCTGCAAAAACCAAATAAAGATCAAGCGATGAATTAAAACTGACGCTAACCATTTTTGTTCTTTTTCAGAATCGACGCCTTGAATAGCGTTTTGAAAAGCCGCGTGTTCCTTTTCATACGCACCAAAAAACTTTTTAGTGACCTGCTCAACATCAAATGCTTTTTTAATCTGCTCGGTTAATGCGCCCAGCGGAAACCAGCCCTGTTCGTCCATGTCATTCATGCTGACATATAAATTCGAGAGCTTAGATAAAAACAAATCACCGGATTGGCTTTGATCATACCGATGTTCGTATGAATTGCGCTGTTTTCCGTTGCGTTTCACCCACAACCATAAACAAGTAGAACCCTCAACAAAGATCAACAGATTTTCATGCACCAATTCTGAGATTGCATGATGAATCGCCAGCCGTATCTCTTGCTCTGGTAATGTTGCAATGACAAAAGCCACTGCGCCGGACAGTTCCGCAATGGCGGTCAAATTCCACACGTCATTTTTAACCGTCACGGAATAGGATTGCTGACCTTGCACCTGCGACCAGCCCAACTCGTCAATAAATAACTGCGGAAAATTAAATCCCTGCAAATGTTCCCGCAGCCGTTCAATTTGAAGTGTGTCCATCTTAAAAAATCCTCATAGTAAGTTGGGTTGCAACGCAACCCAACAAATAACCAATACTCTGGTTTATCATACACCCGGATCAAATTCAGTTGCATTAAAAACGTTCATTGCGCACAACAATTTGTGCCTGTAAAATCAACAATCCGCTCGTAAACATCGCGCACCTTCAGCACACAATCAACCGCCGCAAGCGTAATACAATCATCGGCGCATTGATACTCGGTCAACAACCAACAATGCTCGGCTTGCCGCGCATAATGCTCAATTCTGATGTCATACTGAGAAATTAACAAATAATCGCGCAAAGATGCGAGATTACGATAATGTAAAAACTTCGCTCCGCGATCATAATTCTCAGTAGAATTTGACAACACCTCAATCAACACCAGCGGATTTAATAACGTATCGACGTGCTGATCTTCAAATACAAGATCAGCGCAAGCCACTACCACATCGGGATAAGTGTACATTCCTGTTGCATTGACTTTAACCCGCAAATCATTGGCGTACACTTCACACGGTTTGCCGCGCAACTGTTGATGTAACGTTGCCAACACATTGCCGCAAATCAAATTATGCTGACGACTGGCTCCAGTCATGGCGTGAATATCACCGTTAACATATTCGTGACGACTTGATTGTTGCCGTTCCCATTCTAAATAATCTTGCGCAGTGTAGGTCGCTTGCGCTGATAATCCTGTCATTTTAATTGCCTCCAAAGTTAGCGGTTGAATTGATTGCAGCAACCCAACCGATAACAATCAATTGGTTGAATAATCAGCGTTTCAAATCAAGCTGTAAATCATCGCCTCTTGTGTGCGCCAGTGCAAACGAAGAAGTGGTATTGCCAGCGTTTAATCCTAAACTACAGACTAACTGCACTTCTTGCGCTTCCGGTTCAATTTTCTGACACAAGCGCCCATCTTTTTTCAAATTGAGCAATAACGCTACCAAACCGCGATCAGTAATCTGCAACCGCAATTGCCGATTAAGAATTTCCAGCGCACTCGGCAACAACGGATAGCGATAAATCTCATCAACAATCTGATCTAACTGTTTTAATTCCTCTGTTGTGAACAAATCAAGCTGTTTTCCCAACTGCACCCGATAATTTTTAATGCGCTCAAATGTTTTAGCGCGTGCGCCACTCATGCGCCCCAATGCCCCACCAGCGCGTTGTTCTTCCTGAATAATCTGCTCAATGCCGCTGCGCACCAAAACATGATGTTGTGCAATTGCAGGCACTGCGGGCGTATTTGCTTGACACGCTGCCGCTTTCAAAATTGCTAATTGCGAATGCGTCACTGCTTTACCGGATTCATCAATCCACGCCAAGCCATCATTTCCTTGCGGCGTGCGCGTGTACACAATCACTCCCGCTGGAGCATTCATTGTCACTTGCTGCGCTTTAGTGCTATAAACTACCTGCGGCATCTTTTCAATTGTCGCAAGCAAACTCGGATCAGCATCAGTGGCGTTTTTCCAAATTTGATACGCATAAGATGCTAAATCAACAGCATCGCCTTCATTCTCGGCTTCATCTAAAATACCGCTGCGTTCTGTATACAAATCACGCCACTGTTGTTCAGAGTGCTGCTGCGGATCATCATCAAAAAAACGTTCATCCGAACCAATCACTTCTGCATTTTGTTGTAATCGCTGCTGCACCCGCCGCCGTAACCCTAAAATTCGCTCAACACCATCTGCGGGTACAAAGGAATAACATAAAATCTGCGCTGAACGTTGCCCAATGCGATCTACGCGCCCTGCCCGTTGAATTAACCGCACAATTGCCCAAGGCAAATCATAATTCACAATAATGGCGCAATCTTGTAAATTCTGCCCTTCCGACAACACATCGGTTGCAATTAAAACCCGCAGTTCCTGCGTGGGTTCAATGTCGCCGTGCTGACTATTTGATTGCGGCGAAAAACGCCGCGCCAATTCTGTCGGATCGCCACTATTGCCAGTTGCATACGCCACTTGTTGAATGCCGCGCCGTTCTAATTCAGTCGCTAAATAAATTGCGGTGTCAGCAAATTGGGTAAACACTAACACTTTTTCATCCGCGTGTTGTTTACAAATCAAGCGTTCTAATGCTGCGAGTTTAGTATCTTGCAGCGCGTCCCACGCTTGACAATATGCCAACACTTCTAATAATTGCTGTGTATCAAAAGTTAAATCATCAGCAAGGCGCTGTGTAAATAACTTTTTAGGCAACCACCGAAACCGTTGATGATATGTTCCCCGATAAGTGTGATAAACCGTCTTTGCACGAGAACGCAACGCTGCTGCTGTTGGCAACAATTGAGTTAGTGCCACAGTCATTGCGCTATTTTCCGCATTGTCTTCTATTTCAGTTTCAGCAGTGCTGGTTTCAATATCATCATCTTGCGCATCTAATAACGCTGCATCTTGCGTCCCAATGGGAATCTCCAGCCCTTCCTCAAGCGCATAGAGCACACAAAAATTGCGAATCAGATGGCGCTCAATTGACAATAAAAATGCTGGTCCTGCACTTTCTAACCGCTTAAACAAATTGGTGCGACAAAATCCCATCAATCGCTTGCCGGCACGATTCAAATCTTTCATTATTTGTTCATGTTCGGCGCTGATTGTGACTTCTGAGATGTTGCGTAGGTATTCTCCCAAGCCATAGCGAGGTAAACGCAGAGTTTCAATCATGGCCACTACTTTTGGTGCATATAACCGCGCATAAGGATCAAGAACATCATCATCCCGAATGTGATAAAACACGTTTTTGGGAATGCGTAACGGAAAATAAGAGCGGCTGCCATCAGGAAAGCGTAAATAGCGCCCACGTTCATCCGTGTACGCATAATGCTGCATAATAAAACTGCGGGTGCGCCGCACCATATACAACCGAATTAACTCGCGCCAATCATCTGGCTCTTCGCTTTTTTCAAAAGCTGCCAATGAATAGACTGAACATTGATGATGAGCGGTGAATTGTGCAATACCACCACAATTGCGCAGAAACCGTTCCGGGCGAATCCCTAAATCAGCATCTTCTTTAATAAACAGTGCCAATTGCGCAGCAAGATCACGATACGTTTTGTTATATGGCGTTGCCGATAACAAAATTACCTTGCTGTCGTTGCGGTGAATATACTCTCGAATCACGCGCCAGCGTTTGCCGTCTTTATTGCGTAAATTGTGCGCTTCATCAATTAACAACACGCGATAACGTGGCGTTTTATTCGGCAGTTCTTTTAATACCCGTGAGAGTGATAGCACCCGATGCCCGCGCAATTGATAGCGATGCGCGTAATCTTCCCACATCGACACCAAGTTTTTAGGACAAATAATCAGCGTTTCGGTGCCGTGATCTTCTTCAAAAACCTTCGCTAAAGCGGTCGCCATTAACGACTTTCCCAAACCGACGACATCGCCAATAAAAACACCACCGCGTTGATTAAGTTTACGCGCTGCGATTTTGACTGCAGCCGCTTGAAAATCAAATAAAACTTGATTAAAAATCGGTGGGATTTGTGATTCTAATAAACCAATTCGCGCATCCTCAGATAAATACCACGCTAAACGCAAATATAAATGATAGGGCGGTAATAACCGCTCACCTGCCCAACTCTCGTCAATGAGCGCAGCTAAATCCTGAGAAATATCAAAACACCAGCGTTCTTGCCAGCGTGCTTCAAACCACGCTGCGAGTTTGTGGCAGGCGTCGTGTTCTAAAACATCTAAATTGAGTTCGCCCTGTTGTGATAATCCCGCGAGAGTTAAATTGCTGCTGCCAACAAAACCGGTAATAGGATTGTTGGCATCTTGGCGGTGAACCAAATAAAGTTTAGCGTGGAGCGGATAACGTAAATGCAATTTTATAATCAATTGTTTGCTGTGAAGCTGCCGCGCTAATTGGCGCAACGTTGTTTCATCTTCAGCAGTTGGAATACCGCAAGTGAGTTGTTGACGAAATTCTTCTACAAGCTGATATTTCGCTCGGACTGCCGTTTGATTATCCATTCCTGTTGGCGGCGGGCGCAGCAGCAAAGCGCGGCGCACTTCTTCGGAAGGCGTTGATTGCATTCCAATTAAGAGGCGGCAGCAGTGCCCAGCGCCGCCTTTCCAATGGTCAATTGCGGGAGCAAGGCTGCGCCAACCGCGTAAATTGAAATAACCGACGCAACAATCGGCGCGTTCAGCGAGTCGCATGGTGTCTAATAAAGTGGGTAATAAATGCTGTTCGATGTTGTCAAAAATGCGCGGCATGATGCTAAATTCCATTTAGGAAAAACAGCGATCATCATACGCTTTTTAGTGGCGCTGTATTCAAGTCGTGCTGTATTCAAAATTGCGGATAAATTGCGTTAATTTGGTGATTGTGAAGCAATAAAAAACCGCCAGCACTGTTGCGCTGACGGTTAAATCAAAAAGTGTAATTGTGGGAGTGGTTAATCTAAAACGAGCGAGACTAAACCATCCGCTAATTTGGGTTCAAACCACGTTGATTTAGGCGGCATCACTTCACCGGCATCAGCGACGGCCATCAATTCCGCCATGCCCGTTGGATATAACGCAAATGCAATTGCCATCTCACCGGCATCAACGCGCTTGACCAGCGCGTCTAAACCACGAATTCCACCAATAAAATCAATACGATCATCGCGGCGCGGGTCGTGAATACCAAACAGCGGCGCAATCACGTTGTCTTGCAGCAGGCTGGCGTCGAGTCGCGCTACCGGGTCGTCGTGCGGAATGCGTGCAGAATCAAGGGTTAAGCGATACCAATGTCCGCCGACGTACATTCCGAACTCGTGCGGTTGCGCGGGTTTGACCGGCGTGGCGCTGCCTTCAATTGCAAATGCAACGGCGAGATGATTCATTAAAGCGTCGATGCTCATGCCATGTAAGTCTTTGATCACACGGTTGTAATCGAGAATCTGCATTTGATCATGTGGAAAAATGACTGCTAAAAAACCTTGCTGATCACTCGCTTCTGGCGGCGTGGCGGCGCGACGCGCTGCGGCAACCCGCGAGGCAGCAGCCGAGCGATGATGACCGTCGGCGACGTAAAGGGCGTCAAGTGCGGCGAACGTGGCGGTTAAATGCGCGATCTGCGCGGCATCTGTCACTGTCCATAATTCATGGCGCACGCCGTCGGCGGCGGTCACGTCCACTTCAGCGGTGGTGGCGCTAATTGCGGCGAGTACGTCATCAATTGCGGCAGTAGCACGATAGACTAAAAAAACTGGTCCGGTTTGTGCATTTAATGCTTCAATTTGCCGCACGCGATCATCTTCTTTAACCGGACGAGTAAATTCGTGTTTTTTAATTCGGTCGGTGTCATATGCAGCAATTGATGCGCTGGCAACTAATCCGGTTTGTTGATGTAAACCCATTGTTAAACGATAAACATAATAAGCGGGTGTAGAATCGCGGATTAACACGCCTTCTGCGATCATTTGCTCCAGATTTTCTCGCGCTTTGGCGTATACCGCTGGGCTATACGGATCAATTCCTGCCGGTAAATCAACTTCGGGGCGGGAAATGTGTAAAAAACTCCATGGGCGACCTTCAACCATGCGCCGCGCTTCGGCAGCATTCATGACGTCATACGGTGGCGCGGCGATGTCAGCGGCGCGACCGGGAGCGGGACGTAAACCGGCGAAGGGTTTGATTAACGACATACAAGACCTCAGTTGGGGTTGGGGTGAATCAGTTGTCAGTTGTCAACTGTTTTAATCACCGGATTAAAAAATAACCATCCATCATTAACGCGCTTCACTGATAACTGAAAACTCAATTAAAACTAGCGGACGTAACAATATGAGCAATAGCAGCTATTTGAAAGACTTGGTGTTATTTCGCAATGATCCTAGCAAGGTTCCACCGATTCGCGCTGCCGCCGAGAGCGGTGAAGTCGATGCGCAATATGCAATGGGTTTAATTTGCGCTGAAGGGCGCGGCGTTAGCATTGATTTAGCGCAAGCACATTACTGGCTCTCGTTGGCAATTGACCAAGGTGATCGTGACGCAGTGCGTTTGCGCGAAGTGGTTGGCTGTCAGATGAATGATGCGGAATATCATGCAGCAAAACGGTTATACGCAGCCGGCGTTTTGCATTTCCCAGAATCGACACAACAGCATTAAATCAACTTGAATTTTATAGCGGTTTGAACATGCAAAAAGGTTATTCGCGTTCATAAAAGACCATCCCAACCCGGTGAATATGCTCACGCAGCGCCGGGTTTTCGATAGTCGCAAATAACGATAAATCAACGGTATGAGGAATATCTGAATCATCCAATGCCGAAGCAATTGCAAAAAGCGTGTCATAATCCAACGCATCGCCAAATAGCGTTAAATCAATATCTGAACCGGTGTGATAATTGCCTTTAGCGCGAGAACCATAAATCACCGCCTTTTGCACTGCGGGATATTGATTCAGAATTGTGCGCACGATTGCACAGACGTTTGCTGATAAACCAAATTCCATTAGTGTTCCTCAGTCATCTGCGCTAAAAAATACTGATAAAGCTCCGCAAATTCAGGATAAAAACGCGGGAAAATCGCCGCATAAATCCGCTCGGCAATGGCGCGATCATAGGCATGTGAAGTGAGATTTCTGGATTGAATCATCTCCATCCACAGCTCGCCATTCGTAATGATTTTACGCTTAAATGCTTCTCGTGTGGTATCACGCGAACCAATTAAACCAACATGCCCCTGAAATTCAAGATAATCTTTTATCAGATTCCAAGCCAGCTCGTGCGTGTATTCAAATCCTTGAATCACGCCCTGCTTTTCCAATTTGCTGAGTGGTCTATTTTCTGTCAGTTCTCGGCTTTCTTTCAGTTCGTTCAAAGCCTTGCTATAGTTATCAAACCGTTGTTTCCAACGAATATCCTGATTCATTGCGTTGCCACCATTTCAATCGCCTGCCGATTACTCCATGAGCCAGTGAATTGCGCAGCGGCTGCTGCCGGCAGCCAGCGATATTCTAAATGTTCCCGCGCACTGAGTTGAATGGTTCGCCGTTCATTTAATATCAGTGCAAACCAGTATTCACGATTAAACCGGACGTTTGGCGCATAACGATTGCGCCACGCCGGAATAATCGGAAATAACACTGAATGCCGCAGATCAATTAACCCGCCGCCAACGCGTAAACCCGTTTCTTCATACACTTCTCGCGCTGCGGCTAAACGCGGCAATTCACCGCGTTCTAAACTGCCCGTCACCGATTGCCAAAATCCCGCCGGGCGCACCCGCCGCAGCAGCAAAAATTCGCCGCTGCGGGTGCAAATCACCACGAGCACTGATTGAGCGCGTTTGAAATTTGGCATGGCAATCAGTGTGTTATTTAAGCGCGAGTCCGCAGCCGCAGCGCCAGCTCTTTCAACTGCGCTTCGTCCACCGCCGACGGCGCATCCGTCAACAAACAGGCTGCGGTTTGGGTTTTCGGGAACGCCATCACGTCGCGGATCGAGGTCGCGCCGGTCATCAACATCACCAGCCGATCCAGCCCAAACGCCATGCCGCCATGCGGAGGACAGCCAAACTTCAATGCTTTCAATAAGAAACCAAAACGGTCTTCCGCCTGTTCCGCGCTGATTGCCAGCAGTTTGAAGACCTGTTGCTGCATCGCGGCACTGTGAATACGAATGGAACCGCCGCCAATTTCCGTGCCATTCAACACCATGTCGTAAGCGCGAGACAGACACGCGCCCGGATCGCGCTCCAATTGATCAATTTGATCGACCTTTGGCGCAGTAAACGGATGATGCAGCGCGACCCAGCGTTGATTGGCGGGATCGTGTTCAAACATCGGGAAATCCGTCACCCACAGCGGCTGCCAGCCCTCGCTCATCAAGCCGCGCTCTTGCCCCAACTTGACCCGCAACGCGCCGATGGATTCGTTGACCACGTTGGTTTTATCTGCGCCAAAGAAAATCAAATCGCCGTCCACCGCGCCCGTGCGTTCCATGATGCCGGCGAGCGCCGCGTCGGGCAGATTCTTGACAATCGGCGATTGCAACCCGTCGCGCCCTTTCTCCGCCCAAGCGTTGACCTTGATATATGCCAGCCCTTTTGCGCCGTAAATGCCGACAAATTGGGTGTAAGCGTCGATTTCTTTGCGGGTTAATTCGCCGCCCTTCGGTAAACGCAGCGCGACGACGCGCCCGTTCGGGTCTTTCGCTGGCGCAGCAAAGACTTGAAAATCAACGTCTTGCATCAAATCCGCCAGATCAATCAACTCCAGCGGCACGCGCAAATCGGGACGATCCGAACCGAACCGGCGCATCGCCTCCTGATAGGTCAAGCGCGGCAGCGGATCGGGCAACGTCACGCCGAGCACGTCGCGGAACAGCTCGCGGATCATCGTCTCCATCAGCGTCATCAGCGCGTCTTCGTCCAAAAACGAGACCTCGATGTCGAGCTGGGTAAATTCGGGCTGGCGATCAGCGCGGAGGTCTTCATCGCGGAAACAGCGAGCGACCTGATAATAGCGATCCATGCCCGCCATCATCAGTAACTGCTTGAATAATTGGGGCGATTGCGGCAGCGCGAAGAATTCGCCGGGATGGGTGCGGCTGGGCACGAGATAATCCCGCGCACCTTCGGGCGTCGATTTGGTCAGAATCGGCGTCTCAATATCCAAAAAACCGTTGCGATCCAAATAGTTGCGCATCTGCTGCGTCACTCGCGCCCGCGTCCGCAGCCGGTTTTGCATTTCGGGACGCCGCAAATCGAGATACCGATAACGCAGCCGCAGCTCTTCCGACGCATCGGCAGCGTGCGTATCTAATTGAATTGGCGGCGTTTCCGAGCTGTTGAGCACTTCCAATTCCAGCCCCAGAATTTCAATCGCGCCGGTCGGCAACTCCGCGTTGACGGTGCCAGCCGGACGCGGGCGCACCGTGCCGGTGATGCGCAACACATATTCACTGCGCACCTGCTCGGCGCGGCTAAAGGTCGCGGCGCGGTCGGGATCAAACACGATCTGCACCAAACCCTCGCGGTCGCGCAAATCAATAAAAATCACGCCACCGTGATCGCGGCGGCGCTGCACCCAGCCGCATAACACGACCGTTTGTGCGTCATGGCTGGCGTTTAATTCTCCACAATAATGCGTGCGCATTGCTGACTTACTCGCTGTATTCATTAGAAAAAATGGCTGGTTTTCAAAATTCAAAACGCGCCGTGAAAGGCGCAAGATGTTACTGGTCTGACCTATTTGTCACAAGGCAACGCGGATTGAACGGCAGTTGTTTCAAAGCGCGTGTCATTTGACGCAGTGTGCGAATAGCATTGCACAATAAACGGTGCTGCGTTAATACTGAATCAGTTTTATCAGTTTATCACATTCTTTTTAATTGCCGTCACATAAAAAAGCGGGCTGTTGTCATTAACAGTTGCTTGTGCCACAGTAAAAGCATATCAACTTTTTATCAATGACATCGTTGCAGAAAATACCGCCCATGACGCCCGACCAATTTATTGCTAAATGGCAAGCCACCACGCTTAAAGAACGCTCGGCAGCGCAGGAACATTTTATTGATTTATGCCGCTTATTGGATGAACCAACACCAGCAGAAAGTGATCCAACTGGTGCGTTTTATTGCTTTGAGCGCGGCGCAAAAAAAACCACTGGTGGCGATGGTTGGGCGGATGTGTGGAAACGCAATTGCTTTGGCTGGGAATACAAAGGTAAACGCAAACACTTCAATGAAGCCTTTGTCCAACTGCATCGCTACGCACCAGCATTGGGAAATCCGCCGCTGCTGATTGTTTCTGATATGGAACAAATCATTATTCATACGGCATTTAATGGCACTGTGCCTGATAAGTATTCATTGGCGCTGGAAGATTTGCGCAATCCCGATAACTTGCGGTTATTAAAATGGGCATTTACCGAACCAGAACGCTTGCGCCCAAAGCTCACTACTGCGGTATTAACCGAAAAAGCGGCGCGACAATTTGCTGAATTGGCGCAAACATTATGCGAACGTGGTCACGACACCACACAAGTTGCGCATTTTTGCCAGCAGATGTTGTTTTGTTTCTTTGCAGAAGATATTGGTTTATTGCCCAATCAGTTATTTAGCAAGTTATTGGAAATTGGGCAGCAGCGTTTGGAACATTTGCCGGCAACGCTCACCAGTTTATTTAATACGATGGCAACCGGCGGCTTCTTTGGCAATGATTCCGTTGATTGGTTTAATGGCGGATTATTTGATGCTGCAACGCCGTTGCCATTAAATCGCGCTGATGTGAACACGTTGCGGGAATTGGCGCAGTTGAATTGGTCAGCGATTGAGCCGAGCATTTTGGGAACTTTATTTGAGCGCGGACTTGATCCGAATCAACGGGAACAACTCGGAGCGCATTACACTGATCCAGCCTCAATTATGCGGCTGGTCAATCCGGTGGTGCTTGATCCATTGCGCGAAGAATGGCGCACTCAACAAATGGCAATTGCGGCATTGCTTGAAAAGGTGACGGTATTAAAAAGCAAGGCGGATAACGCAATTGCGGCCGCAAATACAACTGCGCTAACGACTGAAGCTGCCAATAAAGTTGGAAAAGTGCGAACTGATGCCAGCAATGCCGAGGCAAAAGCAAAAAAACAGATTGAAAAACGCTGTCGGGATTTTTTGAATCGGTTGCAAAAGTTTCGCGTGCTTGATCCGGCTTGCGGTTCGGGAAACTTTTTATTATTAGCGTTGCGTGGATTGAAAGATTTAGAGCACGAGGTGATTGTAGATGCCGAGCGTTTGGGTTTACCCGCCAGTTTTCCCAAAGTTGGGCCGGAGAATGTGCTGGGCATTGAATTGAATGCTTATGCTGCTGAATTGGCGCGGGTGACAGTGTGGATTGGTGAAATTCAATGGATGTTACATCACGGCTTCTCATTAGCAAAAAATCCAATTCTGAAGAAGATCAACATCATTGACCAACGTGATGCAGTAGTGAATGACGATGGCGCGGAACCAAATTGGCCAACCGTTGATGTGATTGTCGGCAATCCGCCGTTTTTAGGCGATAAGCGAATGCTTGGCGCAATGGGTGATGAATATGTGAAACGGTTGCGCAATTGTTATCAGGGGCGCATTCCCGGCGGTGCAGATTTGGTAACGTATTGGTTTGAAAAGGCGCGAATGCAGCTTGAAATAGGGAAAGCCAACGCTGTCGGTTTGGTCGCAACCAATTCAATTCGTGGCGGCGCAAATCGCAAAGTGTTAGAGCGCATTTGTGAGACGACGACCATTTTTAATGCGTGGTCAGATGAACCTTGGATTAACAGCGGTGCAGCCGTGCGCGTTAGTTTGATTTGCTTTGGGAAGACAGCATTAACGCCGGTGTTGAATAATGAAGCGGTCGCGGCAATTTATGCCGATTTGACGGCTGGTGCAATTGATGCAGGTTCGGATATTACGCAAGCAACAGCATTAGCAAATAATTGTGGAACCTGTTTTATTGGCACACAGAAAAGCGGCGATTTTGATATTGCCGGTGAATTAGCGCGGCAGTGGTTACAAGAACAGAATCCACACGGAAAACCGAATAGCGATGTTGTGCGTCCTTGGGTCAATGGCATGGACATCACGCGCCGTCCATCTGATACTTGGATTATTGATTTTGGTTTAGGAATGAAAGAAGCGGACGCCGCCTGTTATGAACAACCCTTTCAACATGTCACCACTCAGGTTAAACATGTGATTGAAACGAAAATGACGGCATGGCACGTTGCCAATAAAAATATCCAATATTTGCAGAAACAACGTGACACATGGTGGCAGCACTGGTGTTCACGTCCTGAGATGCGTGTAGCCTTAAAAAAAGTTACTCGTTATATGTGTACGCCGCGAGTGTCTAAATATCGGCTCTTTGTGTGGTTGGCAACTGCGGTGTTACCCGATAGCGCCACCGTTGCAATTGCTCGCGCTGATGACACCACATTTGGGATTTTACATTCCCGTTTCCATGAACTATGGGCATTGCGGATGGGAACCAGTTTAGGCGCAACGCCGCGTTATACGCCAACCACAACATTTGAAACTTTCCCTTTTCCACTTGGTTTAACTCCAGCAGATACTGGCGGCGCGATTGCAACATTAGATAGCGGCGTGATTATTCCGACAGTCGCAGCGCAATATCAAGAACACGCTAAAGCGATTGCTGAAGCCGCATTTCAATTAAACAACTTGCGTGAAGAATGGTTAAATCCGCCGAATTGGATTGAGCGCCAGCCAGAAGTTGTCGCTGGTTATCCTGATCGTATTATTCCTAAACCTGAATACGCAGCACAATTAAAACAGCGCACGTTGACGAATCTTTACAATCAACGTCCTGATTGGCTGGTGAATGCGCATCAGCAACTAGATTGTGCCGTTGCTGCTGCGTATGGTTGGGAAGATGACGCTACCGAATGGAATGAAGCGGAGATAGTGCAGCGGTTATTGGCGTTGAATGTGACGCAAAATAATCGTAAATAATGATTGAAATTTGTTTGGCAGCGGCGCTAGAATTGATTAACACCATTGTTGATCATCAACATTTTACTGAATTGCGGCATTGATTTTGAAACCACAGTATTTATCTGGCTTATATGCCATTACTCCCGACAGCAATTGCCCGCCTGCGCAGTTAATTCAACAGGTCGCAGCAGCAATTCACGGCGGCGCTCGTCTCATTCAATATCGTGCGAAATCCGCCACCGCTGCCGAGCGTCGCACCACTGCGACGGCGCTGTTGGCAACCTGCCGCGCTGCGCAAATTCCGTTGATTATCAACGATGATGTCGCGCTGGCAGCCGCTATCGGCGCAGATGGCGTTCACCTCGGCCGCGATGATCCCGATCCCCGCGTCGCTCGCGCCCAACTCGGCGACGCGGCACTGATTGGCGTCTCCTGTTACAACGAATTGGCGCGAGCAACGGCAGCAGCGCAGGCCGGCGCAACCTATCTTGCGTTTGGGAGCTTTTTTCCCTCGCCCACTAAACCAGCCGCCGCACGAGCGACGCCAGAACTCTTGACAGCGGCGCAAGAATTGGGTTTGCCGCTCGTTGCGATTGGCGGTATCACGCCGCACAATGGCAGCGTCCTACTCGCGGCGGGCGCACAGATGCTCGCAGTCGTCAGCGGCGTGTTTGACCAAGCCGACATCAGTGCTGCCGCCCGCGCTTATAATTCATTGTTTTTACAGGAGAATTCTGCATGACCCGTTCCCATGACCTGTTCGCTGCGGCGCAACGTCACATCCCCGGCGGCGTCAATTCGCCGGTGCGGGCGTTTCGCGGCGTCGGCGGCGATCCGGTGTTTTTCGAGAGCGCCAGCGGTGCCTATGCCATTGATGCAGATGGACAACGGTATATCGACTACGTCGGTTCGTGGGGGCCGATGATTCTCGGTCATGCCCATCCCGAAGTGTTGGCAGCAGTGCGCGAGCGGCTCGACAAAGGGCTGTCATTCGGCGCACCGACGGCGTTAGAGACGGTGATGGCGGATCGCGTCTGCGAGCTGGTGCCGAGCATGGATTTGGTGCGGATGGTCAGCTCCGGCACCGAGGCGACGATGAGCGCACTACGGCTGGCGCGGGGTTACACCGGACGCGACAAGATCGTCAAATTTGAAGGCTGTTATCACGGCCACGCCGATTCGTTGCTGGTCAAAGCTGGTTCGGGCGCGTTGACGCTGGGTGAGCCGAGTTCGCCGGGCGTGCCAGCGGCGCTGGCTGAGTTGACGATTACGTTGCAATACAACGACTTGGAACAGGTGCGCGAGACTTTCGCCGCCATCGGTTCTGAAATCGCCTGCATCATCGTCGAGCCAGTCGCCGGCAATATGAATTGCATTCCGCCGGTGCCGGGCTTTCTCGAAGGACTGCGCGAGATTTGCGATCAATTCGGCGCGGTGCTGATTTTTGATGAAGTGATGACGGGATTTCGCGTCGCGCTCGGTGGAGCGCAGGGGCATTTTGGGATCACGCCCGACCTGACGGCGCTGGGCAAGGTGATTGGCGGCGGGATGCCGGTCGGTGCATTTGGCGGCAAGCGCGAAATTATGGAGAAAATTTCGCCGTTGGGTCCCGTTTATCAAGCCGGGACGTTATCGGGCAATCCAATTGCAATGGCGGCGGGATTAAAAACATTGGAATTGATCGCAGCGCCGGGCTTTTATGATCAATTGACGGCGAGCACGACCGCGTTATTAACCGGGCTGCAACAACGCGCCGATGCAGCGGGAATTCCGTTTAGCACCAATCAAGCTGGCGGCATGTTTGGGCTGTTTTTCACTGCGGAAAAGGTGACGAATTACGCGCAAGCAACGCGCTGTAATCAAGCGCAATTCAAAGCCTTTTTTCACGGAATGCTGGCGCGGGGCGTGTATTTAGCACCGTCAGCATTTGAAGCCGGTTTTGTATCGATCATGCACAGCGCGGCAGATATTGAAGCGACGCTGGATGCAGCGGCGGCGGTTTTCGCCGACCTTGCGGCAGTTTAATTAGCCATCGCGCAATTCACGCCGGTGGCGTTGAATTGCGCTTTTTTGATGTGCGGATCGCATGACCAAAAGTCACAGCAATAAACCCAGCGGCAGCGCGACCATTGCCTTAAATAAAAAGGCGGGTCACGATTATTTTATTGAGCAGCGGATCGAAACGGGGCTGGTGCTGCAAGGTTGGGAAGTTAAAAGTTTGCGAGCGGGGCGGATTCAGTTAAAAGAGAGCTATGTGAAAATTTTGCATAGTGAAGCGTTTTTAATTGGAGCGCATATTTCGGCGTTGGCGGCAGCGTCAACTCATATCAGTCCCGATCCAACGCGCACCCGCAAACTGTTGTTAAAACGGCACGAACTCAATCGCCTGATTGGTTTAATTGAGCGGGCGGGTTATACATTGGTGCCGACTGCGATGTATTGGAAAAAAGGACGCGCTAAACTCGAAATTGGTTTGGCGAAGGGTAAAAAACAACACGATAAACGCACCACGGAAAAAGATCGGGATTGGCAGCGCGATAAAGAACGGTTATTTAAAACTGGTTAAATTTTCGCTTGCATTGTTAATCAAAATTGTTTATTGTGTAATTCACTTGGGGGCGACATGGCTTCGACGTGGGTCACAAAACCTAAGGTGCATGTCGAGGTGCGGTTTACCTCGTAAATCCAGCCGCAAACCTATAGTTGCCAACGACGACAACTACGCTCTCGCCGCTTAACCCGGCGAGCCTCTGACCGTTTCTCGCCTGTGGGCGACGGGTTCCAGAGGTCAAATTACACAGGATCGTGGAAAAGGGAGTCCGGACCTGATCTGCTAAAACCTACGGAATCGCTGACTTATCGCCCTGCCCTTCGGGCGTGAGAAAGTTAAAAACAATAGAGTGGGCTAAACATGTAGAGCCAAGGGCGGAGGATTTGCGGACGCGGGTTCGATTCCCGCCGCCTCCACCAAGTTTGTTGAATACCAAAAAAGAGCAGCACCTCGCGGTGTTGCTCTTTTTTTATGGTCTGAGAATATCGAGTTGTCAGTTGTCAGTGATAAACGTGCTTTTTACTGACAACTGCCAACTTTTTTTAACTATGTCGCTGCGTTATGGCATTTGTTCCAATCCCATCACCGCCGGGCGCGAGACGGTGCTGAGGTGTTGGCGCAGTAGCGGTCGCAGCACAATCAATGTGCCCAATAATAAAAGCAATTCAATGACATAAACGGCGCTGTAACCGATGACGAGCCGCTCGGTCAGCGTGCCCCAATTGTCTGGCACTAGCGCCGTGACCAGATCGCGCAGTCCGCCGCCGAGCGCCACCGCGACGCCATTCGCCGTTGCTTGCACCGCTCCCCACGCACCCAGCGCCAGCCCGCTGTGTCCGCCTTCAGCGAGTTCCATCGCCGCAATCAAGGTGCTCACGGCAAATAATCCCGCGCCAAAGCCGATCAGACCTGTGCCCACGCGAAAGAGCAGGGTTGAGTCCAATAATGCCGCGCTGATGACGGCGCTAAAGGCGATTAAACCGATCACGACACCGCCAGCGGCAAGGCGATAGGTGTTGGCACCGCGCCCGAGTTGATGTGCGGCGAGGGCAAATGCCAGCAAGGTGCCACCCGCCAATAACGCAGTGAGGGCGGTCGTTTGGGCGACGCTCATGCCCAATACTTGCCCGCCGTAAGGTTCCAACAAGATGTCTTGCATGGTAAATCCAGCCGTACCCAAGCCAACGACAAGCAATAACTGGCTGGCGCGTCCGCCTTGCGCAAACTCGCGCCAAGTGGCGAGAAACGGGGGACGTATGGGTGGTGCTGCCGCCCGTTCTCGATCAATCGCCTCCTGTCGCCATAACGCAATCATGTTCAAAATCAGCGTCGCGGCAGCGGCACCTTGAATCAATTGAATCAACAATTGCGGAGTGAAATGGGTCAGCAATTTACCAAACAGCAGCGCACTGACCAGCATTCCCACCAATAACGTCACATATAACAGCGCCACCACGCGGGGGCGTTTCTCAGCAGGCACCAAATCGGTCGCCAACGCGAGTCCGGCAGTTTGGGTGGTATGCAAGCCTGCGCCAACCAGCAAAAAGGCGACCGCTGCACTCACTTTTCCCATTAAATTCAAACTATTTTCTGCATCCGCCAACAGAAGCAGCGCAAATGGCATGATGGCGAAACCGCCGAATTGCAGCAGGCTGCCGATCCACAGGTAGGGAATGCGGCGCAAGCCAAAGGCGGAGCGGTGATAGTCGGAGCGATGTCCGATCAGGGCGCGAAATGGCGCAAACACCAGCGGCAGCGCCACCATCGTTGCTACCAGCCACGTTGGAACGTGCAGCTCAACTACCATCACGCGGTTGAGGGTGCCGGTGAGTAAGACCATCGCCATGCCGACGGAAATTTGAAACAGCGACAGCCGCAGAAGACGACTGAGGGGCAAATCCGCCGTCGCTACATCAGCGAAAGGCAAAATACGGCGCAGAAATTGCCGCCAAGTGAGATGCGGGAGTGGTTCCTTGGACTGATTCATTGTGTTCCTAAATGAAGTGGGCGAATGCGGGATAGAAGCAGATGATTTTACGGATGAATGTCGCCTGTTGATATTGTGGTTGCTGTCGACAGCAGCATTCATGCTCTGCCCGGCGCATCGCAATGACTGAGATTGACGCTTGTGGCGCGTTTTTGGAATCATGCCGAACTGTAATAACGCCTAAACGATTGGATGACGGCGCTTGATGTATAGCCTGTTGACGTTTTATTAAAACAGTCCTCGTTTTTTATTCTCAATTTTTCAGCATATTTAGCAATAACTTATGAAAATACTGTATCACCATCGCACCGCTTCGCGTGACGGACAAGCCGTGCATATTGATGAAATGATTGCGGCGTTGCGGCAATTAGGACATGAAGTTGTGATTGTTGCACCGAATAGCAGCGCAGCGCCCAGCTTTGGCGGCAGTATTGGTTGGGTCGATTGGATTCGCGCCCGTTTACCCAAAACGCTGTATGAATGGTTAGAACTCGGCTATTCACTGCTGGCATATCGTCAATTGGCGCAAGCAATTCGTGCCAGCCGTCCAGATGTGATTTATGAGCGATATAACTTATTTTTGTTGGCTGGCATTTGGGCACAACGGCGATTTCATCTGCCACTGATTTTAGAAGTCAACGCGCCGCTGGCTGAAGAACGCATGACTCACGGCGGCTTGGCGCAACCGGCGCTGGCGCGATGGGCGCAACGCTGGGTTTGGCGTCATGCTGACTGCGTGTTGCCGGTGACGCGAGTGTTGGCGGGATATGTGGAACGCGCTGGCGTCGCGCCGGAGCGGATCACCGTGATTCACAACGGGATCAATCTCACCCAGTTTGCCGACCCGCCCCAGCAGCTCGCCGCGACAGGTCAGCGCACTGACCGCTTCATCCTTGGCTTTACCGGTTTTGTCCGCGATTGGCACGGTTTGGAGCGGATCGTGACGTGGATTGCCGCACATCAGCACGTCCAGCCACCGCTGCATCTGCTCATCGTTGGCGACGGTCCGGCGCGTCCGGGATTAGAGGCGCAAGCGCAAGCACTCGGCATCAGCGAGCGCGTGAGTTTTACGGGCGTGGTCGCTCGCGCTGCAATTCCAGCGCTGGTGCGAACGTTTGACATTGCGTTGCAACCGGCAGTGGTTGACTACGCCTCACCACTCAAACTGTTTGAATATCTGGCACTTGGCTGCGCAATCGTCGCGCCGCGCCAGCCGAATTTGGAGGAGATTTTGTGCGATGGAGACAACGCGCTGCTCTTTGATGCGGCACAACCGGCAGCGTTGGAAATGGCGTTAGAACGTCTCGTGACTGATGACGCCCTGCGGACGCGGCTGGCGCTGGGCGCACAACACACCATCAGCGCCGGTGGTTTTACTTGGTTGGAAAATGCCCGGCGTGTGACCGCGTTAGCAACTGCGCTCAACGCGGCTGGTTAATCCGCGTCACAGCGCCAAGCGCCGCAGATACTGCTGCGCTTCTTCCAATATCACCTTGTTTCTAAACACAAGCTGCCAGCGCGAACCGCCCACCTGTCGCCACAGCATGGCCGCCCGCACTGCTGCCAACAACAGCGTCCGCACGCGGTCTTGATTCTCAGGATTGCGCAGATGCAGCGGCTCACCATGAATGATGATGCGCGGTTTGAGCTGGCTCAACGTGTCTTGATACAGCGTGGCGAAATGCGCAAACAGCGCCGGATGACACAACCCAAAATGATCGCGCTTGCTGATCGCAGCCGTGACGCCCATCCGCAGTCGTGCTAAGGCGGCGGGATGTCGCGCCAAATTCGCCTCTAAACGCATGACTTGAATCACGCAGCGCGTCACCTCCAGATCGTGTTCCGCTGCTCCCGTCAACTGCGCCACCAGTCCCTGCATTCCCGGCACCACCGCTCCCGCCGCACCAAACACCGCTTCCACCGTCGGCGCGTCAATCTGAAACAGGCTGTAGAGGCACGGTTCCACCGTCGCGGTCTCCATGCTGCCGTGATGAGCAAGATGTGAGACCGCGCCAATCGCTTGATAGATGCCGGCAAGGGCGGTGGTTCTGGCAAGGTGATTGTGTGACATGAGTGAGCATTCAAAATAGGATTTAGATCGCGCATGATCTTAGGTTGTCAGCGCCGCAGTAACCACACTGCCGCGCTGACAACTGGTTAGCGGAAATTAAACGGCAACACCGCCTGTAACAGCGCCAGCGGCTCACCTGGCTGCGTCAATTCTGCTCGCAACCGCGCAATGCGCTCGGCAGCCAGCGGCAACTCCACTTCCAACAATCCCAGCAACAGCGCCGCTTCTGTCGGCTCCCATGCTTCACCCCAATGCGCTGCGATCACCCGACAACACGCGCCAATTAACTGCACCGTCGGGCCGCTGTCATCCGCCATCGCCACACCCCAGCCATCCAGCGCCAGCTCCCGCGCTGCTGCCGGCTCGGTCGGATGCAGCAGCATCCCGCGATACAACAGAATCAACGGCCAAGGATGACCTTCATCCTGATTCCACGCCGAACGCTGCGCCAGATATGCCGCTGCCAGCGTCGGATCGGGACGCTGCACCAGCCAGCGCAGCGCCAGATGATGCGCATATTTATCGGCGCTCGCGTTGGACTGCGCCAACGCACTCAACGCAGCCGGCAGCTCACCAATCACTGCCGTCACCGCTTCGCGCACCGTCGCATCCGTCTGGCTCGGATCGTCCATCAACGCGATGGCGCGATAAGTGCGGGTTTGACGACTTTCTCGCTTCGCCTGCGCCGGGTCTGACAACTGCGCAAAACTCTCCAGCGCCTCATCAAAACACTGCACCGCCGTTGTCAGATCGCCAGTAAACGCGGCATGTTGACCGAGGCTGGAGCGCACTTGCCCCCAATAACGCAGTCCGGCGGTTGCTTTCGGCAGCGCCAACGCCTCCGCTGCTGGCGCGGGTGTCGGCGTACCAAGCAAACGCTGCAATAACCGATTGAAGGTGCCGCTCGGCGGCGTGGTGCTGGCGCGGGGATTCCAGCGTTGCAACACCTCGCCAGCTTGGGCGAAGTCATAACAATTGGTGGCCGTCACCGCTAAATTGAGTTCGGCGCGACACACCAGCCGCGCATCTTCCTCCACCAATTGATCCGCCAAGGTGCGCATTTCCTCGCGCCAAGGCTGCTCAAGTTGACCTTGATGATTGGCGTGTGCCAATTGCGTCGTCAGCCACAGCAGCCGCAGCGTCGGTGGCAACGGTTGATTGTCCGGTGCCCACTGCTGCAACCAACTGACTTGTCGTCCCAACATCGGCAAATCGAGATCGCGGCTGTCAAGATGTCCGAGCACATGATTGAGATAACGCTGCCACAACGGCAGATCGGCTTGGGCGGCGCTGCCCAACTGCGCCAGCAAGGTGCCGACGATGTTGGCGTTGGTGGTCGCTTCGGGATGCGCCAGCAATTGACTCCAATCGTTGCCGTCGAGCGTTTGTCCCCGTGCCAACCAGTCCAGCTTGCGCGAGAGATCGCTGGCGTCGCCCTCCAGAAAACAGGTGCCTTGCCAGCCACTGGCTTTGAAACAGGCGCGGGCAAAGTCCGAGCTGCCAGACGAGATATACGCCACCGCATCGACGTAACCATTAAACGGCGAATCGGCTTTGCTGATGGTGCCGATGCCCAGCTTGAGATGACGGGCGCGGTGCGGATGGGTGTCTGCCAGTTGTGACAGCAACTGCGCTGCCACTGCCGGCCATTGGGTTTTCGCCACGAAGCTGCTGCGCTCTTCAATCAACACTTCGAGCTTAGTGGTGTCGTTGAGCGGCATGAGTCGCAGCACCAACTCAATCACACGCATGACGCCCAACGCCCAGCGGTCGCCGCGCACTTCTGGCAATTGCTGCACGTTGATACCGATCACGCCGACGGATGCGTCCAGCACAGCTTGAACCACCGTTTCGATGGCGCTGGAGTCTTGTGACACCGCGTGCCAACCGGTTTTGAGCGGCGGCAAACCACCGGCATTCGCTTTGGGAATCAACAGCCCGACAAATCGCCCCAGCATGTTGTTGTGCAACGATAACTGATTGGCTTCATTGGTAAAGTGGGTGCCGGTTTCATCAATCAGCAGTTGCCACGCTGATTGTTGCTGCAAGGCGCGGAGATCGTGGGGATGCAAATCGGTAGCGACCGCTGCCGTTAAATCGGAGCGACCGAGTGACGGCAATGGCGTAGCGGCGGAGATTTGCAATTGCGGACCGCGTACCCGCGTGAGTGGTTTACCAGCACGCAAACGGGTTTTGGATTCAACGCGGCGTGTTTCCGCAGCCGCTCCTTTTTGTGCGTTTTTATGCGCAGCTTCTACCAAACCGGGGCGCACTTTTTTTAAGTCGGTCAACAATTCTTGAAACTCAGATTTATGCTCGTAGTGAGCGCCATATTTCCGCCCGCATTCATAAAACTGTTTTAACAACTTTTGATCGACTTTGCCACGAGCAATGGCTTGATCAATGCGCGGTTGCGCAGTGGGATCAAGTTCTAAACAGTGCTCAACCAAATCGCTGACTTGAGCGTCTCCAGAAGTGCCATCCCAAGAAGCAAAATGTTGAATTCTATCCAGTTTGCTTTGAACTTGTGAGGCAATTTTAGGATCGAGCACAGCGATAGCAACTGCTGGCGCGGAATCGGCGGCAGATGGTGGCACTTGTTCTTCGTCGTTAATAAACTCGCCATTAGCCATCACAAACGTCCAGCAACTTTTGCTTTCATTAAAGCGCACGGTGACTTCAAGGCGAAGTTTCGCATTAGCAACCAATTGCGTAGAAGCGGGCTTTTCAGTAAAGCCATTAGAATGAAAAAAGACATCATCTAAAAACGCCGGATGCCGCAAAAACCCATATTTATTTTTGGCAACGTGATTGGGTTGGATGGACATCTCCCAGCGCACCCCAGCGAGTTGTTCTGCAATAGCAGCGCGTTGGGCATCATCAACTAACTGCTGCATCGAAAACGTCACTTCGGGCTGTACAGCAGTCATCGCGGCATCAGACATGAGTGTCATCCTGTAAAAAATGATGTTGCGTTGATAATAAAAAACGGCTGCTTTGAATCACTAAACGGAAATCAGTGCAAGGCTACAGAGTAACGCACCCGCTAACGATAACAGTCAGCGGGTGGATTAACGCCTAATAACAAGGCATCACATAAACACCCATGCGCTCTAAACGGTTCCAGATGCGTTGTTGCTGTTCTAAAGACATTTTCCGATCATGGATTTCTTGAAACACTACTAACATATTTTCTGTAAAAAAAGATGCTTTTTGTGCGCCGTTGAAATAATCTTCATAATCGTTATGCTTGCCTTTTGTCATTCTTACAGACCAACAGCGGCAGGTTTTCTTATCCTGAATCTGTATTTCAGAAATCCATTCTATATGATCTCGTGGCGATAAATTCTCAGCAAACCTTTGAAGGTTTTTAAGCATCGCGGTGTGTCCCAACTCTTGTGCTTTAAGAATGCGCTGTTCAAGTGTTAAGGTATCTCTAGTAAAAATCCGTTCAGAACTATAGTTTTCAGTTTCGTTAGCAAGACTAATATAAAAAGGTTCTAAATTTAACCAACCATCATAAATGACCTGCGTTGCCAAAAAAATCAGTAGATAGTGACGCCAAATAGGATCAGCAACAAACAACTCGTTCATCACGATAAACAGAACAATCACGCAGTATCCGATAATAAACCAGTTGATTCCAAAACGGCTAAACAAATTGCGCACTTGGTGTACAGATGAATAGCTGCCTAAAACAACTGGTCGATAGTACTCGGTGAACCACAAAAGGGAAAATGCTTCAATATCTCTTATTTTATTTTTGCGCTTAAATTCAAACATTTTCACCTCGTAGTGTTGACAATGAGAAATAAAATGTTTACTGCGTCCGCGATCAAAGCACTCTCAACTTCATCTGCTATTCATAGAAAATTCCAGCGGCGCGACAAACTCGCCCCGCTCGGGCACTTGCAATTGACGCCGCAATTCGCGTTTTAAGTCAGCGCGAGTGGGACGATTGCGATGAAAGCCGCTGCCAGACATCTGGCGCAGGGCTTTGGCGACCGGATCACGTCGGCGCGGTGGTGCTGGCACTGGCGGTAATGGTGAGGGCATGAGAAAACTCCGAAAATGTCGAATTGTGTTGATTGATCGTGGTATTGCCGGGACGAGGTTTAATGCGAAAAACAAAACACATAGTTGACTCCAGTTGCGTTGAAAAAATGAATGATAAAACAATTAAGAATTGGCTTGCAAATGGCGATAGGCTTTGATGCCGCCATATACCGCCAATCCAGCGACGGCAATCACGGCAAGTGGCGATACGGCAACGGTTGCCGTCGTCGTCATTCCAATCCAACCAAAAATACCAGCCGCTGGTGTAGTCACAGTTGCCACTGTGATTGTTGGCACTGCGCCCGATAAAGCAACTGCGCTGGAGCTGGTCAATAATTCTGTGTGCATTTGTTAAGTGCTCCTGATGTGCTGAGAATAATAAGATAACGTGGACAACCAATCATTTTTAATCTGTTGACAATGCCGTTGGTTAATCCGTCAACCAAGAAACAACGCCATAAACACCAGCGCCAATTGCAATTGCGCCAACTGCTGGCAGTGCAATCAGTGAAATCGCGCCAGCAGCCATGCCACCGCCGACCAACCCGCCAATTCCCGCCAAGCCACTCGCGCCAACGCCATAAGCCGCTCCCAGCGCAACTGCACCCGCCGTTCCTGCGCCCGCGCCAACGTAGCCGCTGACGGATACCGCATCGCAAGCGGTTGTTTTCTCGCAGTCGGAATACAGATATTTGCTTTGCAAGCTGGCGATGCTTGCTCCTGATGCAGCGCCAGCAATGACTGGACCACCAACTGCTTTGAGCGTCGTCAAAATCATGGGAGCCGAGCTACCCAACACAGTCGAGGCGGTGTAGGCACCAGCGCCAGCAGCCGCCACATCTTTGGCCGTATTTGCAGCGCCAATGGCTTGATCGAGCGGAGCGGGTGCGATGGCTTCGCTCGCAACCCATGCCAAATCCTTGGCGAGTTTGTTAGACGCAGTGAGTTTGTCATTCGCACCCGCGCCAGCCGATACGGCGCACAACACGCCGCCGCACAAAATTGACAAGATAATCGGCGTGGTAACAGGACGACGTTGGGTGCTGGTCATGGCGAATCTCCGCAGGTGTTGGTTTGATGAGTGGTGACAAGTGGATAACGCAGCCGCGTCAACAATTTTCAAACCCGCAGCGCAAGCAACTATTTTTTACCGCGCTTGCACCACATAACGCCCTAATCCAATCGTGGTGGACGAGCCGAGATGCAGCCATTGTCCCAGCCATAACCACAGCCACACCCGTTCCAACGTCGCGCCTTCCAACATGAGATGTCCCATCAAGCCGCCGAGTTTGAGCGCCTCGTGCTGGCGACTCGAATAATGATGGGTGTCGTGCCAATGCAGCTCGGCGCGTTCCACCAAGTGATCCGCCTCCGCCAGCCATTGCCCCGGTTCCGGCGTCAGCGGCAACTGCTCCCAAAAATGTGCGCAAAAGTGTGTACACACAACTGGGTCATTCGCTCTC
>DYNM01000023.1 GCA_020721065.1 Thiocystis violascens | reverse complement strand
GGGTGGTTTCGGCGGTGGCGGTGGTGGTGGTGGTGATGGTTCTTATGTCGGCGGTGGGGCTTCAGGTGGTTGGGGCGGTGGTAATGGTCATTGGGGCGGTAGCGGTAGCAAAGGTGGCGGCGGGGCGGGCTTGGGCGGTGCGGTCTTTGCTAAAGCAGGAACGCTCACCTTCAAAAATGTGACCTTTACCAACAGCACTGCCACTGGCGGCACGGGTAATGTTGCTGGTAAAGGCAAAGGCGGTGCCATTTTCATTTGCACCGCAACAGAAAATGCCGGCTGCAGCGCAACGGTGAATAGCGATTCTTGCGGGGCGAGCTTCACTGGTAGCGTGGCGGCTGATGCTGGCTCCACTGATACGAACAATGTGGACAATTACAATGGCAGTAAAGCGGCTTTAACTTTGAGTTGCAGCCCCGCCGTCTCCTCAACTGCTCCGGCGGGCACACCCAGCGCGAGCGCCACGAGCATTGATTTCACCGTGACCTTCAACAAAGCCGTGACCGGCGTTGACGCAACCGATTTCACCTTGACCACAACTGATACGGCGGTCGGTACCATCGGCACGGTGACGGGTAGCGGTACGACGTGGACGGTTCCGGTGACTGGCATCAGCGGCGCGGGGACGTTGCGGTTGGATTTGAAAGCGACTGGGACGGGAATTATCGCGACCGCAAACAATGAGGCGATTGGTGGCGGTTTTACCACTGGCACGGTGCATATGGTTGATTTTATTGTGCCGACCATTTTGAGCGTCACGCCACCGAGTAATGGCAGTTATAAATCAGCACAAAACCTTGATTTTACAGTTAATTTCAGTGAGGCTGTCACCGTTGTCAATAGCCCGCGTATTGAGTTGACTCTCGGCAGCAGCACGAAATATGCGACCTACCAAAGTGGTACTGGCACAACGGCGTTGATTTTTCGCTACACCGTTGGCGCTGGCGATACCGACACTGACGGCATCGCCGCAACCAGTCCGATTGATCTCAACACCAGCGGCACGATTGCAGACGCGGCGGGCAATGCGGCGACCTTGACGTTCACGCCACCGACCTTGACCGGTGTGCTGGTGGACACGACTGCGCCGGATAAACACGCCACCACGCCGATCACCAAAACTGATGCCGATAGCAGCGACACTTACACGGTGAGCGATACGTTGACGCTGACTTTTACCGAGCCAGTCGATACAAGCAAAGTCATCCTGGGCAACTTGACCGTCAGCGGCGGGCATAGTTTGGGAACCGGCGCGGCAGTGGTCGCAGTTGCTGCAAGTGGCGGTTATGCCAGCGAATTTACCGTCACTTTAGGAGCAACGCCGACGGTCGTTCCAGCAGATACCTTGACGATTACTGCGGCGAATGTCGTTGATCGGGCGGACAATTTGGCGACAGCCAACGTCATCTTCACCGTTCCAGCGTTTAACGCCGCACCAACTGCCACTCCTACCGTCACCGGCACGGCGCAGGTTGGTCAGGAATTAACTGCCAGTTACACCTACAGCGACGCGGAAAGCGAGGCGGAATCCGGCAGCACTTATCGCTGGGTGTATTCAACCGACAACAGCAGCGCCACTGCTGGCGACAATACCGACATGACGAGCGGCGCGACCGGCGGCGCACCGGGCACAATTTACTACACCATTGGCGGCGGGATGGTCGGTAAGTATTTGTTTTATTGCGTTATACCGAAAGCCAGCGCCGGTGCCAGCCCCGGCACCGAAGCCTGCTCGGTTGCAAAAGGTCCGGTGTGCCGCGCCACCGTCACCGTCGCCGATACCACTGATAGCGGCGCGGGTAGTTTGCGGCAGGCATTAGCTGATGTTTGCGCCGGTGGAACAATTGATTTTGATGCAACTGCATTCGCCGCGCCGCAAACCATTACCCTCGTTAGTGAATTAACTGTTAATAAAAATGTGACTATTAACGGCGGTGCGGCGGGTAATGTAACGGTGAGTGGTGGTGATGCGGTACGGGTGTTTTATGTTAATAGCCCAGCAAATATCACGTTAAACAATTTAACCATTGCTGATGGTTATTTAGATAACGATGATGCTGAAGGCGCTGGAGCCGGATTAGTCAACAATTTGGGCGCAACTGCAACACTGAATGATGTCACGTTTAAGGATAACGTCACAGAGAGTACTGCTCATTATGGCAATGGCGGCGCGGTGTTTAACGGCGGCACCATGACACTGAATGAGGTCGTTTTTAATGGCAATGACGCCATCATTAGCGCAGGTGGTTTATACAATAATGCTAATGCAACCGCCACACTTAATCGCACTACCTTTCTCAATAACATTTCTCGGTCGGCTGATTATGGCGGGGGTGCTATTGCAAATCTTGGCACCATCACAATTGCAAATACCACGCTGTCGGGTAATACAGCCACGAAATACGGGGGTGGCTTGATCAATTATGGCACCGCAACCCTGCGTAATGTCACCGTAGTTAATAATACTGCCGCTGCTAATTCGGGTGGCGGAGTGAATCGTCAAAATGGAACGCTCACCCTTATTAACACGTTATTAGCAGACAATGATATCGGGGATAATTGCAATGGCACTATCACCAATGGCGGCAACAATTTAGATGACGGCACCACTTGCGGTTTCGGTGCAACGAATAACTCACTCAGCAGTACCGATCCGTTATTAGGCGCTTTTGATAACACCACCGGCACTTATCCATTATTAACCGGCAGCTCCGCTATTAACGCTGGCACCAATACTAATTGCCCCGCTACCGATCAACGCGGCACCAATCGTCCACAAGGCGCGAATTGCGATATTGGCGCGTATGAAGCCGCAGTTGCCGGTTTATGCGGCGATGCTCACGGCTTGACCGTCAGCAGCGCCCCGACTGCCAGCCTGTGCAACGCCGGCACCGCCAGCGCCGTCACAGGGACGGGGCCGTGGAGTTGGACGTGCGTTGGCAGCACGACGGCGAATTGCTCGGCACCATTGGCGAGTTCTGGAGGTGGTGGCTATACACCGCCCCCGCCCGATCCTGCACCAATTACGCCGCCCATTATTGAAGCGCCAATTGTGACACCGCCGATTATTGAGCCACCAATTATTGAAGCGCCTATTAATTCTGATACCGATAATGACGGTCAAGATGACGCAATTGAAGCCGGGCGTGATAATGATAATGACGGCATTCCTGATAATCTTGATCCGAATGACGACAATGATGGCATTGATTCCGCAATTGAAGCGCAAGTGCCACCGCGTCCAAATGAAAATGGCGATGTTGTGATTGGTGACGGCAACGGCGATGGCATAACTGATACATTACAACCGAATGTCACTTCATTACCATTTTTGAATACCAGCACACCATCAACTGATTCAACTGCACCGCTGGTATACGTCACTTTAGCCGCAAGTGGCGTGAATGACGACGGTGTGAATTTAACCAATATCACACAAGAAGACGCACCCGCAGATTTAAATGATGATCCACTCGCACCGCAATTACCATTAGGGTTAATTAATTTCACTGCTGAAATTCCTGCCGATGCCGATAGCCAAGATTTCTCACTGTTCGTGCCATCAGAAATTGCAACCAATGGCTATTGGAAGCAAACTGCTGGCGGCGGTTGGGCGAATTTAGCCAGTGCTGAATATGGCGGTTCAATTGTGACTGATGAACATGGCACACAATTGAATTTTACCATTCAAGACGGCGGACCATTTGATAACGATGGCGCTATCAACGGTAGCATTAGTGATCCGGGTGGCCCAGGCTATATCGGCGCTTCAGGAATAGTATTTCTGCCGCGTAACAACGGATTAAGCGTTTTTGAACGCTTAAAAATCTATGGTCAACGCGGTCAAGAAGGTGTGCGCTTAAATCGCGGCATGGGTACTATTTTAGACCAAAACATTGACGGCATTGTCTTACCAAAGACATTAGATCAATACGAATGGCGGCAAATGGGTAATTCTGCGCGAATTACGGGCACTGATTTAGAAGCAACCATTACCGTGCGCGAAGGCATTGGCACTGAGATATTATCTATCGAAGGGTTATTGTATTTGCGCTTGTTAGGAACAGAGATGTATTTAGGTGATCAACTCTTAAATACAACTCCGCAGCGTTTTACAGCGGCGATGTTTGGCAGTAGTCTCAATACGGCGGTCTATGCTGTTGATGCCGAGTTTTTCTCTAACACCCAACCGAATCGGGTCTTTTTATCTGCTAATGCACGTTTTACAGCGGCGGAAGATGGGAATTTTTATGGTCAGAAAGGGTATGAAACAGTCGTGATTCATAATCCTATCAATTGTACGCTTGATCAAAACATTGAGCGCATTGAATTGGATGCTCCGCTGGCGACTTATCTATTTCGTCAGCGCGGTAACGCTTTAGAAATACAACGTAGTGAAAAAACTGTCATTAAAATTGCGGTTAACGCGGGTGTTGATGGCACACTGTTAGTCTTTACTGATGACAACGTTTTTGTCCGTTTGTATAGTGGCGGACAGATGTTTGTTGGCGAGCACTCGCTGGTTCCAAATACTTGGTTGCGGTTAGAAACAGCCGCTATTGACAAATAGCATTTAAGTGCTATGAAAAACCCGCGCCTACTTTAACGTAGTGCGCGGTTTTTTATAGTATTTCCAACATAAAATGATTTTATAAGCATGGAGTAAAAAGCAAATGACTTATTCTGTTGATTTCCGTCGTCGCGCATTAGAAATAAAAGAAAAATTTAACCTTACTTGTACTGAAAATTCCCATAGGCTAGAGTTGGCTCTGCTAGTTTAATTTGTTGGAATAAAGAACTGAAACCGCAAAACACCGTAATAAACCGGCAACCAAAATTAATACGGATCGACTATAAAAAATCATAGATTTTATGAATGTTTAGCAGCGACTTATAAAAAAGCCGCGCTCCCCAACCGGGAACGCGGCCATGATGAGGCGCTCTCAACGAGCACCTCACCCGCAACTGCGCTTATGCAGCGACTTTGGTCTCAACGAGCAACCGTTCTGAAGTTTTGTCCAGCGCCGGCGTTGCTTCCGCAGTGCGAATTTCGATCTTACGCGGTTTCATCGCTTCAGGAATCTCCCGCCGCAACGCAATGTAAAGCAAGCCATTTGCCAAACGCGCCTCCTCAACTCGAACATAATCAGCAAGTTGGAACTTGCGCTCAAAGCTGCGGTTAGCAATGCCGCGATACAGCATCCGCCGTCCGCTGCTGTCCTCTTCTTCTGCCCGGCAGCCCGCCACCGTCAAGATGTTTTCCCGCACCTCAAGCGTCAGGTCTTGCTCAGAAAATCCCGCCACCGCCATCGTGATCCGATAGGCGTTGTCCTCGCTGACCTCAATGTTGTAAGGGGGATAACCACCCGGATCCGTGCGATACGCCGTTTCCAGCGCAGAAGTCATCCGATCAAAGCCAATCATTGAACGGAATAAAGGTGAAAAGTCGATATTAGTCATGGACATATCCTCGCAAGTGAGCAATATGAATGCGCGTTCTGAATCTCGAACCACGCGGTCAACAGGTCTCGGTTGAGCACCTGCTGGCGGCGAAAATAGGAACGCCACCTTGCTGCATCAAGAGGGACACGCAAAATTTTTTATCAGCACCTAACTGTTTGTTTAATAACTAAAATAACCGCGCTTGATCGCCAAAACCATCCCGTTCCAGCGCCAGCACTTCCGCTGGCGTGTTGAGATTCAAAAACGCCGCTGCTTGCTCACTAAAATCCACCCACACCACCCGCCGCTGCGCATACCACGCCTCAACCCGCCGCTCGCCGCTCGCCAAATATGCGTGCAGTTCCGCCGCTAAATGTACCGGCACCAGCGCATGTAACGGCTGGCGCTGCGCCCCGACTGTCGCCACCGCCACCTCCGCCTGCGCCGCCACCAGCGCCGTCGCCAAGCGCAGCCCCAAATCCAGCGGCACCAGCGGCGCATCGCCCGGCACCGTCAACAACCACGCGGTTTTAGCCGCCACCATCGCACTCTGAACACCCGCCAACGGTCCAGCAAAATCCGGCACCGCGTCCGGCACCACCGGCGCTCCCAATGCCGCGTATTGATCGAGATGGCGATTGGCACTGATGAGCGTCGTCGCCACCTGCGGCGCTAATGCCGCCAACACCCACGCCGCCAATGGGCGTCCTGCCAATAAAATCAAACCCTTATCGTGCCCATTCATGCGCCGCGCCCGCCCGCCCGCCAACACCACCCCGGTGCAGGTAGACGGCATTGGCGCAGCGATAACCACTTGTTTTATCAACCTATTCAACAATTAACCGCGCATTCAGCGGCTGGATTGGACGATTGTTCGGATGCCCCATCACCTCCGCAAACTGGTGAATCTGCCCCACCGACGCCGTCACCGGCCGCTTCAGCACAATCCACGTCACCCCTTCCGTGCAGGGCGGCGTCGTCAACGAGCCACTAAACCGATAATAATCATGGTCTTGCGGCAGAAGCGCCTCCGCAGAAACCTGCAACGGCAACGGCGCGTGTTCATCAACGTGCGTCGGCATCGCCGCCCAAGGCGCTTTCAATGCCAAATTCTCCTCACCTTCCTGAAACATCACCGCAATCACTAATAAATGTCCATCTTGATCCGCATGAACCAAATGCGCTTCCATTGGAAATTCTTTACCGCCAATGTGATTCTCACTCGGCGTATGGAAATGATATTGCTTAAGTTCATAATCGCGTCCATCTAAACGCACTGAACTTCCTGCGGCGTAATGAATTTGAATTGTATGACCATTATTCATTTCATCATCGCCACCCGGACGATAATGAAAATCCAATGGTGGCAATTGCTGATCGACCATCTGCGTTAAATCAATCGGCGTCTGATATTTTCCGTTCTTGCATTCTGTAAATTGTGGGTTCAATTCCCCCCAATGTTCTGGACCGTTCGCACCAGAATACCCCCAATGCACCTCATGTCCAGCAGTCGCAGCACTGCTTCCTAATAACACAGATAAACTAAAAAATGCGATGCGCTTCATTGCCATATTTCCCATCATAAAATGATTGATCATCGCCGGAGCGATTGTTTGTTACATAACCCATTTTATTCAAAGATCAGCGCGTCATTGCCGCACACGACACGACGCCGAAAAAGTGTAGCACTGCGTTATCACTTTTAATAGCACCCGCGCAATAAAAAACGCCACCGTATTTGCGGTGGCGTTTGTTCCATCAGTGCGCAATTGTGCTGCGCTGCACCATTAACCAATCACTAACGGCCCCACCAATGATACTGCCGGGATAGGATTTTCCTGCAATTGCTCGGCAACCAATACTTCATTAGCCGCCATACGTCCGGTCATCGTTGCCGCTTCCATTAAATTTGCGGGAATATCCAGCCGCAAAAAATCACCTGCTAAAAACAAATTAGGAATTGGTGTTTTGACGCCCGGACGATTCGCATGATCACCGGGTGCCCAGCGTGGAAAATTCTGTTGCATGGTGTAAATATCATACACAATTCCTGCACCTTTTAATTCAGGAATCAACAGATCAAGCTCTTCGCGCATAATGCGTTTAATCTCCGCTTCTGGCAGCACGTTTTCTGGCTCCACCGCATACGCATGAAGCTCAATTACCGCGCCCTGATGCCGCTGCGCCCAATCAACAAATTGCGGTTGTAATTGCGAATAAATGGCAATGGAATCAGTAAACTGATAACCGCTAGTGGTATAAAACGGCACATCTAACGGTTGAATAGCGCGATCCAACCAGATGCGCCACACAATATACGGATCAGCGACGCCTAATTGCTCAACACTAGCAACCAAATCGGGTTGTGATAATGCAGACTGCGCCACAATTGCTTTTATTCCCGGCACGTCACACGCCATCACCACATAATCAGCATCTAATTCGGTCGTATTCACCGCCGCAGTGAGCGTTAATTCTGTTCCATGCACTGCCGTTGTCATAGCATTTAATGGCATTTTAGTCGGACCACTAGTCGGCACTCCTTGCGCATCATATTTCGCTCCATGACAAGGACAAGCAAAACCACCCGTCGTCGTATCCAATCCCACCGGGCAACCCATGTGGGTACAACGACCTGATACCGCTTGAAATTCTCCCTGTTCATTACGCTTCACATAATACAAATCGGTCTTGCTATTACCCCAAAATGGCGTCCAATTCATTCCCACATCAGCCGCTGGAACGCGATGTTCTTGCATTTGCGCTTCACCGGGACGTTTCAGCACTACTTGAATAATTTTGCCCTCATTTTCAATAATGCGTTGCACCTCAACTCCAGTCATTACCTTGCCGCCGAGCGCAATTAACCGTTGCGTCAAAGGCGTCACCAATGACGTCATTGCATCATCAATCGTCTGGTCATATCCCATTCCATTCGGATTGCCAAGAAAAAAGAAATGGAAAAATTTAATCCCTTCCGCAGTAGAATACTGATGAAACTGATTAAACGAAGTATGCGCAAATGGTTCAATAATCGTATCAACCATTGGCTGATTCACAGTGCGGCAAAAGCTCTTAAAATCGAGATCATCAAATCGCGCAAAAGTTTCCTTAGGATCGTAGCGCATCAATTCGTAAACTTTACTGCTCGGATCGTTAAAATCTAAAATCGACACCGATTTTGATTGGTTGATCACTGCCAGTAAATTGAAAGGAAAAATCGTCGTGGTATTCGTAAAACTCTCAGTCGGTTTATCCTTGAATAGAATAGGATAATCTTTCACGGGCTTGAAATTACCGCGCACCCCAAGTTCATCTAATAAACCATGCAGATTGTAATACTGATTGAAAAACCCATGAAAACCATGCTCGGTTGCCATTGTTTCTCCATTCACATCCACATCCCAACCAGTCAGGCGTCCACCTAAATTAGTGGCACGCTCAACCAAGGTCACGGCAAAGCCCCGTTTTAATAATTCATAACTTGCCGCCATACCCGCTAAACCGCCTCCAATCACCACAACTTTTTTTGGTGTTGACGGCGTTAATGGGCGCGTATCATTATCCGCAGCAGCAAAAGATAAAATCGTGCGACGCGGTTGGATCGCATACAATCCAAGGGCGCTGCCAACCGCAGCAAGTCCCAGCCCAGCTAAAAAGTGACGACGGTGCATAATTCAACTCTGAATAATAAAAAATGTCGGAGCGGTGTTAAAAAAATTGCGTATTTCTATTCCGATCTCGACGCGAATGAACGATTAGTGTAACCGCATTTGTGTAGCGGCACCAAACCGCTACCAAACTCCGTGTTATTCTGCAAAAAATCGCCACCAGCGTGCTCAGAAATTTTGTTGATTAGTGCCATTTTAAGGAGTTCCGTAATGACAACAGCATCACCAACAACCGACGTTACCGACTATATTTTAGTCGGTGGTGGCTTACAAAACACATTGATTTTATTAGCATTAGCGGCGCGTCAACCCGCAGCCACTATCTTATTATTAGAGCGCGAAGCAAGGCTCGGCGGAAATCATTTGTGGTCATTTCAGGCACGCGATGTACCAGACTCCGCTTGGGAATGGATGGAACCCTTGGTTGAGTATTGCTGGGCCGGTTATCAACTCAATTTTGCCGCATCCAGTCGTTGGGTGGCGGGCGCGTATCGTTCTTTAAGCTCCGAACATTTAGCGCAAATTGTCGCGCAAGCTGTTGAAAATAAACCAAACATTCAGATTATGACTCATGCCACCGTGACGCGCTGCGACCCCCAGCGCGTCACATTGGCTGACGGGCGTATTTTTCAAGGGCAACTCATTATTGATGCGCGAGGTCCAGATCAAAATGCGTCACGACGCGGTGGTGGCTATCAAAAATTTGTGGGTTTGGAATGTCAATTACGCCAACCTATAACGATGAACGCGCCATTGTTAATGGATACACGCTGCCCACAATATGATGGGTTTCGTTTTCACTATGTATTACCTTTTGCACCTGATCGAGTGTTAATTGAAGACACTTATTTTTCTAACAATCCGACTTTAGATGTTGACACAATTTCAGCGAACATTGTTACAGAAGCAGGGCGTTTAGGATTAGAAGTTGAGCGCGTGTTGCGCAGTGAAGTTGGCGTTTTACCAATGCCAGCATTAAGCACCTTTCATCCGCGCAATGAAGGCGTGCTTCATGCTGGTTATGCAGGCGGTTGGTTTAATCCCGGCACCGGCTATTCATTAGCGGCAGCGGTACGATTAGCCGAGCATTTGTCTACCGTTGCGCTTGAAGATGTATACGGCAAAGCGTGGCGGCAGTTAGTCAGAAAAATGCGGATTCAATCTCATTTTTTAGCGTTTCTCAATTTAATGATGTTTGGCTTGTTTCACGACAAACAACGTGCCAAGTTAATGGAGCGTTTTTATCTCGTATCTGATGAGGTGATACATCGCTTTTTTGCAATGGACAGTACAGCATTGGATATGTGGAAAATTATGTGGGTAGGTGCGCCTTGGACGCCAAAAGGTCGTTCTAAACGCGCTACGGCACCGCAATAAGGCATTAAAAGCTGCGCACTTTATTTTGCCAATTATTTTGGCGGCTTATTAAATGGTTGTTCTCAACATGACATGCAAACAGGTTATTCGACTACAGCGTGGTTGGAATAGGATGTTATTTTTAATTTTACTGTTAATGGCAGCGCCATTATTGGCAGAACCGCCGGAAACGGTAACAACAAATGCAGCTTGTTTGCGCTGTCATGGTATGAAAACGCTGGCATATCGCCATCCACAAACCGGAAAAATTGTTGACTTATTTATTGAGCAATTCGCAATTAGTCACTCGGTGCATGGCAAATTAGCCTGTACGGAATGCCATGATGGTGATTTCGCGCATTATCCACATCATGCGGAAACGCAGCAGCGTTCGTTATCTTGTGTGGAATGCCATGAACAACAAGATGATGCTGCAAAACGTCATTATCGGTTTACTACTATTGATGCAGAATATGCGAAAAGCATTCATGCCACTTCTGCTGAAACAGAAGCCGCTACTTTCAATTGCCATTCTTGTCACGATCCGCACCGCTTTCACGCTTCTCAAATCGGCGATTCACTTGCCACCATCATTCACAATGATAATGCGTTGTGCTTCACTTGCCATGAACAAGCGCGGATAAAACATGCGTGGTTGCCCAATCGAGAGCGGCATTGGGAAACCGTGCGTTGTCTCGATTGTCATACGCCCGTTACCAATGCTGAACAAGCCGTATCGCATCACATTTTAAGTGCCGCTGATAGCAATCACGATTGCGTCAATTGTCATTCTAAAAACTCTCAGTTATTAAATCGTTTATATCGGTATCGGGCAGCAAGTGATGTCGCAAGTCAAGGTTGGTTGAACACTGCAATTTTTAATGAAGCGTATGTGGTAGGAATGAGCCGCAGTGCCGTTTTAGATCGGCTGGCATTAGCCATCATTGGATTAACCTTATTGATATTGCTTGCGCATGGCATTGGGCGGTATCGCGCACAACAGCGGCTGCTGAGGAAACAATAATGAGCGCCATTTATCTTTATCCGCGTTGGGTGCGTATTTGGCATTGGTTGAATGCGTTTTTATTTGCAATTTTAATTGCATCTGGTGCCAGTTTACATTTTACTGGCAATAGTTGGTTGTTAGATTTTGCTATAGCGCGTCCAGTGCATAATATCAGCGGGCTGCTTTTAATTGTGAGTTGGTTTGTATTTATCATTGGCAATGTGATGACAGATAACGGTCGTCATTATCGCGTCCAGTGGCGGGGATTTTTTGGGCGCTTATTCAGCCAAGGTCGTTATTATGCCGTCGGTATTTTTCGCAACGAGCCACATCCATTTCATCCAAGCGAAGCGATGAAATTAAACACGTTACAACAACTCAGTTATCTCGGAGTGATGTATGTGTTAATGCCATTATTAGTAATCAGCGGCGGCGCGTTTTTATTAGCAGTTTATTTGCCAGACACCATATTTGGCTTGGGTAGTATTTGGGTAGTAGCAATGCTGCATTTAACCGTTGCCTATAGTTTGGTGTTATTCGTATTGGTGCATTTGTATATCATCACCACCGGCGATACCGTAACCACGAATTTACGCGCAATGCTGACCGGTTGGCACCGTGACGATCAGCAGGAGACAACAAAATGAATCATCTGCTGATAAAAAAATGGTGGGCATTAACAATGGTGCGCCGAATCACAATTGGCGTGATGAGTGTGCTAGTAGTAACTTTGATTTATAAAGTGTTATATCCATTAGCTTTTGAGTTTTATGTGGGCAAAACGAATGCACCATTAACCTACTCCAGCAGCCAAGAACTCACACCAGAAGCATTTGAATTATTAGCACAAGAACTCAGTCGTGAAACACGGCAACAACAGGCAGCAACAATTGTAGCAACTGATCAAGACCCGTTTGCACGACAAGTAAAAATTGAATTGTTAATGAATACGCCATCGGTGATTAAAGATAGTGAACCTGCGCACATTCGCTATTTTCGTGATGCCGGCATTCGCCGCTATGAAGGGCCAAAGACCTGTTTACAGTGTCATGCCACTATACGAATTCAACATGGCGATGGAACACACGCCACGCTTGATACCTTAAATGATCTGGTTAATTCCGTACATTTTAAGTTTCAAACCGAAGCTGGTGGCTTTTCAACCTATGGCTATGATGGGCGGCAAGTGAATAGCGGGGCGCATAAAATTCCAGTGGGTAAAATCAATCGCGCCTGTGGTATTCCGGGCAGTTTTAGTTGGACAGGCTGGGCGGCTTTAATTGCAAGTCGTCCTGAAGCACAGCAGGATGCTATTCGTTTACGCAGTGAAGGTTGCGGTCAATGTCATATTGGCGGCAATTATCAACCCGCTACAGAAAAAATGATGCCCATTGGTGATGTTCCTAATGATGCTAAAGAGGGAATTGATTGTTTAATTTGTCATGCCACTGAATACGATATGAATCAGCGTTATGTGATTAAAGATCATCAGGGTTTACGCTGGAATCAGGATCGCAGTTTACGCTCTGCATTAACAGTTGGAACGATTGATTCTGATACCTGTTTACGTTGTCATCAACACAATATGGGCGGCGATACTTATCAACATAATGTCGCAGCGCAATCACTCGGTTATATCAATCAACGGTTATTACATCATGGCGCAAAACGTGGCAATCCATTCAGTCCACAAGATGATGTTCATGCCGCAGCAGGAATGGAATGTACTGATTGCCATGTTCCAGAAGGACATCGTATTCCACGCGGGCGCAAGGGCGTTGATTTAGTGGCAAATGATTTGCCTAATAAAGAAGTCACTTGTGAAAGCTGTCATACGTCAGCACCGCATCATCAATCGCGTGATAAAGCCTTATTAAACGGGCATGTTGCGCGTTTAGCTTGTGAAACGTGCCATATTAAGGAATTAACTGCGGATAATGTGGTGTTGCGCGATTGGGTACATTCGACTTGGAACGCTAAAGAAGGTATTTTTGAACCAACTGATATTTATCGTTCTGGCGCAGCGGGAAAAGGGTTTACCTTTTTATGGTTTAACGGTAACGGTACTTTTTTAGCTAATGCGCTCGGCAATCATCCTGATAAAACGCTCAATTACAATCCTTTAATGCAGCAAGTGGCGCGGATTACTGATCCAGACATCATTGCCACAGTGCGCACCAAGGCAACGGAATTAAAACAACAGTATCCTGAAATTGATGTAGATGCTTATGTCACTGCGGCAACTGAGCCATTATCACAATTGAATCCAGAGTTGTTAGTGCAGCGAGAGGTAATGATTGCCACTAATTTAAGTGCGGCGATGAATCAAGGTGAGAGCCGCATTTATCCGTTTAAGTTATTTAATGCGATGATGTATGAAGATATGTCAAATCAAGGGGCATTTGGAGCAATGATTTTGCCTTTTGATTATGCGCGATATTATGAAACGGGCGATAGCGCAGCAGCGGTGAAGGTGGCAATTGCTGATCCGATTATTCAACGCATGTATCAGGAGCCATTTAAGCGGTACATGATGGATGAATTTATGGCGTATTTTGGGATTATGGACGGTTGGAAAACGATTTATCCGTTGGTAAATAATCAATTGGTGAATGTGGAAGCGCACTGGATGCGGCAAATGGGAACTTTAATGGTGAATCATGGAATTCAGCGACAAGGTCATGCTTGTATTGCGTGTCATGCTCCGAATGGCATTATGAATTTCGCGCAACTAGGTTATTCACCAGAACGGGTGGCAGAGTTGGAGCAAATCGACGACATTGTGCCATCGCTAAATTCGGCGGCGCAGAGTGATGGGCAATAAAAATAATTTTGGTCAGTGCGTAAAGTTGTGAATGTTCAATTGAGCGCAATCAGTGCTAACATTCAATGCGCTGGTGTGCTCTGACCTGCGCGTTGACAGTGATGCCATGTTGGGTATTGAAAAATGGTGTTGTGAACTGAGCATTATTTTTTATTGGTGAGGATGTGACGCATGAAATGTGCAATGTTGATGACTGGCAGCGGACCAATTGTGATTTTGACTTCGTATGACTCGCTCGAAAATCCTGATTTGCTGGAACGGTTGGCAAATAAAGGAATTCCCAAGTTTAAGGCATACGAGATTCCAATGGCATTAGCTGAGGAACGTTATGGCGGGCATTTTAGAAAGGTGCTCAATGGCTTTACAGAATCTGACAAATTACGGATTCTCGATCACAATGGTCATCGCGCTTTCAATCTGTTCCGTTTTGATGAACTTGGAGCGCCAATTGCCCACGAAGGTTCGCCAGAAAACTATCATCATTAGGAGTTATTTGCTTTCATGCGCAAGGAAGCGCGGTAATTTTTACCAGTAACATCGTCTTTCTCTGTGTGTTCAATACTTGCACGCGCCATTGAATACAATAGATAACACAGTATTGACTTTGTGTTAAAGTTTGATGGCGGATTTCATTCGTGGGCGCTTAATCTCAACGTACATTCGTTATGGAGATTTTCTATGTCAACAAATGTTGCACTTTGGCTTGCAATTGGAGCTGGCGGGTTGGCCGTATTATACGGTTTAGCAGTTGTCGCTTGGCTTATGATGCAATCGGCAGGTTCAGAACGAATGCAGGAAATTGCGGCGGCTATTCAAGCTGGCGCACAGGCTTATCTCAATCGTCAATACACCACAATTGCAATTGTTGGTGGAGTTTTATTTATTGTGTTGTGGCCAACGTTGGGATTGGCGACGGCAGGCGGTTTTGCGGTGGGAGCGATTTTGTCCGGTCTCGCCGGTTATATCGGGATGAATGTGTCGGTGCGTTCCAATGTGCGCACGGCGCAGGCGGCAACGATCAGTATTGAAGCGGCGCTGGATGTGGCATTTCGCGGCGGCGCGGTGACGGGAATGTTAGTAGTGGGGCTAGGTTTGCTCGGTGTGGCCGGTTATTTCGCCTTTTTAGGGGCGGATAAAGAGGCGCTGCACGCGCTGGTTGGTTTGGCGTTTGGCGGGTCGCTGATTTCAATTTTTGCGCGGTTAGGCGGCGGTATTTTCACGAAAGGCGCGGATGTTGGCGCAGATTTGGTGGGCAAGGTTGAGGTCGGAATTCCTGAAGATGATCCGCGCAATCCGGCGGTGATTGCGGACAATGTGGGCGACAACGTCGGCGATTGTGCAGGTATGGCGGCGGATTTGTTTGAAACTTACGCGGTAACACTCGTGGCGACGATGGTGCTTGGCGGGTTGATGTTCAAAGGCGCGGATGGCGGCTTGGCAATGAATTACATCCTCTATCCATTAGTGCTCGGCGCAGTATCAATTGTTGCTTCTATTGTGGGCACCATGTTTGTAAAGACTTCCGGCGATGGTCGTATTATGAAAGCGTTATATCGCGGAATGGCAGTGGCAGGCGGATTAGCATTAATTGCATTTGCAATTGTCACTGGATTATTTATGGATAACTTTTTCGCCATGTTATTTTGCACGTTAATTGGCTTGGCGCTGACCGCAGCATTGGTATTGATCACGGAGTATTATACTGCAACTGAATACACGCCGGTACGTTATGTTGCTGAAGCCTCGCAAACCGGTCACGCGACCAATGTCATTGCGGGGTTAGCTGTATCAATGAAATCGACGGCGTTACCGGTATTGGCAGTGTGTATTGCAATTTGGGCGTCGTATATGGCGGCTGATTTATACGGTATTGCAATTGCAGCAACGGCAATGTTATCAATGGCGGGCATGATTGTGGCGCTGGATGCCTATGGTCCAATTACGGATAACGCTGGTGGTATTGCGGAAATGTCGGGATTGCCTAAAGAAGTGCGTCATATTACTGATGCGCTGGATGCAGTTGGAAATACGACAAAAGCAGTGACTAAAGGCTATGCAATTGGTTCAGCAGGATTAGCTGCGTTGGTATTGTTTGCGGACTATACGCATAACCTTGAAGCGGCTGGCAAATTAGTTGCGTTTAGTTTATCCGATCCGGCAGTCATTATTGGCTTGTTTATTGGCGGGATGATTCCGTATTTATTCGGTGCAATGGCGATGGAAGCAGTCGGACGCGCTGCCAGTTCGGTGGTGGTTGAAGTGCGGCGTCAATTCGCAGAAATTCCCGGCATTATGGAAGGCACAGCGAAACCGGATTATTCACGCGCAGTGGATTTATTGACTCGCGCTGCAATTAAAGAAATGGTGGTGCCTTCATTGCTACCAATTTTGGTGCCAGTAGTCGTTGCATTTGGCATGAATATCTTGATGGGTGATGGCGCTGGAATCCGCGCTTTAGGTGGTTTGTTAATTGGTACCATTGTGACGGGTTTATTCGTTGCGATTTCAATGTGTACTGGCGGTGGCGCATGGGATAATGCTAAAAAGTATGTTGAAGAAGGGAATTTTGGTGGCAAAGGTTCTGATGCGCATCATGCAGCAGTCACTGGCGATACCATTGGTGATCCCTATAAAGATACTGCTGGTCCGGCAATTAACCCGTTAATTAAAATTATCAACATCGTTGCCTTGTTATTGGTGCCGCTGTTGTAATTGTAATAAAAAATCAAAACGCCCTCTTTGGAAATCAAAGAGGGCGTTTTTTGTTATAGGCAATGTATAACTGTTGCGCGTTATTGCGGATCACTCTGTGCGCATCAGTCAACAGTTTGAAATGGTATTAACGTTGGTTTTTTGCTTGCCAAAGTGCGTGATGTTCTGAGCCTTCGCGCAGCAGTTTAGCGCCGCAATTTGGACAACGTTGTTCTTGGCAGGGCACGCCTTTACTATGTTCAATGCGCGTTGAGCATTTTGGGCAAATGCAATAACCACCTGCGCCCATATCGTGTTTTCTGTTCATCATAAGCCTCTTGCCTTAAAGAATAAAAAATATGCAGCCACTTTCCGCACGTCCGCAATAAAGATCGCAACTGTGATGCCGCAGCGTAAATGCGATTCCGCAAGATATAAAAAATTAGCCTTCATTGATATTTCACAATGAAAAGACTCACAACTTTGCGTTGTAATCACTGACATTCAGTTTGATACTGGTGTCTGCCAAACGAGTGTCATACATTCACTTTTGACTTGATTTAGGATTGACGAGATGACCACGATTGTAATTACTGCTAATGATGCGCTTGGTTTAGACGGCGAAATGGCGCTGCATTTTGGGCACTGCCCGTATTTTGTGGTTGCTGAAGTGGATGCCGCGCATCAGATCACGGCAGCGCGAGTGCAGGCTAATCCGTATGCAGAACACCATCAGCCCGGGCAAATTCCTCAGTATATCAAGTCGTTAGGTGCTGATGTGGTGTTGGCGGGTGGCATGGGTGGCAAGGCGATTGAGTGGTTTGAGCAGCTTGGCGTGACCGTCGCAAGCGGCGCTTATCCGACCGTCGCGGCGGCTTTGGCGGCATATCTCGGTGGGCAGATGTCGGGCGTCACTGAGTGTCAACATGATCACGAGCACGATCATCATCATTAAACGGTAGCGGTTTTATTTGAGTTGGCTTTTGAAAAAAGTTATCGGTTTAATCAGTTAAACATTGCAATCAACTTTCACTGTTCACTGATTAAACAGTTGCAACCACTTGTCACGCGCCAATAGAAAAATCCATTTATCCTCGGACGCTTTCATTATGAAGATCGTTGTCACTTCAACCGGCTCTGATTTCGATGCCGTCGTTGATCCTAAATTCGGACGTTGCGCTTTTTTTGCGCTGGTTGATACCGATACCAATACGTTGGTCGCTACCCCAAATCCTTTTCAAGATGCCGGCGGCGGCGCGGGTACCCAAGCCGCGCAGTGGGTGTTGACGCAAGGTGCCACCGCATTGTTGACCGGACATTGCGGCCCGAAAGCAGCCGCCGTGTTGGAGCAGACCGACGTGTGCATCGTCACCGATACCACCGGCACTGTGCGCGATGCAGTGGCAAAATTGATGTCTGAAATCAATGGTTAAACGCATGACTGCGCCGCTATCACCGCGCACCATCGCCATTGCCAGCGGCAAAGGTGGCACCGGTAAAACCACCGTTGCCATCAATCTGGCGCTGTCAGTGCCCAACGTGCAGTACCTCGATTGCGATGTGGAAGCGCCCAACGGGCATCTTTTCTTAAATCCCACCATTCACACCCGCCACGACGTATGCGTTGCGCTGCCGCAGCTTGATGATGCAGTGTGTACCCGCTGTGGTTTGTGTGCAGATGCGTGTGAATTCAATGCGTTAGCCGTCACGCCGCGCCGTGTCTTGGTATTCCCCGATTTATGTCATAGCTGCGGCGTGTGTACTTATGTCTGTCCGGTGGCGGGTGCCATCAGCGAAACCACGCGCAGCATCGGCAGCGTCAGCAGCGGCACTGCTGCTATCACTGGCGGACAACTGCCCGTCGCGCAAGGACTGCTGAATATCGGTGAAAGTACCGCCGTGCCGGTCATTAAAATAGTGCGCCAACAGGCGCAACCGCCGTTCACCGTGCTGTTGGATGCGCCGCCCGGCACTGCGTGTCCGATGGTGGAAACGGTGCGCGGCGCGGATTTTTGCCTGCTCGTCACCGAGCCGACGCCCTTTGGTCTCAATGATTTAGAGCTGGCAGTTGGTGTGACGCGAGTGCTGGGAGTGCCCTGCGGCGTGGTGTTGAATCGCAGCGATCTGGGTGATGCCGGCGTGGCGAATTATTGCCGCGAGCACGACATTCCGATCCTGTTAGACATCCCGTTTCAACGCGAACTCGCCGAAGCCTACTCCAACGGCATCCCGTGGGTGGTTGCGCAACCGGCAGCACGCACACAATTTCAGGCGCTTTTTGACGCCATTCACGCGCAAATTGCAGCCGCTGAGAACAGGCCATGAAAGAACTCACCATCATCAGCGGTAAAGGCGGCACCGGCAAAACCACCGTCAGCGCCGCCTTTGCTGCCCTCGCCACCAACCGCGTGCTGGCGGATTGCGATGTGGACGCCGCCGATCTGCATCTCGTCTTGGAACCGGTGTTGCGCTCTCGCCACGATTTCAGCGCCATGCGCACGCCGCGCCTTGATCCAGAACGCTGTAGCGGCTGCGGTGAGTGCGCCAGCTACTGCCGCTTTGATGCCATCAGTCAGCACGGCACCACCTTTGTGGTGGACGGATTGGCATGTGAACACTGCGGACTCTGTGCGCTGGTGTGCCCCACGTCAGCAATCGTCATGGCAGACAGCGTCAGCGGCGAGTGGCTGATTTCTGATACGCCGCACGGCCCGTTAGTCCATGCGCGGCTGGGCATTGGCGAAGATAACAGCGGCAAATTAGTGACTTTGGTGCGGCGGGAAGCGCGGCGCTTGGCAGAACAAACCGGAGCCACCTTGCTCATCAATGACGGTCCGCCCGGCATCGGCTGTCCGGTCACAGCGGCACTGACGGGCGTCGATCAGGTGTTGGCAGTGACCGAACCGACGTTATCTGGCATTCACGACGTGCAGCGCGTCGCCGAACTGTGCGCACATTTTCGGATTCCAATGATGGTCTGCATCAACAAATACGACCTCAATCCCGCCAATTGCGCCAACTTGCGGACTTGGTGCGCCGCGCATGAGATTGAAGTTGTTGGGGAAATTCCTTTTGATCCCGCCGTCACTCGCGCCTTGGTTGCCCGCCGCAGCGTCATTGCGATGGATTGCGGTGCCGTCACCGTCGCCGTGCGCCAACTGTGGGACAACGTGCTGGCGCGACTCACGGCTGCTTAAAATGGCGTGGTCAGTTTGCGTTCTGCGTTTTAAGCACTGCCAGCGCCCCGGCATAATCAAACCGCTCAATCAACCGCAACAAGGTTCCAGTGGCATCGCCGAGCGCAGCCTGTAATAACACAGATTCTTTAAGAATCAACTCGTTAGCTGCCATATCGCCCTCCTCCAACAGCATCCGCAGTCGCGCCAGCACCGCCGCCTCTCGCACCGGATCGACCACCGCTGGGCGCTGCCGCGCTGCCGCCACCGTGTTGAAGATGGGCGTCGGCGTCGGTAGCGGTCGTGACACCACACTCGTTGCCACTGGTTCCAACGGCAACCATTTGAGCAACGTGGCATATAACTGATTCGGATCAATTGGTTTGGTGAGAAAGTCATTCATCCCCGCCGCCAAACACGCCAGCCGATCTTCTTCAAACGCATTCGCCGTCAACGCCACAATCGGACGCTCGCGCCAGCCCTCCAAATTGCGAATCCGCCGCGTCGCCGCCAAACCATCCAAACGCGGCATCCGCATATCCATCAGCAATAAATCCGGGCGCGACTCATGCGCCCGCTCCACCGCCGCCAGCCCGTCATTCACCGTCTCGACCGTGATCCCCACTCGCCGCAACAGCTCTACTATCACCTCACGATTGACCGGATTATCTTCTGCCACCAACACCCGCCGCCCGTGCTGACGCTGCTGCAATTCCGTCTCCACCTCAGTCGCGGCGTGTGGCACCCGCATCGGCATCACACCCGTGCCGGGCTTGAGCCACGCCGTCAACCAAAACGTGCTGCCTTGCCCCAGCACACTCTCCACCCCAGTCTCACCGCCCATCAACTGCGCTAAATGGCGCGTGATCGCCAAGCCCAAACCCGTGCCACCAAACCGGCGCGTGGTGCTGTCATCCGCCTGCGCAAACGCATCAAACAATTTCGGAATCACCTCCGGCGCAATCCCAATCCCGTTATCGCGCACCGCAAAACGCACCAACAATTGTTCATCCCGCTCTTCCAGCAACGTCGCTGACAACAGAATCGTGCCGCGCTCGCCGAACTTCAGCGCATTGCCGGCGTAATTGAGCAACGCCTGCCGTAAACGTGTCGGATCGCCGCGCAACCAATTCGGCACCCCGGTGCATTCAATCGCAATGATCAAACCCTTGGCGCTGGCACCCACGTCAATCAGCGAGCGCACCGAATCCAACACATCGGCTAAGGCAAAGTTGGTTTCCTCTAGCTGCATTCGTCCCGCTTCAATTTTGGACAAATCCAACACGCCATTGATCAGCGCCAGCAGATGATGTGCCGCAGTTTCAATTTTGGTCAGTCGCCGAATTTGGGCGCTTTCCGCCAATTCACGTCGCAGCAATTGCGCCAGTCCGATGATGGCGTTCATCGGCGTGCGAATTTCGTGGCTCATGTTGGCAAGAAACGCACTTTTGGCACGATTTGCCGCTTCTGCCTGCGCCGCCAATTCCTGCGCTTCCGTCGTCGCTGCTGCCAACGCCTGATTGCTGGCGCGTAATTGCTCTTCTGCTTCACGGCGAGCGGTGATGTCTACCGAGATGTTGCCGGAGCCAATCAACTGCCCGGCTTCGTCATAGATGGGATATTTTTTGGTGAGGTAATACAGCGTCCGTCCATCGGCTGCGAGCACTGGTTCTTCACGGATGATGGTCGCGCCGGGCGGCAATTGTTGGGCGCGTAAATCATCCAACATGTAAGTACGCACCGGCTCGCTGTCGGCGGTGACGCCAAAAATCTCAGCATCCGTTTTGCCGATCATGTCCGCTTCAGAGCTGTAACCCGCTGCCTTGGCATACGCCGGATTGGTGGCGATCACGCGCAGATTTAAGTCTTTCACCACGATGATGGAGTCGCTGTGGCGAATGACCGCCGCCAGCGCCGCTATTTTCTGCGCAGTTTGCCAGTCGCTGCTGGCGCAAGAGGTAACGGGTGGAGTGCTCATGGCGCTTGCTGATGGCTGTGAGGACTGAATTTGTTGGCAGTGGCGGAGCGCCCACTGCGGGTTTCAATGATCCGAAATGCCTCCCGCACTGCTTCGCGCAGCTCCGCTGTTTTCCACGGTTTGGGCAAAAATTTGAAGATGTCGCCCTGATTGACAGAACGGGCGATGAACTGCGGATCAAGCGCCCCGGATAGCAAAATGCGCAGCGTGTGCGGATACATCGCGCTGATGCGGCGCAACAGCTCCGCGCCATCCATCAGCGGCATATCACCGTCCGACACCACCACATCCACCTCGTTGAGCGCCAGCAATTCCAACGCTTCCGCCCCGCTGGTCGCCAGCAACACCCGATAACCTTCATGGGTGAACAACCGCTCCAGCACAAAACGGATGTGTTGATCATCGTCCACCAATAACAAGGTGCGCTGCGGCAGCAACGCCTCATTCGGGAACACCAGCAGCCGCTCGCTGCGCAATAACACCGCAAAATCAGACGCCGCCAATGGACGACTGAAATAATAGCCCTGCATTTCGTCGCAATCGTGAGCGCGTAAAAATTGCAACTGCGCCTCGGTTTCCACCCCTTCCGCAATTGCAGCCAGATTCAGCCCGTGTGCCAAATTGATGATCGCAGTAATGATCGCGGCACTGCTAGGGTCTTGCACGATGTCGCGGACGAACGATTGATCAATTTTCAAACGATCAATTTGAAACTGGCGCAGATAACTCAGCGAAGAAAAGCCCGTACCAAAATCGTCAATCGACAGCGACACCGATAACCCTTTAAGCCGTTTGGTCGCCTCGATAAACGCCTGCATGTCCGTCATCGCCGCGCTTTCGGTTAATTCCAATTCCAGATATTCCGGCGCTAACCGCGTTTCCTGTAACACTTCAGCGGTCATTGCCACCACATCGCCGGCAACAAATTGCAGCGCCGATAAATTCACCGCCACCGTCACTGGCGGTAAGCCAGCGTCCTGCCACGCCTGATTTTGCCGACATGCCTCACGCAGCACCCATTCTCCCAACGCCCAAATCAAACCGCATTCTTCCGCCATCGGGATAAATTCTCCCGGTGAAATCCAACCCCGGCGCGGATGCGGCCACCGCGCCAACGCTTCTGCGCCGATGATTTGTCCGTTGCGCAGATCAATTTGCGGCTGATAGTGCAGCGCCAAACCGTTGTGTTTAATCGCGTCGCGCAATTCAGCTTCTAAATCCAAGCGTTCCAACGCCCGTGCATTCATTTCTGGCGCATAAAAACGGAACCCTTGCCCGCCACTGACTTTGATTTTGGTCATCGCCGCTGTCGCGTTGCGCAACAACGTTTCACAACTGTCACCATCACGCGGAAAGGTGGCAATGCCGATGCTGACTGACAGCACAATTTCATGGGCATCAATCCACAGCGGCACCTGCACCGCCTCCAGAATCGGCTGGGCATAACGCCCCACCACCTCGCGTTCATCACCTTTGGCCACCAAGATGAACTCATCACCTTCCACTCGCGCCAAGGTGTCCGTCACCGCCAACAAGTTACTCAAGCGATTGGCAACGGCGCGTAACGCTTGATCGCCCGCGCTGCGTCCCAAATGCGCGTTGATGCTTTTGAAGCGGTCGAGACTCAACGTCAACACGGTTAGGGCGCTGTGGTCAGCGCGGCTGCGTTCTAAGGCCTGCGTGAGCCGGTCATACAACAGATTGCGATTAGGCAAGCCGGTCAGCTCATCAAAATTGGATTGGCGCTCAATCTGCTCCAGATAACTGTTGCGCTCACTGGTATCGCGCCACGCGATCACAGCGCCTTGTAAAATTCCGTTTTCAAACAACGGCATACAAGAGTATTCAACTGAAATTTGGCTACCGTCGCGGCGATAAAAATGATCGGCATAATTTTCCAACACCGTGCCGGTGCGCACAGCAGCAGCGAGATGACACTCATCAGTGCCGCACAATTGGCTATCCAGCGGATGATGCACCTTGTCGTGAAAATGCTGTCCGAGGAGTTCTTCGGGCTGATATCCCAACATCGCAGCAGCGGCCGGGTTCACAAAGTCAATCTCACCGTGCAGGTCTAACCCCTGAATGCCCTCGCCGGTGGAGTTCAAAATCATCTCCAGCCGGTGCATGAGATGGGCTTGTGCTCGCGCACTAGCATCCTGCACTTCCTGCACCTCAGCGACGCGCTGCGCGACCTCGCTTTCCAAAAAAGCATTTTGGTCAACCAACCAGTTGCGCACGCGCTGCAATTCCAACTGGTTATGCACCCGCGCCAGCACGATTGAAGCGATCAGCGGTTTAGCGATGAAATCCGCTGCGCCCTGTTCCAAACACAGGGTTTCCGCCTCGGCGCTGTCCATCGCCGTGACAAAGATGACGGGAATATCGGCAGTGCGCGGATCAGCGCGGAGACGAGTGAGCACTTCGCGCCCGTCCATTTCCGGCATCATCAAATCCAACAGGATCAAATCTGGCGGCGGTTCCAGCAGGGCATATTTGAGCGCCACTGCGCCCGAATTGGCCGCCCGCACCCGATAACCGACCCCGCGCAACAATTCACCTAAAATGGCAAGATTTTCAGGGACATCGTCAACGATTAACAGCGTTGCAGACATAAAACGGTTTCCTGACAGGAGATTGGGCGGGTGATTAAGGCAGCGAGATTCAAACTGATTGGATTGGCGTGACTGACAATCGCCAACTGTTAGCCGCCGCCTCACAAATCAACGTGGGTGCAAAGCGTTTGTTATTTCAACCAGCAAGCCCTGCGCGGCAGCTTCAATCAGTTCAAACACCCGTTCAAAACCTCGCGGACCGCCGTAATACGGATCAGGCACCTCACGCATTCCGCTGGCGGGCGCGAAATCCATGAATAACTGTAGCTTGGATTCGTGACCGCTGGGGCACAACTCGCGCAACGCCTGATAGTTGTCCTCATCCATCGCCAACACATAATCGAACTGCACAAAATCCTCGGCGCTCACCCGTCGCGCCCGCAACGGCTTGAGATTGACGCCGTGCCGAGCGGCCGTCTCACAAGCGCGGTGATCGGGCGACTCACCCAAATGATAAGCGTGAGTGCCGGCAGAATCGACGCCGACAACGTGCGCCAAACCAGCATCATCCAGCAGTTGACGGAACACGCCCTCAGCGGTTGGCGAGCGGCAAATGTTACCCATACACACAAACAGCACATTTAACTGAAAAGTTGGTTTTGTCATCGGTGTGACCTGTTAAGAAACGAAAACTAGGCGCTATTGTGCCGCAAAGAAATTCCCGCCGGTAGACTGTAATCATACAAAATAATCAGCGTTATTTGAATTCAGTTTTAATTATCAACACTGACTGATCACCGCAAGTTTTAATAATAGATTAAATCGTATTTATGTCAAATCTTCATTTTAAGTGTCATCAAACACTGCGCACGGCGCTCTTAAACTTGATGCAGCAACCGCTGAAAACTGCCGCCCTTGCATTATTCAATACACTCGGTTATCACCGCAATACAACCGTTGAGTTTGGCAACAACGTCGAAGATTTTCTTATTTATATCGAACAGCAAGCTCCAAACTATCCGCCTTTTAATCGTGCTCAAGTGGCTGCCGAACACTGGTTATCTGGTGCGTTTTTGTTTCAACTCACCGCTGATGATATTTCTCTGCTGACCACATCGCCGCCGGCATTCAATAAAGCACAACAATTCCTGCCCAATGAGAGTGAATCCTTTATTTTTTTAGCCATTGATTTAAGTGGCGAACCGTGGTCGCGGATGCAACTTGCCTGTATCACGCGAGAACTCAATTGCCGCTTTTTGATGCCTGCAATTGTATTGTTTCGTCATGGGCAATTACTGTCTTTAGCCGTGATTGATCGGCGCGATTCCAAGCGTGATGTGATGCACAGCCGCATCACGTTGATTAAAGATATTTGCTGCCCAACACCACATCGCGCTCATCTCGATAGTTTATCTGCATTGAGGTTTAGCAGCTTAATTGGTGAACACAAACAGCGTCCAAAAAATTTCCGCGCTCTTTATGAGGCATGGATTGCTGCGTTATCAATTCAAACGCTCAATCAACGCTTTTATACAGAATTATCACGGTGGTATTTTTGGACAATTAAACAAGTGCAATTTCCTCGCGGCGGCAGTGCAGAAGTTGTGGTGATTCAGTTATTAACGCGCCTGATTTTTATGTGGTTTATTAAAGAAAAGCAATTAATTCCAGCAGAATTATTTGATCCGGCGACGCTAAAAACGCTTTTGAAAACTGATCCCACCGTTACTGGTGACGCTGACAATTATTATTGTGCAATTTTACAAAACCTGTTTTTTGCGACCTTAACTATTGAGCGCGGCGCATTGCGCAAATGGGCAACAACCGGCAGCAACATAAACAGTTATCGTCATAAACACTTATTTTGTGACGCGCAAATAGCGTTAGATTTATTTGCGCAGATTCCTTTTTTGAATAGTGGTTTGTTTGCTTGTTTAGATACAGAAATGACAATCCACGATTTAGAAAGCAATCCAGAATTACAAGCAACGTTTCCAAACCGGATATTTTTTAACGGCGCAGCAACTGTTGACTTAAATGCCGATCTCGGCACCAAACAGAAACGTTATAACGTGAACGGTTTATTTGACATCTTGGCGTGTTATCACTTCACAATTGAGGAAAATATGCCGCTGGAAGAAGAAGTCGCACTTGATCCAGAATTGCTCGGCAAGGTGTTTGAAAACTTATTAGCGAGTGATCACACGAAAACGCAAACTACAGCGCGAAAACAATCCGGTTCTTTTTATACACCGCGTGAAGTGGTTGATTACATGGTGGATGAGGCGCTGCTGCTGTATTTTGCGCAAGCGGTCACGGTTGATGATCAAATTGTATTCAAACAGCAATTGCGCGAGCTGTTGGCTTATACCAGTGATCGCAATCCTTTTACAGCGGAAACCACAGCGGCGCTTATTGCCGCAATTGCGGCGCTGCGGATTCTTGATCCCGCTTGCGGCGCGGGCGCATTTCCAATGGGCATCTTAAATAAATTGGTGCAGGTATTGCGCAAACTTGATCCGTATAATGCGCACTGGCAAACGGATTACATTCGCAAACTGTATCTTATCAATCATTGTATTTACGGAATTGATTTACAACCAAGTGCAGTGCAGATCACTAAACTGCGCTTTTTTATGGCATTGCTTGTAAGTCAACAGATTGATATGACAGCCGATAATTTTGGCATCACTGCGCTACCGCATTTAGAAACAAAATTGCTCGTTGGCGATAGTTTAATGCCGCTGGCAACGGTTACGCAATGGCTGCGCCAAATGGACGGTGGTTTTGACATCGTCATTGGCAATCCGCCGTATGTGCGTCAAGAAGCCATTAAACATCTGAAAGAATCATTTCAGAAAAACTACGCTTGCTTTACCGGCACGGCGGATTTGTATGTTTATTTTTTTGAACGCGCAGTGACGTTATTAAAACCAGATGGCGTGTTGTCTTTTATCACTTCTAATAAATGGTATCGCGCCAAATATGGAACAAAATTGCGCCGGTGGCTCAATCAACACACGCGCTTGCAACAATTGCTAGATTTTGGCGCTGAAGCAGTATTTAGCGCCATTGCGTATCCAACGATTGTGATTGCAACGCGCCGTCCTCAGCCGGTGAATAAACCTGCTGCTGATGAACAAATACAGGTGTTGAATTGGAAGCAGCAAGCGCCAATTGCAACATTTCCCGCAGTGTTTGCGGCTGAAAGTTTTAAGGTTGCGCAAGCCGAATTGAAAGATGAAGGCTGGCAATTAGAACCGCCGTTGCAACGACAATTATTGGCGCGAATTCGGCAAGCCGGAACGCCGCTGGGTCAATACGTTCACGGGCGTTTTTATTATGGCATTAAAACCGGATTGAATGCGGCATTTGTGATTGATGGCGCAACGCGGGCGCGTTTGATTGCGACTGATCTTAATTCGGCAGAAGTGATTAAACCGTTCTTGCGCGGGCGCGATGTAAAACGCTGGCAAGTGATGCCGCAGGATTTGTGGCTGATTTTTACGCGGCGACCGTTTCCAATAAAAAACTATCCGGCAATTGCTGCGCATTTGGAACAATTTAAGACGCAGTTAATGTCAAAACCAGATGATTGGCAAGGTGATTGGGCGGGGCGGGCAGCAGGTCGTTATGAATGGTTTGAACTGCAAACCAGTACTGCATATTGGAAAGAATTTGCGCAACCAAAAATCATCATACCTGCAATTACAAACACGGTAAATTATGCAGCCGATCTTAACGGTTTTTACAGCAATGATAAAACTAGCATTATTGTTGCAAGCGATTGGCGTTATTTACTGGCGGTGTTAAATTCTCGGCTGTCGTGGTGGTGGAGTCAGCGATTCTGTGCCAGTAAAGCAAACGGATTTTTTGAATTCAAGCCCATGTCTATCAGCCAGTTGCCTATTCCGGCGGCGCTGGATCAACAAAAGTTAGTTTTAGAAACACTTGTCACTGCAATTTTGAATTCTGCTGAGTTACGCTTTGAGCTACTGATTAACGCGCTCGTGTATGAACTCTATTTTGCTGCTGATTTGCATAACGCCAACATTCAGTTATTCGCTGCGTGTGAAACGGCGCAGATCACGCAACTTGCGGTAATGGATAATGCTGCTATTCTGCAATATGCAGATTATATTTTTGCTGCCGATCATGCTATTGCCAAGCTGTTGGTTGCAGTGCGGCAATTACCAGTAGTGCAACTGCTTGAAAGCACATAACGCGACAACCAAACATTGTTAAGAATTGAAGCAATCAGGAAATTTCAAATCATGTCAAAAAAAGCATCTTTAGTGTCTGAACTACACGGTATCCTTGATAATCATCAGCGCGGAAAAGTCGTTGATTTTTTAAGACAGCGTGTCACTGCTGACAGTCAATTAGCTATAGTTTCTGCCTATTTCACGATTTATGCTTATGACGCGCTGGCGACGGAATTAGATCACATTCAGCATCTGCGTTTTTTGTTTGGTGAACCCAGTTTTATTACCGCTCTTGATCCACATAAAACAGATAAAAAAGCGTTTAACATTGAAGATCAAGGTTTAGATTTAGCCAATCGATTGCGCCAGCGTGATGTAGCGCGACGCTGTGCTGATTGGATACGAGAAAAGGTTGAAATTCGCTCCATGCAGCAAGCGAATTTATTACATGGCAAACTGTATCATATTGATGATGGACGTCGAGAACATGCGCTATTGGGAAGTTCTAATTTTACGCAGCGCGGTTTAGGTTTATCCGTTACACCAAACATTGAATTAAACTTAATTGTTGATGGCGACCGTGACCGTGCTGATTTGAAATCATGGTTTGACGAATTATGGAACAATCCACAATTGGTTGTCGATGTGAAAAATGCAGTACTGCATTATTTAGAGCAATTGTATGTCAATCATGCTGCTGAGTTTATTTATTACAAAACGCTGTATCATGTCTTTGAACGATTTTTAATCAGTCAAGAACGCGATGCGGCGTTATTTGAACAAACCGCGCTAGTTGATTCCGCGATTTGGCAAGCGTTATTTGATTTTCAACGCGATGGCGTCAAGGGCGCACTGCGCAAAATCAATGCGCACAATGGCTGCATTTTGGCAGATAGCGTTGGTTTGGGCAAAACCTATACCGCGCTGGCGGTGATTAAATACCATGAATTGCGCAATCAACGGGTGCTGGTGCTTTGTCCGAAACGTTTGCGAGAGAATTGGACTGTTTATCTGGCACAAAATAACAGCGAATTAAACCCTTTTGTACGGGATCGTTTTGCATATACGGTTTTATCGCATACCGATTTGTCGCGCAGCAGCGGTAAAGTGGATGGTGTCGATTTAGCAACGCTCAATTGGAATCAATTTGATTTCATTGTGATTGATGAATCGCACCATTTCCGACATTACTTGCGCGGCAAACGTGATGATAACGGTCGCGTCATGCGCAAAAGTCGTTATGAACGGTTATTGGAAGACATCGTTCAATCTGGCGTCAAGACGCGGGTATTGTTGTTATCGGCAACGCCTGTGAATAATGATTTGCAGGATTTGAGAACCCAAATTGATTTAATTACTGAAGGATGCGATGATGCTTTTAATCAAGCGTTTGGCATTCGCAGTATTAAAGACACTTTGCGGGTTGCACAACAAACGTTTATAGAATGGGCGCAGTCTGATAATCAAGATGCCAGCGCGTTAATGGCTAAGTTATCTGTGGGATTTTTTACGCTGTTGGATGAATTAACGATTGCGCGTTCACGCAAGCATTTACACAAGCATTATCAGACATCACTTGCTCAGATTGGGCAATTTCCCCGCCGCAAAAAACCACGCTCCATTTTTTCTGACATTGATTTGCAGCAGCAGTTCCCGTCATATCAGAAACTGAGTGAAGCAATCAGTGATTATAAGTTGTCACTGTTTAATCCTGCGTATTATGTTTTGCCCGAGTTTACAGCAGAATATGCGCCACACAAGCAAGTGAATTTTACGCAAGCCACTCGTGAAACCTTTTTGATTGGCATGATGAAGGTAAATTTTCTAAAACGTTTAGAAAGTTCGGTGTCTTCGTTTGCTATTACAATGCAGCGCACGGTGGAAAAAATTGCAACGCTCGAACAGCGTTTGCGGCAATTTCAAACGCAGCAATTGCAAGCGACGGCAACGGTGCAAACTGAAGTATTTGATGAAGAAGATGAAGATTTGTTAGACGCTTTTCAAGTTGGCGGCAAGCTCCAGTTTCAGATGGCGCATTTAGATATTGCGGCATGGTTAAGTGATTTAGCTGCGGATAAACAGCAGTTGTCATCATTGGCGGCAATTGCGCAAACTATCACGGTGGCGCGGGATGCAAAATTAGCCGCACTGAAAGCAATTATTGCAGAAAAAGTGGCGCATCCAACCACGAATCGTAATGGTGAGTTAAATCGTAAAGTGTTAATTTTTTGTGCATTCGCTGATACTGCTGCTTATCTGTATCAGGCGCTGGAATCATGGGCAAAAGATACGCTCAAGGTTCATCTTGCTTTGGTTTCCGGTGGCAACATTCCGAATCGCAGCACCTTTGGTCAAGTTGATTTTACACAGATTTTGGTGAATTTTGCGCCGCGAGCAAAACGCCGTGAACAAATGCACTCTATGCCCCAAACAGGTGAGATTGATATTTTAATTGCGACAGATTGCATCTCTGAAGGGCAAAATTTACAAGATTGTGATTTGTTAGTGAATTATGATATTCATTGGAATCCAGTGCGAATTATTCAACGTTTTGGGCGTATTGATCGCATCGGTAGCTTGAATGCTGATATTCAGTTAATCAATTTTTGGCCAACGCCTGATTTAGAGGATTATATCAAGCTGCAAAGTCGCGTCGAGACACGCATGGCGTTGGTCGATATTACTGCGACGGCAGAGGATAATATCTTGTTGCCAGAAAAATCATCTGACACTACTGAAGAACATTGGTGTTATCGTGATCAGCAATTATTGCGACTTAAAGATGAAGTGTTCGATTTAGAAGATTTTAATGATACAGTGGCGCTTACTGCATTTACACTTGATGATTTTCGGCTAGAATTAAATCAGTTTATTCAAGCAAATCGGCTGTTACTTGACAACGCGCCATTGGGTCTTTATGCAGTGGTGCCGGTGTGTGAAGATTATCCGTCGATTAAAGCTGGCGTGATCTTTTGTTTACGGCAGCGATTGGCTGGTGATGACGCAGATGCAGTGAATCCGTTGCATCCATATTTTTTAGTTTATGTGAACATTGATGGCACAGTGCGCTATCATTTCACCAGCCCAAAACAGATATTGGAGATTTGGCGGGCGCTGAGTGTGGGGCAAACAAAACCCTATGCCCAATTGTGTGATTTGTTTGATGTTGAAACGCAGCATGGTCAAGAGATGTCGCAATATAACGCGCTGTTGATTAAAGCAGTGGCGGCAATTGCAAAACAGTTTAATGCAAAAAATTCTGGTAATCTGTTTGCAAGTCGGGGTGGTAAGCTAATCGCTGCTGCACAACGCATTCAATCCACCACTGATTTTGACCTTGTGACGTGGTTGGTGATTAAATAGCATTCGGTGAGGCTAACATACATGCTGGCTATTGAAGCAACAGTTGATCCCGATGATGCGCCAGAATTAACTGATGATTTTTTTGAAACCGGTGCATGGAAAATTGGAGAGCGTGATGTTTCTCGTGCGGAAGGTGAGGCGATGATGCGTCAAACATTGCACGAGAATCAATCCGCTGAATGATATTTTGCGTGCTTGGTTACTCATTTTGCCAATTCGCATACTGTTTTGCGACACGGTTCTATTACTGTTATTTGGTGCTCAACGCCTTTTTGCGGTGTTTTGCCAATTTTTTGACAGGTTTCTAAATAATCATCGACGGCTTCAATGAATGCAAAACGTAAATCAGCAACGGTATCAGCATGAAAGCTCACAATATCAGTCAGACCAACTAAGTGACCAATTAGAATGTCATCGCGTTCATCAAACTCAATGCGGGCGCTGTAGCCTTTATATGTCCAGCGATTCATGGTGTAATTCCTATGAGTGTTAAAAAAGCACAAGCTGCTTCAACTTGATATGCTTTGGCTTCTTTTGCGGGATGTGGTCGGTGAAAAGTGCCCACATGGTTGCCGTACACAAAGCGCACCCGTGAGCCGCGTCCTTCAATCAATTGGCAACCAACAGCAATAAATAACATTTCAATCCGCGCCCATTCTAGGTTGGCGCTCGTTGGCTTGGCGAAAATGGCTTCTAACGTTTTGCGGTGTTTGCTGTTCATAGACAAATTATAGCAAATAAATATCAAAGTTTTACAAGTTAAACAGATTTAGTCAACAGGATAACCACCCATGTCAGAACCTCGGTTTGAACGTCGCCAAGCATTGCAAACGGCATTATTGGCGTTTACGCAGCAACCGCTAAAAACCGCTGCCATCGCGTTATTCAATACGCTCGGTTATCACAGCGATAAAACCGCTGATTTCGGTAACAGCGCCGAGGAATTTCTTACCTGTATCGAACAGCAAGCTCCAAACTATCCGCCGTTTAATCGCGCTCAATTGGCTGCCGATCAATGGCTGTCTTGTGCGTTTTTATTTCAATTAACCGATGATGACATTCCGCTGTTGGCTGCATCACCAAACTTGTTCAATCACGCGCCGCAACTGTTGCCCAATCAAATTGAATCCTTTGTTTTTTTAGCAGTCGATTTAAGCGGGGAAACGTGGTCGCGGACGCAATTTGCATCTATTACGCGAGAACTTAATCGCCGCTTTCCAATGCCTGCAATTGTGTTGTTTCGTCATGGGCAATTGTTGTCTTTGGCGGTGATTGACCGGCGCGTTCATTTGCGTGATTCCAGTCGTGATGTGATTCATAGCCGCATCACGGTTATTAAAGATGTGTGTTGCTCGGCACCGCATCGCGCTCATCTGGATATTTTATCTGAGTTGACGTTTAGCACTTTAATTGGTGAACGTAAACAGCGCCCAACAAATTTCCGCGATCTTTATGATGCGTGGATTGCGGTATTGTCTACGCAAGAACTCAATAAAAACTTTTATCGGGAGCTGGCTAATTGGTATTTTTGGGCAATTCAAACGGTTAAATTTCCAACAGGAAGTAATGACAGTGAAGACGTTCGCAATGCAACCGGCGTGATTCGTTTAATTACTCGCTTGATTTTTATTTGGTTTATAAAAGAACGCGGTTTAGTGTCTAACAAATTATTTGATCTTCAGGAATTAAACGCCATTCTTAAAGTTAGTCCACTGCAAGCTCCAGAAGCAAGCCACTATTATCAAGCGATTTTGCAAAACCTGTTTTTTGCAACGCTCAATACTAGCATGGGTGAAAAACGGCGCTTTCGTGGCAAAAATAAAGTCGGCGGTCAAGATAGCCATTTTTGCATTCATAACATTTATCGTTATGAGCATTTGTTTCATTCTACAGATGAAGTGTTGGAGTTATTCAAAGATGTTCCTTTTTTGAACGGCGGTTTATTTGAATGTTTGGATAAACCAGAAAAAATCAATGGTCGTAATACCTGCGTTCGCATCGACGGATTTTCAGATCGAGACGATAACGCGCTGCATGTTCCAAATAAGTTGTTTTTTGCTGATGAATTTATAGTTGATTTGAATGAGGTATTTGCTACTAGAAATAAGGTGTATAGAACACGAGGACTGATTCATATTTTGAATAGTTACAAATTCACCGTCGATGAAAATACGCCAGTTGAAGAAGAAGTCGCGCTTGACCCGGAATTGTTAGGCAAGGTGTTTGAAAATTTGCTGGCTTCTTATAATCCAGAAACATCTACAACCGCTCGTAAACAAACCGGCTCTTTTTATACGCCGCGTGAAATCGTCGCCTATATGGTTGATGAAGCCTTGTTGATTTATCTGGCTAAAGTTTTAGAACCTGCCGAGACAACATATTCTGTTGAATTGCGCAACAAACTGTTGTTGCTGTTATCTTATAGTGAGCAAACGCCGAATTTTAGCGACACGGAAACTAAGGCGCTTATTGCTGCAATTGATCGAATTAAAGTGCTTGATCCAACTTGCGGTTCTGGCGCATTTCCGATGGGAATGTTGCTTAAATTGGTGCATGTTTTAAGCAAACTTGATCCGCGTAATCAGGAGTGGAAATCGCGGCAAGTGGCGCGGGTAAATCAATTGATGCGGGACGCCGAAGCAATTGAAGACGGCGATTTTAGAGAAAAGGTGTTGGCGGAATTACGCAATCAACGGGATGATATTGAGAATGCGTTTGAGCGTAACGAGTTGGATTATGGACGCAAGCTGTTTATTATTGAAAACTGCATTTATGGCGTCGATATTCAACCGATTGCAGTACAGATTGCGAAACTGCGTTTTTTTATTTCGCTGATCGTCAACGAAACAATTGATGCCGAACGTCCAAATCGTGGCATTCGTCCATTGCCGAATTTAGAAACAAAATTTGTTGCTGCAAATAGTTTGATTGCTATTAAAGCTCCAGATCAAGCTGGCATCAGTGCTTATAAAAACGACATTGATGCGATTAAAGCTGAGTTAAAACGTGTGCGCAAAAGACATTTTAATGCGCGGACGCAGGCTGCTAAAGAAAACTGTCGCACTGATGATAAAAATGCTCGCGCTCAATTAGGCGCGTTGTTGTTAAAAGATGGTTTTCAACCCGATCTGGCGCAAAAGTTGATGGAATGGAATCCTTATGACCAAAGCCTAGCGGCTGCTTTTTTTGATCCAGCATGGATGTTTGATGTGCGTGATGGTTTTGACATCGTGATCGGCAATCCGCCTTATTTGCGCGTGCAGGGCTTGCAACAAACCCAACCCGATTTTATTCCGTTATATCGGGAGCGGTTCAAACAATCCGCAAAAGGAAACTTTGATCTTTATGTGTTATTTATAGAGCATGGTTTTGAGTTATTAAATACGCAGGGGCAACTTGCCTATATTGTGCCGCACAAGTTTTTCCAAGCAAAGTTTGGTGTTGGTTTACGCACTTTTTTAACTGAACGGCAGGCATTGCGGGAAATCGTGCGCTTTGGGGCGCAGCAAGTATTTGATGAAGCAACCACTTATACTTGTTTGCTGTTTTTATCGGCGCAGCCACAAATGAATTTTCATTTATTAGAAGTGCGCAGTTTAGAAAACAGTGACGAAGTATTGCGAGCAGTCAACTATCGCTCGCAGCACCCAGATTTAGCTTACGGGCAATTGCCAGCACCAATTAACAATGATTGGGATTTTACGCTCGGTGCAGCTTCTGATGTTTTACAGCGTCTGCAACAACATCCACGCACCTTGGGCGAAATAACCCGCAAGATATTTGTTGGCTTGCAAACCAGCGCCGATAAAATTTATGTGCTCAAATTGCTTGAAGAAGATGGCGACATCTTGCGCTGTTATTCCAAACAGCTTGACGTTGAGATTGAGATTGAGCGTGGTTTGACGCGCCCGTTTTTAATGGGAAAAGATGTTCATCGCTATCAACCAGCGCGTCCTAAAAACGTCGTGATTTTTCCATATTGGATCAATGAACGACAAGCACGGTTAATGACACAGACTGAAATAAAACAGCAGTTTCCATTAGGTTGGACATATTTAGAAACGAATCGCCATGCTCTCGGCGAACGCGAACGCGGGAGAATGCACGGCGAACAATTTTATGCCTATATTTATCCTAAAAACTTGGTTGAATTTGATTCAGTTAAGTTAATGACGCCAGACATTTGTGCTCGTCCAGAATTAACTTTAGATGCCAGTGGTGATCTGTATCACACGACGACGCTGTATAGCCTCGCATTCAAAACAGATATCAAAGAAAGTCCACGTTACTTTTTGGGATTGCTGAATTCAACGATCATTTGGTATTTCATCAAGGCAACTGGAAATACATTGCGCGGTGATTATTATCGTTTCAAAACCGAATACCTGCGCCCGTTTCCTATTCCAGACAGTACGCTTAAACAGCAGCAGCATATTGAAACCCTTGTGGATGTTGTACTCAATTTGAAGCGTGACATCGCTGATAAACACGCCGATAAATTTGAGCAACTGATTAACGCGCTCGTGTATGAACTCTATTTTGCTGCTGATGTGCATAACGCCAACATTCAGTTATTCGCTGCGTGTGAAGCAGCGCAGATCACGCAACTTGCGGCAATGGATAATGCCGCTATTCTTAAATATGCAGATTGCATCTTTGCTGCCGATCATGCAATTGCCAAGCTGTTGGTTGCAGTGCAAAATTTGCCGGTGGTACAATTGATTGAAGGTGAGAAGTAAATTGTTTAGCGGAGGTCAATATGTGGCACAGTTTTACACTTGAATACTGGCAAGATGATGGTTGGTATGTGGGGCGGCTTAAAGAAATTCCTAATGTATTTAGCCAAGGTGAAGATTTAACCGCATTGGAAACAAATATCAAAGATGCTTATCAACTGTTGCTGGAAAGTGATTCCGATAGTCATCAATATCCCGCGTGATCGCTGAAATCATCCGCATACGCGGCCTGGTGCAGGGCGTCGGTTTGCGCCCGACCGTGTGGCGTTTGGCGCAGGAGGGCGGCATCGTCGGCGCGGTGCGCAACGACGGCGACGGCGTGTTGATTCACGCCCAAGCCAGTCGCGCCGCGCTCGATCAATTTTGTGCGCGATTGTGGGCGGAATGTCCGCCGTTAGCGCGGCTGGAAACGCTGGAACGCAGCGCCGATCCCGCGCCGCAGCCCGCTCGCACCTTCGTCATCAGCGCCAGCACCGCCACTGCGCTCACAACCGGCATCGTTCCCGACGCTGCGCCGTGCGCCGCCTGCTGCGCCGACATCCGCGACCCCGCCAATCGCCGTTATCGTTACGCCTTCACCAATTGCACCCACTGCGGGCCGCGTTTCAGCATCGTGGCGCAGATTCCGTATGACCGCGCCAACACCAGCATGGCGGCATTTCCACTGTGTGCGGCGTGTGCGGCCGAATATGCCGATCCTGCGGATCGCCGCTTTCATGCCCAACCGACTGCGTGTCCGGTCTGCGGCCCGCAACTGTGGCTGGTCACGGCGACGGGTCAGCGGTTGGAACACAGCGCAGCGGATGTCATCGCTGCGACCAGTGACCTGTTGGCGGCGGGACAGATCATCGCGCTCAAAGGCAACGGCGGTTTTCATCTCGCCTGCGACGCGCACAACGCCGCTGCGGTCGCCACCCTGCGCCAGCGCAAACGGCGTCCTGAGCAACCGCTGGCGCTGATGGCACGCGATCTGGCGGTGATTCAGCGTTATTGCTGGGTGACTGCGGCGGAAAGCGCAGCGTTGACGAGTGCGGCAGCGCCAATTGTGTTGCTGCGGCAACGCGCAGATGCGCCGCCGTTGCCGCCGCTGGTTGCGCCACAACAGAGCACGTTGGGAATGATGTTGCCGTCCAGCCCGCTGCATCATCTGCTGCTGACCGAGTGGACGCGCCCGCTGGTGATGACGAGCGGCAATCGCAGTGGTGAGCCGCCGTGTACTGACAACGCCGAGGCGCAGCGGCAATTGGCGGACATCGCCGACGCGCTGCTGCTGCACGACCGCGCTATCGTCAATCGCGTTGATGATTCGGTGCTGCGTGAGGCCGCTGGTGCAACGCGAGTGCTGCGACGCGCTCGCGGATTTGCACCTGCACCGCTGCGACTGGCAGATGAATTTGCCGAGCTGCCGCCGGTGCTGGCATTTGGCGGCGAGATGAAAAGCACCTGCTGCTTGCTGCGCGATGGGCAAGCGGTGTTATCGGCGCATCTGGGCGATCTTGGCAGCGTGCGGGTGGCACAAGAGCTGGCGCAGCAGTTGACGCGCTTACCGGAATTATGGCGCTGCCAGCCGCAGCGATATGCCGTTGATTTGCATCCTGATTATCACGCCAGCCAGCTCGGACGCGACTGGGGCGCACAAAAGTCAGTGCCGGTGATTGCCGTCCAACATCATCATGCGCATCTCGCCGCCGTGCTGGCAGAACACGGCTGGACGAGCGCGGCAGGTGCGGTGCTCGGCATCGTGTTAGATGGTTTGGGCTACGGCGCAGACGGGACGCTGTGGGGCGGTGAGTTTTTAGTCGGCAATTATCAGCATTATCAGCGCGTTGCCCATTTCAAGCCGGTGGCGCTGCCGGGCGGAGCGATGGCGATCAGAGAGCCTTGGCGCAATCTGGTCGCGCAGTTGGAGAGTGCCGGTTGGGACGCGCTGCACAGTCGCCATGCCGATTTACCGCTGCTGCGCGAGCTGGCGCAGCGACAACCGCTGGCGCTGGTGCGACAACTGCTGGCGCGGGGCGTCAATGCGCCGTTAAGCAGTTCGGCGGGGCGGTTATTTGATGCCGTCGCAGCGGCGCTCGGCGCGGGAGCGCGGATGAGCTACGAAGGGCAAGCCGCGCAGATGCTGGAACAGTTAGCGACGGGCGCGATCACGACGGCTGGCGCGGGGTATCCGCTGGCGCTGGTGACGACGGCGACGGCGACGGTGCTTGATGCTGCGCCGTTGTGGGAAATGCTGCTGGCGGATATGGCGCACGGCGTCGCCAGCGAGCAGATCGCGGCGCGTTTTCACGTTGGTTTAAGCAACACAATCAGCATGTTAGCGCAGCAAATGGCGCAGCAACAGAGATTAGAGACTGTCGCGCTGGCGGGTGGCGTGTGGCAAAACCGGCTGTTAATGGAATGCGTGACGCAGCAATTAAAAAAGTCGGGGCTGCGCGTATTGATACCGCGACAAGTGCCGACAAATGATGGTGGATTAGCACTAGGTCAAGCGTGTATTGCGGCGGTGCAACCCAACTGAATTAACCTACAACGAGAAAAGCCAATGAAAACCTTTTTAGACTTAATGCACAGTCATTTAAGCGATGTGCAAGAGATCATGCCTTGGGATTTAGAAGAACGGTTAGCGGACAATCCTGATTTATTATTGCTTGATGTGCGCGAACCGGATGAATTTGCGGCGATGCACATAGCTGGTTCTATTAACGTACCGCGTGGTATTTTAGAATCTGCGTGTGAATGGGACTATGAAGAAACGGTACCTGAATTGGTGCAGGCACGAGCGCGAGAAATCATCGTGATTTGTCGGTCTGGGTATCGCAGCGTATTAGCGGCTTATTCGCTCAATGTCTTGGGTTATCAAACGGTCGTCTCCTTAAAAACCGGCTTGCGCGGTTGGAAAGATTACGAGCAACCGTTAATCAACGCAGCGGGTGCAGCGGTTGATTTAGATGATGCGGATGAGTATTTCACCACCAAACTGCGTCCTGACCAGCAGCGCCCGGTGGATTGGGTGGGATAAACGCTAAAGGTTTGAATTCAGCGGATGCCGACGGTGATCCGCTGAAATGGTTTGTTAGTCTCAAGTGTGAATTGGCAGGTTGTGCTTACTGAAAAAAACTCACAATCTCATGCCCACTTTGCACTTGTTTGTGCCGGGCAGCATCACAAATCGCCTTTAAGTCATCGCCATATCGCTGTGCATATTCGGCACGAAAAGCATGAATGTCTTTAGGAGTTACGCAGTTGAAACTGCAACTCTCTGAATTTTATGAAAATGCGCTTGTGCGCCGCATGAGCCAAGTTTCAATAAAATCAGGAGCTTGGGAATCCAACTGCGTAACTCCTAGTCTTCAATAATCGGGTTAATCGCTTTCATTCAGAGCCTCCAATAATTCTTGCGGCTTATAGTCCTACCTCAAATATCCTCTTTATTGTCAAAGCTAAGTTCAAATGAATTATTTGAATCTTTCGATGGAGTGAACCCAGAACGTGAAAAACTTTGATTTTTGGGCTTACCGAATGCTCGGTAATTGATTTCAAACAATTTTCCAGACGTCAGATTCCTTATCTCGAATACGAACTGTGACTCTCTATAAATAAATTGCTCTTTAGGCTCTCCATTTAGAACATGATTTTCTTCATAAACACGCTTATCTCGTATAGACACTAAATGCTCAAGTTTGCTAAGTCGATAGCTTTCGTCGCGTTCGCCAAATTGGAAACGACGACAGATAGATAAAATTGTTTGATCTAGTTCTGCGAGATATTCTCTTGAGGCAATAACAAGATTGTATCCAGATGGAAGATCGTTTGTGTATCTCAGAAGGTACACTTTCTGATTTAATTCCAAAAAATCTTGATTAAGAGAGTCATAAAGCTCTATATCAAAATTTCTTACACTTTTCCAGTGCGCTTTTTTCAAGTGCCCGTGACTTTCGTTGCCATTAAAAGCAAGCATCGCCTTGAAGCACTTCTCAATAGATGTGCTTGAAAGAATTGCGGCTTGTTGCGGCAGGCTTGATAAGAATAGTACGCGAGCTGCAATGTAGTCATCTACGCTACTTCCGAGAAAGCTCTGGACTTTTTTAACACGCTCAGGATTTTTTGTAGATTTGGTTTTTTTCATGGTGCTTTTAGCTGTAACAACAATGGCTAACGAAACTCCTGATCGTAAAAAATCAGCATTTTTTCAACGAAAATGGCTGGCGCAGGTGATTAAATGCAGCGCAGCAGAATTGCCGCAATTTAATTGCGTTACTCCTATTTTTGTTGCTATGTCTTTTGACGATTTCCCACCCTGCCAACGCCTCTTGTTGCGAGACATCTAACTACCACCGATTGCAGATAATTCATTCCCAGCCGCACTCTCTTTGCTGCCCGCGCCTATTTTCTAAATCGCTTTGATCGCCAAGCACATAAAAACCCGCGCACTAATTTGAATTAAATACGGGTTTTTCATAATATCGTTATTTTATGATGGGTTGGTAGTCAGCAGCGCGTGG